>CAJTZI010000040.1 GCA_910584075.1 uncultured Oscillibacter sp.
CCGTACCATAATCGATTTCCGGTGCCCCATCAGCTCCAATATCGGAGGGCTTCTCTACCGGCCGATTCCCCGAACCGCCGGACACAACGCCCGTCTGCGAGCCACCCGTTGCTTCGTTTACAATCTCAGCCTTATTGACAGTTACCTTGCCGCTCTCATCAACTTGATACTTGTAGAAGTCGGAGACCTCTTTCCCCAAGACATCCGTATAAGTGACCGTGAAGGTGCCGTCATCGTTCTTCACAATTTCAGTCACGGTCAGGCCCTTGCTGATAAGGTCATACCTCATCAGGCTCTCAGCCACAGCATCCTGGGCCGCAGTCAGGTTCTCATTGCCGTCGGCGGAAGTGGAAGCCAACTCGGAAGCCGCATTGCTGTAATCAGCAAGAGCGGAGTTCTCCGGTGTGGTAGACAGGCTGTTATAGGCACCCAGGGACTCGCTGAGCATGTCGCTGGTGGAGCCGCTCAGGGAATCGACGAGCGTATCGCTGGCGGCGGCGCTGTCAGAGTTGGAGCCGGACAGGCTGCCCACCTCGTAATGACTCTCCGAAGCCACCGCAGACGCGGTCTCGCTCTCCTCGAGGAACTCATCAACGGAATTGGACCCCGAGGTGGAATTGGCCACAGAGGTTTCAACCACCTCTTCCGAAGTCTGCGGCAGAGTCGAAGTGTCAAGGGTCTCGGTGCTCTCGCTAACAACGGGATTCTCGGGATTCGCGGCATCAGGCGCATCCGCAGGAATCTCGGCATCCGCAGGGCCCTCGGTACTACCGGTGATATTGGCGTCCTCAGTGGAGCTGGCATCCTCAGTGGAACCAGCGTCCTCGGTGAAACCAGCATCCTCAGTGGAGCCGGCGTCCTCGGTGGAGCCGGCGTCCTCAGTGGAGCCGGCGTTCTCAGTGGAGCCGGCGTCCTCGGTGGAACCAGCATCCTCAGTGGAGCCGGCATCCTCAGTGGAACCGGCGTCCCCGGCGGGATCGGTGTCCTCGGTGGCATTGGCGTCACCGGCGGGGGCGGTGTCCTCGGTGGCATTGGCGTCACCAGCGGGCTCGGTGTCCTCGGTGGCATTGGCGTCCCCAGCGGGATCGGTGTCCTCAGCACTCACATCGTCCTCAACCGTCTGCTCCTCCGCTGCCTCGTCCAGCTGCAGCTCCTGGTCCGAAGCCTTTTCCTCCAGCTCCGCCGTAAGCTCCCGCTCAACACTATCGGCAATCTCCTCTTCCCGGAGCTCCTCAACAACCTGAGCCTCTGCCGCAAACACCATATTGGTGTTCAGCATCGCGCCGCCCAGAGCAAAGCCGGCTGCGCCGGCAGCCTTCAAGACCTTGTTGGCCTTACTCTTCCTACGAGTCTTCTCCATAATTATATCCCCCATCGTCATAGATTTTCACCGCAAATTCTTGCCCGGACCTTTTATCATAGCTAGTATAACAGGCCGCCTCTTTCGCAACCTCTTTCATTTCACGTTTTCTCTACGAAAATTTAATTTCTTTTTGGCAAGTCCTGGCAGCCTTAGTTCCGTCTCCGGCCCTCCGGCAGGCCGGGCTACCACGCCCTCCCCTCATCCAGCAGCCGGCAGCTGATGCCGCCCCGGCCGCCGCACCGCTTCCGAAAGTCCATGTCAAGGCGGAGCCCTATATCGGAAAAATTCCCTCTTTCCGCGCCGGTACACAGCAATAAATACTGGTTCTCACTGTATTTCGCGTAGATATCCCCCCTGCGGAGATATTTCTTAAAGGACATGCAGAGTCTTTCCCCCTGCTTCTCGCAGGCCCTCCGATCCTGTATGGGGCGTCCCCCCGCGTCCAGAATCGTACACAGCAGCAGGCTGAAACAGATCGGCCCCCGACGGGCCGTCACCCGCTTGAGCATGCGGAAACAGTCAGAAAACCCCGGGAGCGTACAGCCGTAAGCTCCCTCCTCCGCCTCCGGCTCCATCAGGCACTTTCCAATCTCCTCCGCCGTTCCCTCCGGATAGCAGATCCGCGCACCGACCTTGTGGAACCTCTCCTGCTGTTCCCTGGAGAGGAACCCCCCGATCTCCTGCACACGCTCCGCGGTCTCCCGGTACACCCGCTCCGCCTCCTCGCGGCATCCCAGCACCAGCAGACTCTCGATCCACCAGCTCTCCCATCCCTCGCAGGGATAGATTTCACACGCGTGAGCCGCCAGACGCTCAATATTTTTATAATCGTCCTCTTCCTTTAAGTAAGAAAACAGGATATCCAGCGCATTGAAATAAATTTCCTTGTATTCCTTGCTCTTCTCAATCACCCAGAGCTCATTGGAGATCCGGGGCAGAAGCTCGCCCCGGTAGAGCTCGCAGATCTTCCCGCAGAGCTCCGCCCGCTTCCCCCTGTCCCGCTCCTCTGTCAGCTCCCGGCCCGCGCACTCCAGGGCCCATGCGTCTGACTCCACCGCAATCCCGCCGTCAAAGCGCAGCATTCCATCCTTCAAAACCAGATACTCTCCCGGGGGCAGCGGCGAGTTCCGGAGATACTTGCGGAGACGGAAGATCGTGTTGTTGAGGCTCGCGTTGGCGTCCTCCACCGCCTCACAATCATAGAGGCTCTCCACGACCTCCCTCTTGCTGAATTCCCGCCCCGGCCTGGTCATCAAAATCTGAAACAGCTGTTTAAATTTCGGGTCCTTCTGCCCTCCAAAGGCCAGAACCTCTCCTCCGTAGGCGGCGGAGAACCCGCCGAACATCCTCACACTCAGCGCTTCTTTCATCACGTCCGCTGCTCCTTCGTGATTTTTTCGGATCCGCCGTCCGCTCCCTTGCTGATCTGGGCCGGCTGCAGCTCATAGCAGTTGTGGATCAATACATCGTTCCCCTCCCGGCTGGCGAGGAACTGCTCCCTGATCCGTTCCGCGATTTTATCCGCCTGACGCTCCGTGGTGTTAATGACAAGGAGGAGATACTGGCTGCTGGAGTATCTGGTGTACACGTCCCCGATCCGAAGCGCGGCCTCGATCTGGCTGCCCAGCTGCTTCATCAGCGTATCTTTTTCCTTGAGCCAGGGGCTTCCCCCCTCCTCGTTCACCACTGTGATCAGAATCACACACGCCTTCTGCCCGCTTCTGATGATCCCACGGGCCAAAAAGCGGTAAATGCCCTTAAATGTCTCATAGTCCCGGCAGTAGGCCCCCGGTTTTCGAATCTGCTCCGCCAGCTCCTTCCGGACCTGCTTGACATCCCTGATATAGCGGTCCCTGCTCCGCGGGCTCTGCTTCCATGCGGACTCCATGTCGGCCAGCTCCCGCTCCATCTCCCCGTCGGCCCGGGCCAGAAGCTCCGGCCAGGTATCCGCGGGGGTCTGCAGCGCCCACACGACCGTTGCGGAGAGCGGGATTTTGTCCCCCACCTTTCCTCCGCTGGTGCGGAAGCGGTTGTTAAAGCGCTTACTGGCATCCTCCGCCTGTCTCTCATCCCGGCAGTCCGGCATATAGATCATAAACTGATCTCCGCTCCGCCGTCCCAGAACGTCATCCGCGCAAATCATATAGGACAGGATCCGGGCCGCCTGCTTCAGGCACTCGTCCCCCATCAGATGCCCGTACTGCTCGTTGATCCGCTTCATATCATTCACATTGCACAGGAACAGCGTGCCTTTGCGCTTTTCCCACATTCTGGAGATAATCCGCGTTTCGGCAGAGTCTTTCATCAGCACCCCTGTCAGCCCATCCCGGCTCTCCTCACCCGGCCTCTGATCCATCCAAACACTTCCCTTCCAAATGTTGTATGGCGCTCTCTCAGGCGTATCAAGTGTCATTGCAGCACAAAAATGCCGCAGTAGCGAGAAAGGCTGATGCTCCGGAGCATCAGCCTTTCTCGTAAAGCGGATCCGCTTTACGGGAAAACGGCATCATGATTGACCCATATTGCATGTTCCGTGTGCCGCAGCGGTATGAAGTCCACACCCTCCACGCGGTCATCCCTCCCGCTCTGTCTCTCTGCCGACTTCCCGCAAAAACTCGTCGTGCAGCGCCTCTTCCGCCTCTTTCCGGGCTTTCACCGCGTCTTCACACCGGGGACTCCGCCGGTATTGCCGCGCCGCACGGTCTTGGCTGCCAGCATCTCCACGCAGGTACCGTCAATGTACGTCAATCCCAGCACAGTTCCCGGTCCTCCAAGGCCATTTTGACAGCCGCAGCTCTTTGTATGGCCGGACCGCATATGACGGGTCTTTACGACGGTCTCCCGGCCGCAGTTGCACCGGCGGCCGTCCGGCCTCCGATGTTCTCCGCCGGCGCTAGCACCGTCAGCTTTCCGTACCGCTGTCCAGTCAGGTCCAGCTTCTTCCGGCTGTGGCCGCCAGCCCTCTCACCCGCGTCTTTCGTCTGGCTGGAGTCCGCCCGTGGGCGGACCGCCGGCTGGCCGGACAAACTGCTTTGCGCCATGGCTCCACTGCCTCCCCGCTCTGCCTCTGCCAGCATCTTTGCAAAAATGTGTACATTTCCGCAAAGTGGATTCAGCAGAAAAATTTCCCCTCGAAGTGTTGAAATTCAGGAACTTTTGTGCTATGCTCTTGATAAACTGATACAAAAAAGTCTCTTGCGGAAATGTACACGTTTTCACATAATATCCACCTTCATTTTTTGAAAACAGATAAATTAAGCACAGTTGCAGAAAATCAATGATAAAAAAACACGGTTTACAAAACTCCTTTCAGAATGAAACTGCGACTCTCCATTCTGAAAGGAGTTTGTAAACCATGTCTGAGAAGATTGTACCGCTAAACCAGGAGGTAATGAAGGACCAGCTTAAGGAAATGGTCCGAGGCAGCGCGGAAGAGGCGCTGAATGAGCTGCCGGAGCGGGCGGCGTAAAAATGCCCGGTACGAGCAAAATGCCAGGGGTGCCGCGGCAGCCACTGCGGCTGGGGCAGAAATTATCGGTTAATCTTCAGGCCCGAGTCAGAATATGTATTGACGCTGATGGAGTCGGCAATATCGCCTGTCTCCTTGTCAATGACTACGATGTTTAACCCGACTCTATTCATGGAATAGTCGATATTGTCAATGACAATCTCACTTTTTGACGCTCCCGTGGGTTCGACGAAACCCTTGCTTTTGATCCGGATCCCGCAGCACTTCAGCGGCATACAGCTGAAATTTAATCTGTTGTTCAAATATTCAACGCTGTACTTTGGATGCCCTGCGATGAACTCGTAGTTTACGTTGATTTCCTCTGTTGATTTTTCGTCAATCTTGACGGTTTCCCCATCCATTACCGCCACATAGCTGTTTCGCCATACAACATCTTTCCGCAGCGGCAGGCCTGTGATCTCCAAAAATTTTCCGAAATAAGTGGAACATTCATTTCTGCCGGACAATATGATTACATATTTGGGGGATGCCCGCAATGCCGAAAAGTAATCCCGCAGACTCCCGATCTCTCGCAGCGCCGAGGTTCCCGGAGTGATACCGTTTTTCGCATGTACAATGTCCATCCAGGTTCTTCCGGCCCGCATCGCCGTTTCAATTTCACTTTTTTGCGCCGCTTCATAGGCGTATTCCCTCACAGTGCGGTTCAGACGGTTCCTCGTATCCCGGAGTGATAGAAAATATTGATATAACAGCTTTGCAGAATCACTGCTGGTTTTCGGTTTTATTTCAACATCCAGTGCTGAGCGCAGCCATTTTTCCGATTCCATCCGGCTCAATTCCATTCGCCTATGAACAGAGTCATAATCCAGATCTGGAAAAAGGTCCGGTTTTTGCAATAGCTGCGCACTGTTTTCAAAAAACAGGAAGGGGCATCCCGTTAATCTTGCCAGTGAGTCGAACCGCCCCTTTGACCGGTTCTTGATTGCCGCGAATTTTTTCCCGTAGATCAGCGAGAAGCATGCGCCGTGGAAGGAATCCGTAATCACATAACTGGCATGGCGGAAATATGCAAGCCACCCGGCAAATTCGGGCCGCACAATGCTCTCATCCATATTCATGCGCTTTTTGTTGCCCTGGTAATTTAATGTCTGGTCCAAGATCACAACAGCCCTCATGTTCAGCTTCTTCGCGGTTTCGAGAACGGCCTTCCGCTTATTGGGATCCGGGTCCAAAATATATGCAAGAAGATACTCCCCGTCAAATTTCAGCTGCGAGGTGTCGCTGAGTTTATCCCAGACGTCTCTGCCGCACAGAAGGACCGGGTCCAGTACCTGCGCTGCCTCAACGCCGAACAAATCTCTGCACATATCGACTCCGTAATCCTCACGCACCGATATGGCGTCATAGCGCTCCAAATAGTGGGAATATAGAGATCTTTCGGGTTCCGTGATATTTGCCGCTCCCTTTTTTGCGCCAAGGGACGGGGCGTAAGATATGATCCGCTTATCCTGGCCGGCAAATCCCAGCATCATGAGAGGCAGGGGTCTGTCGGGGTTCATCACCCAATCCCATGCAATGTCGGAACCGGTGACGAATGTATCAAAGCACTGGTTTGTCCCCTGCTCGTCGTCCCGCTCCAAAAAGCTGCTGCATAATTTCATGTGTTTCCGGGCAAACTTCAAGACCTCATTGCCTGAGATGACCAGATGGTCCAGGACCGCGACGCTTCGTCCCATACCGCTGATCGTATTGTAGAGGGCATAGTTTGTGGCGATGCTTCCGTAATTGTCGCCCAGATAGAGCATGAGCCCCACATCAAATTTATGCAATGTCTGGTGAACGGCGCGTTCAAATCCCATAGAAGAACAGTCGCTGAAGAATTTCTTTTGTCTGGCTACATTACCGGATGTAACCGGATGAAAGATATTTGCGTTTAGCCATTTCGTGTCGCAGGGTTTTTCCACATCCCTGCCGTGTATTTTCTGAACATGGAACTGATATTTCGGCTTGGAGAGGGCATCCCGAAACAGTGCCGAACCTTTTTCGTTGTTGAGTAAGACGACAGACACGCCTTTTCTGTAATCAAACGATAAACCGCAATTTGCCGCCGCCCATAAATCACCGATCGTCACATCTCCCTGACGCGGAAGCCTGCTGTATTGACACTGAAAACATGAGGCACGCAAATTGATATCCCGCAGAAAAGACTGCATATAGACACTGTTGTTGTTATATGCTGTTCTGGTTTTTCCATTCCGCAGTTTCACCCTGAAGAGGCTGGCCCACCCCTCCCGGCTTCGGAACTCAACATCCTCGATCTTCTGAATGCCTCCATAGGTATTTCTCAGATGCTCCTGAAACAGCCTGGGCGAGGGAACGCCGTGACACAGCAGGTCCACAGTATACAGCTGATCATAATCCCTCCCCAAAAAACGCAGCAGGCCCGCGATCTGGCATGGACAGCCGCTGTATAAGACAGATTCGCCAGCCTCCAGAAGCTCTTTTGTTCTATGGAAAGTGCTGCCCGTAGCACTCTGCAGATATTTTGAGCGCCGGATTTTATCCAGCCCGTCCACGCTGTGTATGATCGTATGATTCACATAATACTGCGAATCATAGGCGGCGCCTACGACATAGCCTCCTGCCCGCAAGATATGCTCAGCGAGAAAGGTGAAAATTCCTCCCGAGGAACTGTCATGCAGGATCTTCTCTTCCGCGGAAAAGGCGTACATATCCGGCTCCGGATCATTCGGATATTGGCGGTTTATGGACGGACACACCTGCTTGCATTTCCCGCAGGAGATACATTTGCTTTCGTCTATGACCGGCTCCAGAAATCCCTCTGTGTTTTCCCTCATGTCAATTGCGCCCACTGGGCACGCGTTAAAGCAGGCGCCACACCCATAACAAGACTGCATGTCATCAAGTATTATCATATTCTCTCTCCTCTCAAAATTCATCGCCAAAGCCGGCGGACGGGAATGTTTTTTCTCAGGCCCGGTGATTACCGCCGCACCTGCTTGCCGAAGATCATCTTTTTGACGTGCAGCAGCTCCTTTCCGTGGCAGGAGACGCTGTATGCTTCATAAGCGGAACAGGCCGTGTGGGGTTCCATACAGGAAGGCCGGTAGAGTCACCGGAAAAATGCGCAGCTCCTCCTTGACGCTCTCCGGCCGGGTCTGCGTCTGCCGTGCCGCCCAGCGGTGCACATCCCAGCCCAGGCAGGCCATGCTGTTCTGCCTGAGAAGGACATCGCAGAGCTTCCCGCAGGACACCAAACCGCTTGCTGGGGGCTGTTCGCATAAAGGAAATTGCGATATAGTAAGAGGATAAAGCTGACAATAGAACAATATGAGCAGATGAAAGACTGCTTTCCCAAACAGCGGAAGCCAGCAAAAATCAGCAGCCTGGAAGTGTTGAACGCAGTGCTGTACATCGTAGAAAACGGGTGCAAATGGAGGATCTTGCCCAAAGAATACGGAGATTGGCATGTAATCTATGTCCAGATAAACCGCTGGGCCAATGCAGGAATCCTGCAAGCAGTATTCCTGCATTGGCAGCAGTTGAGTATCATTCAGGTCCAAGTAAATATGGTGAGCCTGGATTCCACCTGCATCAAGGTTCATCCAAATGAAATGGGTACTTTGAAAAAAGTGGGCCACAGTCCATCTGGAGAACACGGGGAGGATGGAGTACCAAACTTCATATGTCGCCGCATCTGATCGGGTGGGGCAGCGTTTGCGTTGTCTGCGGCGACGCTCCGGAAGGCCGTGCTCTTTTGCGGCGGCTCGGTCCGGTTGCCCGTCCGGTTCATCTGCTGATGGATCGGGCCTATGAAGGTGACGAAACGAGAGCCCCAGCTCTGGCGCTTGGGTATTTGCCTGCTGTTCCTCCAAAGAAGAGCCGGAAAAACCCCTGGAGCTATGATGAGCAGTTGTACAAGCAACGCAATCAGGTCGAGAGGTTGTTTCGGCGTATCAGACGCTTTCGCCGCGTTTTCACCCGCTATGATAAACTTGATTCGGACATGGTTTGTAGACTTCTTTCAGAATAGTGTGTCGCTACTTCATTCTACCAGAGGGCTGCAAACTATGTCTCTTTGTGTTTTTGCGCAGCTTATTGTACCTTATCCCGGTCACGGATTGCCGTATAGGGTTTTGAGCAAAAATAATGCGGAGTGTCCTCCAAGGATACTCAAATCCTATAAGGACACTCCGCATGGTCCGAGTAGCGGGATTTGAACCCACGGCCTCGTGGTCCCGAACCACGCGCGCTACCAACTGCGCTATACCCGGATTTTAATGTACTAAATTCATGCCTGCCTGACCAATTGTTTTAGGTAAATAAACAGATTCCAATAAATCTCTATCCCTGTGTGCATAGTTTGCACAAACACTGTTTAAGGCCGCAGGAACAATGACATCTCTAAAAATATAGATACTGAGTTTCGCCAATAATCTCATCAGGGCACTTGGTACACAAATCAAATATTTTTCTCGTCACCAGCTCCATGTCCAAGATCCATCAGCCTGACAACAGTATTAATTAAAGAGCAAAAGGCTAAAGACTTAACCAAGATAAATCAAAAGCACTCTCACATAATAGTAAATAGGGAAAATTTACCACGATTTTATAGTCACGGAGGAACAATAACGTATAATTTGTTGTACAAAAAAATAAAGCCTTTTTGTTTACAAAGTACACTTATAACAACAGATTATGAAAATGACAAAAGCAAATCTACACCTGTCTTTTTGAGTCGGCATCCACCTTACCACAACTATCAGATGCAGTGTGTTCAAGTTTTGAGGTCTTTTTATTATACTGGACTTCTCGATCAATGTCAAGCACCACTTTGGAAAGAGCAAGACAAAGCAGCCATTACTATCAGGTCACACAAGGCCACACGGCCAAGTGTAGCCTAATTTTTTTATGGTTTTGGGGGTGAGAACATGGCCAATTATGCTTTTATGACACTGGAAGGCCGTCAAAAAGAGGTGGTCAAGAAGCTGACCTGGGAAAAAGTGCCCACCAACCTGCTGGCATTTATCGTGGCCATGGCTATGACCCTGCTGGCGTTCTTCGCCGTGTGTCGAATCCTGGCCGTCGCCGTCGCCGTCCCCGCTTTTCTGATTATTATATACTTATGCAAATATAAATTCAAGATGAAATGTTGCAGAAATATACTTGCGACAGATTGCGCAAAATATATACTTGTGCAAGTGAGAAAAAGCGATTATGACATCGGCATGGAGGTGATTCCATGGAAAAACACAAGGGACAGCGGCAACACGGGCAAAAAATAAATACGCAGCCGCAAATTATGAAAGGCTTTCCCCATTTGTGAAAAATAGGCTTTGCCGGTAAAAGCCTTATAGGGGCTCCCAGGCCGCCCGCTATACGGGGGCCTGAGACGCCGCAGGGCTACCGGGCCGGAAGTCTTTGGTAGACCTCCATCTCCCGCCGCAGCCGCCAGGCCAGCTCCGGACCGTAGGTCCCCGGCACCGTCCGCCAGCGCCAGTTGTTCCCCCCCAGGGTGGAGGGGATGTTCATCCGGGCCTCGCTGCCAAGCCCCAGCAAATCCTGGAACTGCATCACCGCCAGCTCCGCCACGGAGGCCCAGGCGGAGCGCATCATGCCCCAGTGAAATCCCTCCTGTTCGCTCAGCCGCAGGTAGGCCCTGGCCAGCGCCGCGTCCGCGGGCGGGGCGTTTTGCATCCAGCCCTGGATTGTGTCGTTGTCATGGGTCCCGGTATAGACCACACAGTGGGGCGTGTAGCAGTGTGGCAGGTAGCCCCCGCCGGTGTCCCGGCTGTCAAAGGCGAACTCCAGCACCTTCATCCCCGGGTAGCCCGTCTCCTCCAACAGCCTGCGCACCGAGTCGGTGAGAAAGCCCAGGTCCTCGGCGATGATGTCCCGGGGCCCCAGGGCCGCCTCAACGGCCCGGAAAAATCCAATGCCGGGGCCGGGCCGCCAGCGGCCGTTCCGGGCCGTGGCATCCCCATAGGGAATGGCATAGTATGCGTCAAAGCCACGGAAGTGGTCGATGCGCAGGGTGTCGTAAATGCGGAACTGGAAGGCAATCCGGCGCAGCCACCACTGATAGCCGCCATCCGCCATCCGCTCCCAGTCGAAGAGGGGATTGCCCCACAGCTGGCCGTCAGCGGAGAAGCCGTCCGGCGGGCAGCCCGCCACCTCAGTGGGCCGTCCCTCGCCATCCAGCTGGAACTGCTCGGGATTGGCCCACACGTCGGCGCTGTCCCCGGAGACATAGATGGGCAGGTCCCCGATGATGGAGAGCCCCTTGCCGTTGGCGTAATCTTTCAGCGCTTTCCACTGGCGGAAAAACAGATACTGCACCGCCCGCCAGAATGCAATCTCCTCCGCCAGCTCCTCCCGGGCGGCGTCCAGCGCCCCGGGGCGGCGGAGCCGCTCTCCCTCCGGCCACTGGAACCAGGACACGCCTCCGTGCTTTTCCTTCAAGGCCATGAACAGAGCGTAGTCCTCCAGCCAGTCCCCGTGTTCCTCACGGAACCGGGCAAAGTCCGGCGGGTCCTGCTCCAGCAGACGGCCGCAGGCCCTCCGCAGCACGGGGTAACGGGTCTCATACAGCAGTCCGTAATCCACCCGGGCGGGATTGTCCCCCCAGCGCAGGTGCCGGAATTCCCCCGGCTCCAGCAGTCCCTCCGATGCCAGGTCCTCCAGGTCGATGAAGTAGGGATTTCCGGCGTAGGAGGAGAAGGACTGGTAGGGCGAATCCCCGAAGCTGGTGGGACACACCGGCAGAATCTGCCAGCAGGACTGTCCCCCGGCGGACAGAAAGTCCGCAAACTCCCGGGCCGCCGCTCCCAGCGTCCCGATCCCGCAGGGGGACGGCAGGGCGGATATGGGCATCAGGATTCCGGCTCTTCTCACGTTGGAATCCCCTTTCATATAAAATCAGTTGGAAGACAGCTCCCCGTCCAGCCGGGCCACACTCTCGCCCGGAATCAGCTGGAAGGGAACCACCTCGTGGACGGGGCGGTTTTTCCGCTCGATATTGTGGAGCAGGATGTCCACCCCCCGCTCCGCCAGCCGCTGGGTGTCCTGACGGACGGTGGCCAGCCGGGGGACGGAGTAGTTGGCCATGGCGATTCCGTCAAAGCCAACCACCGAAATGTCCTCTGGCACCCGTTTTCCCAGGTCCCGCAATGCCCGGATGGTGCCCATGGCCATTACGTCGCTGACGGCGAAGATGGCGGTGAGGTCCGGACAGCGCTCCAGCAGCCGCAGAGTGGCGGCGTAAGCCTCCCCCATGGAGTAGCGGCAGGGCTCGCACTGGCGCTCCTGGTCAAAGGGCAGGCCCAGCCGGGCGAAGGTTCTCTCGCATCCCTTCAGCCGGCGGTAGCTGATCTGGGAACAGACCCAGTTGCCCCCCAGAATCCCAATCCGCCGGTGGCCCCGCTCCGCCAGGAAGTCAATGACTTGGGCGGCGGCCTCGCCGTCATCGGTGGTAATGGAGGAGAGGTTCTCAAACTCCAGCTCTCCTGCAGTGTTGGTCAGCAGCACGCATGGCACGCTGATCCCGCGGAACCTCGCTCCAAACATCTCCACATCGCCGCCCAGAAATAAAATCCCTATGGGCTTGCGTTCGCGGCACAGCTGGAGGGCGTAGCCTACCTCGTCGGCGTCCTCGTCCAGATAGTAGACCACGGCCTCCCGGTCGTTCTCCTGCAAAAGCGTCTGCACCCGCTCCACCAGATCGGCGAAGAGCATATTCTGGGTACCCTTCACCAGGATGATAATACCCGTTCCGGCCTGCTGCTTCAGGTGCTTTGCGTTATTGTTGGGCTGAAAGCCGTACTCCTCCACCACAGCCAGCACCTTCCGCCTCGTCTCCTCGCTGACGTCAGGGTGCTGGTTCAGCACCCGGGACACGGTGGCCACACCGCACCCGGACAGCCGGGCAATATCCTTAATGGTCAAACCGCGTCCCCTCTCTCCTTATAATTCCTTATAATTCGACCAAATATTATACCATACCGGCTGGCAAAACGCAAGTCTCACCCTTTGACGGCGCCGGCCGCCACGCCCTTGATGATATACTTCTGGCAGCTGAGGTAGAAGACGATGATGGGGATGATGGCCAGCACCAGCGAGGCCATGATGGCGCCCATGTCCACCCGGCCGTAGGAGCCCTGCATCCGCTGGATGACGATGGAGATGGTGCTGAACTTGTTCAGGTCCAGCGTCAGGTAGGGCAGCAGGAAGTCGTTCCAGATCCACATGGTCTCCAGAATGCCAACGGAGATGTAGGTGGGCTTCATGATGGGCAGCACCACGGAGAAGAAGGTTCGCAGGGGAGAGCAGCCGTCGATCATGGCGGCCTCCTCGATCTCGATGGGGATGGACTTCACAAATCCGCAGAACATGAACACCGCAAGGCCCGCGCCGAAGCCCAGATAGATGATGATGAGGCCCCAAGGGGTGTTCAGCCGCAGCCGGTCGGTAACCAGGGACAGCGTGAACATCACCATCTGGAAGGGCACCACCATGGAGAACACACACAGGGTGTAGAGGCTCCTGGTGGTTCGGTTGCTCACCCGGGTGATGAACCAGGCGAACATGGACGTGCAGATCAGAATCACCACCACGGAGCCCACGGTGATGACCAGCGTCCACAGCACGGCCTTCAAAAAGCCGTAGTCATTGATGGCGTTCGCGTAGTTCTCCCCGCCGATCCAGGTCTTCTCACTGGGCATCTTGAAGGGCTCCAGGTTGATGAAGGCCTTTTTCTTGAAGGAGTTCATCAGCACGATGAAGAGCGGCGAGACATAAAAGACCGCCACAATGGTGAGGACCGCCGTGGCGATCCAGCCCTTTCTCCTGGTTTTCATTATTGCTGCACCTCCTTGGAGCGGGTCATCCGCAGCTGGAGCAGTCCCAGCCCCACCACCAGAATGAAGAATACCACGGCCTTGGCCTGGCCCACGCCCTGCCAGCCCACACGGGCGTAAAACGTGTTGAAGATGTTCAGGGCCAGTCCCTCGGTCTGCTTCATGGGCTCGCCGGCAGTGAGGGACAGGTTCTGGTCAAAGAGCTTGAAGCCGTTGGTCAGCGTCAGGAACGTGCAGATGGTGATGGAGGGCATCATGTTGGGGATAGTCACGTTCCACAGCCGCTGCCAGGCGCTTGCACCGTCAATCTGAGCTGCCTCGTTCAGGTCTCCGGGGATGGACTGGAGTCCGGCGATGTAGATAATCATCATGTAGCCGATCTGCTGCCAGCACAGCACGATCACAAGGCCCCAGAAGCCGTACTTGGCGCTGATTTTCAGAGCCAGGTCGTACCGGGCCAGGATGCCGTTGAAGATCAGCTGCCAGATGTAGCCCAGGACAATGCCGCCGATGAGGTTGGGCATGAAAAAGGTGGTGCGGAAGATGTTGGTGCCGGGGACATTCTGGGTCAGCACCATGGCCACCGCGAAGGCGATGACGTTGATGAGCACCACTGTCACCACGGTAAAGGCGGAGGTGAAGAGGAAGGCGTGGAGAAACTCCGCATCCTGAAACGCCTTGACAAAGTTGGAAAGGCCCACAAATTTGGCGTCGGTTACCGTGCGGAAGTCACACAGGGACAGATACAGTCCCATGATGAAGGGGACGATAAAGCCGATGATGAAGGCCAGGAACGTGGGGCCCAGGAATACGGGGAAATATCGCTTGATGGATTTTTCCATGGCTTACGCAGCCTCCTTGATCTCAGAGTGTAGTGAGGCAGGAAACGAACGGGGCGGGCGGATCATTTCCGTCCGCCCCGGTATGGCGCTTTACTTGGATTTCTCAGCGGCCCAGTTGTCCACAAAGGCGGCCCGCACGGTCTCCCAGTTGGCGTCGGTCTGATCGGCGGCGTAGTTGGTCAGGGCAGAGCCCAGAACGTTCTTCCACTCCTCAGAGGGCATGGTGGGGAAGCACCACTTGATGCTGGTGGTCCCGTTGGCCACATAGTCGTTGGCGATGTTCACCAGCAGGTTGCTGGACTCCAGGTTGCCCTTGAAGGGGATGACGAAGCCCATGTGGTCGCCGGAGCACAGATACTCCAGGCCGGTCTCGGAAGTAACGCACCAGTACATGAAGTCCAGGGTGGCCTGAATATCCTCCGGGGAGGCGTTCTTGTTCACGCACCAGTAGTTCTCGGTGCCGGTGCACAGGCCCTGGTTAGCCTCGTCGCCCACACCGATGTAGATGGGCAGCATCCCCAGGTTCTCCTCACCCACGTCGGCCACGTCGCCGTAGGCCCAGGTGCCGTTCTGGTAGAACACAGCCTGCTCGGTGACGAACTCCGCAACAGAGTCGTCGCCGGTCTTGGCGGAGAGCAGGGTGGGCGCGCAGGTGCAGTTGTTGATATACAGGTCCCAGATGGCCCGGTAGTTGTCCAGATAGGTGCCCTTGATGGCGTCGGTATCGCCGATGCCGTCGGCCTCATACTCGAAGTAGATGGGCAGGTTAGCCAGGTGGGTCTTGAAGCGCCAGTCGGAGGAGCCGTCCATGCCGGCGGAGGTGAAAGCGGAGAAGCCCAGCTCGCCGGAGCGGGCGGTGATGTCCTCAGCCACCTTCTTCAGGTCGGCAAAGGACTTGATCCCGTCCAGAGTGTAGCCGGCGTCGCCCAGCAGCTTGGTGTTGACGATGATGCCGTAGGTCTCGATGACGTAGGCGATGCCGGACATGGCGCTGCCGTCCCTCAGGGCGAAGTCCTGGCTGGAGAGCTCACCGGCCAGAGCGGAACCGCTGAGGTCATAGCAGTAGTCCTTCCAGTTGGCAAGACCCACGGGTCCATTGACCTGGAACAGGGTGGGGGCCTCGGTCTTGGCCATCTCGCTCATGAGTGTGGCCTCATACTGTCCTGAGGCGGCGGTCTGAACCTTCACCTCCACACCGGTCTCGGCGGTGTAGGCCTTGGCCAGCTCCTGCCAGTCGCCGTCCTGCTCGGGCTTGAAGTTCAGGTAGTACACGGAGCCGGAGGCCGCGCCGGCATTGCCGCCGTCGGAGCTTCCGCTGTCGGCGGGCGGGTTGCCGCCGCCGTTTCCGCCGCCGCAGGCGGCCAGGGACAACGCCATGACGCCGCACAGGGCCAGGGTCAAGAGTCTCTTCTTCATTTCATGTTCCTCCTGTTTGTTTTTTTATGACGGTTCGCATCTTGGAAACGTTACTGGTAACGTTTCCAAGCCTTGTGCCCATCATACATCACTCAGGCGCAGGATGCAAGGAAAACCTACGCGTTTTTTCCAAATTCGGAGAATCAGAAAAAAGCGGTCCATTTATTTTGTACAATTTTCCCAGTTTTACGCAAGTTCTGCGGAACAGTACGCAAAAACTCCTTTCTTTTCTGCCACCGCGCACTTTTGTGCTTGACAGTATGATGTCCGACTGCCATAATAGATGTATGATAACATCGTCTGTCATTTGCAGAAACCGAGAAAATCAGAACAGGGGGAAGAATATGAAACGCAAGACTATGGATGGCAACGAGGCCGCCGCCTACGCCAGCTACGCCTTTACCGAAGTCGCGGCAATCTATCCCATCACGCCCTCCAGCCCCATGGCGGAGCACGTGGACACCTGGGCCGCCAACGGAATGAAAAACATCTTTGGCCAGAGCGTGCGGCTCATGGAGATGCAGAGCGAGGCCGGGGCCTGCGGGGCCATGCATGGCTCTCTGGAAACCGGGGCCCTGACCACCAGCTACACCGCCAGTCAGGGCCTGATGCTGATGGTGCCGCCCCTGTACCGCATCGCGGGCCAGCTGCTGCCCGGCGTCATCCATGTGGCTGCCCGAACCGTTGGCACCAGCGCCTTCTCCATCTTCGGCGACCACTCCGACGTCATGGCCTGCCGCCAGACAGGCTTTGCCCAGCTGGCCTCCTCCTGCGTGCAGGAGTGCATGGACCTGGCGGCGGTGGCTCACTTGGCCGCCATCAAAAGCCGGGTGCCCTTCATGCACTTCTTTGACGGCTTCCGGACCAGCCATGAGATCCAGAAGATCGACGTGCTGGACTACGGCGATCTTGCCGAAATGCTGGACCGGGAGGCCCTGAACCGCTTCCGGGCAAACGCGCTGAACAGCGAGCACCCCCTCATGCGCTCCACCGTCATCAACCCGGACACCGCCTTTCAGCTGCGGGAGGCGGTGAATCCCTACTATGACGCCGTTCCCGGCATTGTGGAGGAGTACATGGACCGGATGTCCGCCCTGACGGGCCGGGATTACCGGCTCTTCAGCTACTACGGCGATCCGGAGGCGGAGCAGGTTGTGGCGGCCATGGGCAGCGTCTCCGGCTGCCTCCGGGAGGCGGTTCAATATTTGAATCAGCGGGGACGAAAGACAGGCTTTCTCCAGGTCCGGCTGTACCGGCCTTTCAGCGCCAGGCACTTCCTGGCCGCCCTGCCGGAGAGCTGTAAACTCCTCACCGTGCTGGACCGCACCAAGGAGCCCGGCGCCGGCGGCGAGCCTCTCTATAAGGACGTATGCTCCGTCCTCCAGCAGGGCGGGCGGCAGGTGCGTGTCCTGGGGGGACGGTACGGTCTCTCCAGCAAGGACGTCACCCCCGCCCAGATGATCGCCGTTTTCGACAACATGGAGGGGCAGCGGAAAGACCGCTTTACCGTGGGGATTACCGACGATGTAACCCACCATTCCCTGCCCGTGGGGGAGAACGTGCTGACAGCGGACGCCCGGACCATCAGCTGCAAGTTCTGGGGCCTGGGGTCCGACGGCACTGTGGGAGCCAACAAGAACTCCATCAAGATCATCGGCGACAACACAGATCAGTACGTCCAGGCATACTTTGAGTACGACACCAAGAAGTCCGGCGGCGTGACCAAGAGCCACCTGCGGTTCGGCCGCGTTCCAATCCTCTCCACATACTATGTTACCATGGCGGACTTCATCTCCTGCCACAACCAGAGCTACATCGCCAAATACGAGATTGTAAACGAGCTGAAAGAGGGCGGCACGTTCCTTTTGAACTGCAATTGGTCCGGCAAGGATTTGGAGGCCCGCCTGCCCAACAGGGTCAAACGCCTCCTGGCGGAGCGGAGGGCCCGGTTTTATACCATTGACGCCAATGCCGCCGCCGAGGCCATCGGCCTGGGGAACCGGACCAACAGCGTCCTCCAGGCGGCTTTCTTCAAGCTCTCCGGCGTGCTGCCGGTGGAGGAGGCGGTGGAGTACATGAAGGCCGCCATCCGGAAAACTTACGGCCGCAAGGGCGACAGCGTGGTAAACATGAACTGCGCCGCGGTGGACGCGGGGCTCTCCGGGCTCCGGGAGGTGCCTGTCCCCGCCGCCTGGGCGGACCTGCCCGATGAAGTGGAGCACCAGGACGCAGACTCCCCCTGGTATGTCCGCACAGTCATGCGGGCGGTCAACGCCCAGAAGGGGGACAGCCTGCCGGTGAGCGTCTTCAAGGACGCGGCGGACGGCAGCGTACCCATGGGCACCTCCAAGTACGAGAAACGGGGCTTTGCCTCCCATGTGGCCAGTTGGCTGCCGGAGAACTGCGTGGGCTGCAACCTGTGCGCCTTGATGTGTCCCCATGCCGCCATCCGCCCGTTCCTCTTAAATGCGGAGGAGGTCCGGAGAGCTCCGGCGGGCTATGTGACAAAAGAGGCCGGGGGCAGGGGCTTCCAGGGCCTGCGCTTGCGCATCCAGATCGATCCCCTGGACTGCACCGGCTGCGGCACCTGTGCCGCAGCCTGCATCGCCAAAGAGACGGCCATCGTTATGCGGCCCATAGAGGAGGAGATGTCCCAGCAGCCCAACTGGGATTACAGCCTCTCCTTGTCCCCCAAGGAAAATCCCATGGACAAGTTCACCGTCAAGGGCAGTCAGTACGAGCAGCCGCTGCTGGAGTTCTCCGGGGCCTGCGCGGGCTGCGGAGAGACACCCTACATGAAGCTCCTCACCCAGCTCTTCGGGGAGCGGATGGTGGTAGCCAACGCAACAGGCTGCACCCAGGCCTGGGGATTCAGCGTTCCCAGCTACCCCTATACCACAAAGCCCAGCGGCCGGGGGCCGGCCCTGTCCAACTCCCTCTTTGAGAACAACGCTGAGTACTCCCTGGGCATGGTCCTCAGCGTCCGCCAGCAGCGGCTGCGCCTGAAAAGCGAGGTCCAGGCCCTTCTGGAGGAGACCCGGGACGAATCACTGAAGGCCGCGCTGGCCGGGTGGCTGACAGGCTTTGAGGACAAGGATCGCACCATTGCACTCAGTGACGCCGTCATCGCCGCCCTGAACAGTACCGCCGAGACCGGGGAGCGCATTGAGGCTGTCCGCCGGGCCCGGGACCAGCTGGTGAAAAAGAGCATGTGGATGTACGGCGGCGACGGCTGGGCCTACGACATCGGCTACGGCGGACTGGATCACGTGCTGGCTTCTGGCGAGGACGTGAACATCCTGGTGGTGGACACTGAGGTCTACTCCAACACCGGCGGACAGTCCTCCAAGGCCACGCCCTTCGGAGCGGTGGCTCAGTTTGCCGCCGCGGGCAAGCGGACAGAGAAGAAAGACCTGGGGATGCTGGCCGCCCAGTACCAGAACGTGTATGTGGCGTCTGTCGCCCTGGGAGCGGATCCCGCCCAGTATATCAAGGCCCTGCGGGAGGCGGAGGCCCATGACGGGCCGTCCCTGATCATAGCCTACGCCCCCTGCATCAACCACGGCATTGTCAGGGGCATGGCCTGGGCCCAGGAAGAGGCCAAACTGGCGGTAAAGAGCGGCTACTGGGTCCTCTACCGCTACGACCCCAAGCTGAAAGTGGAGGGCAAAAACCCCTTCACGCTGGACTTCAAGGAGCCCAAGTACGACCTGCGGGAGTTCTTCATGGGCGAGGTCCGGTTCAACTCCCTCCAGCGGACTTTCCCGGAGGCGGCGGAGGCCCTGCTGGCAGAGGCCCGAAACCAGTGCCGAAACCGCTGGGCCCGGTACACCCATCTGGCGTCTCAGGACTACTCCCGCCTGCTGGATGTGCTGGAGGACTATCCCATCGCGGAGCCGGCAAGGGGCGCGGAGTAAACCCGGGAATTTTATGTAGAAAAGCGGGCGGACCGGCTGCTGCCGGCCCGCCCTTTGATTCCAGCGGGAAGTTACAGGGACTTCTCGTAGGACTCGATCATCTTCTTGAACGTGTGACCCGTACGACTTCTGAGATTTGCAAGGTATTTGTCGGTGGTCTCGCCGGTGAAAACCTTGATTTGCAATTGCAGGGAGCCGTCCTCCTCCGGGGTGGCGAAGATCTTGTC
>CAJTZI010000041.1 GCA_910584075.1 uncultured Oscillibacter sp.
TGCTGGCCGCCGGACAGCTCCGTGGGATAGCGGTCCTTGTACATGTCGATGCGCATCATCTTCAGGGAGTCCATGACCCGGCGGTCAATCTCGTCGTGGCTCATTTTCTGGATTTTCAGGCCAAAGGAGATGTTGTTGTACACCGTCATGTGGGGCCACAGGGCGTAGGACTGGAACACCAGGTTCAGCCCGCGCTTGCTGGGCTCGGCGTAGTAGGCGTCGTCGGCGTTGATCATCTCTACGCCGTCGATGGTCATGATGCCGTTCTGGGGCTTCTCCAGGCCGGAGACCACACGCAGCGTGGTGGTCTTTCCGCAGCCGGAGGGGCCCAGCAGGGTCATGAAATCACCGTCCTCAATGGTGAGGTTGATGTTGCGCAGAACGTGGTTGCTGCCATAGAATTTATCAATATTCTTTAACTCAATACGACTCATTATCGTTCTTTCCTTTCTGTCATGTCATGTGGTCCGTGGTTTACCAGCTCTTGCCGATATCGGCACCGCCGACCTTGTTGGCAACGATATAGCAGACCAGGATGAACAGCAGCACGCACACGGAGATGGCGTCGGACATCTGGTTATAGCCCTCCTGGGAATAGGTGAAGGCCAGGAAGGACATGGTCCGGGTGGTGGGCGTCATCATGATGATGATCAGATCCAGCTCCTTGGCGATGGAGATGAAGGTCAGCATAAAGCCGGAGATGAAGCCGTTCTTTGCCAAGGGGATGATGATGGAGCTCATCCGCTTCCAGAAGCTGGCGCCCGCGATGTCCGCCGCCTCCTCCAGCTCCACGCTGATGGAGAGCATGTTGGCAGTACCGGAGCGGCTGGCGAAGGGGAAGTGCTTGACCACAGAGGTTAGAACGATCAGAGTGAAGGTGCCGTACAGGGAGGGGATCAGGCCGCCCAGATGGGGGATGCTGAACATGGAGAAGTACATGGTGGAGAAGGCCACACCGCTCATCAGGTAGGGGACGAACACCAGCTGCTCTGTGAGGTTGCCGTACCACTTTCCGCGGCCCCGGGAGCTGATATAGCCCAGGAACTGGCCGCAGATGGCGGTGATGATGGAGCCGATCAAAGTCAGCTTGATCGTGTTCATAAAGGCGCTCCAGAACTCGTCGTGGCGGAAGATGCCGGGATAGTTGGTGTACTTCTGGGCCTCGTCCACGGTGCCGATCCAGTTGTAGAGGGTCAGGTTGTCCATGCCGTAGCCCGCGCCGGTAGTGATCTGGAAGGTCTCCATAATCAGCACGAAGAAGGGCATCACCATGGCCAGGAACAGGAAGACCGCAAGGAAAGCCATCATGGGCTTCTTGGCCGCGCCCAAGGGCATCAGGGTGCTGCGGCCGCCCTTGCCGCCCACGGTGGCATAGGACTTGCGGACACCGATGGCCTTCTGGTTGCTCATCAGAATCAGAGCGGCCAGACCGACCAGAACGATGGACATGGCATAGCCAACGGCCTGGGGCCCCTGGTCGATAAACACGCGCATGCGGGTGGCCAGGGTATAATAGCCGATGCGGTTGCCCAGGTTGGCCGCTACGCCGTATGTACCGATGGACTTGGAAACGGTCATAACCAGGGCGCTGAGCACGGAGGGCAGAATCAGCGGCAGGGTGATGTGGCGCAGAATCTGGGCCTTGTTGGCGCCCTGAATCTCACCCATCTCCTCCAGCTCAGAGTTAATGGAGCGGAGTGCACCGGACACCTGGATGTAGGAGAAGGCGTAGTAGTGCATGGACATGCAGAGCACAATGGCCACAGGGCCGTAGGCCAGCACGTCGGGAATGGGAATGCCCATGCCGGTCAAAAAGCCGTTGGCGCCGCTGGTGGGGGTGCGGAACACCGCCAGCCAGGCCAGGGCCTTGGTCCAGGAGGGGATCATGTAGGGCACGGTGACCAGAATGCCCAGGAGCTTCTTGCCGGGGATGTCGGTGCGAATCATCAGCCAGGCCAGCACCGAACCCAGAGGCACAGAGATCAAAGTGGTAAAAAAGCCGCAGACGAAGGAGTTGAGCAGCGGCTTCCACAGCACGGCCTTGGACATATTGCTGAGGGTTATGTACCACCAGTAGTACATGGTGAACTCGCCCGCCTGGTGGCCCGGCATACGGCGCAGCTCGCCCTCCGCCAGGGTGAAGGTGGACTTGATCATGGTCAGCAGGGGGATCACGATCAGGCAGAACAGCACAATGAGGCTGACCAGCACGATCATGTTGAAGGGGTTGCGCAGAACGTTCAGGATCAGATTTTTCAGCCTTGTTTTTGTCAGGGGTTTTCTGGGAAGATCTTTCTTTGCCACGGTAACACCTCTTTCTGATTACTGCGGGGATCGCTGGAACAAAATCAGTCTTTCTTTTCCCTCACTTCTCGCTCCGTCTCCACAAATTCGCGGTGATCAGACGCAAATTTGTGCAAACGTTTGCGTTTTGGCATTTTCATTATAAAGAGTCTTACCGCCTTTTGTCAATTGATATGTTCCCTATTTTGCGGCGGGTTTTTTGGCCATTTTCACAAGTGTTGTGGACACTATATAAAATTATTGTTCAAATTTTTGCAATTTGCCGATTGACTTTTGCCGCATTATCGGATACGTTTTCGTGCCCGGCTTCCGGCGTGGCTCTGTCCGGGGCCTGAAAGTTCCGCCTGTCCGGTCAGCCCTCCTCCGCTTCCGACAGCGCGGTCAGCGAGGCGTAGATGCCCCCCGCCGCCAGCAGCTCCTCATGGGTTCCGGCCTCCGCCACGCCGCCCTGGTCCAGCACGAGGATGCGGTCGGCCCGGCGGACGGTGGCCAGACGGTGGGCGATGACAAAGCAGGTCCTCCCCTGCCGCAGGCGCTCCATGGCCAGGCTGATCTCCCCCTCCGTCTCCGTGTCCACGCTGCTGGTGGCCTCGTCCAGGATGACGATGTCCGCGTCGGTGAGAAAACACCGGGCGATGGCCAGCAGCTGCCGCTGGCCCTTGGAGATCCCCGCGCCCTCATCGGTGAGGACGGTGTCGTAGCCCTGGGGCAGGGAGGTGATAAAACGGTGGATCCGGGCGGCCTTGGCGGCCTCGACGATCTGCTCCCGGGCGGCGTCCGGTGCGCCGTAGGCGATGTTCTCCGCGATGGTGCCGCCGAAGAGCCAGGTGTCCTGGAGCACCAGAGCCAGGCGGCGGCGCAGGCCGTCCCGGGTATAGCCCTCCAGGTGCACGCCGTCAATGGAGATGGAGCCGCCCTGTGGGCGGTAGAACCGCAGCAGCAGCGACACCAGGGTGGTCTTCCCCGCTCCGGTGGGCCCCACCACCGCCGCCAGACTCCCCGCGGGGATCGAGACGGTGAAATCCCGCAGCACGGGCCGGCTCGGATCGTAGCCGAAGTCCACGTGTTCAAAGGAGATGTCCCCCCGCAGCGCCTCCGGCGCCGTGGAGCCGGGGGCGTCTCCCGGCTCCGGCCGCTCGTCCAGCAGATCCAGCACCCGCTCCGCGGCCGCCGCGCTGGACTGAAGCTCACTGAGAAGGTTGGCGGCCTCCCGGATGGGGCTGGAGAACTTGCGGGAGTACAGCACGAAGGAGGAGAGATTCCCCAGGGTCAGCCCGCCCCCCAGGTACATGAGCGCGCCGAACATGCTGACGGCCGCCAGGGAGAGGTTGTTGATCAGGTTCACCGACGGCCCCAGGGAGGCGCTGGCCCGGTCGGCCTCGTAATAGGCCTCCGAGGCGGCGGCGTTGTACTTCTCAAACTGCTCCAGGTCCGCCGCCTCCACGCCGTAGGCCCGGATGGCCCGCTGGCGGCCCACCCTCTCCTCGGCAAAGCCGTTGAGGGCCCCCAGCTCCCTGGAGCGCAGGCGGAACAGAGGATGGATGCGCCTCATCTGGAAGCGGGTGAGGAAGAGGGACAGCGGCACTGTGACGAAAAAGACGCAGGTCAGACGGGGGGAAATAGCCAGCAGCATCAGGAAGGATCCCCCCACTGTCAGGGCGCTGGTGCAGAGGTGAAGCAGGTCCGTGGAGATGGCGGCGTTGACGGTGTCCACGTCGTAGCACACCCGGCTCACCAGATCCCCTGCCGGGTGGGTGTCGAAGTACTCCACCGGCAGCTCACTCATGCGGTCAAAGGCCGCCTTCCGCAGGTCCCGGGACACGGCCTGCCCCACCCTGATGAGCCGGGCCGCCACGGCGTAATTCAACACAGTGGAGAGCGCGTAGCAGGCCAGCATCGCCCCACAGGCCCGGAACACCCCGGGGAAGTCCACCGCCCCGGGGACGATTCCCACCGCGTCCACCGCCATGCCGGACAGCAGCGGCGCCGCCAGGGCCAGCAGGCTGGAGAGGACCGTCATCACCAGAGACAGCGCCAGCCGCGGGGCGTAGGGCCCCAAAAACCGAACCAGCCGCCGCAGAATATGCCGTTTCACAGCAGCACCCCCCTTTGAAGCTCCGCGATATGCCGGTAGCGGGCACAGTGTTCCAGCAGCTCCTCATGGGTTCCCTGGGCCGTGACGCGGCCGTCTTCCAGCACCAGGATGCGGTCCGCCCGGCGCAGGGAGGCCACCCGCTCGGAGATCACCACCAGCGTCACGCCGGGGCAGTCCCGGCGGATGGCTGCGCGCAGGGCGGCGGCGGTGGCGTAGTCCAATGCGCTGTCGGCGTTGTCCATCACCAATACGGCGGGCCTGCCCGCCAGGGCCCGGGCGGCCAGCAGCCGCTGGCGCTGCCCGCCGGAGAGATTTGCCCCCCGGATGTCCAAACGGCTGTCCAGCCCCTCCGGCAGGGCCTGAATGAAGTCCCAGGCCTGGGCAGTTTTGGCGGCGGCGATCACATCCTCCCGGGGGATGTTCCGCAGAAAGGAGATGTTCTCATACACACTGTCGTTCAGCAGGGCCTCGTTCTGGAACACCACGCCGAAACGGCGCTCTTCCCGGGGGACGGCGTTCACGTCCCGGCCCCCTAGCCAGACCACGCCCTCCCCGGCGTCGTACAGCCGCATCAGCAGCGCCGCCAGGGTGCTCTTCCCGCTGCCGGTGGGCCCCAGAACCCCCAGGGTCTCCCCCCGCCCCAGGGAAAATGTTACATCCGCAAGGTCCCGCTCCACCCCCAGGTAGGAAAAGGAGACGCCGTCCATCCCCAGCTCCGCCTCCGAGGCCGCCTCAGAGGGCCGGAGGGGCTGGTCCGCCGGCTCCAGCAGGATTTCCTCAATCCGCCGGGCAGAGGCCGCCCCCTTGCTGATCCGGATGAACACCTTGGCGATGCCCAGGGTAGCGGTCTGGATGAGAGTGAAATAGGACAAAAACGCCACAATCTGTCCCGGCGGCATCTGTCCGGCGTTGACCCGCAGAGCGCCCACCAGCACCACCAGCACCAGTCCCGTGTTCAGCAGAAGGTCCGTCAGCGGATTGGCGGCGGCCATGACGCATCCGGCGGTCTCCTCCGCCCGGCGGGCGGCCTCGCTGGCCTCCCCGAACCGCTGCCGCTCCCGGCCCTGGCAGGCCAGGGCCTTGACCACCCGGACGCCGGAGGCGTTCTCCCGGATGATCCGCACCACCGTGTCCCCGGCCTCCTGGGCCGCGGCGTAGTGGGGGATGCCCCGGCGGGTCACCTGCCAGATGGTGAGGAAGGTCAGAAGACTCACCGCCAGCTGCACCGCCGCCAGAGCCGGCTCCAGCAGAAAGGTCAGCACCAATCCCCCCAGCACCAGCATGGGGGCCCGGATGCCGCCCCGCTGGACCTTGTCGAACATCTGGTGGACGTTGTATGTGTCATTGGTCAGCCGGGACACCAGGGAGGATGTGGAAAACCGGTCCATCTGGGTGCAGGAGAGGCGCTGGGTCCGGTTGTACAGATCTCCCCGCAGCTTTCTCGTCACCTCCATGGAGACCCACGCCGCCATGCGGTTTGCGGTGATGTTGCAGAAGGCCGCCCCGAAGGCCAGGGCCGCCATAATCCCGCCGCAGAACCAGATGGCGGTCAGGTCCCGGGCCGGGACGCTCACGTCCACAATGTGCTCCAGCAGCAGCGGCAGCACCAGCTCCAGCAGCGCGGCGGTGAACTTCACCGTCACGCCGCAGGCCACCCGAACGCCGTGGGGCCGCAGGTATCCCAGTACGGTGCCCATCTCAGCGCCTCCCTTCCTCTTTTATCAAATCATACCATATCACGGCGTCAAGTCAATCCACAAATTGTTGTGGTGCGCAACTAATTTTACAGGCGCAAAGGCCGGCTGAAGTTTTTCTGGAACCAACCGCACAGATGTGATATACTGAAAAAAATTCACCGGGCGGACGCTGTGATGCTATTCGACCGCTTGAACAACACAAAAAGTCAAGCCGGAAATTATGTGCCAAATACAGCTCCATACTGCCCCCACGCTCTTAAACGCCTGGCAGAAATATGGATTCGGCAGTCTGCCGAATGGTTATCTGAAAATGATAAATCCAGACGAATATCAGGGGCCGCTCCATGACAGCTGCGTTTTAAGCAGTACCGCCGTTCCCATCTTCGTCACCGCTTTCGCCGATATTCCGACCTGGGAAAAGGCCGGTCTATCTGCATTGTCAAGTACAAAGACGGCTTGTTTGAGGGGGTTGCCGCCGGCTTTGATCTCTTTTGGGGCGATTTGGCTGACGGCATTTTTGACACGGCGTTTGAAATCCCAAACTATAAAGCGGCCGTCAAAAAATGGGGACAGCTTCAATTTGATGAGTGTTTCGGATATACACCGCTTCTTGGATTGGGCGGAAACAGAAAAGTGGACAATCTGCGAAAAGTAAAAATCAAGGAGCATATTGGTCTCATCACGCAGTCAGCCGGGAAAGCTGGTACGCAATCATCGCTCGCCTGTGACACGGAAAGCACCTCAGCAAACAGGAAATGGGTGGCAATCTTGGGATTGGCATATTTTTTTATATTGATTATGATACTGGGGGCCGCGGGGACGGCAGTTATTCTATTGATTGCGGCGCGGGAAATCCGGAAAAGGCCCCGCCTCAGAATTCTGGCAATCATCCTGCTGCTTTTGGCCGGGCTCTGCGCCGCTGCGGCGTTTTGCTTGGCGGCACTCGTCTGGCGGGAGCCGCCTTGGGGATTTCACTTCCAGAGGTAAAACAGAGGACGGCCTCACGGCCGTCCTTCGCTGTATCTATCTCAATATCCCCGGCGCTTCAAATCCGCCGCCAGCTTTACATAGAACTCCCGCACATCAAAGCCCCGGATATTCTCCCGGTTCAGGTCCACCACATCGCCGTGGGAGATGCCCCGCTTCCCCTGGGGCTCCAGGAGGGTGAACTTCTCCCCCCACTTGGCGGACTCCACTGACACCAGCCCGTCGTTCAGCCCGTCGAAGTGCTTGACAACGGGGTATGTCATGTTCAGGGGGAACCTGCCGTGCTGAGCCTTTTTGCAGTAGGACATGACGCTCTCGTACACCACACCGGGGATATCCGGCGTCGTCTCGTTCCGGCGAAGGCACGCACTCTCCGTCAGGTCCGTCACCGCCGCCAGAAAGTCCGGATTGGGGTCCCCCACCTGCCGCAGGGCGGCATTGTAGGCCCCGGCGATCTTCTGCCGGACGGCCTGGGGTGCCTTGCCCAGCAGGTATTCGGCAAAAATGCAGCCCCGGTGGGGCGTGTTAATGGTGGTGAGAGTGGCCACATAGGGGGCCATGCTGCAATGGGAAATGGCGGCCCGGCTGTCCAGCCCGCCCTTGGAGTGGGCGATGATGTTCACCTTTTCGCAGCCCGTCTCCCGCACAATCTGCCGGATGCGCGCCGCCAGCTCCTTCCCGCTGTCCTCCACCGCCGCCGCGGACTGCTGCTGTCCGTAGTAGACCGTAGCCCCGTTGCGGATCAGCTCTTTGGGGATGCGGCCCCAGTAGTTGAGGTAGCGGAAATCCCGGAAAAAGACGCCGTGGACCATCAGGATGGGGTATTTTGTCTTACAGATCTCGCTCTCCGCCCGGACGGCGTCCAGCTCCCACTTCTCCGTCTCAAACTCCGCCTCGTCTCCGGTGATGCGGATAATTTTCATCAAGTACCACAGGTTCACCAGTGGGATCCAGCCGCACAGCGCCGCCAGGACGCGGTGCTTGACGCCCAGCTGAACGGAGGTGAGGTAGACCCGGATCATGCCGTTCCAGAAGAGGGCGCACAGGGAGCATGCCGCCAGGAGCAGGTCCAGCAGCACCACAAACAGCGCCCCGTCTCGGCCCCCGGTCTCGGCAAACGCCCACCACAGCCAGACGGACTGGACACAGAGTGTCAGGGCAAAGGAGGCGGCAAACAGCCACAGCAGCTCACACCCCTCCGCCAGATGCCGGATGCGCTTGGTGGGGGCCGTCTTGGGCAGAGGACGGAGGTTGATGTACACAAATGCCGCCAGAGCCAGTCCCCCGCCCAGCCAGGCAGCGGCGGCGCCCATCGCCGCCCGGGAGAGCGGAACTGTGACCAGCGCCAGATAATTGACCAGCAGTCCCGCCAGCAGCGCATAGACGGCCCGTCTGACATATTTCATGATAAACCACCCTTTCCCATATGGACTCAGTAGGAGCTGATGTCCAGACTCTCGTCGTCCATGCCCTTCTCAATGGCCCGGATCTCCACAAAGTATTTCGTCTGCGGGTCCACCTCCACCTGGACCCGGTCCCCCGCCCTGTGCCCCAGCAGGGCCTTTCCCACCGGGGACTCCTTGCTGACAAGACCCTTCAGGGCGTCCTGGCGCAATGTGGTGACGATGCGGATGGTTATCTCCCGCTTGACGAGCTCGTTGTAAATGGTCACGCTGTCAAAGAGGCCCACCGTGTCCGCTCCGCCCTTCACTTCAATGACACGGGCGGTGCGGATCATCCGCTCCAGGTAGCGGATGCGGCTGTCGTTGCGGTTTTTCGCCTGCTTGGCGCACTTGTACTCAAAGTTCTCGCTGAGGTCACCAAACGCCCGGGCGGTCTGCACCTCCTCAATGAGCTGGGGCCGCAGAACGCGGATCCGATGGTCCAGCTCCTCCCGCATCTTTTTGATGTCCACCTCTGTCAGTTCGTCGTACATACCGGTCTCCTCCTTTTGTGTATACAGGATACCATAGTTTCCCAGAGAAGAAAAGTCTGTTTTTTGAGCCCTTTTGCATTCACACCGCCGGTTTCACAAAATTGCCGCCCCATGGAGCACACAGGATGCCCCGCTGAAAAAGCAATCCGCGCCGCAATATGTGCCGCAATATGTTTGGTTTGCGCATTGTCCCGGGATGTGGTATGCTGGGGAAAAGAGAGGAGGCGTGCGGCGTGCCGAGGAAAAACACCAGAAACACCAAGGGACGGATCATCTCCGCGGCCTGGAAGCTGTTCTATGAGCAGGGCTACGAGGAGACCACGGTGGAGGACATCGTCTTTGAGTCGGAGACCTCCAAGGGCTCCTTCTACCACTATTTTGACGGCAAGGACGCCCTGCTGGGAACCCTGGCCAACGTATTCGATGAAAAGTACGAGCAGCTGACGGAGGTTATGGACCCCGCTCTGGACGCCATGGAGAAGCTGGCATACCTGAACCACGAGCTCTTCGCCATGATCGACGGCGGCGTGTCCATGGACCTGCTGGCACGGCTGCTGTCCACCCAGCTGCTGGCCCGGGGGGAGAAGCACCTGCTGGACCGGAACCGCACCTATTTCAGGCTGCTGCGGCGGATCATCGCCGAGGGCCAGCAGACGGGGCAGCTGCGGGCGGACCGCACGGTAAACGACATTGTGAAGGCCTATGCTCTGTGGGAACGGGCCCTCCTATACGACTGGTGCCTCTGCGGCGGGGAGTACTCCCTGGTGGCCTACACTGACAGCGTGACGCCCATGTTTCTGGAGAGCTACCGGGCAGACAGGTAGTCGTTTCGGCTCTCTTCTTTCACGGCCGCCTTCCTCCCGCACGCTTCCGCCTCACCGGCGGCCCGGTTTTTCTCCACGGCGGTTTTGACAAAGTGAGGCGGGGCCCCGGAAATCCGGGGCCCCGCTCGTCAAATGACCGGCGTTATAAATACGGAAGCCAGGGCCCGCAGGCGCTTTCCCATAGAGACCTCTCTGTTTTGGAAAAGAGGCGTTCCGCGGCTTTCAGGCCCGTACTTTTTTACAGGCCCGCAGCGGCCTTTAACGCCTCCGCCCGGTCGGTCTTCTCCCAGGTCACGCCCAGGTCCTCCCGGCCCATGTGGCCGTAGGCCGCCAGCTGGCGGTAAATGGGCCTGCGCAGGTCCAGGTCCCGGATGATGGCGGTGGGCCGCAGGTCAAACACCTTGCGGACAGCCTCCTCCAGCTTGCCGTCGTCCACAGTTCCGGTGCCGAAGGTCTCCACCAGGATGCTCACCGGCTGGGCCACGCCGATGGCGTAGGCCAGCTCCACCTGGCAGCGGCGGGCCAGGCCGGCGGCCACAATGTTCTTGGCCACCCACCGGGCGGCGTAGGCCGCGGAGCGGTCCACCTTGGTAGGGTCCTTGCCGGAGAAGCAGCCGCCGCCGTGGGGGGCGCTGCCGCCGTATGTATCCACGATGATCTTCCGGCCCGTGAGGCCGGCATCCGCCGCGGGGCCGCCCTTGACGAAGCGGCCGGTGGGGTTCACATAGTATTTGGTGTTCTCGTCCAGCATACCGGCGGGGATGACCACCTTCACCACCTGCTCGATCATATCCTCTCGGATCTGCTCCAAGGTGACGTCGGGGTTGTGCTGGGTGGAGATGACCACGGTGTCCACCCGGACGGGGCGGCCCGACTCATCGTACTCCACCGTCACCTGGCTCTTGCCGTCGGGACGCATATAGGAGAGGAGCCCGGTCTTGCGCACCAGGGTCATCTGCTTGCAGAGCTTCTGGGCGAGAGCCAGGGGCAGGGGCATCAGCTCCGGCGTCTCGTCGCAGGCGTAGCCGAACATCATGCCCTGGTCTCCGGCGCCATGGCCCAGCTCGCCATCCTCGCCGCTCTTGCTCTCCAGGGATTTGTCCACACCCATGGCGATGTCCGGGGACTGCTCGTCCACGGAGGTGATGACGGCGCAGGTGTCGCAGTCAAAGCCGTACTTTCCCCGGTCATAGCCGATGTCCCGGACCACCTCCCGGGCGATCTTGTCGATGTCCACATAGCACTTGGTGGTGATCTCGCCCATGACATGGATGAGACCGGTGCAGGCCGTGGTCTCGCAGGCCACGCGTCCCTGGGGGTCCTGGGCCAGGATGGCGTCCAGCACGGCGTCGGAGATCTGGTCGCAGATCTTGTCGGGATGTCCCTCGGTCACGGACTCGGAAGTGAATAAGTAATGTCTTGCCATTGTTTTCGTCTCCTTTTCTGATCTGGTGCGGAGGAAGAAAAAACGCGTGTTTCGACAGGCGAAACACGCGAAATGATCTTTCCGCTCCTCATCTGTCGGTATCCGCCGGATTTGGCACCTTGAAGAACAGGTTGCCGTGGCTTCACAGGGCCGGTCCCTCCGCCACTCTTGATAAGGGATGATGAAATTGTTACTATCATTGTACCAGTTCCCTGGAATTTGTCAAGGACCCTTTTCTAGATTTTTTAGAAAAAACCACTTTTGGACAACGTTTAAAAATTATACATGACTTTTCCCCGGGATTCGGGTATAATAATTTATTACACTGTGTGATTTTTCCGAATTTTACCTTCTGGAGGGATTCCCTTTGAAAAAGCTCAACCGCGCGGTGGACCGCTTCGCGCACAGCCACCCCAATTTCGGCATCCCCAACCTGATGATGTACGTGGTCGCCGGCAATGTGATCGTGTACCTTTTGACCGTGTTCGCCGGGTACGGGGCCGTCAGCTTCCTGACCTTCGACTGGCACGCCATCACCCGCGGGGAGGTCTGGCGGCTGGTGACCTTCCTCTTCTTCCCGGGCTATTACAGCCTGCGGGACGCCATCTGGATGGTGTTTTTCCTCCACCTCTACTACATGATCGGCACAACGCTGGAGCGGGAGTGGGGGACCGCCAAGTTCAGCCTCTACTACATCTCCGGCGTGGTGCTGACGGTCGTCACCGGCGCCGTCATCGGACTGCTCTCCGGCGGGGCCCACATCGCCGGGGCCCACTACATCAACCTCTCTATGTTCTTCGCCTTCGCCGTGCTGTACCCGGAAACGCAATTCCTGCTGTTCTTCTTCATCCCGGTGAAGGTGAAGTGGCTGGCCTGGCTTGACGCGGCCTACTTCGCCCTCCAGGTCCTGCTGAGCCTGCTGCAAGGGAGCCTTCTGGGGGCGCTGCTGCCCGTCATCGCCATCTTCAACTTCATCGTGTTCTTCTGGACCAGCATCACCGACGAGATCGCCTGGCGGCGGGGCCGGGCGAAGCACCAGACCTCCCACCAGACCATCCAGTTCAAGGCCGCCGCCCGGCAGCAGAGGAAGAAGGAGGAGGAACGGGGCTACCGCCACAAGTGCGCCGTGTGCGGGCGGACGGATACGGAGTGGCCGGACCTGGAGTTCCGGTACTGCTCCCGCTGCCAGGGGTACCACTGCTTCTGCCAGGACCATATCTTCAATCACGTGCATTTTACCGAGTAAACGGCGAAAGGCCGCCCCTAAAGGGGCGGCCTTTCGCTTTATTCTTCCACAAAAATATTTTCCAAATGACAACCTTCTATTTACCAACTTGAATCGTTAATCTGATCCCAGAATGATCCGTAAACGCTTCGGTTGATTGGGAGAAATTCTTATTTACATCGTCTATATACTCTATCAAAAAATTCCATCCTTCGTTTGTAAGCTTAAACATCTTTTTTGAAACGAAAATGTGATCTAATTTCTTTTTTTCTATCACTTCTTTATGCTCATTCTTCTTATTATACTGAAACGTATAATGCGGACTATTTTCTTTTTCTTCGTCTGCCAAAAGTTCCTCAAATCCCAGTTCCTGTGTAATCCATCGCAGAAATCGATCATTATCAGGAATATTGTGTTCTGTTTGATTTTTAAATGCGGCATTAAAATCTCCCAATAAAATCACCAATTCATCTTTAACCTCACTAATTCTTTTCAAAAGAACATATCTCATCTGGGCAGAATACCGAAGCGATGAATGGAAATTGATTATCGTTATCTCTTTTCCGCCATACGTAACCTCCGCCTCCTGATAATAACCCGATTTGAAGTCCAGCCACGGAAAGGCCTCTTTCCATATTTCTTCCGCTCGTACAGCATCCGCTTCATTTTTTTCCAGTGAATCGTTTATACACAGATAAGCAATCTTGCACCTTTGCTGCTTTAATTCCTGAAAAGCATATATATTTGCTTTTTGCGCCTGCATATACTTCTTCACACTGTTTTCATTATACTTCCCACTTAAGTTTTGAGTAATAATTGACAACTCATCCATTGTTGATCCCCTTTACCAGTTTCAGGCTGTTATTTTAATAGTAATACCGTCCCCTCGCATATGTCAATACTCCCAACGGCGCAATACGATACCGCGAAATTTCCGCTTCCCTCCCGCTGCCGGGTGCGGTATAATGGAAATCACAAACTATCCACCAGCCTGCGGGCGGAAAAGAGGTACGCTTATGGATCAGGACAAGGCCCTGCGCATCCGTCTGGTCGAGACCTTCAATGACCGGGCATATTTGAAAAAACTGGGGTTCACCCGCAAGGACATCCGCCGGGTCTTCGGCGCCGCCGACTGGAAATCCATGCTCTCCCCCCTGCTCCCCATCCGGGAGCGGCTCACCTGTGCCCAGGTGCTGGATGCCTTCCGCCCGGTGCTGGACACCCTGGCCCCGGAGCCGGAGGAGGGCTGGCTCCGCTGCGCCTACCAGGTGGCCCTGTCCCTGCTGTACCCCCGGGCGGACGAGGCCCACACCTCCGCCCAGTGGGACGGAGCGCTGTGCTTCCTCCAGTTTCTCCAGGTGCTCTTTGACGCGGAGCGGCAGGCCCTGCCCTTTGACCCCTGGCTGGATTTCGCCTTCTGCACGGAGGAAGAGCTGGCGGGCAGCGCCGCGGCGGCGGAGTACCGGCTGTTCCAAAAGCGCCTGCGGATGGAGTACGTCTACGAGCTGCTGCGCCTGGGCCGGGAGGTGACGCCCTTCAAAACCCTGGAGCACATCGCCGGCGTCCACCACGCCGCCATGACCGTGGCCCGGGCCTTCAAGGCCGGGGGCGGACGGATCGACCTGGGGCTCATGAGCGGCGCCGCCGCCGCCCACGACATCGGCAAGTTCGGCTGCAAGCCCGGAGAGCGGGTGCCCTACCTCCACTACTACTACACCGACCAGTGGTGTACCCGGCGGGGCCTCAGCGCCATCGGCCGCATCGCCGCCAACCACTCCGTGTGGGACCTGGAGATCGAGAACCTGTCCTCGGAGTCGCTGGTGCTGGTGTACGCCGACTTCCGGGTGAAGCAGTCCCGGGGGGCCGACGGCGGGGAGACCGCGGAGCTCTTTTCCCTGAAAGACGCCTTCGACGTGATTTTAAGCAAGCTCGACAACGTGGACGACGCCAAGCGGCGGCGCTACCAGTTCGTCTACGCCAAGCTCCGGGACTTTGAGGAGTATCTGACCTATTTCGGCGTGGACACCACCCTGGAAACCCCCGGCGTGCCCCCGGTCCCCCGGCGGGACGCGGCTCTGGCCTCTCCGGACGAGGTGGTGTACTACCTGCGCTACACCGCTGTGGACCACAACATCCGCCTGATGCACCGCCTGAGCCGGGAGCACCTGTTCCTGGCCACCCTGGAGGCCGCCCGCAGCGAGAAGGACGCCGGACGCCTGCGGGCCTATGTATCCATCTTTGAGGAGTATTTCACCTACTGGAGCGTGGGCCAGAAGGAGCAGACTCTGGACTTTCTCTATGAGCTGCTGCTGTCAGCGGACGGCGACATCCGCCGGCACGCCGCCGCCCTGATCGGAAAAGTGCTGGCGGGCTTTCTCTCCGGCTACAAAAAGGAGCTGCCCGCCGGGACGGCCCCGGACCCCCTGGAGGAGCGGCCCTTCCAGCTGTGGGCGGAGTATCTGGAAAAGCTGATCCACCCGGACCGCCGCCTGACGCCCCGCCAGACCAGCATGATCCGCTATCAGGCCAAGACCGCGGTGGACGCCCTGCTGGGGGAGTGCTCCGGCAAGGACGCCCCCCGCTTTGCCGCGGAGCTGCTGCGCCAGTATCAAAACCCCGCGGCGGCGGAGCCGGACGAGGCCTTCGCTCTGCTGGACGCCGTGATGAACGCCCCCCTGGAGCGGGTGGAACCCGGGGCCTATGGCACCCTGACCGCCTTTGCCGCCTGGTGGCTGGACCGGGGTGAGGCGCCTCAGAAGGCCGCCGCCCTGCGGCTGTTCCGGCACCTTTTGCGCTTCCTGCCGGAGGCGGCGCCGGAGCGGCAGGTCATTGCCGCCGCCGTGGAGGCGGCGGACTGCGCCGCCAGCGCGCCGCTGCTGTTCCTCCAGGTCCAGCTGGAAACAGGGCTGGGGCTGAGCGTCTCCTCCAAAAAGGCCCTGCTGGGCCGCCCCGGTACCGCCAGCACCGTGTCCCTGGACAATCTCAAAACCGCCACGCCCTGGGTCTTAAAGGCCACCGGCGTGGAGTACCTGCTGGACCAGGTGGAGCGGGACGGCGGAGCCAACGCCCTCCACATCGCAACCCATTTCTCCAACCTCATCAAGGTCAGCGAGCACGTGGTGGTGCGGCGGATGGCGGGGGCGGCCCTGCTGTCCATCGCCCCGGTACTGACGCCGGACCGGCGCAACGAGATCGCCGTGGAAATGTCCAAGGCCCTGGAGACCGGACAGGCGGAGATCTCCAAATACATTCCGGAGTATCTGGGCCAGTTCGTCCTGTGGCTGACGCCCCGGGAGCTGGACGAGGTGGTGGTCCAGATGGCCGCCCTTCTCTCCTCCCCCAACACCGACGTTGTAGCGGCGGCCCTGGCCACCGTGGGGGCCATGCTGGAGCACTACACCGTCTACGCCGCCCGCTTCGGCGAGGAGGGCGGCGCCCGCCGGCGGCGGATGGCTGGGCTCCTCCTCAAGGGACTGGCGGACCGGCGGGAGGCGGTGCGGCAGGAGGCCCTCCACATCCTGGGCAGCCTGTTCGCCTCCCGGGCCCTGGGCTATGAGGAGAAGACCTCCCTCTTCACCCTGATCAGCAAAAAGCTGCTGTTCCTCATCGGCGAACAGCCGGAGGAGGAGCTGACCTTCTTCTACACCGCCGCGTCGCTGTCCCACATCTACCGCTTTATCGTCCTCCACAAGATCCAGAGCGGACCCTTCCAATTTGAGACCCCGGAGAAGGCCGCCTTCTTCCCCGGCACCTTCGATCCCTTCTCCCTCAGCCACAAGGGCATCGTCCAGGCCATCCGGGACCTGGGGTTCGAGGTGTATCTGGCGGTGGATGAGTTCTCCTGGTCCAAGAAGGCCCAGCCCTCTCTCATCCGGCGGCAGATTGTCAGCATGTCCGTGGCGGACGAGTTCGACGTGTACCTCTTCCCCCACGACCTCCCGGTGAACCTGGCCACCCCCGCCGACCTGGACCGCCTGCGGCAGGTGTTCGCGGGGCAGGCGCTGTATCTGGCGGTGGGGTCCGACGTGGTGGCGGGCGCCTCCTCCTACAAGGCCCCGCCCTCTCCCGGCTCCGTCCACCATATGAACCACATCGTCTTCCGCCGCTCCAGCGACGCCGAGGGCCGGGAGATCGACGCAGACCTCTCCTGCATCCTGGGGAAGGTGCTCCAGCTCCAGCTGCCCACCCACCTGGAGGACATCAGCTCCACCCGCATCCGGGAGAACATTGACCTGGGGAGGGATATCTCCAACCTCATCGAGCCCTCGGTGCAGGACTATATCTACCGCAACAGCCTGTACCTGCGGGAGCCCCAGTACAAGCAGGTCATCCGGACAGGCGGTCTGCGCTTTGAGTGGACGGAGCGTCCGGACGCCTCTTTGTGGGAGGAGCTCCGCCTTCTAGCCGCGGCGGAGCGCCGTCCCCTCCCGGAACCGGCCCCCCGGGACGGCGTTCTGGTCCTGCGCCAAACCGGCTCCGGAGAGCGGATTCTGGGCTTTTTGACCCTGCGGACCGTCAGCGACCGGGACCTGTACGGTGCCTTCGGCGACGAAGACCTGGCGGACGCGGTGCGCTGCCGCGCGGCGGGGCGGGTCCGGCTGCTGACAGGGCTGTGTCTGGCCCGGATCCCCGGCGGCTATGACGCGGGCCAGCTTCTGCTGACAGAGGCGCTGTCCCAGGCCATGGGCCGGGACTGCGGCTATGCCGCCTGGCACGGCCCTGCCCCGGCGGAGGAGGTTCTGGACCTGCTGGCCCGGCAGGGCTTTGTCCGGGTTGCGGGAACAGAGGAGCGTCCGCTGTTGCTGGTGGATATGCGCTCCCCGGCGGTACTGCTTCAGAATATCCCCACCACGCTGAAAGAACCCTTCTCCTCCGATCTCCATGTGCTGACGGCCATCCGAAAAGCCCACCACCAGCTTCAGCGGGCCATCTGCGGGCTGTACCCCGGAACGCTGGTGCTGTCCCTCAACGCCGAGGTCATCTACCACCGGCTGGTGGGGAAGCTGACGGAGCTCAACGGCGTGCCCGCCGAGCCCTCGTCGCCCCGGGTGCTGGGGCCAAAGATGTGCGTGCCCTTCGGCAAGATTCTGCGGGGCAGCGCCGTGCCCAACACCGTCACCAAGACCGTACACACCGACAAGGTCTTCGCCCCGGACCTCAAGTCTTTCACCATCGAAGCCTTCCCGGGCTACGCGCCTCTGGAGAGCCAGATCCGCACTATCCGCTCCTTCCGCCGGCCCGTGATGCTGGTGGACGACCTGCTCCACTCCGGCAACCGCATCCAGGCCCTGGACCCTCTGTTCCGGCGGGAGGGCGTGGATGTTGACCGATGCGTGGTGGGCCTTCTCTCCGGCCGGGGCCGGGACCTGATGGCCGCCCGGGGCCGGAAGGTGGACAGCGTCTACTACATCCCCAATATGCGGGCCTGGTTTGTGGAGTCCACCATGTACCCCTTCATCGGCGGCGACACCGTGGGCGGAGCCAGGGCCTCCGTGCCGGGGCTGACCCCGGCGGTGAATCTCATCCTGCCCTACGCCTTCCCGAAATTTTACAAAGAGTGCGGACGGGAGGCGGTGTTCGCCTTCTCTCAAACCTGCCTGACCAACAGCCGGGACATTCTGCTGGCGCTGGAGTCGGCCTACCGGGAGCGCTACGCCCGGAACCTGACCCTCTCCCGCCTCAGCGAGGCGGTGATCCTGCCCCTGAGCCCGGACAAGGGGAATTGCCTGCTCTACGACGCCAGCCTGCCGGCCTCCATGTGTCTGGAGAACGATTTGAAGATGCTGCTGCGGATGCGGGAGCTGCTGGAGTAAGGCATCATTTTCATGACAACAAATCCAGAGGTGAAGTTCCCATGTCAAAAATCCTGGTTGTGGAGGACGACCTGACCCTGAGCGCGGGGCTGTGCTTCGCGCTGGACAATTCCGGCCTTCTCACCGTTCCGGCCTATACCTGCCAGAAGGCCCGCCAGCTGCTGAAAATCAACCAATTCCAGTTGGCGATTCTGGATGTAAATCTCCCCGACGGAAGCGGCTTCGGCCTCTGCCGGGAGGTCAAAGCCGCCGCCCCGGAGCTGCCGGTTATCTTTCTGACCGCCAACGACCTGGAGCAGGACCAACTGAACGGCTTCGACCTGGGTGCGGACGACTACATCACCAAACCCTTCAGCATTCAAATCCTCAAGCGCCGGGTGGAGGCGGTTCTGCGCCGGGGCGCCTCCAAGTCCATAGCCGACGGCTTTGACGACGGATTCCTGCGCCTGGATTTCCAGGCCCTGACCGCTGTCCGGGGCGGCGAGAGGCTGGCCATTACCCCCAACGAGTACAAGCTCCTGCGGCTTCTGACGGCCAATGCAGGAGCCGTGGTGACGCGGCGGCTTCTGCTGGAAAAGCTATGGGACAGCGGCGGCAATTTTATCGACGACCACACCCTCACCGTGACCATGAACCGCCTGCGGGCCAAGATTGAGGACGCCGGACACACCTACATTCAGACCGTCCGGGGCATGGGCTACGTCTGGATGGGGGCGCGGCCATGAAGCGGGACCGCACGGCGTGGGTCCCGCTCCTCCTGGCCCTGGCAGCGGCACTCCTGATTCTGTCCGGCCTGCTGGAGCTTCCGGCCGCGATACTCCGTCCCGCGGCCACGGCTCTGGGGCTGGCGGTTCTGCTTCTGACCCTTTTGTGGAAGCACCGCCAGGAGCGGCGGGAGTCCGATTTTGCCAACAGCGTCTGCAAGACCCTGGACGATCTGATGAACGGCCGGGAGCCGGAGAACTATCACCCCTATGAGGACTCCCAGCTCTCCAAGGTACAGGGAAAGCTCCTGCAGTACCATGACCGGACCCGGGATGGGCAGCGGCAGAGCGAGACGGACAAGCAGACCATCCAGGAACTGGTCAGCGACATCTCCCACCAGGTAAAGACCCCCCTGGCCAATATCCGGATGTTCACGGACATCCTGCACCAGCAGGAGCTGCCGGAGGAAAAGCGGGCGGAATTTCTCTCCACCCTGGCGGCGCAGGTCCATAAGCTGGACTTCCTCATGCAGTCCCTTATCAAGATGTCCCGCCTGGAGACCGGGACGTTTGCCCTGCGCATGGAGGACGCCAGAGTGTACGACACCATCGCCCAGGCGGTGAGCGGAATTCTGACCATGGCGGAGAGAAAGCAAATTCAAATCGACGTGGACTGTGACAGCCGTGAGACTGTCCGGCACGATCCCAGGTGGACGGCGGAGGCCCTGGGAAATCTCCTGGACAACGCGGTGAAATACACGCCGGAGGGCGGAAGCGTCCGCGTCAGCGTCCGGCCCTGGCAGTTCTACACCCG
>CAJTZI010000042.1 GCA_910584075.1 uncultured Oscillibacter sp.
GGATATCGGCACGGCCACTTTGCATATCTGGGATTAAAATACCTTCTCTTTTTTTCACAACTGATTTGCTCCTTCACTTTAAAATACAGCAGATGGTGTGTATTACCTTACGCACCATCTGCTGCCAATTTTTTCATATAGGAAAATATTGCACTGGCTCTTTCGTGTTATCATAGCCCTAATCTACCACACCATTTCCACACCATTTTGGCATTGGGGTGTATAGAATTACATGGGCTTCTATATTTGCTCCAGTTCTGGAAAGCCTTGAAATATCAGGGTTTATTGAGATTTATAGAATTACAAAACCAGGGGAATAGCTTACGATGCCTAATTTCATATTTCCTCATACCTCCTGATTTTCCAAGGATTCGCGGTGTGGAAATGGTGTGTGCCACACCATTTCCACACCGTTTTTGACGTATTCCTAATCATGTTATGGCCGTTTGGCCATTTGAAAGCGGAGCCCTGGACTGGCGTTATCCGCACGCGGCAAGGGGTATGCGCTGCCACGCCGTTTGAAATGGCCTGTCCTCAAAACCGGGAATTTTCAGCCCGCGCCTTCGCCGCGCCGCAGCATACGTTTCGTACGCCTGCCATTCCGGCCGGAAAGTCTTGTGGGATCAGAACCATTCTTTCTCCGGAAGACGTCCTTGCCGCATGCTGACCAAGTTTTCTCCCTGAAGACGTACGCCTTTCCCGCCGCGGGAAAAAGAGCTGACGCAATGGATTTATTTTAGCACAATGAACGTTGTTTCTCAATAGAAACTGTGGAGAATCTCACAGTTTTTTGCGCAGACCTTGTCTGCGCAGAGGGAAGAACTCCTGTTCTCTTCTCAATACTCTGACATCGAAATTACCCTTGTGCCTTGGGAAATCCGTGGGATCATAGGCAGAAAACACCACCCGAGGGACTCGGCCTTGTTTGAAAAATGACAAAACGCCCAGGCGGTGGCTCTTTTTCCGCCGCCTTGATTGGCGAAAAATTCTCTCGCTGTTGTGCATTTTGCCATTGATCAAACAAGGCCTAGATCATGCCGGACAATCTTAGCCAACAGCCGGAAGCCGCCGTATGCGGCGATGCCCCGGTCCGGAACTGCGGGGAATCCCTGTGCCTGAAAACGGGATAAGATGGTCAAAAACACAGCATGTCTCGACGAGGCGCCCGCTAAAAGCGGACGCCTCGTCGCAGGTTTGGAATTACCACAGGTTGTTTTTGCTGTTGAAATAGGTCCGTGTCTCCATGGCCACCACGCCGGAGAGCGCGAAGAGGCCGATGAAGTTGGGGATGGCCATGAGGCCGTTGAAGGTGTCCGCCACATCCCATACAAACTCCAGGGGAGACACGCAGCCGATGACCACCACCAGAATGAAGATCACCTGGAATACCCGGACGGCCCTGTGGCCGAAGAGGTACTGGACACAGCGGGTGCCGTACAGGGACCAGCCCAGGACAGTGGAGAAGGCGAAAAGGGCCAGCGCGGTGGCCACGAACAGCGCCGCGAACCTACCGCCAAACACTGTGGCCAGGGCGGCGGTGATCAGCTCGCTGCCGGGCTTTACGCCGAAATCAATGGCCACGCCGCTGCAGATGATGGTCAGAGCGGTGAGGGTGCAGATGACGATGGTGTCCACAAAAACCTCAAAGATGCCGTACAGACCCTGATTCACGGGGCCTTTGGTGTCCGCTGCCGCGTGGGCGATGGCCGCGGAGCCGAGGCCTGCCTCATTGGAGAAGGCGCTGCGCCGCAGGCCCCAGATGATCGTTTGTTTCAGGACAATGCCGGTGGTGGCGCCAAACATGGCCTGGGGGGTGAAGGCGGTGGAGAAAATCTTCACAAAGGCATCAGGTATATTGCCGATGTGGAAGGCGATGACGATGAGGGTGAAGAGAATGTAGAAGATGCTCATGAAGGGGATCAGCTTCTCCGTGACCGCGCCGATGCGCTTGATGCCGCCCAGCAGGATCACCGCCACCAGAATGGCCAGCAGGATGCCAATAATCCACTTGAGGGTCAGCTCCATGCCGGAGGAGACCTCCGTGAAGGCGGCGCAGGCGCCGATGACAGAGCCGGTGATGCTGTTCACCTGGGACATATTGCCGATGCCGAAGGAGGCCAGAGCGGCGAAAACGGCGAACAGCGCTGCCAGCCATTTCCAGCTTTTCCCCAGGCCCTTGGAGATGTAGTACATGGGACCGCCGACCCAGTCGCCTTTGGCGTCCCGCTCGCGGTACTTGATGGCCAGGACGATCTCTGAGTACTTGATCACCATGCCCACAAGAGCGGCCAGCCACAGCCAGAACACGGCGCCGTAGCCGCCCAGGGCGATGGCCTGGGAGGTGCCCACGATGTTGCCGGTGCCTACGGTGGCGGCCAAGGCGGTGGTCACGGCCTGGAGAGGCGTCACCGCGCCCTCGCCGGCCTTCTGCCGCTGGAACATCTTGCCCACGGTGTTCTTCATGGCGTGGCCGAAGTGCAAAAACTGCACGCCGCCGTTGCGGGCAGTCAGAAACAGGCCGCCCAGAATGGCGCAGGGCAGGAAGGTGTACATCCAGGCGAAGTCGTTCAGGGGGCCTTTCAGGAACCCCAGGATGGTATCGAAGATCTCCATAATCTCTCCTCCAAAATCGGTTTTGAACAGCAAAAAGGAGCTGCGGGCGCAGCTCCGGAAAAACAACGGGCCATCCGCCGGCACACACCGCCGGCGGAAACGTCCGCTCTGTCCTTTTACCTGAGAGATTCGGCGGCGTTCCGCCTTGCCCTTCGGTACCCGGCCTTGCCGGGTTTCTCCAGAGCCACATCCACTCCTGGTCCTCATCCGGTCCTCCGGATGCCTGAGAGTGTTACTCCTTCGGCAGGCAAACGCCATTTTCCCAGAAGCTTCTTATGCCATTCTTTAATTGTGGTATTACCTTATCACGTTCCCGTGCGGTTGTCAATTGCGTTTTCCAACAAAATGTCCGCCGATTAAAGACGTATATTCTCGTTATGTGGACAAAATAGACCGCCTGCGGAAACAGGCGGTCTATTACACAGTTGCTTGCGCCGCAGAGGATTAGAGCTGCCGCACAGATACCACGCCGGGGATGGACCGGGTCTGGTCCATCAGGTCCTCCTGATGGGCACCCTTCCGGAGCCGCAGGGTGAAGATGGCGCAGGCGTTGTGCTTTTCCGTGCTGTCGGAGCGGATGATCCCCATGTTCAGGATTTTCATATCCGCCTCCCGGAAAAGGCGCAGCAGTTCCTCGATGCAGGATTTGTCGGTGTGCTCTATATAGAGATTGACTTCCGGCGCGTTTTTTAGCATCCGGTATTCCAGGCGGGAGAAGAACAGCTCCGCCACCAGAATCAGGATTGTGGCGAAGATGCCGCCCTCGTAAAAGCCGCCGCCCAGCGTCAGGCCGATAATGGCGGCGGCCCAGAGGCCCGCCGCTGTGGTCAGGCCCTTGACCCGCTGGCGGCGGGTGACGATGATCGTACCCGCGCCGATGAAGCCGATGCCTGCCACCACCTGGGCGCCCAGACGGGCCATGTCGGTGTACTGGCCCATGTAGAGATAGAGGTACTGGCTGGTGAGAGTGGTCATGGCTGCGCCCAGACAGATCAGGATGTGGGTGCGGAATCCCGCGGGGCGGCGTTTGAACTCCCGCTCGATGCCGATGACGCCGCCGCAGACCACGGCCAGCAGCATCCGGGTGGACACAGACAGGAACGTCACTTCCCGCAGACCGTCAAAAACAGATAGCATATTCCTCGCCCCTTTTCTTTAAATGTCGTGTACCACGTAGACATCCTCCATTTCGGAGATGGAGGCCAGCAGCTTTGCGTGGCCGCCCTTCTGGTGCATCCGGAGGGCGAAGATGGCGTTGGGATGGTGGGACACGCTCTCCTGGCCGTGGTCCACCTCGGCCTCGTAGATCTGCGCACCCTGGGCCTTGATGCGGCTGATGATCTCGCCCACGTTGTCCAGAGACCGGAATTCCACGTAGATGTTCATGTTCCGGGCGTTTTCAATGACCAGCAGCTCCAGGGGGGAGAGGACGTGAACGGACAGAAAAATCATCAAAAAGGCCATGGCGACACATTCGTAGAATCCGGCGCCGATGGCCAGACCCATACACGCGGAGGCCCAGAGGCCCGCTGCGGTGGTCAGGCCCTTGACCTCCTGCCGTCCGGTGACAATGATGGTGCCGGCGCCCAGAAAGCCGATGCCGTTGATCACCTGCGCGCCGAAACGGCTGACATCCGTGCGGATGCCCACCTCCGCCGCCAGTGCGGCCCAGTGGTGGCCCAGCATATAGTACTCGTATTGACTCAGCAGCATGGTCAGCGACGCGCCCAGGCACACCAGCATATATGTACGAAAGCCGGCGGGGCGGCCCTTCCGCCCGCGTTCCAGGCCGATCATGCCGCCGAACAGCATGGCCAGGGTCAGCCGCAGCATCACAGACCCGATGGTTACCTGCCGCAGGCAGTCTAATGCCTCGATCACAAAAACAGCCTCCCTCCCGATTCCCGGCGGAGTCGGGGAATAAGAGAGGAGAAGAACCGGCTGCCGCCGCTTCTTCCCCAATATCATATCGTCCGTCCGGGATGCCGGAGAATGGATCGGAAACGTTTGCGCCGCAATTCTCCGGTGTTTATTATTTATATTTACCATACTTCCCTGGAGATTGTCAATCTGATTTGCGGTTCCTGTAAAAAAATCGGATATTTCAATAAAAAAGATGAGCATTTTTTGGAGGCTTTTTGAAAGTGCGGCGTTCTCGGGCCGGCCGGAAGAAAAAGGAGTCTGCAATTTTTGCATTTTTTGGAAAAGAATAGCCGGTATTTTTGAAAATAACCTGATAATATGAATCACGTAAACGTTGTTAAAGCGCGGCCGCGGATATTTTCCGCCGCGGCGGGGAAATTTTTTGGAGAGCGCTTGACAAATACCCGTGAGGGGTATATGATAAATATACCCTATGGGAGTATATATGAATCGGGAGGCACGGCGATGGAACACGAGAACTGCAACTGCCATAAGACGAAGGAACGATCTCCGGAGGAGTACAAATGCCTAATCCACCGCCTCAACCGGATTGAGGGTCAAATCCGGGGCATCCGGGGCATGGTGGAAAAGAGCGCCTACTGTCCGGAGATCCTGGCCCAGGTGGCCGCCGCAAACGCGGCGCTGAACGCCTTCAGCCGGGAGCTCTTGGCGGAGCATATCCGCACCTGCGTGGCCCGGGATGTGCGGGAGGGCAGGCAGGAGACCCTGGACGAGCTGGTTGCCACAATCCAAAAGCTGATGAAGTGACGGAATTTACATGGGGCGCGCTGAGCAGAGCGCGCGGGGGGAGGAATTATGGAACAATACAATGTTACCGGGATGAGCTGCGCCGCCTGCTCTGCACGGGTGGAAAAGGCGGTGTCCAAGGTGCCGGGGGTTACATCCTGCTCCGTGAGCCTTTTGACGAATTCCATGGGCGTGGAGGGCAGTGCCGCCGCCGGGGACGTCATCCGGGCGGTGGAGGAGGCGGGATATGGCGCCGCTCCCAAGGGCGCGGGGCAGGCGAGAAGGGTCTCCGCCGGGGAGGCGGAGGAGGCCCTGCGGGACCACGAGACCCCGGCTTTGAAGCGGCGGCTGGTGTGGTCCCTGGGCTTTTTGCTGGTGCTGATGTACTTCTCCATGGGGCATATGATGTGGGGATGGCCCGCCCCGGCCTTTTTCCAGGGCAATCATGTGGCCATGGGCCTTTTGCAGCTGCTGTTGACCGCGGCGGTCATGGTCATCAACCAAAAGTTTTTTGTCAGCGGGTTCAAGAGCCTCTGGCACAGGGCTCCCAATATGGACACTCTGGTGGCTCTGGGCGCCTCGGCGGCCTTTGTTTACAGCACCTACGCGCTTTTCGCCATGACGGACGCCCAGGTCCGGGGGGACATGGACGGCGTCATGACCTATATGATGGAGTTCTACTTTGAGTCCGCCGCTATGATCCTGACTCTCATCACCGTGGGCAAGATGCTGGAGGCCCGGTCCAAGGGCCGGACCACCGATGCTCTGAAGGGGCTGATGAAGCTGGCTCCCAAGACCGCCGTGGTGGAGCGGGACGGGCAGGAGACGGAGGTTCCCGTGGAGCAGGTGCGGACGGACGACATCTTTCTTGTCCGTCCCGGGGAGAATATCCCCGTGGACGGCGTGGTGGTGGAGGGCGCCAGTGCGGTCAATGAGTCCGCCTTGACAGGCGAGAGCGTCCCGGTGGACAAGGCGCCGGGAGACGGAGTCTCCGCCGCCACGGTGAATCAGTCCGGCTTTCTCAAGTGCCGGGCCACCCGGGTGGGAGAGGACACCACCCTGTCCCAGATCATCCAGATGGTCAGCGACGCGGCGGCCACAAAGGCACCGATCGCCAAGATCGCCGACCGGGTGTCCGGTGTGTTTGTTCCGGTGGTCATCGTCATCGCCGCCGTCACCGCCGCTGTGTGGCTTCTGCTGGGGGAGGGGGTGGGCTTTGCCCTGGCCCGGGGCATCTCCGTGCTGGTGATCTCCTGTCCCTGCGCCCTGGGGCTGGCCACGCCGGTGGCCATTATGGTGGGCAGCGGCATGGGAGCCAAAAACGGCATTCTTTTCAAGACCGCGGCCTCTCTGGAGGCGGCGGGCCGGACGGAGATCGTGGCCCTGGACAAGACCGGCACCATCACTAAAGGCGAGCCTAAGGTGACGGACGTTCTCCCCGCCTCCGGCAGCACGGAGGAGGGCGTGCTCGCCGCCGCGGCCGCTCTGGAGGGCCCCTCCGAGCACCCTTTGGCGGCGGCTATTGTGGAGGAGGCCAGACGCCGGAATCTGCCCGCCGCCTCTGTGGGAGGCTTCACCGCCCTCCACGGGCGGGGCGTCCGGGCGGCGGTGGGAGAGGATACCCTCATCGGCGGCAATCTTGCCATGATCCGCGAGGCGGGCGTTGACCCCGGTTCTCTGGCCGCCCGGGCGGAGGCGCTGGCTGCGGAGGGAAAGACCCCCATGTTTTTCGCCAGCGAGAGCCGGCAGGCCATGCTGGGCGTGGTGGCAGTGGCGGACGTCATCAAGGAGGACAGTCCCCAGGCGGTAAAGGAACTGCGGGATATGGGGATCCGGGTTGTCATGCTCACCGGCGACAACCAGAGGACCGCCGGCGCCATCGGCGCCCAGGCAGGCGTGGATGAAGTCATTGCCGGGGTGCTGCCCGACGGCAAGGAGAGCGTGATCCGGAGCCTGAAAAGGCAGGGACGGGTGGCCATGGTGGGCGACGGCATCAACGACGCCCCGGCCCTGACCCGGGCGGACACGGGCATTGCCATCGGCGCGGGGGCGGACGTGGCCGTCGACGCGGCGGATGTGGTGCTGATGAAGAGCCGCCTCAGCGATGTGCCCGCCGCCATCCGGCTCAGCCGGGCCGTGCTGCGGAACATCCACCAGAACCTCTTCTGGGCGTTCTTCTACAACACCATCGGCATTCCCCTGGCGGCGGGGCTCTTCATCCCCCTGGGGCTGACGCTGAACCCCATGTTTGGCGCGGCGGCCATGAGCCTCTCCAGCTTCTGCGTAGTCTCCAATGCCCTGCGGCTGAATCTCTTCGACATTCGGAACGCGGGCCGGGATAAAAAAATCAGAGTAAGACACAAGGAGGAAGCGAATACTATGGAAAAGACCATGAACATCGAGGGCATGATGTGCGGACACTGCGAGGCCCGGGTGAAGAAGGCTCTGGAGGCCCTGCCGGAGGTGGCGGCGGCTGCCGTCAGCCATGAGAGCGGCACCGCTGTGGTGACGCTGTCCGGGGAGATCTCCGACGCGGCGCTGAAAAAGGCCGTGGAGGACCAGGATTACCAGGTCACCGGAATCCAGTGAGACACGAAACAGGCCGGAATTTCCCGGCCTGTTTCATTTTCTCTTGTAAAATGCGGCATTGCGTGATAAAATAGCGAAAGAGTATGAAGAAAGTGGTGGTCCCATGGAGAGTAATATGTTTAAGAGCGTGGCATTTGGCGGATTTGACAAACAGGATGTCATCGGCTATATAGAGAGGACCGCCCGGGAGGCGGCGGAGGCGCAGGAGAAGCTCCAGCAGGAGAACGACGGCCTGCGTCAGGAGACCCAGGCCCTTGGCGGACAGGTCTCGGCGCTTCAGGCCAAGCTGGAGGCTCTGGAGGCTGAGAACGCCCGCCTGCAGGAGTCCCTGGCTCGGGAGAGCGCCCGCCGGGAGGAGCTGGAGGCCATGAGGGCGGAGGCGGAGCGCCTGCGGGCCCAGGCGGAGGCCCTGCGGGGTGACGCGGAGTCCTATGCCCGGTTCCGGGAACAGATTGGGGCCATTGAGTGCGAGGCCCGCCAGCGGGCCGCCGGACTGGAGGATGAGGCCGGCATCCGCCTGCGGCGGCTGACGGACCAGTTCCAGACCCAGTACCGGGCACTGATGAGCACCTTTGAGACCACCGCCGCCCACGTCAACAGCGAGCTGCGGAAGATCGAGGTGAACCTGACCCAGCTGCCCCGTGCCATGGACCAGTCCGGCGCGGAGCTGAAGGAGCTGGAGGCGCTGCTGGAGCACCGGGAAAAAGAGGATTGAGCGGAGCGGCGGACATCTGGTCCGCCGCTCTTTTTGTGTCTTGGCTGTCCGGGGGCAAAGATCAGCTGGACAAAGACCGGGTGTTTGCCCATTGCCGGACGGAGACACTGGCTGTAAAATGGGCTGTGTTCCCGGCGCCGCCGCCGCATGGGAATAAAATGAAAATCCGGGCTTAGAATACCTGTGGAAAACCGTTGCCGGGCCCGGAGGAGAGAAAAGGCAAAAACCGCCGCTGATGGGAAAAATCTCTTGCGTTGTGGGTGTGGATATGGTATGATGAACAGGCTTATGAAGAGCCGTCCATATACCCGGCGGGCGGCTTGACGGCGGCGTTAAAATCGCGTTGCAGGAGAGAAGGTGAAAACGGATGTCCCTGGAAGCAATCGAGAAGGTCACCCAAGTGGAGGCTGAAAACAAAGAGCGCAAAGCGGCCGCCGAGGCCGAGGCGCAGAGGCTTGTCGCCGATGCGGAGCGGGAAGGACTTGCGCTTTTGCAGCAGGCGCGGACCAGCGCGGCGGAGAGCGGAAAGGAGCTGCTGCGGCAGGCGGAGGCCAAGGCCGCGGAGCGTTCCGCTGAGATCGGCCGTGCCGCCGAGGCGGAGGCCGGCGCCCTGCGGGAGACGGCCGGACAGCACTTGGAGGAGGCCGCGGAGTTTATTGTCGGAAGGGTTGTGAAGCACTGATATGGCCATTGTAAAAATGAAGAAGCTCCGCGTGATCGCGATGGCCGGCCAGCGGGGAGAGCTGCTGGAGGGGCTTCTGCGCCTGGGGTGTGTGGAGATCAGCGAGCCGGAGGGCGGAGAACAGGAGTGGTCCGCGCTTTTGCGGCGGGGCCAGTCCCGTCTGCTCTCCGCCAAGGAGGACATCACCCAGGCGGGCACCGCTCTGGCGGCTCTGAAGAAGTACGCCCAGACAAAGGACGGAATGTTCATCCAGCGCCGCCCCATCTCCGAGGAGGAGTTCCTGGGCGGAGAGACTGTGGAAAAGGCCAGGGCCGTGAGCCGGGAGATCGGTGAGCAGCTTCAGACCCTGACCCGGCTCCAGAGCGAGGAGAGCCGCCTGCTGGCGAGGCAGGCGTCCCTGCTGCCCTGGAGGCCGCTGGATCTGCCCCTGGAGCAGGAGGGCACGGCAAACGTGCTGTTCCGGCTGGGGGTTCTGCCGGGCGGAGCCGACACCGGCGCCGTCAAGACCGAGCTGGCGGCGGACGCGGCGGCTGAGCTCTATGAGGTCAGCGCGGACAAGCAGCAGAACTACTGCCTGCTGGTGTGCCACCGGGCGGACGAGGCGGCTGCGATGGAGCTCCTGCGGCCCCACGCGTTCAGCGTGGTGTCCTTCCAGGGCCTGACCGGAACGGCGGCGGAGAACCTCCAGGCGCTGGACCGGCAGCTAGAGGAGAACCGCGGTGCGCAGGCCAGGGCGGCGGAGGCCATTGCCGCCAAGGGCGGCGAGAAGGAGCTGCTCCAGCTCTACACAGACCGCCTGCGGGCCGAGGAGGCCCGGGAGACCAACGCCGAACGTCTGCTGACCGACGGCACCATCCTCTTCTTCGAGGGCTGGGCCCCGGCGGAGCGGATGGGAGACGTGCAGGCCCTGCTGGAGAAGCTGGGCTGCGCATGGGAGGCATCGGACCCCGCGGAGGAGGAGATTCCGAAGGTGCCGGTGCAGCTGAAGAACAACTGGCTCACAAGGCCTTTGAACATGGTGACGGAGATGTACTCTCTCCCCGCCTACAACAACGTGGACCCCAATCCTTTGATGGCGCCGTTTTTCATCCTGTTTTACGGCATCATGATGGCGGACATGGGCTACGGGCTGCTGATGTTCCTGGCGGGCACAATCATCTCGAGAAAGTACCGCCCCAAGGGCACCATGGGCCACATGATGGGACTGATGCAGCTGTGCGGCGTGTCCACCTTTGTTATGGGCGCCATTACCGGCGGCTTCTTTGGGGACTTCCTGACCCAGGTGGTGAAGATCACCACCGGCGGGGATTTCGCCCTGCCGGCGCTGTTCACACCGCTGAACGACACGCTGATGATTCTGGTGGGGGCCATGGCGCTGGGTCTGGTGCAGATCATCGTCGGCATGGCCATCAGCTTCATCCGCAAGCTTAGAGCCGGACAGGTGCTGGACGCCGTCTTTGAGGAGGTCACCTGGTGGGTCGTGTTTGCCGGCATCGGCCTCATGGCCGCAGGCGTGAGCAATATCGTGCTCTACGCGGGTCTGGCCCTGATCGTCATCGGACCTCTGGTCACCGGCCAGGGCTTCGGCAAAATCATGGGGATCTTCGGGTCGCTGTACAACCATGTAACGGGCTATTTCGGCGACATTTTGTCCTACGCCCGTCTCATGGCATTGATGCTGGCGGGCAGCGTCATCGCCCAGGTGTTCAATACATTGGGCGCCATCCCCAACAACATCATCATTTTCCTCATCATCTCCCTGGCTGGCAACGCGCTGAACTTCGCGCTGAACCTGTTGGGCTGCTATGTCCACGATCTCCGGCTCCAGTGCCTGGAGTACTTCGGCAAGTTCTACGAGGACGGCGGCAGACCCTTCCGACCCCTGGCCATGGAGACGAAATACGTGGATATCACAAAGTAATCAAAATTTAGGAGGAACACAACTATGGGTACGGATATCATTCAGGCAATTGAGCAGAACGCGGCGGCACAGTCCTTCCTGGGCGCTTTCGGCGGTCTGGCCCTGGCTCTGCTGGGCGCGGGTCTGGCGGCGGTTCTGCCCGGCATCGGCTCCGCCAAGGGCACCGGCATCGCCGGTGAGGCGGGCACCGGCCTTCTGTGCCAGGACCCCAGCAAGTTCGGTAAGGTCATGATTCTCCAGGTCATCCCCGGCACCCAGGGCCTGTACGGCCTGGTGGTGTGGTTCTTCGCCATCTTCTCCATGGGCCTGCTGGGCGGCGACGTCTCCGGCATGACCGTGGCCCAGGGTCTCCAGTATTTCTGCGCCTGCCTGCCCATGGCGCTGGGCGGCCTGTTCTCCGCCATTGCCCAGGGCCGCGTGGCTGCCGGCTCCATCAACATCCTGGCCAAGAAGCCCGACGACTGGTCCAAGGGCATGGTGCTCTGCATCACCGTGGAGTTCTACGCCATCCTCTCCCTGCTGGCCTCCATGCTGATGATCATCAACATTTCTTAATCGGCCCCGCAGAAAGGGGATTCAAACATGAATGGAATTGAAAAAATCACCGGACGCATCGCCGCGGACGCCCAGGCGGAGGCGGAGCGCGTCTTGAGCAGCGCCCGGGAGGAGGCCGCCCAGATTACGGCAAAGTACAAGTCCCAGGCAGACGCCGAGTCCGCGGACCTTGCGGCAAAGAACGCCAAGGCCGCCGTGGAGCGGGAGGAGCGCCTTGTGAGCGTTGCCCAGATGGAGGCCCGGAAGGTTCTGCTGTCCGCCAAGCAGGAGATGGTGGAAAAAGCCTACGCCCTGGCACTGGAGAAGCTATGCGCCATGCCGGAGGAGCGGTACGTACAGGTGCTGGCGGAGCTGCTGGTGCAGGCGTCCTCCACCGGACGGGAGGAGGTCATCTTCTCTCCGGTGGACCGGGACCGCGTGGGCAAGGCCGCCGTGACCAAGGCCAATGAGACCCTGGCCAAACAGGCCGCGCCGGACGTTCCCCAGGGCGGCTCAAAGGTGACGGACCTTTTGAGCAAGGTGGCCACCAACGTCACCGCCATCGCCAAGGGCACGGCCATGCTGACGCTGTCCAAGGAGACCCGCGCCATTCAGGGCGGCTTTATTCTCAAGGACGAAAACGTGGAGGTCAACTGCACCTTCGATACCCTGGTGCGCCTGCAGAAGGCGGAGACCGCGGGGATGGTTGCCAAAAAGCTGTTCCCGGAGGCATAACAAGGAGGAAGTGTCTTGGCTACAAAAATCAAAGACACCGATTACCTGGTCATCTCCGCCCGTATCAAGGCCATGGAGAGCACCCTGCTGACCCGGGAGCGGATGGAACAGCTCCTGGATGCCCGCGGCGACGAGGAGGTCCAGAAGATTCTCCAGGACTGCGGCTATCCGGAGCTGGATGCCGCAGACCCGGAGGCCATGGACGCGGCCCTTGCCGCCGCCCGGGAGGCAACCCTCTCCGATCTGGCTGACGGCGCGCCGGACCCCAGGTATATCGACGTTTTCAAGCTGAAATACGACTATCACAACGCAAAGGCCATCTTGAAGGCGGAGGCCATGGATACCGATCCAGGCCATATGCTGATGGATATGGGCCGCGTAGGCGCGGCGGAGCTGCAAGAGGCCATGCGCTCCGGGGAGCTGGACAATCTGCCGCCCTTCCTGGCGTCCGCTGTGGCGGAGGCCAAAGAGGTTTTGCAGACCACCCGGGACCCCCAGCTGTGCGACATCGTGCTGGACCGCTGGTTCTACAAGGATATGGACGCCGTGGCGGAGGCCACCGGCAGCGCGTTTCTCCACGGTTATGTGCAGGTGCAGATCGACGCCGCCAACCTGCGGACCCTAGTCCGCACCCTGCGGATGGGAAAGAACGAGGAGTTTCTGCGGGGCGTGCTCTTTGATGGCGGCGAGATTGCCCCGGACGCGGTTCTGGCGGTCAGTGCCGCCAAGGGCGGCGGCCTGGCGGAGCTGTACGCTCCCACCCGCTTCCAGGCGGCGGCGGAGAGCGGCGCCCGGGCACTCCAGGGCGGACCTCTGACAGAGTTTGAGAAGCTGTGTGACGACGTGGTGGGGGACTACCTCGCCGGCGCGCTGTTTGTCCCCTTCGGCGAGGCCCCGCTGGTGGGGTATCTGGCCGCCCGGGAGACAGAGTATACCAACCTGCGCATCCTGCTGATGGGGCGCGGCGCCGGCATTGACCCGGACGTGATCCGTTCCCGCCTGCGGGCGAGTTATGTGTAAGGCGGTGTAAGTTATGGCTGCTGCATATCAAATTGCCGTCATCGGCGACTGGGAGTCCGTCATGGGCTTCCGGGCCCTGGGGCTGGACACCTATCCCGTCACGTCCGCGGACGAGGCCAGGGAGAAGGTGCGGGAGCTGGCCAAGACCAGCTGCGCGGTGATCTATCTCACGGAGCAGCTGGCAAAGGACATGGACGATGTGCTGGCCCGGTACAAGGACGAGCTGCGTCCCGCCATCATCCTGATCCCCGGCCGGGAGGGCTCTCTGGGCATTGGCAAGAATAACATCCAGCGCGCCATTGAGCGCGCGGTGGGTGCCGATATTTTGTAAGCCCTCCAAAGGGGGACTGTGTCCCCCTGGTCGCTCCGGCGGGCTGCACCCCTTCTCCAGTGACATCGGTGACCGGAGACGCCTCCCTGGGCGGCTGGGGTATGGGCATGTTCGCCGCGTACACGCCGCGGTGAACATGATTTGAATTGATCTCTCCGCCTTCGGCGGAGAAACCAGGGGAAAACCACGTTTTTCCCTGGACCCCTTTCCGGGTGTGGCTTGACGGGGAGGGGAATTCTTCCGGCGAATTTATCCTGAAAGAAGGTTTTAGAATTTGAGCGGAAAAGTTGTTAAAGTTTCCGGACCGCTGGTTGTCGCCACGGGACTTGCGGACGCCAATATGTCCGACGTGGTCCGCGTGGGACCCCAGCGTCTGATCGGCGAGATCCTGACCATGAAGGGCGATACCGCCTCCATCCAGGTCTATGAGGAGACCTCCGGCCTGGGTCCCGGAGCCGACGTGATCACCACCGGCGCTCCCATGAGCGTGGAGCTTGGACCCGGCATGATTGAAGGCATCTACGACGGTATCCAGCGTCCGCTGGAGAAGATCGTGGAGAAGGTGGGCGCCAACATCTCCCGCGGCGTGGAGGTTCCCGCCGTGGACCGGGAGAAGAAGTGGGACTTCACCGCCACCGCCAAGGCCGGCGATAAGGTCACCGGCGGTGACATCATCGGTACTGTGCCCGAGACTCCCGTGGTGCTCCACAAAATCATGGTCCCTCCCAACCTGAAGGGCACCATCAAGGACATTAAGAGCGGCTCTTTCAACGTGACGGAGACCATTGCCACCCTCACCACCGAGGACGGTAAAGATGTGCCCCTGACCATGATCCAGAAGTGGCCCGTTCGTGTGGGCCGTCCCTACGAGAAAAAGTACTCCCCGGAGCGGCCCCTGTGCTCCGGCCAGCGGATTATCGACACCATGTTCCCCATCGCCAAGGGCGGCACGGCGGCCGTGCCCGGTCCCTTCGGCTCCGGCAAGACCGTGGTGCAGCATCAGCTGGCCAAGTGGTCCGATGTGGACATCGTCATCTACATCGGCTGCGGCGAGCGCGGCAACGAGATGACCGACGTTCTGCGGGAGTTCCCCGAGCTGAAGGACCCCCGCACCGGCGAGTCTTTGATGAAGCGGACGGTGCTGATCGCCAACACCTCCGATATGCCCGTGGCGGCCCGTGAGGCCAGCGTCTATACCGGCATTACCATCGCCGAGTATTTCCGCGACATGGGCTACGATGTGGCCGTCATTGCCGACTCCACCTCCCGCTGGGCCGAGGCCCTCCGTGAGATGTCCGGCCGTCTGGAGGAGATGCCCGGCGAGGAGGGCTATCCCGCGTACCTTGCCTCCCGTCTGGCCCAGTTCTACGAGCGGGCCGGCAGCGTGGAGTGCCTGGGCAGCGACGAGCGCCGGGGCAGCCTGACCGCTGTGGGTGCCGTGTCGCCTCCCGGCGGCGACCTGTCCGAGCCCGTCTCCCAGTCCACCATGCGGATTGTCAAGGTGTTCTGGGCCCTGGATTCGTCCCTTGCCTACAAGCGCCATTTCCCGGCCATCAACTGGCTGACCTCCTACTCCCTGTATCTGGACACCCTGAAGCCCTGGTTTGACGAGAACTTCGGCCCGGAGTTCATGCAGGACCGGAGTAAGGCCATGAGCATTCTCCAGAACGAGGCCAGCCTGAACGAGATCGTCCAGCTGGTTGGCAAGGACGCCCTTTCTCCCGCCGATCAGCTGACGCTGGAGGTGGCCCGGATGGTCCGGGAGGACTTCCTCCAGCAGAACGCCTTCACCGACATCGACGGTTTCTCCAGCTATGACCGGCAGCAGAAGCTCCTGGCCATGGTTCTGCGCTATGAGGAGCTGTGCCGTGCCGCCATCGCCAAGGGCGCCCCTGTGGCGAAGCTCTTCGACATTCCCGCCCGCGAGCAGATCGGCCGTGCCAAGAGCGTTCCCGCGGAGGAGTACGTCCAGGTCTACGCGCAGATGGAGCAGGACATGGCGGCGCAGATCGACGCCGTGGCTGCTCAGGGAGGTGAGAACTGATGATTCGTGAATATAGAACCGTAGAGGAAATTGTCAGTCCGCTGATGATGGTCCGCATGGTGGAGAATGTCACCTACAACGAGCTGGTTGAGGTGGAACTCCACGACGGCAGCACCCGCCGCGGGCAGGTGCTGGAGGTCAACGGCGACACCGCCGTGGTGCAGCTGTTCGAGTCTGCCGCCGGTATCAATCTGGCGGACGCCAAGGTCCGTTTCCTGGGACACCCGTTGCAGCTGGGCGTGTCCGGCGATATGCTGGGCCGCGTCTTCAACGGCATGGGCCGCCCCATCGACGGCGGCCCGGAGATCCTGGCGGAGGAATACCGCGACATCGACGGCCTGCCCATGAATCCCGCCGCCCGGGACTACCCCAACGAGTTCATCCAGACCGGCGTCTCCACCATCGACGGCCTGAATACGCTGGTCCGCGGGCAGAAGCTGCCCATCTTCTCCGGCTCCGGCCTGCCCCACGCCAATCTGGCGGCTCAGATCGCCCGTCAGGCCAAGGTGCTGGGCGACGAGGCGGCCAACTTCGCCGTGGTGTTCGCCGCCATCGGCATCACCTTCGAGGAGTCTGAGTTCTTCGTCAATGAGTTTAAGCGCACTGGCGCCATTGACCGTACCGTGCTGTTTTCCAACTTGGCCAACGACCCCGCCGTCGAGCGTATCGCCACGCCCCGTATGGCCCTGACCGCCGCGGAGTATCTGGCCTTTGAGAAGGATATGCACGTGCTGGTCATCATGACCGACATCACCAACTACGCCGAGGCCCTCCGTGAGGTCTCCGCCGCCAAGAAGGAGGTTCCGGGCCGCCGCGGCTTCCCCGGCTACCTGTACACCAACCTGGCCACGCTGTACGAGCGGGCCGGCCGTCAGCTGGGCAAGAAGGGCTCCATCACCATGATTCCCATTCTGACCATGCCCGAGGATGACAAGACCCATCCCATCCCCGACCTGACCGGCTATATCACCGAGGGTCAGATTATCCTTTCCCGTGCGCTGTACCGCCAGGGCATTCATCCGCCGGTGGACGTGCTGCCCTCTTTGTCCCGCTTGAAGGACAAGGGCGTTGGCGAGGGCAAGACCCGGGAGGACCACGCCAGCACCATGAACCAGCTCTTCGCCGCTTATTCCACCGGTAAGGACAACAAGGAGCTGATGTCCATTCTGGGCGAGGCGGCCCTGACCCCCACGGACCTGCTGTACGCCAAATTCGCCGATGAGTTTGAAAAGCGGTACGTGAACCAGGGCTATGAGGAGAACCGTTCCATTGAGGAGACCCTGGACCTGGGCTGGGAGCTTCTCAGCATCCTGCCCAAGAGCGAGCTGAAACGTATCAAACCGGAGCTGATCGAGAAGTACTGGCCGAAAAAAGATGAGCAGTAAGGAGGGGTGAGCCATGGCGAATATCACGGTAAGCCCCACCCGAATGGAGCTCACCCGCCTAAAAGGCAAGCTGCGTACCGCCCAGCGGGGCCACAAGCTGCTGAAAGACAAGCGGGATGAGCTGATGAAGCAGTTCCTGGACACAGTCCGGGAGGTGCGTGCCCTCCGGGCCGAGGTGGAGGAGGAGCTGATGACGGTGCACAAGTCCTTTACCGTTGCCTCCGCCCTCATGAGCTCCGAGGCATTGGAGCAGGCTCTGGTCTATCCCAAGCAGAGCGTGGAGCTGACCATGACCTTCCAGAACATTATGTCCGTCAACGTGCCTGTCTACGACTTCCAGACCCAGACCCGGTCGGATTCCGACATCTACCCCTACGGCTTCGCGGCCACCTCCGGCGAGCTGGACACAGCTGTGGACGCCCTGGGGAGAGTGTTCCGGAAGATGTTGAAATTGGCGGAGATCGAGAAGTCCGCCCAGCTGATGGCGGAGGAGATCGAGAAGACCCGCCGCCGTGTCAACGCCCTGGAGTACGTCATGATCCCCAACACCCAGGAGGCCATCCGGTATATCAACATGAAGCTGGACGAAAATGACCGTGCGACAACTATCCGGCTCATGAAGGTGAAGGACATGATTTTGAAGGAAGCCATTGAGAAACGGCAGGCGCAGGACGCTAGAGCCGTAAGGGCTTTCGGGTCTGACGGAGAAAGCCCGGTAGAGGTTTAAGGGGAGCCGTACCGTAATTCTACCGCTTCTACGATGGGCCTAAAAAGTGAAAGATGGTACTGCCTGGGAGGAATCCCGGGCAGTACCTCTTTTTTTGTCAGCAAGGTTGAAAAGCTGGAAACTGTTGGGGTGTCAGTGTTAGTGCCTGTTCATGGACTGTAATAATAAAAGAGTGTAGATTTTAAATTTAAGTTTTGACTTAAGTTTAGGTCTAACAAAATTTATAGGAGGCAGGCAAAATGAGATTTTTAAAGCAAGATAGGAACCGGAGACAGTCAAAGTTTAGCAGATTGAGGATTGACCCCAACATATTAAATAAGCAGTTTGACAAACTGGATAACGGTGCACCAAACGAAGCATACATAATAAAGGGATATGGGAATATAGTTTTCATGCGCTATCAAGAGAACGGAGAGAACTTTATAACCATATTAGACAGGGCTGATTATGAAAATATTAAAGATTCTCTTTGGGAGGGTTTTAATGAGTATATAGTCAAGAAGGAGGATCACAAGATTTATTTGCACCGTGTTTTATGTCATGGAGATATAACAGGTATGATTGTCCATCATAAGGGAAGTCGATTTGATAATAGGGCGGATATGTTGGAACCAGTGACACCCAAGGAGCATGACCGACACAGAACTTATTTTGATGATTTAATTATTGTGTAACTAAGAAATTGAAAAGGGTACTGCTCGGGGTAAAATCCGGGCAGTACCCCTTTTTTATGCGTCTGTTTCAAATGTTGCAACTTTTTTAGGACGTGCTTTATTGCTCTAAAAATAAGGTTTTGTATAAAATGAAATGTACCAAAAGGGTGCGCGAAAAACAGAAATTGAGTTTTCGGGACACGTCCAGAGGGGGAAGAGGGGGAAAGGCCGGGACGATCTGAAAGGTATAGCTTTCCGGGCGCAACACTTTCGGGACGGTTTCGGTGTTTGGTTTCATTTGAAAATCTAGTTGAGAGGAGCAAGTACAATGAAAGTCGGATATGTGAGGATATCGACCAAGGAGCAGAACACGGCAAGACAGGATTTGCTCATGCAGGAATTAGGGGTAGAACGGGTATTCACGGATAAGGTCAGCGGAAAGAATCAGGAAAGGCCAGAACTGCGCAAGATGATGGATTTTGTGCGGGAGGGTGACAGTCTGACCGTAGAGAGTATTTCACGCTTTGCGAGGAATACCCGTGACTTGCTTGACCTAACCGCAACACTGGACGTAAAAGGTGTGCAGTTCATAAGCAGGAAAGAAAACATTGATACCAGCACAGCGGCAGGAAAATTCATGCTGGCGGTCTTTGGCGCTTTGGCTGAACTCGAACGGGATAACATATTGGAACGTCAAGCCGAGGGAATCGCCATAGCCAAGGCAGAGGGCCGCATGACTGGCAGACCCAAGAAAGCGGTTGATACTTTTGAGGGTGTTTATCTCAACGTGAAGGAGGGGAGGCTGTCAGCCAGCGCAGGAGCGAAACAGTTGGGAATTTCACGCTCGACATGGTATCGAAAAGTGCGTGAATATGAGGATGACCCGTTTGTTGATTTGTAAGGAAACATAGAGGAAAAAAGCTGGTAGCAGTAAGGGTGTGCCTGATAAAGAATGACGCGCAAAATCCAAAAATATCAGGCAGTCACCGTAAAATGAAGCCAATGTGACACAAATTAACACCCGAGAGAAAGCACGATTGAAAGATCGTGCTTTTTCTTTTGCCCAA
>CAJTZI010000043.1 GCA_910584075.1 uncultured Oscillibacter sp.
CAGGAGATTTTTGCCCGGCTGACCATGTACAATTTTTCTGAGTTGATCACTTCTACAATTACTCTCCAGCAAGCGGATAGAAAATACTGCTACAAAGTTAACTTTTCTGTTGCTGCCTATATTTGCCGAAAATTCTTCCATGGAAATATTTCCTCAGACAGCATAAATATACTTCTGTCAAAGTTCATTTCACCAATACGGCCAGGACGAAAGCGACCACGTAAAATGTGCATTAGACCAAATATTTGCTTTGTTTACAGAGTGGCTTAATTTTGTTTCCTGCTCCTTTTGGGCGGATTCATATCCGCTTTTTTGTCATGCCCCAATTTATACCGGCGTAATGAGTCCTCCTTTGTTGCCCCCCTTTTTTTAACAATTCACGCTTCCGGTTGTCTATTGCTTGCTTAACTTATTGACATTGCCCCTGGCGGAGAACTTATTTTTTTCGCACTACTTCAGTGAAAGTAACCAACGGCCATGGGGAAAAGGTCTACACGGTTACCGTGATGAAAGAGGCCGGAGCGTAAGAGAGGAGGAGCAATATGGCGGCGACAGAGGCGGGATTCCGGGAGTATTTGCGGCTTCCGGAGGAAAACAGAGAGAACCTGGCGCTGTATCTGAACGCCGCCCGCTCCAAATCCAGAGCTGCTGGGATCCCGGAGTTCCAAGATAACGGCCACTATGAGCTTTTCCTCTACACCCTTGCCGGCATATACTACGACAATCGCGGTATGGAGGCGCCGGAGGCCAATGTCCGGCAGCTCATCAACAGTTTTGTCCTGGAGCTGCGCTATGCCCATGAAGATCTAGGAGAAACGGAGCGGGAACATGAGCCATTATGAAACTGCCGGCCGGCTGGATCAGCCGGCCCAGGTGCTGGCCTTCTGTGAGATTCAGCCCAACGTATGGGAGTGGACTCCTATTCGGGACATCTGGATCTCCGTTAAGATCCAGCAAAAATTCAACATCTTTTCCACATTCGGTATCCGGGCGCAGAATGCCGCCCTGGCGGCTTGGCGGCAGGATCTGACTCTCCATAACGCCATCCGGCAGGGCGGCGCTCATTTCTTCCTCACGTCCATCACAGAGAAGAACCGGAACCAGCTGGATATTGCCGCCGCCGTCTGTTTCCCTGTGCCGCTGACAGCGGAGCCGCAGGACCGGAAGGGGCGGGACACGCTGAACCGGCCCACAGCTATCCAGCAGGCGGCTCTTACGTTTCCCGGTATTTTGACAGAGAAATATATCCGGAGTGAGGCGGAGGAGGTATTCCGCACAAATCTGCGCCAGCGTATTCTTGTGACACCCAAAGCCATCCTCCTGCGGCCCGGCGACCTGATCCGACCCCAGGGAGAGTCCCCCTATACCGTGCGCCAGGTGATGGACCTAGATCCATATAAGAACGAGTATGTGATCGAGCGGCAGGAGGATGTCTGATGCAGTCGGTGGAGATCCATGGCCTGCGGCAGGTACAGGAGGCATTTGAACGCCTGCCGGAGGCAGTACGGCGGGCCAAAGCGGAGGTATTCGAGGCCGTGGGCGAGTATCTTCTCGAAGATGTGCAAAACCGGATCGGCGGCTCTGGCCGTGTGGCCGGGGCGCAGGAGTACCAGGTGAGCAGCGGAAAGGGCTATGTAGCCGTCCGTGCGAAGAAGGAGACCTGGCTGGACGGCGCCGCCGCGGGATATGTCACCAACGCTCTGGAAAACGGACACGCCCAGACGCCGGGGCGGTATGTGCCGGCGCTGGGCGCCCGGCTCCGAAGGGACCGGGTGCCGGGTAAATACATGTACCAGATTACCGGGCGGCGCGAGGGTCCCCGGATGGCGGAAGAGGCCGCCAGGCGGATTGAGAAGGCCGTGCTGCAGGAGCTTGAAAAATAATTTTCGATCCTGTTGCACGGTCTCATGCAAATATTGGGGCTGTGGGGCCTTTTATCAGAGCGCGCTTGAAATCGATACCGAAAAAGCAGCCGCAAACCGGCAGCGTGTTTGCGGCGGGAAAAGGAGGAGCTGTTGAGGACACTGGATATTCTGGACGCCATCAACGGGAAGCTGGTGGAGCGGTGGCCGGAGCGGACGGTGTATGTGGACGTCTGCCCGGTGGACTTTGACCGGCCGTCTTTCTGGCTGGCGGTGGAACAGGACGAGCAGACGGACGCCAACCGGTTCCTTGTCCGTCATGACATCAGGCTGAAGCTGACCATCTACGACCAGCTGGACGAGCACTACGACGCGTCCTGGTACCGGCTGGCCGGAGAGAGCGACGCGGTGATGGAGCTGCTGACCCCTGTGCTGCAGGTGGGTTCCCGACACCTAAAGCTGAATCTGAAAGCCCTGCCCCGGGAGGCGGACCGGAGCTTTCTCCAGATCACCGCCTCCTGGATGGACGACCGGCCAGGCCGGGATGATCAGCCGCCCCCGGCGGACAGCTACTCCCTGCGGGTCCGGGAAAACATCAAATCGTAAAAACATAAAAAGGAGACATCTATGGGACTTCCTGAACTTTCTTTCTCTCTGAAAAAGGCCGCGGCGACGGTGGCCAGCCGCGTATCCAGCGGCATTGTGGCACTGATCCTGCGGGACACCAAGGCGAACGGGATCTGGACCATCCACCGGGAGAGCGACATCCCCGTGGAGCTGGGCGAGGCCAACGCCGCCGCCATCCGGCGGGCCATGGAGGGGTACATCAACCGCCCCAGCGTGGTCTATGTCTGCGTGATTGGCGCGGATGCGGAGATCTCCGCCGGGTTCCAGGCCCTGGCGGCGTACAGCTATGACTATCTGGCGGGGCCGCTGGACATCTCCGCGGAGGAGGCCACGGAGCTGGCCGCCCTGGTGAAGGCACAGCGGACCAAGCGGTTTGTGGGCAAGGCGGTGCTGCCGGATACCGCCGCGGACGACGAGGGCGTGGTGAACTTCACGGCGTCCGGCATTCAGGCCGGCGGCGAGACCTTTACCGCCGCTCAGTATACATGCCGGATCGCGGGAATCCTCGCCGGCACGCCGGCGGACTGCAGCGCCACTTATGCCGCGCTGCCCGAGGTAACGGGGGTGGCGGCCGTGGAGAATCCGGACGGCGCCGTGGACGCCGGAAAGCTGATCCTGGTGGACGACGGACGGCGGGTGAAGCTGGGCAGGGCCGTAACCTCCAAGGCCACGCTGAAGGAGGGCGAGACCGCCCTTTTGAAGAAGATCAAGATGGTGGCCGCGGTGGATCTCATCCGCTATTACGCCATCACCACCGTGGAGGACGAGTACCTGGGCAGGTGCGCCAACAGCTACGACAACAAGTGCATCCTCCTGACGGCGTTCCGGGACTTCCTGGACTCCCTGGAGGCACAGAATGTGCTGACGAAGGACTCCTCCGGCGCGGAGCTGGACGCGGAGGCCATCCGCTCCTATTTGCTGGACGAGGCCGCTAAGGCGGGAGACATGGCGGAGGCGGCCCGCGTCCGGGGCCTCAGCGACGACGCGCTGCGGCGGGAGAACACCGGGAGCCATGTGTTCCTGAGCCTCTACGGCAGGGTCATGGACGCCATGGAGGACTTCCACATCACTCTGGAAGCACAGTAAGAGAGGAGAGATTGTATGTCTGACGTATTGGATTCCAAACTGGTACGGAGCGGCACATGGGGCGCGCTCTGGATGGACGGGGAGCAGGTGGCGGAGTGCTACGGCTTCCAGCTGAAAATCAACAAGAACAAGGAGGATGTGCCCCGTTGCCGGACGCTGGTGAGCGGGAAGAAGCTGACGGGGGTGTCCCTGACGGGGTCCGTGAAGCTGTACAACGCCACCAGCCGCCTGCTGGAGGCGGAGGGCCGGGCCATGGCCGCCGGAGAGGACATCCGGCACACCATCATCAGCAACCTGGACGACCCGGACAACCCCCGGAACCAGCGGATCGCCGTCAAGGGCGTGATCTTTGACGATCTGACGCTGGCGGACTGGGAGGCCGCCAAGCTGGGGACCATTGAGGCTCCCTTCTCCGCGGAGAGCTACGAGATCCTGGACTACTGAAAAGACAAGAGCCGCCCCTGCGGGCGGCATGAATTGACAAATTGCGGCGCGGCGTGATAAGATAAGCGCGTCTCGAAAGAGACCCTGGGCGCTGTTACATAAAAGGCGGTTAGCTACTCCCCTGTGAAAGGGGGTGAGGCTGATGTGGCAGAGACGATTGTGCAAAGCACTTTGGTTTCTGGTATGCACAGCGGTTGCGTTGTACATACTCACCATAAAAGCGTGCTAGCCGTCCGGCGGCCACCGAACGGCTAGTGGATTTTATCCCTAACCCGAAGGGCTAACCGTCAGTAACAGCGCCCTTGTATGTTTATGATACCGCCCGGAGACCGCTTTGTCAAGTATGACAGGGCGGTTTTTTCATGCCTGAACAGATGAAAAAGGAGGAACATTATGGCGGAAGAGATGAGGAAAGAGACGGCGGAGGCCTCTGTGCTGGAGACGCTGCTGGGGGGCGCGGTGCCCAACGTGGAGAAAGAGCTCCCCACCGCGAAATACAAGGTGGACCGGCTGAGCGAGCTGGCGGGGCACGACGTGGTGTTTACCCTGCGGGCGCTGCCCTACGGCAAGACCCACGACCTGGCGCGGTTTACCCAGGACGCGGACGTGAACATCCTGCTGGCGGGGTGCGCGGAGCCGGATCTGAAAGACCCGCGGCTGATGGAAAAGTTCGGCGGGGCCACGCCGGCGGAGGCGGTGAAGCGGATGCTGCTGCCGGGGGAGATCGCGGACCTTGGCATGGCTGTTGAGAAGCTGAGCGGCTACCGGCGCGTGACCATCACGGAAGTAAAAAACGGCTAGAGGACGGCAGCGACGGGGAATTGGGGCTGCTGTACTACCTGTTCTCTGTCCACCACTGGGGGCTGAGCGATTTGAGGGCCCTGTGGGAGGGGGAGACCGGGTGGCACGACCTGATTTTCGCGCTGTCGTCCTATGAGGTGGAGCAGAGGGCGAAGGCGGTGAGGACACAACGGAGGGAGCGACGGAAACAGTAAAACTCCCCCGCAACCGAGGGAGTTTCTACCCGCAAAGAATGAACGATCAGAGCAAAATACATGTAAGCAATATAATACCCAAAAAGATTCCTATACCTATCAAGAAATATTTGATGCTATCATCCATGTAACCACATCCCTTAATTTATCGAAGGTACGCTGGTAAGAAATAAAGAGTACCAAGTAAGCAGATTCCTAAAAGAATTCCTATAATTATAAAGAAAGTTTTATCGTACACAATCTCACGTCCTTTGTTTTAGTATATGTCATTTTTCATTGAAAGTCAACGGAAAGGAGGACAATTATGCCGGAAACATCTATTGTTATCACAGCAACAGATCATTTTTCCGCCGCTATTGGAAAGATGCGAGATTTCAGCAAGGGGTTTTCCAAAGATCTGGATGGGATGCAAAAAAAGCTGAATGAACTCAACAAGACTAAATCCACACTGAAAGTCAATACGGACAAGGCCCGGCAGGAACTCAGAGCTGCGGAAAAGCAATTCTCGGAAACAAGAGATGTGATTGATGAGCTGATTTTACAAGGAAAACAGCTTACCTTTGAGGAGGCCCGACGGAATCTGTCACTAGTTGCAAAGGAAGCGTCTAACGTTGAGAAGCAGATGCTGAAGACTGGAAAGGCGTTTAGTAAGACAGATAATACAGCCACAGGTGGAATGTCTGGTGCACAATCTCTTTTAAATGGGTTCGCGAGTAGTGGAATAGCCAACATGGCCAACGGCTTAATCCAAAATGCTGCGAACACATGGATAAGTAGTGCCTTTGGTTCAGAAATAGGCAGCGTATTCTCTTCAACACTTTCCTCTGTAGCCAGTGGTGCCGCAATTGGGAGCATGATCGCACCCGGTATTGGAACCGCTATCGGTGCAGCTGCGGGTGGACTTCTTGGCGCGGCGAGCGGAGGGCTAGCTATCCAGGAACAGCGCGACGACGCGTTCAAGAGCTATGTACAAGATGCCTACGAGGGCCAGATGTCGGCGCAGGAGACCTCCCTGACCAGCGGCTCCGCGCTGGCGGCACAGCGGGAGACGGACCGGATCTCCTTTGAGACGTTGTTCCGCCGGGGCGGCGTGGAGGATATGGGGATCGTGGAGACTTATCTCTCCAACCTGGTAGAGATGGCAAACAGCACGCCGTTCCTCTACGGCGATCTGACGGCCATGAGCAAGACCCTGGCGACCTACGGGTACAGCGCCCAGGCGGATCAGGCAAAGACACTGTCCGGAGAGAAGGACTACAACTACATCCTGGACGTTCTGGAGACCATCGGCGACGCCGGGGCGGCGCTGGGGCAGACCACCGGCGACATGGAGGCCATGGCCACGGCCATCGGGCGGATGAAGTCCAGTAACAAGGCCACGCTGGAGTACCTGAACATCCTCAACGACCGGGGCATCGGCGCGGTGGGGATGCTGGCGGAGGCCAGGGGCGTGGACCAAGGGACCATGTACGACATGATCTCCAAGGGTCAGGTCTCCGGCCAGGAGGCGGCGGAGATCATCCTCCAGGCCATGACGGACAGCTTTTCCGGGTCCATGCTGGCCCAGTCCAGGACCTTCTCCGGTCTGACCTCCACAGTGGAAGGCCTGAGTCAGGAACTGGACAACGCCATGGGCCAGGGCTACAACGAGGGCCGCATGAAGGGGCTGACGGCGCAGAGGGACTGGCTCTCCGGGGAGAGCGGCGAGGCCGTCATGGAGGCCAACAAGGCCATCGGCGCGTGGAAAGCGGAACTGGAGAACAGCAAAGAGCAGTACATCCGGGACGCAGTGGACGCCATGATGAAAACCGAGGAGTACCGGACCGCCCAGGACACTGGAGACGCCGCGGAGATGGGACGGCTCATCATGGAGGCCAAGGTGCAGGGCATGAACGAGTACAACGCCAGCGAGGGCGCGCAGCTGGCCCTGGAGTCGGAGAAATCTCTGGTAGAGGCCATCCGGAGCGATACCAGCCTGGACTCGGACTACTGGGACGCCGGATATGAGAAGGGCCAGTGGTTTACCAAGGGACTGGCGGCGGCCATGGGAGAGGGCAAGTACTTCGTAAAGGCGGACATAGACCAGGAGACTGGACTCACAGTCTATACCGATTCCTATGGCTTCGCGGCGGACTCCATGCTGGTGGACCCCGGCGGAGCCGGCGGCCTGCGCAAGCCGGGCTACGCCTACGGGCTGGACTATGTGCCCTACGACAACTTCCCCGCCCTGCTCCACCAGGGGGAGCGGGTACAGACGGCGGCGGAGGCCAGGGGCGAACGGGTGGCGCCGTCCGTCACCATCACCGGAAACAATTTCACCATCCGCGAGGAGGCGGACGTGACGCGGGTGGCCTCGGAGCTGCTGGCCCAGATGGAGCTGGCGGGGATGCGGGGCTAGGAAGGAGGGACGCGGTATTCAATTCTGTTTTATTCGGGACCATGTATCCCTGGTGATGCCGGTGACGCCGGGGAGCTACCAGTGGAGCAGCGGGAAGCGGATGGAGACCATCAATATCAGTGAGCTGGGGGACGTGTACCGCCCCGGCGGGCGGACCCGGTTCTCCGGCAGCTTTGACTTCCTCCTCCCCGCCCAGGCGTACCCCTGGATGGAGACGGGGGCGCGGGCGGACCCGCAGTACTACCTGGACTACCTGACTGCCTGGGCCCAGGACAGCAAACCTGTCCGGCTGGTGATCACCGGCACGGAGGTCAACGCCCTGGTGTATCTGGAGGAGGTCACCCAGGGGGAGCAGGACGGCACCGGGGACCGCTATGTCACCGTGTCCGTCCGGGAGCATGAGGCCCTGGAGGCGGCGGAGACGGCCAATCCCAACGGGAACACCCAGAACACGTCCCGGCCGTCGGGGACCACGGCGGGCGGCGAGCGGGAGCAGTCCTGCACCATCGCGCGGGGAGATACCCTCTCCATCATCTGCCGGCGGTACTACGGGCGGTCCACCGCCAGATACTACAACGCTCTGGCGCAGTTCAACGGCATCAAAAACCCGCATCTGATCCATCCGGGGACCACGATCCGTATTCCGCCGGAGAGCGTGCTGCTGGGGGTGTCCGGATGAGGGTGCTTCTGACCCAGGGTTCCGGCACCCGGGACATTACGCGCCTGATGACCTCCTGGACCTGGTCCGGGGACAAGATGTCCCTCTCCCGGCAGCTGGCGGGGGAGATCGTCTCCATCGGGCACAGCGGCCTGCCTGTGCCGGAGCTTGGAAATCTGGTGACCATGGAGGAGGACGGGGAGCGGCTGTTTGTGGGCGTTGTCCTGCTGCGGAGCCTGGGGAGCGAGAGCAGCACCATGTCCTTCACCGCCTTTGACTACGGGTATTATTTACAGCAGAACGACGGAACGTATAAGTTCACCGGCGCGCCGGCGGAGGCGCAGACGGAGATGGTCTGCCGGGACCGGGGAATCCCGGTGGCGGCGCTGCCGCATACCGGCGTGGCGCTGCGGCGGAAGTTCGCCGGGGTGCGTCTGAACCAGATCATCGCCACCGCCTGGACCCTGGCCAGTGAGCGGACCGGGAAGGCCTATGCCGTCCGGTACACGCCGGAAGGGCTGCTGGTGAAGGAGCGGGACGCCAATGGCTCCAGCCTGGTATTGAAAGCCTCCTCTAATCTGATGGACGCCACGACCAAGGAGGACGCCTCTCGGATGGTGAACAGCGTGGCTATCTATGACACCAACGGAAACTTCCTCCGCAGGGCGGGAGACAGCGAGGCGCAGCGGCTTTACGGCGTTATGGAGCGGCACATCACCCAGCAGGAGGGCAAGGAGGCCGACGCGGCCGCCAGCGCCGGGAAGCTCCTGGAGGATGGGCGGCCGCAGAAGACGGTGACGGTCAATGTGCTGGGAGACGTCTCTTTGCTGACCGGGGAGACCGTGGTGGTCCGGGAGGCCAAAACCGGGCTTGCCGGGGTGTTCTGGATCGACGCCGACGTCCACACCTGGAAGAACAACAACTACTATGCGAAGCTGACGCTGAACTGCCGGAATGTGATGGCCGCGGCGTCGGCGGGAAGCGCCTCTTTTTCTTGAAAGAAAAAGAGGGAAAAAGAACTTTCACGCGCTCTGAGGCTCTGGCAATCAACCTGGTTCGCCGCACGGCAACGGGGCGCGTTCAAGATTGGAGGAATTATGAGCGAGCAAGACGCGAGAGATCCCTTTCTCGGTCTGAATGAGCATATCCGGGGGCAGGCCCGGGGAGAGGTTCCAACGTATTACGCTGTGGGAAAGGTGTTGTCAACGAACCCTCTCGCCATCCGGGCGGATGGAATGGATCTGGATCTGGAGGACCTGTATGTGGCGGAGCACCTGACCGCGGGGTGGAAGGAGACTTTGACCGGGCTGAAATGGCCGGTGACGTCGAAGCTCCCGGAGAAGGTATTTTATGGGCAGCACCTGTGCGCTTACTCAGGATTGTATGTCTCAAACCCTGTGACCCGCCCGGAGGAGACGGTGGAGGGCGAGACTGCGGAGACCGCCCCCGTCACCCATGGGGCGCTGCTGAAGGCGGGAGACCGGGTTCTGCTTCTGCGGTCGCCGGACGGACAGACCTACTACCTGCTGGAGAGGCTGGTGAAGACGTATTATGAGCCTGTTTCCGCTGATTGACGCGCCGGAGGCCGGGGCGTCCGTATCTGGAGGGCTGCCGCTGTACCGGGAGACGGACTGGAATTTCCGGACCAACCGCCCCGTGTGGCGGAGCGGAAATCCCGTCTTTGTCACCGGCGCCAGGGCAGTGCTGGTCTGGGCCTGGAATACCCTGCACACGGAGCGGTTTGCCCACGATGTGTTCAGCGCCGGCTACGGGCCGGAGTTCTCCGCCCTCTTGGGTCAGTCCTACACGGAGGAGGTCCGGCAGTCGGAGGCGATCCGGGTGATCCGGGAGACACTTCGGGTGAATCCCTACATCACGGACGTCACTCAGGTGGGACTCTCCCTTGAGGGATCCCGCCTGCATATGCGATTCAAAATGACGACAGTTTACGGGGAGGTGAATATGGATGGCTGTGACATCACCTTATGACGGCGTCACGCCGGAGCGCATCAAGGAGGAGATGCTGGCGGACCTGAAGGTGAAGGGCGCGGACATCGACACCCGGGAGGGATCCTATGCCAACATCCTGGTCAGTGCGGCGGCCTACCAGATGTTCAAGCTGTACCAGCAGTTTCCGAGGCTGCTGTCCATGGCGTTTCCGGATGAGACCGCCGGGGAGTACATCGACAGACACGCGGCGCAGATCGGCATGGTGCGGACGCCCGGGCAGAAAGCCACGGTGCCAATTGTCTTCACCGGGGTGGACGGCACTTATATCCCCGCGGGGACGGTCCTCTACACGCCGGAGATCGGGCTGCGGTACGCCACCATGGAGGACGTGAGCATCTCCGGCGGGATCGCGCGGGTGAGAGCCGCCGCTGCGGAGATTGGCGCGGACTACAATCTGCCGGCAGGCTATATCACCGCCATGTATGTCAACATCGCCGGCGTGGCCGGGGTGACAAATCCGGAGGCGGCCACCGGCGGCGTGGATGTGGAGAGCGACGCGGACTTCTACGCCCGGTATCACGACCGGCGGACCCTGCCCATCACCTCCGGCAATAAGAACCACTATATCACCTGGGCCACGGAGGTCACCGGCGTGGCCTATGCCAGCTGCATCCCCCTCTGGAATGGGAACGGCACGGTGAAGGTGGTCATCGGCGGCCCTAATCGGGGTGCTGTGGATGAGACTATCCGCGCCGCCTGTGCCGCCCACATTGAGGCCGAGCGGCCCATCGGCGCCACGGTGACGGTGGTCAGCGTGGCGGAGCGGGAGGTCCCTCTGGCGGCCTCTGTGACATTGGTGGAGGGCTTCACCGCCGGGCAGGTGGAAGACCAGCTGGAGGCGGCGGTCAACGAACTGCTGACCGGTCAGGAGTTCGGCGAGGAGGTTGTGATCCCCTTCAGCCGCTTCCTGGCCTGCCTGCTGCGCTGTCCCGGCGTGGCGGATTACAGCGCCTTTACCGTGGACGGCGGGACGGCCGCCATGACGCTCCATCCGGAGGACGCTGCGGTGGTGGGGCCGGTCTCTATCGTCCGGACGGGAGGCGGCGCATGAGGGCACTGCCAGGTTGTCATGGGGGCTGCTCCGAGTGCCTGACTGCCACTGCGCTGGCCCCCTTCAAATCGGCAGGCCTGGTGACCGCGGATGGGAAGCGGTTCCTCTGCCTGGACAGCCGGAGGGAGCGGGCCGCCCTGCCGAAACGGGAGCGGGTGCCGGATTACCACTATAACTGTCCAGAGAGCGCGGCGCTGATCGAGGCCCTGACCGCCGCCAGCCTGGAGGTAAAGACGGCCTTTGCCTGTATGACGGATCAGTTCTTTGTGAGTACGGCCACCTGGGGTCTGAGTCTATGGGAGGCGCAGGTGGGGATTAGGACGGATGAATCCCTGTCTCTGGCTGTTCGCCGGGCCGCCGTTCAGCGTCAGCTGGTAGCCAATGGCAACACCACGGAGGAGATGGTCCGGGAGCTGGCGGAGACCATGACCGGGTACCAGGCCAGGGTTGTGATCAACGACGATTACAGCTTCTCCCTGGAGTTTCTGGGAGTGAGGACGGAGCTGGTGGATATCGACGTGTCGGAGATCCGGGCCATTGTGGAACAGATCAAGCCGGCCCACCTGTGTTTCATCATCTCCGGCCCAACCTGGGCGGACGTGGAGAGCACAGGATTGACCTGGCAGTGGTTTGAAGACCATCCCGCCACCTGGGAGGAATTTGAGGCAAAATTCTGTATTCACGGAGAGGAGTGAAGTGACCACCATGGACGAATATAGCAGTATTTTTACCGGCCCGCAGATTGACAGAGCCGTGGGGATAGTACGGGAGAAGGAGTCCTCTTGGGATGGTAAGCAGGCTCCGCTTACCGGCGAGCCCGGTCAGGTGGTTGGTTTCGATGAACAGGGCCGGCCGGCGCCCCAGGCGGAGGGGGTGCCCAAGACCCGGACGGTAAATGGGAAACCGCTGGAGGAGGATATATCCCTGACAGCAGAGGATGTTGGGGCCGCTGGGGCCGGCCACACCCACACTGCGGAGGAGGTGGGTGCGGTTCCTGCGGGCCGAAGTATCAACGGGAAACCGCTGAGCGAGGACATTACCCTGACGGCGGACGATGTGGGCGCGGCAGCAGTTGGCCACAGACACTCGGCGGAGGATGCGGGCGCACGGCCCTCTACGTGGACGCCTACGGCGGAAGAGGTGGGTGCGGTTCCTGCGGGCCGGAGTATCAACGGGAAACCGCTGAGCGAGGACATCACCCTGACAGCGGACGATGTGGGCGCGGCACCGGCAAACCATACCCACACATCGGACGGGCTCTCTCAGGATGCGGCTGATGACCGTTACCTGAAGCTCTCCGGAGGTGCTCTGACGGGGCCGGTGTCCGTGCAGCCGCCTACATCTGCCAGCAGTCCCGCTACCAAAGAGTATGTTGACCGCGGTGCGCCTTTCTGCAAAACCTTCGAAGCTGGCACCTGGTCTTCCGACGGGACGATCTCCATTCCTCAGAGTGAGCATGGGCGGGCTTTTTCCAATGGGATCGTGCTGATGGATGCCTATATGCTGGTGAGCGGTCGTTATATCAAAACTTGGGCGTCTCAGACGACCTATGCGGTGTTGGAGAGTGACAAGTCATTGACCCTGCACTACCCCGGCGCGGAAAATGGCGCGGGGGGATATGCTGGAAAAGTGATCGTGATTGGATAAAAGAGAGGAGCAGCTATGAGTCATTACGGAATTTGCGCGAAAATCAATGGCGTTCCCTGCGGGCTGATCCTGCGGGACCCTACACGGAACGGGCGGTATCAGGCAGTTTTTGAGCGGGAGTTCGCCTCCCTGGAGGAGATCGAGGCCATCGACTGGGCCCGGCCGGAGGTGGAGGTTCTCAAAGAACCGGCTGTCCTACCAGAGGGTTTTGGGTTTGAAGCTGTCCGCATCACCTACGACAGCGGCACAAGGGCCTATACGGTGGAGCTGAATACGGCAGAGCAGTTCCTGGGCGACGTCTCCGGATACCAGGCCCAGGTGGCGGAGCTGCGGGAGCAGGCGGCCTCCGCCCAGGCCCGGGCGGAAGAAATGGCCGGGCAGGTCAGCGAGGCCCTGCAAGACGCGGAGGAGAGAGATGCCGCCCTGGCGGCTGCCTACGAAGAAGGAGTGGAGAGCAATGGCTGATATTCATGTTTTGGCGATGCAAGCTATGAAAGCCAAGGGCGCTGCGGATGCTGCGGCGCTGGCGGCCCGGGCGGTGTCCGGAGAGGCGAAGGATTGGGAACTGCTGGAGAAGAAATCCATGGTCCCCACCTGGCGTCCCCGGGATTTCTCCCAGGTGCCGGTAGGTACGCCCTACAAGTGGGAGGACATGGTGTACAAGCTCCGGCAGGCCCATGACGCCACAGAGCATCCCGAGTGGACACCGGATCAGACACCTGCCCTCTGGGTTTCTCTCTCCAAGGAGGGAGAAACCGGTACGTCGGAAGCCCCCATCACCGCCGCCAGGGGTATGGAATACACCTATGGCCTGCACTACCTGGATACAGAGGACGACAAGGTCTACCTGTGCCGGCGCACGGGTGAGGCTGACGGCGGCACAGTGGTGCTGCAATTCCTCCCCCACGAGCTGACCGGGCAGTATTTTGAGGTCATGGCCTGAGAAGAGGTCCCTTTATGAGCAGCATGAAAGAAATGGCCCGGGAGTACCGTTTGACCGCGGCCAGGCTTGCGGCAAAAATCCAGGAGAAGAGAGCCGCCGGCGCGGAAGAGGTGGAACTGCGCCCCCTGCGGGAGATTCTGCGGGATGTCCGGGAGACCCAGCGCCTGCTGGACAGTTATTACGATGTTCCCCGCTCCGGCAGTCTCTCCGCTGTGGGCTGGAAGGCCGGGAGAAATAACTGATGGGACCCCGCTGGAACCCTGCAGGGCGGTTCCAGTGGAGAAAGGAGGGGCAAGGGAGCGAACGAGCTTTTCGCCGTGAGGTGGAAACAAAGTTCAGCGGACTTTGCGACAACGTAGTGACCATTGATGAACTCCGTACCCGGAAGCGGGAATTGTTGGCCAGGAAAAAATATGAGCTGGATCTCCAGGCCGCCGGCCGTGGGGACAATCTGGCGCTGTTTATGGTCAATGAGGAACTGATGGACGTCAACGCCCAGCTCCGCGCCCTGTCTCCCAACCGCCGCGTGGGCGCCCGCAGGGTCTCCAGCGCCTGGGCGGCGGACCAGCGGCAGTATGAGGAGTGGCGGCAGGAAGAGACCGCCTTGGATGAAGAGATCTCTGAGGGACGGGCGCTGATGCGCCGGTCCGCTGAAAGGGGCATGGAAAAGCTGCCTCCGCGGCAGCGGGAGATGATGAAGCTCCTCCAGAGCGGATTGTCGCAGGAGGAAATTGCGGGGACGCTGGGTGTCAACAAATCCACCGTGTCCCGCACCCTGGCCAGAGCAAAGCGGAACGTCCGCCGGGAAACGGAGAGGACCTGCGCCGCGGCGCGGCTGCGGGCCGGAACGGTCAATGTAGATTTGACGGATCCCCTCGCCGCGAAGACAGTGCTCTCCGCCCTGACGCCAAAGCAGGCGGTCTATTTCTACCTCTACTTCTCAGAGTGGCTGAACCTGCGGGAGATCGGGGTGCTTGTGGGTAAGGACCACACCGTGATTCTCCGCGCTCTGAGGCGGGCGCTGCGAAATATTGGAACCGCGCTGGGCGGGAGAGAGACGGTTCTGGAGAATCCGGAGGCTCTGGATGAGCTGGCCTACCAGATTTACTGCGATATGGCGGCCCATCCGGAGCGACTGCCGGAGGAAGTGCCTGGACCTATCACATACACCGCCCGGCATCCGCCGAAGGGCAGGCGGTCTGATCCGCCATCTTCCTCACCGCCGGCATCCCTGCGGGATCTGGTTGTCCGTGTTCTGGGACGGCCTCATGGTAAAAAGCCGCCCGGGAAGCTTCTGACAGCTTTGCGCCGGGAGCGGTCCGCGTATTCCCTGTTCCACTGCTTGGCGGAGCTGTTCCGCCGGCTGAAGGAGACATTCAAGTGAAACGAAAAGAGGAGCTATGCGTATGGAAAACGGAAATTCTGTGTTACACGTCAAAGCCGCCGTCACCGCCATTCTGGGCCTCCTGACGGCCTTCTGGGGCTGGTTCGGGTGGCTGGTAGTGGGTTGGATTGGCGCCATGGTGCTGGACTACATCACCGGTTCCATGGCGGCGGCCAAGAAGGGGGCCTGGTCCAGCGCTGGCGCCCGGGAGGGCATCTGGCACAAGGCGGGTATGATTGTAGTGGTGATCGTGGCCGCAGGGGCGGATCTGCTGATTGCCACAGTGCTGGAGCATCTGCCTCTGTTGGAGCTGCCGGTGGAATATACTGGTCTGCTGTGTCCGGTGGTGTTGGTATGGTACATTGTCACGGAGCTTGGCAGCATGGCGGAGAACGCCGCCGCCATGGGGGGACCGGTGCCGGAATGGCTGTTCCGGTTCCTGCTGGTGAGCAAAAAGGCCATTGATAACGCAGGAGATGCCTTTGCCGGCGAGAACACCGGCGGGGAACATAAAAAAATTCAGGGAGGAACGAACAAATGAAAGCTATCCACGAGATTGTCAGAGACTACACCACCGGCGAGGCGGATCTGGAGGCCACCAATGCCGCTCTGTCGGAAGCCGGGGCGGGATTCAGCTTCAGGCCCGGCCAAAATGTAATTACCGACGAGGACCGGAAGCAGACTGTGGTTGGCTACTATCCTGAGCAGGCCAGCGGGTACGGCCTCCTGGACACCGGCACCGGCTCTATGGAAAAGGTGAGGGTCGCCGGCGGCAGACTGGAGTATCCCGTCAACCAGGTCCAGCCCGACGGCGGCACCAACATGGCGGCTTACGTTATCATCTGCGGCAAGACCTATGAGGTGTTTGGTGACACGCTGGGCGAGGTCCGTCCCAGAGAAGAGGGTAAGACTGTGCAGAAGGATGTTGATATGCGCCGCCGGACGGATCTGGCGGGCCGGCAGGCGGAGCAGACCTGCCGCAGGGGCCGTTTTCTGGTGACCTATGATGAGGACGGTTACGCCGTCAAGGCCAGACGTCTGTAATGGGCAGACCCATCGGAGAGGCTGGCCTTGCCCTCATCAAAAATTTCGAAGGCTGCCGCCTGAAAGCGTACAAGCCCGTCAGCACAGAGAAGTACTGGACCATTGGCTGGGGACACTATGGGCCGGATGTCAGGGAGAACCAGATTATCACCCAGGCGGAGGCGGACCAACTGCTGGCGGCGGACTGCCAGAAGTTTGCGGACGCCGTAGACAACCCAAGGAACTGTCCTCTGACCGGCCAGCTCAACGCCAACCAGAGGGACGCGCTGATCTCCTTTTCCTTCAACTGCGGGGCAGCGGCGCTCCAGACGCTGTGCAAAGGACGCGGCCTGCCGCAGATCCGGGACGCCATGGCGCTGTACAACAAGTCCGGCGGGAAAGTCCTCAATGGCCTGGTGCGCCGCAGAGCAGCGGAGCAGGCGCTGTGGGACGCGCCGGTAAAGGAGGACAGTATGGATATTTCAAAGTTGACCGATGCGGAGATTCTTCAGCTGGTGGATCGTATCCAGGATGTGATGGGGCGGCAGCAGGTGAGCAGTACGCTGGCTCCGGAGCTGGAGGAGGCGAAGGCCCTCGGCATCACCGACGGTACCCGGTCCGGGGCGCTTTGTACCAGGGCCCAGGCCGCCGTCATGACACTGAGGGCGGCAAAGAGCGGGACGCCTTGACATGAGGCCCTGGACATATGTCTGGGGCCCTTTTCTTTTTTCCAAAAGAGAATGTTGATCTTGATCCGTCCTGGTCTCCTACGGCCCGACACTGCCGCGCGACCTCCCTCGGTGCCATTTCCCGTTTTGCATATATGCTCCGTGCATTTTAATGCTGCCTGGGGATAAAAGTCCGCCACAGCCCTGCAGAATCCCGCGCAAACCGTTTGAAAGCATGTTCTGTTATCAAGGTTCGATCTATATAAACGTGGCGGCGATCTCCCACGGTGCCGATGAGTTCCCGCGACACCTCTGGAGAGGCGTTTCGGCCAATGCCCAGCTGGCCATCATCAGGCGGGATTTTTCAAATAATGGATGTACCATCCGCAGCTAGCGGCGTGGTTCTTGATATATGCGCTATAGTCCCGACCATATACGACAATCTGATAGCGGTCCGGGAATCCCATAAGTGTCGCAAAGTCATGGCATAGCGGCTCTGCTTTCCCAAATGAAACCGAAATATGAAATAGTAGAGATCCCTAGATAGTGTCGTCAATAAATAAGGAGCCAAATAGCAATACAACGGATTTGGACAGCGGCAACGAAGGAAGCGGCG
>CAJTZI010000044.1 GCA_910584075.1 uncultured Oscillibacter sp.
GTATGCACGCTCTTCGCCACACCTATGCAACGCGGGCAATTGAAAGCGGTATGCAGCCGAAGGTTCTCCAAAAGCTACTTGGACATGCCAGCATCAAAACGACGATGGATCGGTATGTTCATGTAACTGATGATTCTATGGCAAATGCAGTACGCCAGTTTGAGTCATGCCAAGCACTTGAGTCCAATGGTGTGGAAGTGGTGTAGTGGCGCATTGCATATGCCGATTTAAAAGAGCCGGTCAGTAAAATTTTTCATCTCCAATGGCCAGTTGGCCATAACTCTATAAAACAAAATGCCAAAATGGTGTATAAATGGTGTGGTAGGCATCATTCAAACGCCGCAAACCCTTGGAAAATCAGGAGGTAGAGAGAATTATGAAATTAGGCATCGTAGGCCTGCCCAACGTGGGCAAGTCCACTCTGTTCAACGCCATCACCAACGCCGGCGCCGAGAGCGCCAACTACCCCTTCTGCACCATCGACCCCAATGTGGGCATGGTGGCTGTGCCCGACGAGCGGCTGGACCATCTGGCGGAGATGTACGAGCCGGACAAGAAGACCCCGGCGGTCATCGAGTTCGTGGACATCGCCGGCCTTGTGAAGGGTGCCAGCCAGGGTGCGGGCCTTGGCAACAAGTTCCTGGCCAATATCCGGGAGACCGATGCCATTGTCCACGTAGTCCGCTGCTTTGACGACGAGAACATCATGCACGTGGTGGCCGACGCCGGCACCAACGTCCCCGTGGATCCCCTGGGGGACATCGAGACCATTGACCTGGAGCTCATCATGGCGGACCTGGAGATGGTGAACCGCCGGGTGGAGAAGGCCCAGAAGGCCGCCAAGGGAGATAAGAAGTTTCTCCGCGAGGTGGAGGTCTTCAAGGCCCTGGCGGAGCACCTGAACGCCGGCAAATCCGCCCGGACCTATCAGTGCGGTGAAGAGGACATGGCCCTGGTGGAGACGTGCGACCTTCTGAGCCTCAAGCCCATCATCTACGCCGCCAATACCGACGAGGACGGCTTCACCGACCTGGAGGGCAACCGGTACTACCAGCAGGTGAAGACCCTGGCGGAGCAGGAGGGCGCCCAGGTACTGCCCATCTGCGCCAAGCTGGAACAGGACGTCGCCGAGCTGGAGGGCGAGGAGCGGCAGATGTTCCTGGAGGAGCTGGGGGTGGAGGAGTCCGGCCTGGACCGCCTGATCAAGTGCTCCTACACCTTGCTGGGTCTCATCTCCTTCCTGACCTACGGCAAGGACGAATGCCGGGCCTGGACCATTCAAAAGGGTACCAAGGCGCCCAGGGCCGCCGGAAAGATCCATACGGACATCGAGCGGGGCTTCATCCGGGCGGAGGTCATCGCCTATGAGGACATGATGAAGTGCGGCAGCGTCAACGCCGCCAAGGAGAAGGGGCTACTCCGCAGCGAGGGCAAGGAGTACGTGGTCCAGGACGGCGACATGATCTACTTCCGCTTCAACGTATGAGCATGACGGATTTGGAACGGCTGGCGGCCTATGACCGCATGTACGGCGACCTGCTGCGGGAGCAGGAGGGGGTTCTGGTAAAGCTGGAGGCGCTGCGCTCCGCCGGAAAGCAGCGGGGCGCCACTTACCAGCAGCTGCTGGCCCAGAAGCTGACGCTGCAAAATCTGATCGGCAGGTTTGAGATCTACGGCATTAACCCGGAATCAAGCCAAAAGGACGGACGCTGACGCGTCCGTCCTTTTGGCTTGGAAAAAATTTTCCCCGGCTGAAACAATCCGGACTCTCCGGACGTATTATCAGTGAAAGGCGCTTTTCATCCAAAATATTGATCAAAGGAGGCATTGTTATGGAAGACCGGGAAGTTTTTCTCCGCAATGCCATGGAGGTCCACGGGGGAACGGTGTACCGTCTGGCCCTGTGCCGCCTCCAGAACGCGGCAGACGCCGAGGACGTCTACCAGGACGTGTTTCTCCGCCTGCTGGGAGAGGAGGCCCGGGACTGGGACGGCGAGTATTTAAAGGCATGGCTCCTGCGGACGGCGCTGAACCGCTGTGTGGATGTCCAGCGGTTCCGTCTGCGGCGCCCGGCGCTGTCGCTGGACGAGGTGCCGGAGCTGGCCCACCCGGCGGATGACGGGGCGGCGGAGCTCTGGGAGGCGGTTTCCCGCCTGCCGGAGGGAGAGCGGACCGCGGTGCATCTGCACTACGCGGAGGGCTACCGCACTGAGGAGATCGCCGCCATGCTGCGTGTCCCAGCGGCCACCGTGCGCACCCGGCTCCGCCGGGCGAGAATGAGACTGAAGGATTTGTTAGGAGGTACGGACGATGAACGGGAACAAGTATCAGAACGTAGTGGAGAACATCTGCGTGCCCACCGGGCTTGAGGAGCGGGTGCTGTCCGCCGCCAGACGGCAGGAGGCGGAGCGCAGGCGGAGAGGATGGTTCCGTCCCGCGGCCCGCGCCGCGGTGTGCGCCGTGTGCGCCCTGGCCCTGGTGCTGGGGAGCGTGCATCTGCGGACTCCCGCCGCTCCGGCGGAGACCGTCCCGGCGGGCGGAAATTCGGAGACCGTCCGGCGTGAGGAGTCGGGATTTCCTCTGTCGCTGTCCTTCGGCCTGACGGCCTACGCCGCCGGCACCGGGGAGGCGTATCCCGCCCGGGAAGACGGCGTCATTGCCTTTGCCATGGGCGAGGGAATGACCAACCCTGGGGAGGGGGACTTCACCGGCTGTCTCTTCCAGGTCACCGGGGAGAATATTGCGGCTGTGACGATGTCCATTGACCGGGGCGGGCTGTACCGCTATCGAACGCTGGATCATCTGACGGAGGAGGAGATGGCGGATTTCCGCCAGCGCATGGGCACGCCGGAGCTGGCTACCGCCGCCATCAGCCAGCGGGACGACGGCGTGTGGTATATGCCGGAGATGTCAGCCCTGGGGAGCAACGTGCGGGAGGACTATGACCCCGACGCCCGTTACGGCTTCTGGGTCTCCCCGGAGGATATGGCCTGGAACACGGGGCTTGGGATTACCACCGAGGCCCAGATGGACGCCGACTACTTTGACGGCGCGGCCCTCACCGTCACCGCCGCCTTTGAAAACGGCGGGGAGAGCACCCGGGTCTACCGCCTCCACAGCGGTCATCTCAAGGTGGAGCGGACGGAAGACTATGTGCTCACCGTCCTGCCGGAGCTGGCGGGCGAGGAGGACCCCTGGGTATACGGCATCTACGCCGTGCCGGAGGAATAAGGATTTTCCCGGAGGGGGCCGCAGCGGCGGCCCCCCTCTTTTGCCCTTTCGCTGCCGGAGACGCAAAAGAAGATTGCAAATCATTTCCCGGTATGATACATTTATCTTATGCAAAGCACACAAGACGCGGCCCAGGGCCGCGGAATGGGAGGAACAGCATGAATATCGTATGTTTGGATATGGAGGGCGTTCTGGTGCCCGAGATCTGGATCGCCTTCTCCGAGGCCAGCGGCATCCCGGAGCTGCGGCGCACCACCCGGGACGAGCCCGACTATGACAAGCTGATGAAATTCCGCCTGGGAATTTTGAAAGAGCACGGCCTGGGCCTTCGGGAGATCCAGGCCACCATCGCAAAGATCGACCCCCTCCCCGGCGCCAGGGAGTTTATGGACGAGCTGCGGACGCTGACCCAGGTCATCATCCTCAGCGACACCTTCGAGGAGTTTGCAAAGCCCCTGATGGAAAAGCTGAACTGGCCCACCATTTTCTGCAACTCCCTGGAGGCCGCTCCCAGCGGCGAGATCACGGGCTACAAGATGCGCTGCGAGAAATCCAAGCTCACCACCGTCAAGGCTCTCCAGTCCATCGGCTACGACACCATCGCCGCCGGCGACAGCTTCAACGACCTGGGGATGATCCAGGCCAGCAAGGCCGGATTCCTGTTCAAGAGCACGGAGCAGATTAAGAAGGACTACCCTCAGCTCCCGGCCTACGAGGAGTTTGACGATCTGCTCAGCGCCATCAAGGCGGCGCTCTGACCAGCCGGAAGAACGGTATGGAGTTTGCGGCGCTCTGCCGGGAGACGTTCAGGAGACCGTTGGCGATCCCGGCCGCCCCTGCCGCTTCGCTGCTGCTCATCTGCCTTGCGGCCATTGCCGCCATGACAATTCGGGAGTTTCGCAAAAAACAAAAAGAGGAGACGTGACATGAACGAAAAATTCAAGGCCCTGGGCTTCTATCCCGCAGACATCCTGCTGCCAAAGGACACGGACATGACCAAGTGGGCCGTGGTGGCCTGCGACCAGTTCACCTCTCAGCCAGAGTATTGGCAGGCGGTGGAGGAGACCGTGGGAGACGCCCCCTCCACCCTGCGGCTGATTCTGCCGGAGGCGCGGCTGAACGACCCGGACGTGGACAGCCAGATCCGAAGCATCAACGGCTCCATGCAGGACTATCTGGACCGGGATGTCTTCCAGACACTGCCGGAGTCCCTCATCTACATTGAGCGCACTCAGTCCGACGGCCGGGTCCGCCGCGGCCTCATCGGTATGGTGGATCTGGAGCAGTACGACTTCACCCCCGGCTCCGGCGCCCTGATCCGGGCCACCGAGGGCACGGTGCTCTCCCGCATCCCGCCCCGGGTGCGGGTCCGGCAGGACGCGCCCATCGAACTGCCCCACGTGATGCTGCTGATCGACGATCCGGACCGGACCGTCATCGAGCCCCTGGCGGCGGCCAGCGGGGAGATGGAGAAGCTCTACGACTTCGACCTCCAGCAGGGCGGCGGACATCTCACCGGCCGGCGGCTGACGGCGGCCCAGACGGAGGCCGCAGCGGAGGCCCTGGCGGGCCTGTGCACGGAGGCGGAGATGGAGCGAAAGTACGGCATGAGGGGCGCGGCTCCCCTGCTGTTCGCCGTAGGCGACGGCAACCACTCTCTGGCCACCGCCAAGCAGTGCTATGAGAATCTGAAAAAGACCACGCCGGAGAGCCAGTGGGCCGGCCTTGCCGCCCGGTACGCCCTGGTGGAGGTGGTGAACAACCACGACGGCGCCCTGACTTTTGAGCCCATTCACCGGGTTGTCTTCGGCGTGGAGCCGGAAAAACTGCTGGAGGCCTTCATGGCCTATTACCCCGGCGCCCACGAGGGCACGGGAGAGGGCCACACCATCGCCTACACCTATGCCGGACACACCGGCTTTGTCACCGTGCCCCGGCCCAAGGTCCAGCTGGCGGTGGGCACCCTCCAGGCATTTTTGGACGACTACGTCAAGGCCAACGGCGGCGAGGTGGACTATATCCACGGCGACGCGGTCACGGACGAGCTGGGAGAAAAGTCCGGCAACATCGGCTTCAAGCTCCCCGCCATGGGCAAGGAGCAGCTGTTCAAGACCGTCATGGCCGACGGCGTTCTGCCCCGCAAGACCTTCTCCATGGGCCACGCCCAGGATAAGCGGTACTACGTGGAGGCCCGGAAAATCAAATAATGTGACGCCCCGCGCCGCCGGAAACGCGGCGCGGGGTGTCTTACAGAAAGAAGAGTTTGTATGGAGGCCATAAAAAGACCCGCTCCGGCAAAGATCAACCTGGCCCTGGACATCCTGGGCCCCAGGCCGGACGGCTACCATGAGATGCGGATGGTGATGCAGACCGTGTCCCTCTGCGACACGGTGACCCTGTCGGAGGGAGAAGCAGGCTTCACCCTTGACACGGACGGGGACTTTCTCCCGGCCGGGGAGAAGACGCTGGAGGAGCAGGCGGCAGAGTCCTTCTTCCGGGAGCTGGGCCGTCCCTGCCCGCCCCTGTCCGTGGGGCTGGAGAAACGGACTCCGGCCTACGCCGGCCTGGGCGGCGGCAGCGCCGATGTGGCGGCCCTCCTGCGCCTTCTGCGGGAGCGGTACGCTCCGGAGCTGTCCACGGAGGTCCTGGAACGGATCGGCCTGACGGTGGGCAGCGACATGCCCTTCTGCGTCCGGGGCGGCACCGTCCTGGCGGAGGGCCGGGGGGAGATTCTGACAGATCTGCCGCCCCTGCCGCCCTGCTGGCTGGCGATCTGCAAGCCCGATTTCAGCCTCCCCACAGGGGAGATGTTCGCCAAAGTCCGGGGCAGGATTTTTCAAAGCCGCCCGGATATTGACGGCATGGCGCGGGCCCTGGGAGAGGGACGTCTGGAGGGCGTGGCAAAGCGGCTGTACAACGTGTTTGAGGAGGTCCTGCCGGCGGAGACCAGGGAGGAGATCCAGGGGATCAAGACGGCAATGCGCTGCTGCGGGGCGCTGAACGCCGCCATGAGCGGCTCCGGCCCCGCGGTGTTCGGCCTCTTTCAACGGGAGGAGGAGGCGATGGCCGCCGCGGAATCCCTGGGGACGTGGTGCGGCCAGACCTTTACGGCCCGGCCGGTGGGGCAGCTGGACGGTCCGGCGGTTTAAAAACGAAAATTCCTGTCCATACTTATGACAGACGCCGGGAGACCGGCATACATAAGTAAAGGACGGAATTGCTATGAAAACCTCTGTCAGCCCCAAGAACAGGCTGAAACTGATTGAAATTGCCCTGCTGATCGGTCTGGCGGTGTTCCTGGCCTCCGGGGGACTTGCCCTGCGGGCCCAGAGCCAGCTGGCGGAGCGGGTGGTGCGTCTCCATGTACTGGCCAACTCCGACGGCCAGGAGGACCAGGCCCTGAAGCTGCTGGTGCGGGACCGGGTGCTGGCCCGGGCCACGGAGCTCTTGACTCAGGCCAGGGACCGGACGGAGGCGGAGGCCCTCCTCCGAGCGGAGCTGCCGGAGCTGGAGGCCCTGGCGGTCCGGGAGCTGCAGGCCAACGGCTGCGCCTATCCGGTGACGGCGGAGCTGGCTGACACGGAGTTTCCCACCCGGGAGTACGACAGCTTCACCCTGCCCGCCGGAGAGTACTTGGCCCTGCGGGTGGTGATCGGCGAGGGCGCGGGGCGGAACTGGTGGTGCGTGGTGTTCCCGCCACTTTGCACCGCCGCCTCCGCCGACGTCCCTGCCGCCGCCCTGGCGGCGGGTCTCACGGAGGATCAGGTGGGCCTGATCACAGAGGAGGACCGGGGCTACGTCCTCAAGTTCAAGGCCGTGGAGTGGTGGGAGGAGCTCCGGGTGCGGCTGGAGAGCGCCGCCAATTGAAATGCCGACTACGCAGACGTTGAGACGCCGCCGGAGCTTTCCGGCGGCGTCTCCTGCGTGCTCCCGTTCCGGCACGGCGCCGCCCAATGGCAGGCTTTGAAACGATTCAGGCGAATATCCGGACAGCCGGGGATTCCTCTATGGATCGCCGGCTGTCCTGCACACAATCAGCGTTCTTTGATGGTAACTGTGATTTCATCTCCAAATGATTTGCCTGTTTTGCTCCGAATCGCTTTCGTCACGCCAATCACGTAATGGGGCGTGCCCATTTTGACCGCCTGCCCGTCATAGGGCTCACCATCAAAGGTGGCGTGCACCAATAGCCTGCCCTTTCCGTAAATCGCTTTCAGGTCATATGGTACTTCGACATAAGCTGCATCCATATCCTCATTTTGCAAAATGACCGCTGTAAATTTCAGTTCCATCGTTCATTGACCTCTAAAATCCCAGTTTTCCGCCTGGATTATACCATAAGGGCCTTTCCGGTTCAAGGTCAGCCGGCAAAATCACCGGGCTCCACATCACTGTTTTGCGCAAGGCATCTCCTCTGAAAAGATTTGCTCCAGTCCGCCGGATGTGTTATGATGGAAAAAACAGTCGAAACCAGGGAGGGCAGGCTTGATGCTGTATATTCTCATCGGACGGGCCAAGACGGGAAAATCGGATATGGTTCTCCGCCGCATCCGGGAGCTGGGAGACGGCGGACGGCAGATTCTGCTGGTGCCGGAGCACGCCTCCCACCAGGCGGAGGTGGATTTGTGCAGAGCCTGCGGCCCCGCCGCCAGCCGCCACGCGGAGGTGCTGAGCTTCCGCCGGCTGTGCGAGCGGGTGCTGGCCATCACCGGCGGCGCGGCCCAGGTGACGCTAGACAGCGGCGGCAGGCTGTTGACGCTGCAAAAAGCCCTTTTGGAGGTGGCTCCTGAGCTGACGGTCTACCGCCGTCCCTCCCAGAAGTCCGCCTTTCTCCAGCAGCTTCTGGACCTCTTTGACGAGCTGCGGTGCTATGAGGTGACGCCGGAGGTTCTATATGAGCAGTCCCAGGAGACCGGCGGCGCCACCCGGGACAAGCTCCGGGACCTGAGCCTGCTGTACGGCGCCTATGAGGCCCGTCTCCGCCGCCCCGGCCTGGACGCCCGGGACCGGATGAGCAAGCTCTGTGACAATCTGGAGGACTCCGGCTACGCCGGGGGAAAGGATGTCTTCATCGACGGCTTCACCTATTTCAATGCCCAGGAGCGGCGGGTCTTGGAGGTGCTGCTGCGGCAGGCCCGGTCCGTCACCGTCACGCTGCTGGGGGAGCTGAACAGCCGGGAGGAGGTCTTCGAGCCCTCCCTCAAAACCCTGGAGCGGCTCCGCCGTCTGGCGGGACAAAACGGCTGCCCCGTGGAGGTCCGGGAGCTGACGGCGGAGGACGGAACTGCCCTGGGCCACGTGGAGCGGTGCTTCTTCGGCGAGAACCGGGTCTTTTCAGGGGACTGCGGCGCGGTCCGTCTCCGGGAGGCGGACACGCTGTTCTCCGAGGTGGAGCAGACGGCGGCGGACATCCTGCGGCTGACGGCGGCGGGAAAGTGCCGCTTTCGGGACATCACCGTGGCGGCCCGGAACCTGGGGGACTACGCCGGGACCATCGAGACCGTGTTCGAGCGGTACGGCATCCCGGCCTATCTGAGCCGCCGCAGCGACATTTTGGAAAAGCCGGTGGTAAGCCTCCTCACCGGCGTACTGGCGGCCATCGGCGGCGGGTATGAGTACGACGATATGTTCCGCTGGCTCAAGACCGGCCTTGCGGGTCTCACACCGGAGGAGTGCGATCTGCTGGAGAACTATGTCCTCAAGTGGGAGGTCCACGGCGGGATGTGGCTGCGGGATGTGGACTGGGCGGAGAACCCGGACGGCTACGGCGCGCCCTGGAACAAGGTCCGGCAGGACTGGCTGGACCAGGTCAACAGCCTGCGCCGGCGGGTTCGCCGTCCCCTGTCCCGGCTGGCGGAGGGCCTGCGGGCCGGAGAGACGGCGGAGGAAAAGATCACCGCCCTCTACGGCTTTATGGAGGAGCTGTCGCTCCAGGATGCTCTGGAGTCCCAGATGCGTCTTCAGGCCGCCGCCGGACGTCTCCAGGACGCAGAGGAGACGGCCCAGCTGTGGGAGATCCTCTGCGGCGTGCTGGACCAGTTCGTGGAGATCCTGGGGCCGGAGCCCATGGGGCTGGACGAGTTCACCCGGCTGTTCCGCCAGGTGATGACCCAGTACAGCGTGGGCACCATCCCCGTGTCACTGGACCAGGTGTCCGTCAGTGAGATCACCCGGAACGACCGCCACACGGCAGAGTATCTCTTCCTTCTGGGAGCTAACGACCACGTCCTGCCCTCCCCCGGCCAGGGAGGCGGCATCCTCAATGACGACGACCGGGACGAGCTGGCCCAGCGGGGCATCGAGCTGGCCCCCGCCGGCATGGAGCGCATGGGCATCGAGCTCCAAAACCTCTACGCCGCCCTGGCCCAGCCCAGGTCGGGACTGGTGGTCAGCTACCCCGCGGCGGATGCCGCCGGAGGGGAGCTGCGCCCCGCCTTTGTGATCGGGCGGCTGCGGGCACTGTTTCCGGACTTACGGGTGGAGCGGGAGAGCGGCGGCCGGGAGTACCGCCTGACGGCGGCTGTCCCGGCGCTGGAGGCCGCCGTCCCCGGCGGGGCGCTTTGGAATTATTTCGCGGAGCGGCCCGCCTTTTCCGGACGGCTCTCTGCTATGGAGCGGGCGTCACAGCTGCGCCGGGGGAGCCTGTCCCCCGGCGCGGTGCGGGCCCTGTACGGCGAACGGGCCGCCATGTCCGCCTCCCGGCTGGAGCGGATGCGCTCCTGCCACTTCGCCTACTTCATGGAGTACGGTCTACGGGCAAAGCCCCGGACCCCCGCCGCCTTTGACGCGCCCCAGATCGGCACCTTTCTTCACTACCTGCTGGAAAACGTCACCCGGGATGTGCTGGTCCGGGGGGGCTTCGCCCAGGTGGAGCGTGAGGAGCTCCAGGCCCTGGTCCGGAGGTACATGGAGGAATACGCCGCCCGGGAGCTGCCGGACCTGGACGGAAAGAGCGCCCGGTTCCGGTATCTCTTCGCCCGGCTGCGGAACACCGCCTACGCCGTAGTGGAACAGGTGGCGGAGGAACTGCAGCACTCGGACTTCATCCCCCTGGAGTTTGAGCTGTCCTTCGGAGACGGCGGGGACCTGCCCGCCGTGGTGATCTCCGAGCCAGACGGCGAGCTGCGGGTGGGCGGCAAGGTGGACCGGGTGGACGGCTGGGTGAAGGACGGCAAGCTCTACCTTCGTGTGGTGGACTACAAGTCCGGCCGGAAGGCCTTCGACCTCTCCGCGGTGCGGATGGGACTGGACATCCAGATGCTGCTGTACCTCTTCACCCTGCAAAAAGAGGGAAGCAGCCATTTTGGCCGGGAGATCGAGCCAGCGGGCGTGCTGTACCTCCCCGCCAGAGACGAGATCCTCTCCATGGAGCGGAATGTGGCTCCGGAGAAGCTGAAAAGCGAGCGGGAGAAGCAGCTGCGCCGCTCAGGGCTCTTGCTGGCGGAGCCAGCGGTGCTCCAGGCCATGGAGCACGACGCCCTCCGGGAGCCCCGGTACCTGCCCCTGCGGGTGAACCGGAGCGGAGAACTCTCCGGCAGCATCGCCTCGGCGGCACAGCTGGGCAGACTGGGACAATATGTGGAGCGCCAGCTGCGCCAGATCTCCCAGGAGCTGCGCCAGGGCAATATCGACGCCGACCCCTGGTGCCGCGGGGAGGACGACAGCTGCTGCAAATACTGCCAATGGGCCAGCGCCTGCCACTTCCAGGATGGGCGGGACGGCGACCACCTGCGCTACATCCTGCCGGTGAAGGCAGAGGATTTCTGGCAAGAGATCGGAGAGGAGGAGTGACATGGGCGAGCTGAAACTGACGCCCCAGCAGCGGGCCGTGGTGGAGAACCGGGGCGGGAGCCTGCTGGTGTCCGCCGCCGCCGGCTCCGGCAAGACCAAGGTTCTGGTGGAGCGGCTGTTCCGCTATGTGACAGAGGAGCACTGCAATGTGGATGACTTCCTCATCATCACCTACACCAAGGCCGCGGCGGCGGAGCTGCGGAGCAAGATCGCCGCGGAGCTGACGAAGCGTCTGGCGGAGGACCCCGGGGACAGGCATCTGAAGCGCCAGCTTCTGCGGGTGTATCAGGCGGATATCAAGACCGTGGACGCCTTCTGCACGGCACTGCTGCGGGAGAATACCCACCTCCTGGCCCGGGAGGGAGACCGCCACGCCCTGACGCCGGACTTCCGGGTGCTGGACGAGAGCGACGCCGTCCTTCTCCGCCGGCGGGTGCTGGACCGGGCGCTGGAGTGGTTTTACGACGGACTGACCCCCGGCGGGGAGCTCTTGGCGGACACCCTGGGGGCGGGACGGGACGACTCCCGTCTGACCCAGCTGGTACTGGAGGTCTACGGCAAGCTCCAAAGCCACGCCTATCCTGAGCGGTGGCTGACCCAGAGCCGGGAGGCCTGGTCCCGCCTGAACGGCGGCTTTGATGAGACCCTCTACGCCGGGGAGCTGCTGGCATTCGTCCGGCGCAAGGCTCTCCACTGGGCGGAGCTGCTGCGGCGCTCCGCGGCGCGGGTCGAGGGGGACCGGCCCCTCTTTGCGGGCTACGGTGAGAAGTTCCTCGCCGCCGCCTGGGGCTTCCAAACCCTGGGGGAGGCGGAAAACTGGGAGGCAGGCCGCCGGGCGTCCCTGGAAATCAGCTTTCCCCGGCTGACCACGCCCAAGGGCCGCAAGGATGACCCGGAGGTAACCGCCTTAAAGCAGGTCTGGGACGGCTGCAAGGCAGAGACGAAAAAACTGCTGGCCCTGCTGGATGTCAGCGGAGAGGAGGCCATGGAGGACCTGCGCGCCACAGCCCCGGCCATGGAGGCCCTTTTGGCGCTGACGGCGGACTTCGGCGAGGCGTACCGGGTGGAAAAGCTGCGGCTGAACGCCGCGGACTTCTCCGACCAGGAGCACCTGGCCCTGGCGCTGCTGGTGTGCCCGGAGGGCGGAGTCACAGACCTGGGGGAGCAGATTGCGGGGCGGTACCGGGAGATTCTGGTGGACGAGTACCAGGACACCAACGAGGTGCAAAACGCCATCTTCCGGGCCGTCTCCAGGGACGGGCAGAACCTCTTCACCGTGGGGGATGTGAAACAGAGCATCTACCGTTTCCGGCTGGCGGATCCCACCATCTTCCTGGAGAAATACGACCGCTTTAAGCCCTGGGAGGCGGCGGCGGAGGGAGAGGAGCGGAAAATCCTCCTGTCCAAGAACTTTCGCTCCCGGCGGGAAATCCTGGACGCCGCCAACTTCATCTTTGCCAACATTCTCTCCCCGGAGATGGGGGAGATGGCCTACGGAGAGGACGAGGCCCTTCACTTCGGCGCGGCCTATTACCCGGAGCGGGGGGACTGCTCCACGGAGTTTCACCTGATCTCCGCCCATCAGCGGACCGCGGGCAGCGACCGCCCCGTGAAAAAGCTGACGGCGGAGGCCCGGTTCATCGCCCGGCGCATCCGTGACCTGCTGGACGAGGGATACCCGGTAACCGAGGGGGACGGGACCCTCCGTCCCTGCCGGCCGGAGGACATCGTAATCCTCATGCGCTCCCCGGGCAGCCGTCTGGCCTCCTTTGCCCAGGCCCTGGCGGAGCGGGACGTGCCCTGCTCCTTTGACGAGAGCCGGGACTTTTTTGAGGCCATGGAGGTTTCCGTCATGGCGGCCCTTCTGTCTCTGGTGGACAACCCCCGGCAGGACGTACCGCTGATCGCCGTGCTGCGCTCTCCCCTCTTCGGCTTCACGGCGGACCGGCTGTCGGAAATCCGGGGAGCCAGCCGGGAGGGGGACTTTTACGACGCAGTGAAGGCCGCCGGCGGAGAGGACTGCACCGCTTTTCTGGAGACCCTGGGGAAACTGCGGCAGGCGGCCCGGGATATGGATGTCCACCGGCTGGTGTGGCACATCTACAACACGCTGAACGTCCTGGGCGTCTTCGGCGCCATGGACCGGGGCGGGGAGCGGCGGGAGAATCTCATCGCCCTGAGCCGTCAGGCGGAGCGGTTTGAGAGCGGCGGCTACCGGGGACTTTTCGCCTTTGTCACCCACCTGCGGCGGCTGCTGGAGGCGGGCGAGGCCCCTGCCGCCTCCTTCGCAGCGGCGGTGAACGGCGTGCGGATTATGAGCATCCACAAGTCCAAGGGCCTGGAATTTCCCATCGTCATCCTGGCGGATCTGGACCACGCCTTCTCCCGGCAGGACTTTGACACACCGGTACTGGTCCACCCGGAGATGGGCCTGGGACCCCGGCGGGTGGACCTGGAGCGGAAGCTCCAGTACCCCACCCTGGCCCGGCGGGCGGTGGAGGAGAAGCTGCGGCGGGAGAATCTGGCGGAGGAGCAGCGGATTCTCTACGTGGCCATGACCCGGCCAAAGGAGAAGCTGATTCTGGTGGACGCCATGTACCACGCCGCGGGGCGGCTCCAGAAACTCTGTGCCATGGCCGCATGTCCGGTCCTGCCGGAGACGGCGGCATCGGCGAAAGCCTTTGGGGACTGGATTCTTCTGCCCCTGCTGTGCCGCCCTGAGGCGGCGCCCCTGCGGGATTTTGCCGGGGCGGAGGCGGCGGAACGCTATGGGGGGGATGACGCCCCCTGGCAGGTGTTTGTCCACGACAGCGAGGACTTCCGCCCCGCCGCCGGCGCGGTGTTCCGGGAGGAGGCGCGGAAGCAAGCCGGGAACTTTGATCCCGGCCTGCTGGAATTTACATACCCCTATGAACGGGAGACCTGCCTCCCCGCCAAGATCACCGCCACGCAGCTCAAGGGCCGGGCGCTGGACGAGGAGATCGCGGAGCGCGCCGCCCACACGCCGTATCTCCGCCCGCTGTCCCAGCCGAAATTCCGGCGGGAGAGCCGCGGCCTGACCCCGGTAGAGCGCGGCACCGCCATCCACTTGGTGCTCCAGTATCTGGACTTTGGGAACATGGACGCGGCCGCCCAGGTTTCCTCCATGGCGGAGCGGGCACTGCTGACGCCGGAGCAGGCCGCGGCGGTGGACGTCCCGGCCCTGGAGCGGTTCCTGACCTCCCCCCTGGCGGAGGAGATCCGGGGCGGGAGGAATGTCCTGCGGGAATACCGCTTCACTCTGCTGATGGAGGCCCGGGCCTATGATCCCCGGGCTGCGGCGGAGGACGCCATGCTCCTCCAGGGCGTGGTGGACTGCTGCTTTGAGACGGAGTCGGGGCTGACGGTAGTGGACTTCAAGACCGACCGTGTGGAGACGGCGGCGGAGGTCCGAAAACGGGCGGAATCCTACCGCCCTCAGCTGGAGGCGTACAGTCAGGCTCTGGAACAGGTGCTGGAGAGGCCCGTGGTCCGGCGGGTACTGTACTTTCTGCACTCAGGAAGAGCCGTGGAGATTTGAACCCCTCCCCCGCAGCCAAAAACCGCCTCGAAACCCGACCGGGTTCGAGGCGGTTTTTCTATACAGCAAAGTGGTGATAGCGTGGTGCAGTCACGTGCGGAATGCCTCAGACGCCGTTTCTTCCATACTCACCCCTTGTTCCTTCGTTTAGAGTGGCCTCCGTTGTGTTTTCAGATAGTGCCTCCGCCGCTGACCCCAGATACCAACAGGAGCGGTTTCAGGCAGGGCCAAGTTGGGCAGAAGATAATCACCTTCTCAACGATAGATGCCACCCATTTTCTCAAATAATGATTTCATTGCAGATTCTTATGTTTTCCAGATTTTCTGCAATACACCGTATCGACTGTCATTACTAGATTTTTTGAAACCATCGTCACAGAACCTCATTATGGCACATGCCGCTGTTTGCCGAAAGGCTGCCGTACAGAGGGAGCAGGCCGGTGGCCATGCGGGGGAGCACGAGGGGGCAGCGCCGGCCTCGTACTGGATCAAATGTCTGCAAACGGCTGCGGAGCAGGCGCTTGCGGAGCGTGCCAAAGGCACGCTCCGTTTTCCTACTCTCCGTCCAGTGAGTCCCGCAGCTGGAACCCCAACTCCTGGACCTTCTGGAGAATCTGCTCCCGCCGGACGCCGGTGGTGTCATAGTCCACCGCCAGACACCCGCCACCGCTGACGCTGACAGAAGTAACCCCCGGCAGGGTGTCCAGCTCCCGTTTCAGCAGTGCCGCGTCGTGTTTTCCGGCGGCGTCCTCCAGGGAAAAATAAGCGCTCAGACGAGCCACAGCAATCAACTCCTTTGCGGATAGGATGTCCCGCGGAAGCAAAAAGATGTAAATTAAGAAGTGGGGGCGGCTGAGATCCTATTTTAATAGCCAACGGAAAATCGGCGGAAAACCTATGCGCGGTTTACAAAAATTTCTGTCAGAAAGAGTGGATATTCCCGATGGTTCGAGTCAAACTATGCAGGCGATACCCAATGGACCCGCACACGAATCAACGAGTATGATTGATGAAAAGGAGAAATTGACTATGTCCAGCAAGAACAACAACAAGATCAATGTTCCCGAGGCCCGTGCCGCTATGGACCGCTTCAAGATGGAGGCGGCCTCCGAGGTTGGCGTCAACCTGAAGGAGGGCTACAACGGCGACCTCACCAGCCGCGAGGCCGGCTCCGTAGGCGGCCAGATGGTCAAGAAGATGATACCCGTAAGAACCGCAAAGTTTGAGAGGGCGGACCGGACGGCGGTAGGGCATCGGGTGACGGTTACATGTCGGGCAGGACTGTATTTATAATTAATATGGACAGTACGCATAAAGAACATTTTGGAATTTGGTGGGCAACTGCATGATGCTGTGGAGTCATGCGGTTGTCTGCTTGCTATCCTAGCTATACTCCGGGGAAAATTCAATCTCGCCAATGAAATTGTAAGGCACATCAATCCGCTGAACGCGGTGGCCGCTGGACTTGTCCGGGGCGTGGACAACTATCTTTTCCACAAACTCACGCAAGAGGACCGGGGTCAGCTCTGTCGGTGCGGTGTACTTCCGTACAATCTTCAGAAAACTCTGGACATTGACAGCTTGCGTTTCAATCGCAGCTACAACGCTCTGCAAGTCCTTTGCGGACTGCTTCAAAGCCTCCTGTTCTTTCTCGTACCCTCAGACAGCTTTGCAAACCGCTCCGCACTCAACGCCCCCGCAACGCGATCTTCATAGAGCTGCTGAATGATGCGGGCAAGTTCGCTGATACGCCGCTCCTGCTTTTCCAGCTTGCGTCTGGCCTGCTCCTGCTCCGCTTTCTGTACAGCGGTCTTGTTCTCCATAACACACCGCACGAACTCTTTCTCGTCCTCCTGAGCATAGGCAACGACACGCTGCAGATTTTGGAGTACAAGCTGTTCCAGCACCACGGCCCGAATATAGTGGGCAGTACACTTTTTCCTTGATTGGTAGTTTGAGCAGATGTAGCTCTCCTGCTCTTTCGTCAATGTGATACTGCGGTGATGGTACAACTTCACGCCGCAGTCGGCACAGTAGGCCAGCCCGAAAAACAGTCCTATTTCTCCCATCTTGGTGGGGCGGCGGCGGTGTTCCCGGCTTTTCCGCACAATCTCCCATCCGCGAAAGTGACGGAGAACGAGCGGGCTAGGAAACAGCGGGAGCTGGATAGGCTTCTGGCGAGGGATAAAGAGCTTGACGGGCTTTTCGAGAGGCTTTACGAGGACAATGTGAGCCAGAAAATCAGCGACGCCCGGTTTGCGAAGATGTCCCAGCGGTACGAGCAGGAGCAGGGGGAGAACGCC
>CAJTZI010000045.1 GCA_910584075.1 uncultured Oscillibacter sp.
TCCACGCGGAATACTGGCATGGTTCGACCCTCCTTTCGGTGTCTGGACATGAAAAAAGCGGCGTCCCATCTCCCCGGCAGGGGATATGAACGCCGCTCATGCGCCGATATTCGATTTTTTAGTACATATCATGCTTGCCCGCCGCTCGAAAACCTTGATTTTCCTATACTTTCAGAAGTTACGTTATCTAACCTCAGCTTTAGCCGGGCCCGGATCTCCTTCAGCATGGCCTTCCGGTGGGCAGGGTACATCAGGGTGGACAGATGGAAGGCTCCCTCTTTGTCCAGCAGGCCATAGACCGTCTGTGCGCTTTTACGGCTGTTGACAACGCACAGAGCCTGTTTTTGTCCGCCGATCCGCTCTGCCACAGTCTCCCAGGACAGCTTTCCTTCCCTCCGGAAGGTGACACGCTGGAATATCTCCTGATGGAACATCTCTCGAGGACACAACTCGACCGCAGGCCGGTCCGGCAGAAATTCCCGGAATATTCCGTCCAGCGCAGGTTGAGTCGCGGTACACAGCACAGCGGAAGCGCCGTAACCCTTGACCAGCTGGGCAATGGCACAGACGCAGGGACGGAGATAAGGGACAGGCAGCATCTGCGCTTCGTCAAAAATAATGACGCTTTGGGCCAGATTGTGCAGCTTGCGGCACTGGGAGGAGCGGTTGGCGAAAAGCGATTCAAAAAACTGTACCGCTGTAGTCACCACCACTGGCATGTCCCAGTTTTCGGTCGCCCTGGCCAGTCTGGCATTCTCCGGCCCGGCTTCGTCCTCAATATCGTACAGAACACCGGAATGATGCTCCAGAACATTCTCATCCCCCAGGATATCCCGAAAAACCTGGGCATTCTGCTCAATGATGGAGGTATAGGGAATCACATAAATCAACCGGCGCAGTCCATATGTACGGGCGTGACGCAGCGCAAAGGCCAGCGACGCCACTGTTTTGCCTCCGCCTGTAGGGATGGTCAGGGTAAACAGTCCCGGACTTTGGACCTCCCCCTGTTCCATGCAGCGCTCTAAAATCCCACACCGTTCCCGGTTCAACTCGCTCTGAGGCGGAAACCAACTGGAGACATAGGTCCGGAGCTTGTCCTCCAGCATCTCCATCGGCTCTCCCCCACTCCGCTCCTTCTCTCCGCCCGCCATAAAGGTTTCTGTATCCAGAAAGTCCCCATCCACCAGACAGGAATAGAGCATCCTGGTAAAAAACATCTCCTCCAGCGGACCGGAGAACCTCCGTTTGGGGACAGCGGGCAGCTTGAATTCCTTCTCCCAGTCCCCGTAGGGCTCCAGTTTTCCCAGGGCGGCCCTTCTCATGCGTCCCCAGAAGGTCCCCTCCTCCCAGTGATCCCCCTGTCCACCCCCATCGGGCAGGCCGCCGTGGTGCCCCGCTACGGCGAAAGCGGAGCAGATCTGTTCCCGCTTGCAGCATTCCGCCGCGCCGACAGTGGCGTGATCCACATGTTCTGTGCTCCCCTGAAGCCGGCGCTGGAAGGCCGCAGAATATTTCCCTAGGTCGTGGGCCAGTCCGGCAAGCCGTCCCTGGTCCTCCGCTCTAAAGGCGGCAGCAAATCCGGCACACAACTCCGCCGTTCCATTCAGGTGCTCTAACACGGTCTGCCTCCGTCCATCCTGGGAAATATGGGCAAGATATACCATTTTATCCCACTTCCTTTCCGCTATTTCTGTATCATTTTACCATTCTTGGAAGCAAATGTAAAGCATTCATTTGCGGCTGTCAGCAGCTCCGCTCCCCCATTCTACCCTGTCGGTACTGGCGAAGGCCTGCAGCTGGCCAAGGACAAAATGAACCAAAAAAACGTGTATTATCTAAACCCCGCATTCGATAAATAAGAAAAGAAATACAGAAAACCCCGGGACGGAGAACAATCTCCGGCCCGGGGCTTTCATTCTGGCCGAAACGAGTATGCTCACTCTAACATCTTTGCAAACTCCTCCTCCGTCAGGACAGGAATTCCCATATCCTGGGCCTTTTTCAGCTTGCTGCCGGCGGCCTCTCCGGCTACCACATAGGTGGTGCGCTTGGAAACAGATCCGGCGGTCTTGCCGCCCCGCTCCTCAATCATGGCCTGTGCGGCCTTGCGGTCAAACCGGGTGAGAGTCCCTGTAAGAACGAAGGTCATTCCGGCAAACCGCTCATCCACCAACTGTTGAGTACTCTCCATATTGACGCCCGCCTCTCGCAGGCGGCAGATTAAATCCTGAGACTGAGGCTCCGCCAGATAGTCTTTGATGCACTGGGCTGTAATCTCTCCCACATCATTGATCTCCGTCAGCTCTTCCAAAGAGGCCGCCTCCAGAGCGTCAAAGGTCTTGAAATGGGCGGCCAGAACCTTGGCGGCCTTCTCCCCCACCTGGCGGATGCCGAGACCGTAGATCAGCCTGCTCAGGTCGTTGCCCTTGGACTTCTCAAGGGCGTGGATCAGGTTCTCCGCCGACTTGGCCCCCATGCGGTCCAGCTTGGCCACATCAGCGGCGTGGAGCGCGTACAGATCGGCGGCGTTCCGAACAAGACCGCTGTCCACCAGCTGCTGGACCACGGCAGGGCCGAGCCCTTCAATATCCATGGCGTCCCGGCTGGCAAAATGGGTGATGTTGCGCAGCAGCTGGGCGGGACACTCCGCACCAGTACAGCGGAGTGCGGCACCGTCCGGGTCCCGGCGCACAGGAGCGCCGCAGACCGGGCAGATCTCCGGCAGAAAATAGGACTCTGCGCCCTCCGGGCGCCTGGAGGCATCCACTTCCACGATCTCCGGAATGATCTCCCCCGCCTTCTGCACGATCACCGTGTCGCCGATCCGGATGTCCTTCTCGGTGATATAGTCCTGGTTGTGAAGGGTGGCGCTGGTGACGGTGGTCCCTGCCAGGCGGACCGGCTCCAGCACGGCCTTGGGCGTCAAAACGCCGGTACGTCCCACCTGGATGACAATATCCAGCACTTTGGATGGCTTTTTCTCAGGCGGGTACTTATAGGCCACTGCCCACTTGGGAAATTTGGCAGTACTGCCCAGCGCAGAGCGGTCTGACAAGGCATTGATCTTTACAACTGCGCCATCAATATCAAAGGGGTACTGCAGCCGCTCGTCGTTGATGCGGTTGATCTCCGCCTGACAGGCGGAGACGCCTGAGAGCGTTGTGTGAGGGATAACCTTAAACCGCTGGGAGGCCAGATAGTCCAGTGTTCCGGCGTGGGTAGAGAACTCCCTGCCCTCCGCCAGCTGCAGGTTGAAGACCTGGATATCCAGCCGCCGCTCCGCGCAGATCTTCGGGTCCAGCTGCCGCAGAGAACCGGCGGCGGCGTTCCGGGGATTGGCCATCAGGGGCTTCCCCTGCAATTCCCGCATGGCGTTGATCTCCTCAAACACCGACCGGGCCATGTAGACCTCTCCCCGAACGATCAGACGAGGCAGCTTCTCCGGCAGCGTCATGGGGATGGAACGGATGGTCTTGAGATTTTCTGTCACGTCCTCCCCTGTCAGGCCGTCACCCCGGGTAGCCCCCCGGACAAAGACGCCGTCCCGATACTCCAGTGCCACAGAGAGTCCGTCTACCTTGGGCTCTATGGAGTACTCCGCCTGAGTTCCCAGGGCCTCGTCCATCCGCTGGCAGAACTCCTCCACTTCCCCGGCATTGAACACGTCCTGGAGGCTCTCCAGAGGCACCTCATGGGTATAGGTAGAGAATCCGTCCAGGAGCTTTCCACCGATGCGCTGGGTGGGGGAATCCGGCGTGATCTCCTCAGGGTGGGCCGCCTCCAGCTCCTCCAGGCGGCGGTTCAGCAGGTCGTACTCCCGGTCGCTCATAGTGGGCGCGTCCAGTACATAGTAGCGGTATCCGTTTTCGTTCAATATGTCTCGCAGCTGTCTGATCTCCTCGCGGTAGTCCATGGGAAAGTCCTCCATATCAGTTGGTACTCAGGATATATTCGTCATAGTTGGATGGAACGGTGGCGAAATAGGTGTAGGTGTCCGGCACGGAGCCCACAATGATGGTCTCCGCCACAGTGACGGCGTTGGACACCTGGGTATCCGCCGTAAAACCGGGCAGCAGGATGCTGACGTAGACCTCAATATTGAGGACAATCTGGTGCTTGGTCTGGTTGATGCCGGCGGAGATAAACTCATTTTCAAACCAGGCAGAGGAGCTCCCCACCGACTCCATCCGCACAGAGATCTCCGGCCCGCGCCCAGCCAGCAGCACAGATCCGCTGAGACTTCCTATGGAGATGGACAGATCCTGAGGCGGCACCTGATCGATTCGCTCCAGAATGATGTCCAGAATATCCGACTGGAGCCGGTTGCAGGCCACCATGTTGCTGTGGACGGCGGTGATCCTGCCCTCGTAATCCTTTTCAAAGGAGACCAGCTTCTCATAGCTGATCTCACCGCTGTCAATGGCCTCCTGCACAGACCGGGAGATGATGGAATTCACCACAAAGGAAACCCTGGTAGCCGCCAGACTCTCCAGCACCGGACGCAGGTGAGCCGTAGTCAGAATCAGAGATGAGATGACCATCACTGCCAGTGCAAACACAAGAGACCGCAGCAGTGTCCGGCGGTTGAGCCAGCGGCGGTAATAGAAAAATCCAGGCCTCATAAGCGCCACCCCCTCCGCCAATTTTATGCGGCGGCGGCTTGGCCTTACTACTATTTCAATGTGTTGACAATCTCTTTGAAGACTCTGCCCCGCTCCATGAAGTTGGTGAAACGGTCAAAAGAGGTGCTGGCTGGTGAGAGCATCACCACATCGCCCTCCTCTGCCCGGCACCGGGCCAGAGAGACGGCCTCCCGGTAGTCCTCCACATCTGCGATCTCCAATCCGGCGTAGTTCTCCGCCTGGGCCACAGCGCGGCGAATCACCTCCGCCGTGGCACCGCAGAGAATCAGCAGCTTGACATGCTCGTTGATCTCCGGCCCCAAGGCATCATAGGGAATGCCCTTGTCCTTGCCGCCGGCAATGAGGATGATCTTTTGCTCAAAGGAGCGAAGTCCGGCAATGGTACGGCTGGGACTGGAGGCAATGGAATCGTTGTAGTAGCGTACGCCGTTCAGCTCCCGCACCAGCTCAATGCGGTGTTCCACGCCGCCAAACTCTGCGGCAAACTTGCGGATGATCTCATCGGGAACAAGGCCGTCCACGGCGGCAATGGCCGCCATGTAATTCTCAACATTGTGAACACCGGGCAGCTTGATGCAGGAGCGGCGCAGGACCTCCCGCTCCGCACCGCCGCCCCGGGCGATTATGGCATCTCCCCGCAGAAATACGCCATCCTCCACCTCCCGCCGCCGGGAGAACAGCCGTGCCCGTCCCGGAACACGGCCGGATTCCTCAAGAGTAATATCATTGTCGGCGTTTAGTACGGCTATATCCTCCGCCGACTGATGTGTAAAGATATTCTCCTTTGCAGAAATGTACTCCGCGAAATCCCTGTGAACGTCCAGATGATTGGGGGCCAGATTGGTGACAACGGCAATGCTGGGGCTGCGGGTCATGGTCATCAGCTGGAATGAGCTCAGTTCCAGTACGGCCACATCCTCCACACTCATCTCCCCGGTCTCCGCCAGCAGTGGATGTCCGATGTTCCCTCCCAGGTGGACGGTTTTTCCGGCGGCCCTTAGAAGCTCCGCGATGATGGTAGTGGTGGTGGTCTTGCCGTCACTTCCGGTTACCGCAATTTTGGCACAAGGACAGACCTCGAAGAAAACCTCCATCTCGCTGGTCAGAAGGCTCCCCCGCTCCACGGCGGCGGCCAGCTCCGGAAGATCGGGTCGCATTCCGGGAGTGCGGAAAATAATGTCCTGATCCAGATTCCGGAGGTATTCCTCCCCCAGATGCAGGCGGCAGCCTCTTCCCTCCAGCTCCTCCGCCAGAGGGCCCAGGGCATCCCGGCTCTTTCTGTCACAGGCGGTAACAGCAATGCCCCGGGAGAGCAGCAGCCGGATCAGCGGCTGGTTGGAAACACCGATGCCGATGACAGCCACCGTCTTATTTTGTAAGCTTTTTAAGTATTCCTCAAATGTCATGGAAACCGCTCCTCACATGTTCAAGCAAAAAATAGACACCCAAATTATACCGCAAGCGGCGGCGAATTACAACGAGACAGGGAAATTTTCTCCTTCCGATCTTGCCGGAAGCGCCGCGCCGTGATATGATGGGTGCCAGTATAGACGCATAAGGAGGTGTCGGCCATGGAGCCGCGAATTTTTCAAACTGACGCCATCCCCTGCGCTCTCTGGGGGGCGGATTCAAACCGGGTCATCGTGGCCGTTCATGGAGCGCAGTCTCACAAAGAGGACACGCCCTTCCGGCTTTTGGCCCAAACTGCCCAGGGCTGTCAGGTCCTCAGCTTTGATCTTCCGGAGCACGGGGCGCGGCGGGAACAGTCCGCTCTTTGCAAGCCGCCGGTCTGTGTTCAGGACCTCTCCGCCGTGCTGGACTACGCCGGGGCCCGGTGGGACCACGTCGGGCTGTTTGCCGTCAGCATGGGCGCCTATTTCAGCCTGCTTGCCTGTGGGGACCGTCGGATTGAGAGGGCCTGGTTCCTCTCTCCTGTGGTGGATATGGGCGCTCTGATCCACAGCATGATGGCCTGGTTCGATGTGTCCCCGGAGCGGCTGGAGCGGGAGCGAACCATACCAACGCCCATGGGCCAGACGCTCTGCTGGGATTCCTTCTGCTATGTGCGGGAGCACCCCATCTGCCACTGGTCCATTCCCACAGAGATTTTGACGGGAGGCCGGGACACGCTGTGTGATCCGGCGGTGACGGCGAATTTCGTGAAGCGGTTCTCCTGCCGTCTACGGACGGCGGAGACTGCGGAGCACTGGTTCCACACGGAGGAGGACCTGTCCGCCCTGGAGCGGTGGCTGCGGGAGACCGGAGGAGATTTTATCCGTTGACAATCCCCCGCCTTTCCTGTAAAATAAACAGGCGAGTAAAACAGACGGTCGCGTGGGCAGGCCGAAAGGCCGTCCATGAGGAAAGTCCGGGCTCCACAGGGCAAGGATAACGGGTAACGCCCGCCGAAGGCGACTTCAGGAAAAGTGCAACAGAGATATACCGCCATTGCGGTAAAACCGTGCTGATAAGGAAAAAAGGAATGTCTGCGCCTCCGGCGGCCGCGAAGCGGAGCCGGAGAGCGGGGGAAAGTGTGAAAGGGGGCCGGCGAGGCCCGCCTTTCACGATTTCAATCAACCCCGCCGCAGCGGACCGCCCCAGAGGGGCGGACACCTTTCCACCCTTACCATTGCGGTTTTGCCGCAATGGTAAGGGTGGAAAGGTGTGGTAAGAGCGCACCCGACGGCTGGGAACTGTCCGTCGCTGTAAACTCTATCCGGAGCAACACCGTGGGAGGACACGAAGGCTGGCCCGGCCGTCCTCAGGAGGTGGCTTGAGCGTGCCGGCAACGGTGCGCCTAGATAGATGACTGTCAAATACAGAACCCGGCTTACAGTTTTGCTCGCAAAAAGTATGGCCCCGGCTGCGGAATACGCGGCCGGGGCCTTGTCTCATGGTTTTACGGTACTTCTTCCCACATACAGAGTAGCGCCTCCTGTATCTCCGGAGAGACGGTCTCCGGCCAGAGGCTGATGATCTCACCGTTCACCCGTTTGTACACTGTATACGGTTTTTCCGGCCAGCGGGTGCGGGCAATGACCTCGTTTGCTCCATCACCGTCAAAATCCGCGACAGTCACATTCATGCAGTCCTCAATGTGCAGCAGCTCTTCTCGGGTTTCCCATATGCCTCTTTTCTCATTGAGCTCACCGGTGTAAAACCGGTAATCCCAGAGCCACACCTGCCCTCTTGGCGCACCAAAGGGGTCAGGATATGGTTTTTCCAAGGTGTACAGCACCGGAGTGTAGCCAAACAGAGAGTTGACGTATGCTGGTGACATGTCCATGAAATCCACATCCATCATTCCGCCCAACACCACCATCTCCGTACGAGTGCAGGCGTTGACAACGCCGCGATATGTCTTCCGGTTCCAGCGGCAGTCCAGACGGTAGACCACCTTTCCCCGTTCATTGGTCTGCTCAACAGCGTCAAAGTCCACGGCGTCTCCACATCTCAGCCGCAGAAGGTGCCCCTCCTGCTCCACATAGAGATACTGGACATCCCCCACCGTCTCCTTCAGGAAAATGCTGTCCTCCCGCTCCTCGTGAATATATGTGCCGGAATACCAGAACACCAGCAGGGCCACCCCCACCATCACCAGCGCGGACAGCGCCGTCCGGATGATGGCTCTCCGGCGGTCCGACTGCCTGCTTTCCCGGGAAATCTCCAAAATCGTCTTCACGGGCTGTTCCTCCTCTCTTTTCTCGCAGGCCACCAGTTCCTCTACCCCCAGGCCGAAGACCTCTGCCAACGGCTCCAGCAGTGTCACGTCCGGATAGCTCAATCCCCGCTCCCACTTGCTCACGGCCTTGTCCGTGATGTGGAGCCGTTCCGCCAGGTCCCGCTGGGTCAGACCTCGGTCCCGGCGGTTTTCTGCAATGAATGTGCCAAGCTGTTCTTTTGTCATGGAATCACCTCGCCCACAGTCTACCCCTCCCCGCCTGAAAAAGCAACCGACCAGCAGTCGAGTGGGTCATTACGTTTCAATATATAAACAAAAGCTTGATTTTGTTCAATTATAGGCAAAAAAGAGAAAGGCGGCTCTCGCCGCCCCTCTTTCTCAGTCGTTGTCCCAGTTGTGCCAGACGTTCTGCACATCGTCGTTGTCCTCCAGCATGTCGATGAGCTTCTCCATGTTTTTCACATCGCCCTCGCCGGAGAGCTGGATGTAATTCTGGGGGACCATCTCCACCTCGGCGCTGACGAAGGTATACCCCTTCTCCTCCAGAGCCTTTACCACGTCATTGAAGGCGTCTGGCTCGCAGGTGATCTCCAAGGCGGTGCCGTCGGCCTCGAAGTCCGCCGCGCCGGAGTCCAGAGCATCCATCATGACGGTGTCCTCGTCCAGCTCGCCCTCCTCGTTGTCAATGATGATGACGCCCTTTTTGTCGAAGGACCAGCTGACGCAGCCCTGGGCGCCCAGGTTGCCGTTGCACTTGTCAAAGGCGTGGCGGACCTCCGGGGCGGTACGCTGGCGGTTGTCGGTCAGGGCGTCCACGATGACGGCCACGCCGCCGGGGCCGTAGCCCTCGTAGGTGACGGATTCGTAGTTGTCGGTGTTGCCGGAGCCCAGGGCCTTGTCGATGGTGCGCTTGATATTGTCGTTGGGCATGTTGACCGCCTTGGCCTTGGCGATGACGGTGGCAAGGCGGGAGTTGTTGTTGGGGTCGCCGGAGCCGCCCTCCTTCACCGCCACGATGATCTCGCGGGCAATTTTAGTGAACGCGGCGGAGCGCTTGGCGTCGGCCGCGCCCTTGGTTTTCTGAATATTATGCCATTTGGAATGTCCGGACATAGTGTATTACTCTCCTTCAATATAGTACTGAATCACTTCCCGGTGGGAAGCGGATTTTGTAACGGCCAGCTGGGGAAAGCGGGCCGATAAATACGAGACAATCTCGCCGCAGATCAAATCCTCCGTTGGGAAATGCCCGGCGTCAATGAGGGTAATCCCCTTCCCCGCCGCGTCCAGAAACTGGTGGTAGCTAAGGTCGGAGGTCACAAAGGTATCGCATCCGGCGGCGATGGCGTCATTCTCAAAATCCCCGCAGGCGCCGCCGCCCACGGCCACATGGGACACAGGCCTTCCAGTCCCGGCATAGCGGACGCCATTGCAGCCCAGAGTTTGAGAGACAAACCGGACGAACTCCGGCAGGGCCATGGGCTCCGGCAGAAAACCGTGCCGTCCGGTTCCGGATTCATGGAGCGGAACGGGATCCGCCAGATGCAGCGCCTTCGCCAGCAGGTCGTTGACGCCCCTCTGGGCGGCGTCCAGATTGGTGTGCATACAGATGGCGGAGATGTTGTTCCGCAGAAGCTTCAGTAGCAAGTGCCCCTGAGGGCGGTCCTCCCGAACGGTCTGCACCGGCAACCACTTGCAGTTCATCACCGGATGATGGGACACAATCAGCTGACATCCCAGGGCCATGGCCTCGTCCGCCACATCCTCCGTGATATCCAAGGCTGTCAGAACACGGGAGACCGTGTCGCCGGGGCTGCCCAGCAGGTGTCCCACATTGTCCCAATCGGCGGCCAGTTCCCTGGGCGCCCAGTCAAACAGGGACTGTTCGATCTCACGGACAGTTGGCATGGCGCCACTCCTCTCTCATGGACAGCAGCGCGGTTAAAATCTCCCGCAGCGCGTCCGCCTTTTTCTGATTTTCCGGGCCGCCAGCCCGGTTCAGCCCCGCCACGGCGCTTTGCAGGCGAATGATCTTCGCGATGATGTACTGTTCTCCCAGCGGGTCCCGGAGCAGTTTGGCCCCGCCGTAGAGCTGTCCGGGGCTCAGCGTCTCCTGTCCCGCCATGACCTCCATACAGGGATACAGAATCCCCCGGTCCCGGACCAGGGCCTCTTGGGTGATCCGATAGCCGTGTTCCGAGAGAAACTGCCGCAGGATCTCCGCCCTGGTCTGGGGCTGGAGCAACAGCGTGTGGGCACCGTCCGCCGTCCAGGGGGCGCCGGCCAGAATGGCGGCGATGTTCTCCCCGCCCATCCCGGCAATAACGATGGTATTCGCCTCATCAGGCCGAATCCCAGAGAGGCCGCCGCACAGGCGGAAGTCCACACTCTCCGCGCCATAGGTCCGGCCTGTTTCCCGCGCCCGCGCCAGAGGGCCCTCCCGCAGGTCACTGGCAATGGCGGAGCTCACGCGACCGTGAAGTACCAGCCACACAGGCAGATAAGCGTGGTCTGTGCCAACATCAGCGACTCGCGCGCCGGACCGCACCCAGCCAGCCAGCAGCCGCAGCCGGGGCGAGAGCTCCAGGTGCCTCATGGAAAACCTCCTTGAAACGTCCCGCAGAAGGACGCATACGGAATCCGTATGCGTCCTTGCAAGAATCATCCTTTACTGGGCGGCCTTGTTGGCCTCCTCGTTCACCAGCGCCAGCAGCTTGTCCACGTCCACGCCGTGGACCATGCAGGCCTCCTCCACAGTCTCCCCGCGAGAGGAGGGGCAACCCAGACAGTGCATGCCGATGGACAGGAAGATGGGCGCGGTCTGAGGCGCCACATCCAGAATATCGCCGATGATCGTATCTTTCGTGATGGTAACCATAGAGATGTTTCCTCCAATTTCAAATATCACGCCGGCTCCCCTCCGTTTTTCACCGGAAAAGGGCGGCTGTTTTTCGGCATAAACCGTTCGTGTGGTATTATACTCTATTATCTGCGCAAGTTCAATAGAAAACCGAAGAAAACCTTGGAGCTTTCGCAAAAAAACGGTGTCCGCACATACGGACTGTGCAGCGCTGGCTCTGCACGGCTTTGGGAGAATCTGACCGCGGACCTTTTCGGCAAGCGGGAAAACCGCCGTTCAGCTCACCAGAAGGTTCATCCAGTTGAAGCTGGCTCTGGTGGGCACGATGCCAAGGCGCCAGATGGAGATGTCCGTAATCCCAAGCAGCCTGGCGGCGTTCAATTTTACCTGGACGCTGGTGCTGTCGTCATACCAGGTGAAGTACCGCTCTCCGCTCTCCACCGCATAAATGGCGTAGCTGGTTTGATAGCTGTCCGACCAGCCGCGAATGGTGTCCGCCTGTTCCAAACGTCTGTACAGCGTCTCATTGGAGGGATATAGCGGCTTGCCGGAGACCAGCCGCTCGTTTTCATCGATTTGCCATGCAATATTCTTGCAGCTAAAACCCAGCGCAATCTTCCCCGGGTCCTGAACCGCGGCGGCAATGGCCGCCAAAGACATAAATACCTGGTCAATGGGCGCCGGGGCGATGTTCTTGTGGTACTCCGTGCCCTCAAAGCCGGAGAGATCCCGAGCGTCGTAGTCGTAGGCCATCAGAATCACCTGATCCGCCAGAGCGGCAATGGCGCGGTAGTCATATCCGTCGTAATAGGGTCCGGAGGACAGCACCGGGGAGACACAGACATACAGTGTCTTGCCAAGGCCGTGAACCTCCCGGCTCAGCTCTTCCAGAAAAGCGGTGAAATCACTGCGCGAGGCGGCCCTCAGGCCCTCAAAATCCACTGTGACACCGCTGTATGGGTTGCGGCCCAGCTGCCGGTAGGAGACGGTCAGCTCGTTGACGATCTCCTCCACGGCTTGGGCGCGTCCTTCCGAACTGGCCAGCAGCTCCCGGGGGGCGGTGCCGTCCATATAGACATTTAAGTGCATCCGCTTTCTGCCGTCTGCCAGATAGGCGGCCACCTCCTGGTAACCGGTGGGGATATAGTATTCATTGCCGCCGGCACTGGTGGTGGCCAATCGGGCCTGTCCCCCGTCCCAGGTCATCCGGCTCCAGCCCACACTGACGGCGTCCAGATAATCCGTCAGAGACAGCTGGCTGTATGAGGCGTTGGCATAGAATCCATGGACCCAGCCGTTTTTCCGGTGGAGCTTCTCGTAAATGCGCACCAGCATGGCCGCAGCCTGGGCACGGGTGGCGGTGCTGTCCGGGGAGAATGTAGTGGCGGAGGTGCCGTTGGTCATGCCGATGGTGTAGGCCACAGCGATGTACCCTCTTCGGCCGGTGACGTCACCGAAGGGCAGGGAGATCCCCTTTTCAGCCAGTGACGCCGCGCTCTTCAGCCCCAGTGCCCGCACCAGCATCTCGGACATCTCCGCCCGGGTGATCCGCTCGTTAGGCCGGAATGGGATGTTGGCGTCCGCCGCATCATTTTTCACGGCGTAGCTGATGGCGTTCCGGTAGGTGTCAGAGAGATTTTCAGGCAGCTCCATTGCGGCGGTGATCACATTTTCCGCCGGGGAGGCCGCCCAGTTCATCATCCGGCCCAATACGGTCACAAACTGGGCCCGGGTCATGGGATCCCCGTAGCCAAACCGGGCGGCGCTGTATCCCTCCATCAAGCCATATTGTATGGCCCTTTGCACCTCTCCTGCCAAGGCACTCCCAGCAGGAATATCCGTATAGACCGCCCCTGCCGCGGGAACGGCCAAAACAGCCGCCAGTGACGCAGCCAGCAGCCATGAGATCACACGTTTCATGAGGCTCCTCTCTTTTTCCGGATTCCTATCCCTTCACGTTTCCTGCTCTGCCCTGAGAACGGCAGAGACATTTCAATAAATAAAATTACTGCGGGATCATTATACCATAAAGAATGTCGGGATGGTAAACTTTCTATAAAATTTCGCAAATAATTTTACGGCCAGATAATACCGGTGATGTGCAGCATACGGATGTCCCGGTATTCGTAGGTGACCAGCGGACGGTTATCGGCATCGTAGCTGTGGGCGGCGATGAGAATGTTTTTGGGGTTCGGGTGTTCGCCCACAGATACCACAATGGGCGAGTGCTGAAACTCCTCTCCCTTAAAGGACAGCTGAATCAGGTCCCCGGGGCGAAGCTCCTCCATCTCACAGGGCTCTCCAACCGGCCCCACGGAGGGTCCCCGGCGGGTCAGGAAATTGTAGAGATACGGAACTCCCGTCCAGGCCGGCGCCTTCTGGTTGGCATCAATGTAGTACCACCCGATCTCCGGCGTAAAATTCATGACTCCACTTCCGGCATAGATGCACTGGGATGCGAAGTTGGTGCAGTCCCCTCCCAGGTTCTCGTAGTCATAAAACCGGGGATTCCGCCCGTAGGCCCATTTATGGGCGTACATCACCGCGGCGGCGCGGTTGTAGTTCTGGATAAAGCGCATAGTCTCCCCCTCCTCTTCCCCACATCCTATGTCTCAGAGTCCGGAGCGGACACAAAGGACCGGAGGCATAACGCCTCCGGTCCCTGCCGGTTCGTAAATTACGCCTTGCCGTTGCAGCCCAGGACGTCCACCAGCTTGTGGCGGACCAGCTCCTTGATGTTGGCGCGGGCAGGCTTGAGATACTCGCGGGGGTCAAACTTGTCGGGATGCTCGTTGAAGAACTGCCGGATGGTGCCGGTCATGGCCAGACGCAGGTCGGAGTCGATGTTGATCTTGCAGACAGCGCTCTCAGCGGCCTTGCGGAGCTGCTCCTCGGGGATGCCGACGGCATCGGGCATCTTGCCGCCGTTGGCGTTGACCATCTTCACATAGTCCTGGGGAACGGAGGAGGAGCCGTGGAGCACGATGGGGAACCCGGGCAGGCGCTTGACCACCTCGTCCAGAATGTCAAAGCGCAGCGGGGGCGGAACCAGCTCGCCCTTTTCGTTGCGGGTGCACTGGGCAGCGGTGAACTTATAGGCGCCGTGGCTGGTGCCGATGGCGATGGCCAAGGAGTCACAGCCGGTCTTGGAGACGAACTCCTCCACCTCTTCGGGACGGGTGTAGTGGGACTGCTCGGCGGAGACATTGACCTCGTCCTCTACACCGGCAAGAGCGCCCAGCTCGGCCTCAACAACAACGCCGTGGTCGTGGGCGTACTCCACCACCTTCTTGGTGATCTCAATGTTCTCGGCAAAGGGCTTAGAGCTGGCGTCAATCATGACGGAGGTAAAGCCGCCGTCGATGCAGGACTTGCAGGTCTCAAAGCTGTCGCCGTGGTCCAGATGCAGCACGATGGGGATCTCGGGGCACTCGATAACCGCGGACTCCACCAGCTTCACAAGATAGGTGTGGTTGGCATAGGCGCGGGCGCCCTTGGAGACCTGGAGAATCACAGGGGCCTTCTCCTCGCGGCAGGCCTCGGTAATGCCCTGCACGATCTCCATGTTGTTGACGTTGAAGGCGCCGATGGCGTAGCCCCCGTTGTAGGCCTTCTTGAACATCTCGGTAGAAGTGACCAGTGCCATAACAATCATCTCCTCATTTTATTGCGTCCGCCCTTCCCCATTCTGTCCTCGCAAGGCAGGCAGCTCCCTGCCAAATTGAAAAATACAGGATTTGAAAAGGCGAAAACGTTTTTCTCCCTAGATAATATCACAAAAAAATTAAAATGCAAGTATTTACAATTCTTTTTTTCGATGATATGATAAATCACACCTTTGATTACCGCTTACGATCGGGAACAACACAAATTTTTAGGAGGTTTTTTCCATGAGTGAATTGAAAGGCGCCTGCATTTTTGGCCAGTCCGGAGGTCCCACCTCCGTCATCAACGCCAGCGCCTACGGCGTGATCAGCACCGCCCTGAAAAATCCCAACATCACCCGGGTGCTGGGCGCGGAGCACGGCATTAAGGGCGTTCTGAACGACCGCCTGTTCGATATGGGCCAGGAGGACCCCGCCGAGCTGGAGCTGCTGAAGTACACCCCCTCCTCCGCCCTGGGCTCCTGCCGTTACAAGATTGCGGACCCGGACGTGGACGACACCGACTACAAGCGCATCCTGGAGATCTTCAAGAAATATGACGTCCGCTATTTCTTCTACAACGGCGGAAACGATTCCATGGACACCTGCAACAAAATCAGCAAGTATATGCAGAAGGTGGGCTATGAGTGCCGGGTGATGGGCGTGCCCAAGACCATTGACAACGACCTCTTCGGCACCGACCACTGCCCCGGCTTCGCCTCCGCCGCCAAGTATATCGCAACCTCCTGCATGGAGGTCTATCAGGACGCCCGGGTCTATGATACCGGCATGGTCTGCATCATTGAGATCATGGGCCGCCACGCCGGCTGGCTGGCCGCCGCCGCCGCCTTGGCTACCGCCTACGGAGCGGGTCCCGACCTGGTGTACCTCCCCGAGGTGGATTTTGACATGGAGCAGTTCCTCAGCGATGTGGACCGCATCTACAAGGAGAAGGGCAACTGCATGGTGGCCGTCTCCGAGGGCATCCACTACGCCGACGGTTCCTTTGTCTCCGAGGCCAAAACCAGCGCCACCGATGGCTTTGGCCATGCCCAGCTGGGCGGTCTGGCCGCCACCCTGGCCGAGGCCTGCAAGCAGAAGACCGGCGCCAAGGTCCGGGGCATCGAGCTGAGCCTGCTGCAGCGCTGCGGTGCGCACCTGGCCTCCGAGACCGACATTGAGGAGAGCTTCATGTCCGGCAAGGCCGCCGTGGAAAATGCCGTGGCCGGCATCACCGACAAGATGGTGGGCTTTGAGCGCAGCTATGAGGGCGGACAGTACGTCTGCAAGACCAAGCTACTGGGTCTCACCGACGTAGCCAACACCGAGAAAAAGGTGCCCCTGGAGTGGATCAACGAGACCCGCAACGGCGTGAACAAGGAGTTCATCGACTACGCCCTGCCCCTCATCCAGGGCGAGCCCAAGTTGCCCAAGCAGGATTCCCTGCCCCGGTTTGCCAAGCTCAAGAAGATTCTGGTGAAGTAAATGCCCTGCTGAACAGCCCCTGCCCGCTTAGGGGCGGTGACGTAAGAAAACATTTTAAGCGAGGGTCGGCGTAGCGTCAAGCTGCGCCGACTTTCGCATTATTTTGGTCTTGGGCAGTTTGGGATTGCTCCCGCACTCCCTCAAAATCAAATGCACCAATGAAGTTATAGACGATCTCAATTTCCCGGATTTTCACCCGCTTCTGCTGTTCGTTGGTCGTGTAGGTGTCGGACACCCTGATCTGTTCCACGAACTCACGCAGGATGGTGGCGTCAAGCTGGGTCATGTCCGTGTACTTCTTTACCACGGAAATGAACTTCCTGACGTTGGTTTTCTTCTGCTCCTGCTGTTTCACTTCCCGTCCCAGGGTTTCCACGACGGCCTTTAACTGTTCCTGCTCCTGTTCATAGTCACGGGACAGCTTGATAAACCGATCATCGGACAGCTTGCCGGAAATGTTGTCCTCGTAAATCCTCTTGAAGATCACA
>CAJTZI010000046.1 GCA_910584075.1 uncultured Oscillibacter sp.
AAAGCACTTTAGCGGGATGTTCTCCGGGCGCAGACGATTATTGCGGAAGTCTTTCTTCCTGTTCCCCTTCCAGACGGCAAACCGTCACGCCGTCAGGTCAGGTGAGCTTCATGATGTGTGGCACGGGCAAAGCTTACCGTACTCACATTTACCGCTAAACGACGCCCTCCCCGGCTCGCGGTCCTTCCGGGTCGGACGGCTGCCTTTAATTAGGCAGCAACAGCAACAGTGTTGTTGTTATTTGATTTATAAATTGCCCGTTTTATGGCGGTCAGGCGCCGCCGCCCGCTGATCCCGCCTCCATACCCCCGTCGAAACCGGTACACCCCCTCGTCGTCGGGCGAAATCCGCTCCGTTCCGTTTTCTCGCCGGGCCTGCGGCTTGGCCAGAAAACTGCACTTCGCTCCTTTGCCCTCCTCTTCCCGCGCGGCTCGCTTCGCCGGACTCCCGCAGGAGGCCATTGAGGCGGGTACTCCCCCTTTTTCGCATCTTGCAGCAAGGCGGAGGCACGCAGAATCGAGATCGGTATCTATGAGGTGCTGCGGGAAACTGCCACTTGGAATCGTAACACATTTCTCCGTCGAAATGTGTTACGATTCCGTGACATTTTTATTTTTGTCAGGTTTTTGTGAATTTCACCATCAGCTTTACCGGCGTGACCTTGGCCAACAGGCGGTAGAACTTGTAGAAGAGCCTGGGCGTGTAAATGGTGCGGCCCTCTCGGGCGGCCCGCAGGGCGCTCGCCGCCACCCGGACCTGATCACAGTAGGGAAGCATCTCAAACATTCTGGAATTCCCGGCGATGCTGCCCACCTCTAAGAACTCCGTAGCCATGGGACCGGGGCACACCGCCGTGACAGTGACGCCCCGCGGGCGCAGCTCCTCCGCCGCGCCCACGGTGTATGCGGAGACATAGGCCTTAGAGGCGGAGTACACCGTCATGCGGGGATTGGGGCAGAAGGAGGCGATGGAGGACACGTTCAAAATCCGCCCGCCCCGGGGCATATAGGGCACCGCCATATTGGTGACAGCGGTGAGGGCCCGCAGGTTCAGGTCCACCATGCGGGTCTGGGAGGCGGTGTCCGTCTCACCGATGCGGCCCAGATAGCCGCAGCCGGCGTTGTTCACCAGCAGGCACACCTCCGGCCGGTCTTCGGCCAGCTTTTCCTGGAGCCTCACAAAACTCATGGGATCGCACAGGTCCATGGGCAGACAGACGGTGGTCTTCCCCGGCAGGCTGATGGCAAGGCTCTCCAGCCGGTCCGCCCGGCGGGCAATCAGCCAGTAGCACTCGATTTCGGGGAACACATCCCCCAGCTGCCGGACGATCTCCTGACCGAGGCCCGCAGACGCTCCGGTGATGATAGCGGTCTTCATAAAGCGCCTCCTTTATCACTCGTTTTTTTGAGAGAAGCTCCCTCAGTGGGTCTCAGGGGCGGGGTACTCCACACCGTGGGTGTCCACCTTGATGGATTGGATCACCACCGGCTTTTTGGGCTTGTCGTCCATCATACTCCGGGGCACCCGGGAGATGGCGACGGCGTGGTCCGTGCCGTCGATGATCTGGCCGAAGGCGGCGTACTGGCCGTCCAGATGGGGGGCCGGGGCCACCATGATAAAGAACTGGCTCCCGGCGGAGTTAGGAGCCATGGTGCGGGCCATGGACAGCACGCCGGTGGTGTGGGCCAGGTCGTTCCCATCAAAGCCGTTGCCGGAGAACTCGCCGTCGATCTCATAGCCGGGGCCGCCCATTCCGGTGCCGTCGGGGCAGCCGCCCTGGATCATGAAGCCGGGGATCACCCGGTGGAAGGTCAGGCCGTCGTAAAAGCCCTTGCCGGCCAGGGAGATGAAGTTGTTCACCGTGTTGGGGGCCTTTTCCGGGTACAGCTCGGCGGTCATGACCTTTCCGTCCTCCATGGTGATGGTGACAGTGGGATGGTTGGACATATGGTTTTGTTCCTTTCTTGGCGCCCGTTTTTTGAGAGCGCAGTCTGATGCGGCGGGCACACAGGTGCGCCGCCCCTCCCCCCGGACCATCCGGTCCGGGGGCTGAAAATCCGGGGATTCACAGATTTTCAAATGCGCTGGCGGTAGATGATATTGTGATCCGCCAGAAAGTCCATGAACTGGGGACCAAAATCGTCCCGGGCACTGAACTTCGCCACGGTCTTGCCCTTGTTGTCATATAAAATATAGCACTCGTCGGAGCGCCGGAAGCAAAAGCTGCCCAGGTCCTCCAGGCGCAGCTCCCGGCAGCGGCCAAAAGCGGTGATCCGCATCCGCTCCCCCTCTACGGTGAGGACAGGCGGAAAGAGCTGCCCCTCGCCAGAGCCAGAACCCAGGGGGGGCGGCGATCAGCGTGATGATTACCACCAGCAGGATGTCCAGACTCCGCGCCGCCCGGGACCCGCTCAGAATCGCAACGGCGGGAAAGCCGAAGAGGAACAGCAGCAGCCCCAGGCCCAGCCCAAGAACAATCCACACACCGATGGGGTCGATCCGCCGGAGCTGGAGCGTGAAATGGGGGCCGAAAACCCGTTCCAGGTCCGTGTTGTGAAGGGGCTCGCCGTCCGCCTCCGGGGCAGTGGGAACCGGCTCCAGCGGCTGGCCGTCCGGGCGGTAAAAGGGCACGCCATGACCGCGCAGGTACTGGAGGAAGACCCGCCCGTTTTTCTCCCCGGCGGTGAAGCGGCAGAGCGTCCTGCCCCGGGCGTCAAACAGGATATTTTCAAAGCTCCTGCCCCTGGGGCGGTGGACACTGAGACCCGCCGCCCCCCCTCGTTCACCCAGAAGGAGTCCGGGACCGTAAGTCCGGCGCCGGTATGCGTGTTTTTCATCGGGCCTTCATGGCCCGCTCCATCTCCCGCCTGGCGTCCCGCTGGGCGGCGGCGTCCCGCTTGTCGTAGTTCTTCTTGCCCTTGCACAGGCCGATCTCCACCTTGACCCGGGCGTCCTTAAAGTAGACGGACAGGGGCACCAGGGTGTAGCCGTCCTGCTTGACCAGGGCGTGGAGCTTGCGGATCTCCCGGCGGTGCATCAGCAGACGCCGGACGCGGATGGGGTCCTTGTTGAAGATATTGCCTTTTTCATAGGGGGAGATGTGCATGCCGTGGACGAACAGCTCTCCGTCCTTCACGGTACAGTAGGCGTCCTTCAGGTTCAGCGTACCGGCCCGGATGGACTTGACCTCCGTGCCCGCCAGCTCAATGCCTGCCTCATATCTCTCCTCCACATAGTAGTCGTGAAAGGCCTTGCGGTTCTGCGCCGCAGTCTTGATCCCCTTTTTTACCATGGAGCTCACCTCTTTCGCCGGGGGCGTCGGATCAAAGTATACCACATTCCATATGAATATACCACATTTTTCCCCGGGCTTCAAGTGTGATCTTGCCGCTTTGCCTTTTCGTAGAGCTGGGCCCGGTAGCGGAAGGTGGAGAGAGGCATCCCGCACTCCCTGGCCGCCGCCACGCCGGTGATGGCGCCGGACCGCCAGCGCTGATAGACACTGTGGTAATTCTCCGGCAGGGCCCCGGGCGGCCTGCCGAAGCGGACCCCCCGTGCCCTGGCCGCCTCAATGCCCTCCGCCTGCCGCCGGCGTATATTGGTCCGTTCGCTCTCCGCCACAAAGGACAGGATCTGCAGCACCAGGTCGGCGATGAAGGTCCCCATCAGGTCCTTGCCGCTGCGGGTGTCCAGCAGCGGCATGTCGATGACGCAGACGTCCACTCCGATCTCCTTGGTCAGGACCCGCCACTGGTTCTGAATCTCCTCGTAGTTCCGCCCCAGGCGGTCAATGCTCAAAACATACAGCAGGTCCCCCGACCGCAGGCGCCGCACCATTTTTTTGTACTGCGGCCGGTTGAAGTCCTTGCCGGACTGCTTGTCCATGTAGATGTTCTGCTTGGGCACCGCCCTCTTTCGCAGCGCGATCCGCTGCCGGTCCTCGTTCTGGTCCGTGCTGGATACCCGGATGTATCCGTAGGTGTTTTCCTCCATGGAAGCTCCTCCGTTTTTTATTTCTCCTTGAAAGGGTCCCGCATTTACCGCCGCCCGCCGTTACGGCGCTCTGTCCGCATAATACATTTCGGTTACAAATGCAGGTTCTTATTTTGTAATTTTACAGGATAGCGGCGGCCGCTGTCCCGTTTTCCGCCGCATATTCTGCGCAAAATAGTAAACGCTCCCCCGAATGAGGCCGCGGAAACCGGGCACCGTGGGCCACGCGTCCGCATAGGCTGGAGGGACCGTTGACTTTCAAGGAGGGATGCCGGATGTGTGACTGGACACGGCTGGGCGGAGAGGGAACGCCCCTCCGCCCCCAGGAGACGGCGTGATGGGGCGGCCCATCGGAGAGGCGGGCCTCGCCTTGATCAAGCAGTTTGAGGGATGCCGCCTGACGGCCTACAAAGCCGTCCCGACGGAAAAATACTGGACCATCGGCTGGGGGCACTACGGCCCCGATGTGGAGGAGGGCCGGACCATCACCCAGGCGGAGGCGGACCGCCTGCTGGAGGCGGACTGCCAGCGGTTCGCCGACGCGGTGGACGATCCGAAAAACTGTCCGCCGGCGAAGGAACTCAACAGCAGCCAGCGGGACGCGCTGATCTCATTCACCTTCAACTGCGGCGTGGGGCGGCTGCGGACGCTGTGCAAAAACCGCAGCCTGCCGGAGATCCGGGATGCCATGGCCCTGTACACCCGGAGCGGAGGGAAGACGCTGCCGGGCCTTGTCCGCCGCCGCGCGGCGGAGCAGGCGCTGTTTGACACGCCGGTCCCCGGGCAGGCGGCGGACAGCGCCCCCGCCCCCGCCCACCGGGAGGGCGTGGACTGGTGCGTGGAGCACGGTATTCTCACCGGAGACGCCGGAGGGGACCTGATGCTCACCCAGCCTGTGACCCGCCAGCAGCTGTGCACCATCCTGTACCGCTTCGCGAAGCTGGCGGGGTTGGATTCCACGGAAACCCCGGACGGCAAAGAGAGCTGAGCTCTTGCGCGGAGAGCGTAATTGTGATAAGGTAAGGAGGACAAAGGCGGCCCCTCGGTCCGGGGCCGCCTGCCCGCCTTCATCGGCGGGGGCCATCAGAAAAAGACAGGGAGCGCCTGCCTGATCTCAGGTTCGCGGCACCCGGAGAGCAGGAGTCACAATGTACTGGTATTCAATCGACGGAAAACGGGCCGCCTCCCTGGAGGAGGCGCCCCTCCCGCCTGCCGGGGAGGGCGTGCCGGAGCTGTTTCTGGTCCGTGGAGACCCGGTTTCACGCCCCGCCGTCTGGCACGTCACGGACCCCCGCCAGCTGACGGCGGAGGACGCGGACATCCGCTGGCTGGACCCCCGGCGGATGGGGGACAGGCCGGAGCTGCCGGAGGCCGTCTCCTCCGCCGCGGCCGGCCGGCTCACCGGCGTCAACCTCCAGCACCCCCGCTGGCGGCGGGCCCTGGACTTTACCGTCCACAGGCCCGGGAAAAGGCGGGTCCACCTGCTGGCGGTGGGAGACGTGGGCGGCACTCTGCTGACGGCTTTGAAACTGCTGGGAGGCGATGTGATCTCCTCCGTGGGCATCTGCGACCTGAGCGAAAACACCGTGGCACGGTGGGTCACGGAGATGGGCCAGATCGCCTGGCCCTGGGACTATGACGCGCTGCCGGAGGTGGAGGCGGTGCCGCCGGAGCGGCTCTTTGACTGCGATGTCTTCATCTTCGCCGCCGCCAGGGCCATTCCGCCGGTGGGCAGCGGCGTGCAGGACGTCCGCATGGCCCAGCTGGCAGCCAACCGGCCCCTTGTGGAGCAGTTTGCCCGGCAGGCTCGGGCGGCGGACTTCCAGGGGCTCTTCATCGTCCTCAGCGACCCGGTGGACCAGCTGTGCCAGGCGGCGTGGCAGGCCTCCAACGCCGGCGGAGAGCCGGAGCGGCCGGACCTCCTGGGCCTTTTGCCGGAGCAGGTCCAGGGCTTCGGCCTGGGTGTGATGAACGCCCGGGCGGCGTACTTTGCAAAGAGGGACCCCCGGTTTGCCTCCTTCCTCACCGGGGGCCGCGCCTTCGGCCCCCACGGCAGGGGGCTGGTGATCGCCAACGACCTGGAAAATTACGACGATGAACTCTCCCGGGAGCTGACCCGCCTGACCCTGGAGGCCAATCTCCAGGTCCGGGAGCTGGGCTTCAAGCCCTACGTGGCCCCCGCCGTGTCCTCCGGGGCCATGCAGCTGCTGCTGAGCCTGCGGGGGGAGTGGCACTGCGGCTCCGTGCCCCTGGGGGGCGTGTGGTTTGGCTGCCGGAACCGCTTTACGTCCCGGGGACTGGAGCTTGAGACGCTGGCCCTGCCGGAGGCGCTCTTTGCCCGCCTCCGGGAGACGGAGCAAATGCTGCGGGAACTGTCCCGGTGAAGGGAGGGCCTCATGGAACACACTCTCACCGTCCTCAGCCCCGGCGGCGCCTCGGAGCGGCTGGCCCGAACTCTGGAAGCCGCCCTGGAGGGCCGCCGGGCCCAGGTGCTCCCCCGGCTGGAGGGCCCCCTGGAAAACCGCCGGTTTCTCTTCGCCGTTTCCCTGAATAAAAGCGGCGTGAACCACGGGTTTTACAGCCTGCTGGCGGACCTCCGCACCCACCCCGGCTGTCTCCGGGGGTGCGTTGGCGGCGTGCTCATCGACGGGGCTGGGGACCTGTACACCAAGTCCGCAGGGCGGGAGCTGGCGCTGGCGGCCAATCTGGCCGGGTGCGCCTTCCCGGGCCGGCCTCTGGTGGAGGCCGTGGGGGATTTGCGGAACTTCACCGTCCAGGCCAAAAACGCCGGGTGCTCCCTGGAGGAGGCCTACCGGCGGGCGGCGGCGGATCTGGCGGCGCGGGTGCTGGACTTCGCCCCGCCCCGGCGGCGGCGGCCGAAGCTCCTGGTGCTCCACGCCTCCAGCCACCGCACCTCCAACACCCTGGCTCTGTGGAGCCGCTGCCGGCAGCGGCTGGAAAAGGCGTGCGAGATTACGGAGACCGGACTGCGCAACGGCACCCTGGCGGACTGCGCCGGATGTCCCTACACCGCCTGCCTCCACTTCGGGGAGCGGGGGGACTGCTTCTACGGCGGCGTCATGGTGGAGGAGGTGTACCCCGCCATCCGGGCGGCGGACGGAGTGGTGCTGCTGTGCCCCAACTACAACGACGCCCTGCCCGCCAACCTCACCGCGGCGATCAACCGCCTGACGGCCCTTTACCGGGCAGCGCCCTTTGACCGGACGGCGGTGTTCGCCATCGTGGTCTCCGGGTACTCCGGGGGGGACATCGTGGCCAGTCAGGTGGTGTCCGCCATGAACATGAACAAGGGCTTCTGGCTGCCGCCGCAGTTTGCCATGCTGGAGACCGCCAACGATGCCGGCACGGCAGTGAAGCTGCCGGGGATCAAGGAGCGGCTGGACGCGTTCACCGGGAATATTCTGGAGCAGCTGCTGGAGAAAAACTGACAAGAAGCTCCCCCCGCGCCCATTGGCGCGGGGGGAGCTTCTTGTTCGTTATGTATTCCCGGCGGCCTTCGCCCCTCTGGGCGCGCGGTGAGCAATGCTGACGCTGGCCACCGGGATCTGAAACGATGTGACGCCGTTCCCGGCGGCATTTCTTCCGACAATGCGGTCCGCCCTCGCCGTGCCGCTCTGGAAAGGCACCCGGTGATCCAGGAGAAAATACCGGCGGCCATTCTTTTCAAAAATGGAGGCGGTGAGCAGGAGATACCCCATATCGACGGTCTCCCCCTCTGCCGTCTCATAATCGGGAGGCATCTGGAGACGGATCTCCACGGTCTCAATGGCGGGATCGTCCACCCGACCGTAGAAGAAGAGGCAGGCGCCGTAGTAGCGGTTTTCGGCGTCCTCTCCGGCGTCCAGCAGGACGATGCGCTCCCCGGCGTGGAGAGGCTTGTCTTCGGTGCAGTCCAGTAATCCCGATTGCCTGGGCGCCCAGCCACGGACAGTCAAATCAGTATCCGTGAGAAGTACGGCGTTGTCGTTGGCCGTCAGATAGAACAGGGCCGTTCCGTTGAGGAGCTCCGGCTCCCACTGCCGCCGGACGACCCGGGTATCCTGGACGCCGTCCTGCCCCTCCCGCAGGCGGACGGCCTGGATGGGCAGCAGCAGCGCCGTGTGCAGAAGGTTCTGCGCCAGAATGAGGAGTACCAGAGCGGCTACGGCACAGCGCACCCCCCGCCGCCGGCGGGTGGGAAGCCTCTTCTTTTTCCTCATGACACACCCTCCTTCGGCAGGGGAACGTCAATCGTGACGTTCTCTCCCAGCCACGCATAGCGCAAGGTAATGTGGTCGTCCCCCGGCCGCACCGGGGTTCGCAGAAAGGCCTGCCACATCATCGGATTGGCCACCGCCCCCCGGCGGAAGGGGACCTGCTGGTCTCCCCGCTGGCTCTCCGCCGTGAGATTGTTAAACGACGGCATGGCCACCAAGCCGCCGGGGATCCGGTGATAGAGGCAGACCGCGGTCTCCGCCGTCAGCTGTCCCTCCTCCTGGGATTTCGCCGCCTCCGCCGCCAGCGCGCCGTCCTGATAACCGCCTTCGTAGATCCGCGTCTTCGCCGCCGTCTGGCTGTTCTGGGTCCCCACGGTGATCTGGTAGACCCTCAGCACGTTGTCTCCGATGGTCCGCCGGATGTCCACCGCCTCCGTGACCCCGGAGACGGGTTCGATCTCCCGCGGGGAGACGGTGCCCGCGATCACCGTCTCCGGCCCCGGCGGGAACACGCGGTAGCGCAGGCTGTCCCAGGCATACCCGATCATCCTTCTGTTGTCACTGCCGGAGAGGGCCGAGAAAAGCACAAAAACACAGAGGACCAGGGATACACCGGCGACGATGTTCCAGCCCCGTGGATACTGCCTCTCCATCTCCCGGCCCACCTCCGCCGGGTCTCCCATGGCGGCCATGGTCCGCTCCTCCGCAAGCGCTTGGTCGTAGCCCAGGTCCAGCAGGGCGCAGACGCGGTCCTCCATGTGGGCCTCCAGTTCCGCCCGAACCGCCTCCCGCTCCTCCCGGGACAGGCGGCGGAGGTGGGAGAGCACCTGGGCGCAGTACGCCGAGCGGTCCATCACGCCAGCCCCAGGGCGGAGGACCGCAGCACCGCGTCCACCGCCCCGCTGTACTGCCGCCAGCTCTCCGCCTCCGCCCGCAGGGCCTCGCCGCCCTTTCTCGTCAGGTGGTAGTACTTCCGCATCCGGCCCGTGGGGGCCTCCTGCCGGTAGGCCTCCAGATACCCCTTCTGCTCCAGACCGTGGAGCACCGGGTACAGCGTGCCCTCCTTCATGTCAAAGGTGTGGTTGGACCGGCGTGCCAGCTCCAGAATCATCTGGTAGCCGTACATGTCCTCCCCCGCCAGCAATGACAGCACCAGCAGCGGCGTGTGCTCAATCTGCTGCTTTTTTCCCATCTTCCTCGCTCCTCTCCAAAAATAATACCTAGCATCTCTATGCCTATTATACATAGCATCACAAGGTATGTCAAGCAAAAAACAGCGGGCATTCGCCCGCTGTCCCTTCCCGTCATTCCAGACCCAGCACCGCCCGGCCGTAATCGCTGAGATGGGGAGCCAGAAGGTCATAGGAGAGATGGAAAACCTGGGGTCCGGCGGCGTAGGCCGCCAGCTCATAGGGGGAGAAGCCCACCGTCATGCCTGTCTCGTCAAAGCTGACGGCGTAGCTGCTCCACCCCGCGGCAATCTCCGCATAATTCTCCCAGAACATCTCCGCCGCCGTCAGGTCATATTCCGCCGCCGTCTCGCCGATCTGGCGGACAATCTCCTCACTCACCGCTTTGGAGAAGGCCTCGCCGTCTCCTGCCAGCTGCTCCGGCACGAAGAACGCCCCGGTCTCCAGGTCGAAGTTCCAGGCCATCAGCACCGTGTTTGGGTGGGCGCCGCCGGTGTAGCTGTAATAGTCCCCCGCCACACTGACCAGCCGGTCCGTCTGGTAGGTCTCGCTGGTCATCTCCGTAAAGAAGGCGGGACCCCAGTCAATGCCGCTCTCCTGCCGCCATGCCCGCTCCTCCCGCGCCAGGTCCGCCAGCTCCTGAAACTCCTCGTCCAGCGTCCAGGCCGCGAACTGGGCGTTGAAGGTCTCCGCCGCCGTCAGGGCCCGGGCCTCAGCCTCCGTCCCGGCGGTCTCAATGGCAGTGCCGTCGGCCCGCCGGGCAGTCAGCACCGGCATGTGAACGCGGCACGTTGCCAGAGAGGTGCCGTCCCCGTCTACGGCGCTGTCCTCCCAGTCCATCATCTCGACAGTGCAGATGCAGGCCTCCTCCGGCGCGGGCTCCGCCGCCGGGGACGGAGTGCTCTCAGCGGGTTCCCGGGCCGCCGGGGCGGCGGTGCAGCCTGCCAGCAGACAGCAGATCAGCAGCAGAATACTCCATTTTTTCATTGCTCATTCCCCTTTCCGAGGTTTCAGATCATCACCGGCCCCTCCCGCCAGAGACTGCCGCCGCCGGCGGCGGAGAGGTCCGGATACGCCAGGGCGTACAGGTCCGCCGCCCGGGCCTCCAGGGCGAAGAGCTCCCTGGCCTCCCTTCCCAGCCGGTTCACGGTGGCGGGCTTGGTCAGGATGGGGACGGAGGCCGACTTCCGCATCCGCCCCAGCAGGGTCCGGCCCCGCTCATTGGCCGCCAGCACCCGCAGGTAGGGCACGGTCTCCGGGAAATCCTCCGGCCGCAGGCCCAGGCAGGCCCACAGGACCATCCGCCGCAGGCGGGCATAGGGGTACCGCTTCGTCTTGGCCGCTGCCAGCAGCTCCTCTGCCGAAACGGCGCTTCGGCTGGCCCGGTACAGCCGCCGGTACAGCCCCTCCCGGCCCTGGTCCAGGGCGGCAAAGTCCGCCTCCTCCATGGTCCGAAGGCGGGCCAGAACCGCCCGCTCACACGTCTCCAGGAATACCGGTGCCCGTCCCGCGGCCTCCTCGGCCCGGCAGATCTCCGCCATGGCGGGAGCCATGCCGCCCAGGGCCTCCTGCCGCCGTCCCTGCCGCAGCAGCGCCCGGATGGCGGCGGCGGAGGCGTTCTCACCCGGCGGCGTGCCCTTCTGATCATGGGCGGCCCCCCGGCGGGGGACGGTCAGCACCTCCAGCGGGGCACTCCGGCGCAGGAGAGCCTTGCAGTACTCCACACCCAGGGTGTTGTTGGGCCGGGCCAGCAGAGCGGCCTCCTCCGGGGAGGCCAGCCGCCCCGCCGCACGCTGGCGGGCGGCGGCAAAGCTGTCCCCCCGGGCCAGCTCCTCTTTCAAAAGAGCCGGAAACTCCGCCGACAGCAGCACTGCGGCCAGACGCCTCAGAGCCGCCCCGTCGCCGCACTCACTGCCAAAGGCCAGGATATCCGCCACGCCGGTGCCCAGCAGCACCTGAACGCCGCCGTCGGCGAACCGCTCCGCCGGAGCCGCCGCCCAGGGCAGGGGCAGCTCCAGCACCAGGTCCGCCCCGCTGCGGACAGCGGCCGCGGCCCGGCTCTGCCGCCGGAGGACGGCCAGGTCCCCCCGCTGGACAAAGTCCCCGCTCATGGCGCAGACCACGGCGGTGTCCTCCCCCAGCAGGCGGCGGACCTCCTCCAGCAGGTGGACGTGGCCCCTGTGGAGGGGATTGTACTCTGTAATGATACCAGTTACCCGCAGAAAAATCACCTCAAAACGATGACAAAAAAATGACAGACCGGTAAAAATATAGGGTTGTATCTGAAAAAAAATCTGCTATAATGAAGTCGTATATATGGTCATTATACCAAAAGTGGAAAATCCTGCAAGCCCTTTCCCCAAACGAGTAAAAAGAGGAGTCGATTGACAATGAACATTCTGGTAATCAACGCGGGCAGCTCTTCTCTGAAATACCAGCTGCTGAATCCCGAGACCGGCAGCCTGCTGGCCAAGGGCCTGTGCGAGCGCATCGGCATCGACGGCAAGTTCACCTACAAGCCCCAGGTGGAGGGCAAGGCGGCCCTGGACGCCGTGGACGTGGCCATGCCCACCCACTCCGAGGCCATTCAGGCCGTGCTGGACGCCCTGGTGGACGGCAGGAACGGCGTAGTGGGCTCCATGAAGGAGATCGAGGCGGTGGGCCACCGGGTGGTCCACGGCGGTGAGGCGTTCAACAAGTCCGTCCTGATCACCGACGAGGTGCTCAAAGCCATTGAGGACTGCATCCCTCTGGCCCCCCTCCACAACCCCGCCAACCTCACCGGTATCCGGGCCTGCCAGAAGGTGATGCCCGGCGTGCCCATGGTGGCCGTGTTCGACACCGCCTTTCACCAGACCATGCCCCCCAAGGCCTACATGTACGCCCTGCCCTACGCCTATTATGAGGAGGACAAGGTCCGCCGCTACGGCTTCCACGGCACCAGCCACAAGTACGTGGCGGGCCGGGCCGCCGCCATGCTGGGCAAGGCCCCGGAGGAGGTCAAGCTGATCTCCTGCCACCTGGGCAACGGCTCCTCCATCGCCGCGGTGGACGGCGGCAGGTCCGTGGACACCTCCATGGGCTTCACCCCCCTGGCGGGCCTGCCCATGGGCACCCGCTCCGGCGACCTGGACGCCGGCATCCTCCAGTACGTGATGAACAAGCACGGGCTGAGCATTGACGAGATGCTGGGCGTGCTGAACAAGAAATCCGGCGTGGAGGGCCTGAGCTGCGTCAGCTCCGACTTCCGGGACCTGGAGAACGCCGCCGCCAAGGGCGACAAGAAGGCGGAGCTGGCCCAGGAGAAGTTCGCCTATGAGGTGAAGAAGTATGTGGGCGCTTACGCCGCCGCCATGGGCGGTGTGGACGCCGTCATCTTCACCGCCGGCGTAGGCGAGAACGACAAGGCCATTCGCGCCATGGTGTGCCGGGGGCTGGAGTACATGGGCGTGGAGCTGGACGAGAGCGCCAACGACGTGCGGGGCAAGGAGACCGTGATCTCCGCCGCAGGTTCCAAGGTGAAGGTTCTTCTGATCCCCACCAACGAGGAGCTGATGATCGCCATGGACACCGCCTCCATCGTGTCCGGCAAGTAAGAGAATCGACGCATCACAGCGGCGGCAGGGAGTTTCCCTGCCGCCGCTGTCTGATTTTTATGTGGAATCATGTGCGTTTTACTTCCGCGTGATGCTCTCCGCCATGCGGATCATTACGTCCTTGTCCAACGGGGCTAGAAGGCGGAAGGTGATATTTGTCTGCGGATCTGTCCAGAGGAGGGTGTTCATCTGGGCCTCTGTCGTGGAAATAGAGATCACCTTTCCGTCAACGGAGGCCGTTGAGGGTTCCGCATTGGGATCAGCCGCCCAGTATTGGGCCTGAACGCCCTTTACCGTCACCGTCTCCGGTGATCCCGCGGGGGCAGCCTGGGGTTCCCTGGAGTAATACCACCTGAAATGGGTCCTGTTGCGGGGCTGGCCCTCGGTCTGGGTTTCCCGGGACCATGACTCGGTCACCATCTGGGGCGTCACCGTAGAAGCGGACTTTCTAAAGCCATCCGGAATCCATTCCATCTGATATACGGGAAGCGCCTCTTCCTTGACCTCCTTTACACTGTTGGCAATCTTCTCCAGAGTGGCCTGATCCAGATTGCTTTCAAGCCAGAAGAGATTCCCCGCGCTCTCCTCCCAGACCAGATTTGCCACATTATGGATCTGGTAGAAATCTGCGGAGCGTCCCTGGACGGTGGCTGCCCGCAGCAGCGCGGCGGTGTCCACTTCCACACCGTGGCCTGAGCCACAGGGCTTTTCTGTGGGGCGGTAGCAGGTGAAGGACACCAGATACTTCCCGTCCTTCTCGTAGTTCCAGCCAACGGTGGAATTGGGTATACCGATGGGACTGACCCCGACGCCGCTCAGCGCAAAGCCCTCGGGAAGCCAGGTGGGCTGGAATGCGGGGAGATCGGTGTACTGGGACACCTCGCTGGCCTTGGGCCAGTAGTAGTGGATGCCGCCGTCTTTCAGTTCCCGCAGCCACTGGCGGCCGGAGACGGCCACGGCCTCGCTCCCCGGCTCGTGGGGCTCCTGTTCCGACTCCTCCTCTGGCGCCTCCTGCTTCGGCTGGCTGCCCAAAAGGATGGTCTTGGTGGCGGAGTCGTAGCCAATCTCCACTCCCAGCAGCTCGCTGACGGCCCGGATGGGCAGGTAGTTGGTCTTGCCTCCAGCGGCATCGGTAAAGAGGATGGTGCCGGGGACCTTCTGCCCATTGGCGGCGGTGATGTCCTGCCCGGCGGTGATCTTCGTCTCTGCGTTCAGGGCGACGTTGACGAAGTTATAGCTCACCTTGCCGCTGGCCGCCAGGGCGGTGGTGCACAGGGCCAGCAGCAGCACCGCCGAGGCAAATCCAGTAAAAAAAGATGGTATCTGTTTTTTCATAGTGCTCTTCCTCTCTGTTCCGGCGGGAAAATCCTCCTACGCTGTTCTATATAGTTAAACGGAGGAGACGCAAAAAGTATCCCATATTTTTTATAGAACTTTTTTGCGCGCTCCTCCGTGCGGGCCGCTACAACCTGATACGACAAGAGCGGGTTAAGCTGATTGCCTCCTATACTGTACCAACGAGACAGTTACATCCGCATTATCTTTATAATCCGAGGAACCTCCAACACCGAAATTAAAATTTCTCTGCATGGGATGGCTCTCCTCGTCTTTCAGCACGCGGAATACCCGTACTAACGTTTCTCCAGGCTGTACATAGAGCGTTGGAAATCGCTCCCATCTTCCGAGCGTGACGGAGATTTTACGGGAAACCTTAACCTCTTTCGGGATCTGACCGTTGTTGGTCACGGTATAGACCAGATATTCCCCATCCCCAAACCGGGGAGAGGCGTTAATGCTTGGAAAGCTGCCAGCGTTGTACTGCACATGTGTATGATACGCATATATGGCGCCGCCGGGAGCTACGTGGGGATCCGCCGTTACCACATCTTTCACCGTCTCCGGGTCGATCTCCTCCAGGTTGCCAATCGTCAGGCCGTACTCCGGTGCGTTGGGGGGCGTGTGATCCGGCTTTTTATCGGCGGATTCAACTCCGGCTGTAACAATCACCTCGCTGGAAATCGGGAAAACGCCGATATCCACGCTGTTCGTTTTGGCATCCCAGCTAATATCCGCGTCGATCAGCTCCGAGAGCTGCCGGACGGAGATATAGTTGGTTTTCCCTCCGGCGGCATCGATGTAGGTGATGGTGGAAGGCACCTGCTGGCCGTTAGGGGCGGCATAGGGCTCGCCCGCCTTCACCTGCTGCTCCCGCATAACCCGGATGCCCACCTGGTTATAGGCAATCCCGCCTCCAGCGGCGGATACGGGCTCTACCAGTGTAACCAGTATGGCCATAGCAAGCATTCCCGCAGCAAAAGCGGGGATTGCTCTCAAACCCCTTGTTTTTTTCATGAGTTAGTCCCCCTGAAAGTGCCAATAATTAAAATCGACAGAGTCAGCATTCATAACGGCAACATCAACGAAGATCTCACAGTCAAGGCCGTTGCCCCGATTGTCAACGAGGTTGATGGTTGCGGTGTATCGGGGAGCAACCGTAAAGGATTTGGGGGAAAATGTCTGCCCGTTATTGAACACCACATCGAAATGAACGGACATATTGATACCGGAGCGCAGAGGAGCCATGTTCATTACATGGGCGTCGCACTTCGTGCCATCAGAAGGATACAGGGGATAGCTGAAACTGTCGGTGGGAGACGCTGTGCGATCCACATCAACACGAGGCGCATAGGGCTTCGGTACGTTATCGGCCGGCTGTACCGTAATGACAGCAGTGATCCCGTTACCCAAATCATAGTACGATTCGATTCCCGCGTTGTTGTCGGCGGCAAAGCAGGGGACGGCCAGGGCCAGGCTCATGACCAGCGTCAGCAGCAGAGCGGTCAACTTCTTGATCTTCTTCATTTTACAGTCTCCTCTCATTTGTCATGTGGTTTTTGGGTATTGGGTTTTCTTTGCGGCGCTCCCGCCCTCCGGCGGCGGGGCGCCTGTTCACTTCTGCATGGGAGCCACCCCTTTCTCTCTGTGAGCCTTGTGGCTCTCTCTGGCTATACGTTACCATTTCAGAAATTATTTGTCAACAATAATTTTTGTCTTATAAAAATTTTAATTCAAAACGAAAACGAATAAATAGATAAAAAAATTGCTATCATAATTTTTGTGAAAAAGTATATTGACGGAGCGGGAATTTTTGCTATAATTTTTTTCAGCTAAAGGAAAGATCAGACATTGGAGGTGGGTGATGTCGCCACCAAGAAGCAGTTCCTCCCAGATCATGGAGGAAAACTTAAAAAAAGCCGTCATCGAAATGCTGGTGATGCTGCTGCTGGACGAGGAGGATATGCACTCTGCCCAGATCACCCAGACCCTGGGTGACCGGTCGGATGATACGCTGAACCTCTCCTTCCCCTACGCCCTGCT
>CAJTZI010000047.1 GCA_910584075.1 uncultured Oscillibacter sp.
GAGGGCGCCATGCAGGAGATCCAGGACATGCTCAACCGCATGGACTACCTGGCCACCCAGTCCGCCAACGGCACCTACGACAACGAGGTCGACCGCCTGAACCTGCAGAAGGAAGTTACCGCTCTGAAGGACGAAATCAACCGCATCGCCAAGAGCGCCAACTTCAACGGCATCCAGCTGCTGGACGGCTCCAAGGACGCCGCCTCTCTGGGCGCCGCCACCACCGAGCTCACCGGCGCTTCCACCTGGGCGATTGGCGCTACCGCCGCCAACCCCACCCAGGGCACCAACACGATCCTGCACAAGGACGGCAAGGAGGAGAAGGCCACCGTATTTGAGGTTGACCTGTCCGATGTGGCGTTTAACGCGACCTCTACCGCCGCCGCTGCCGCTACGGTCACCCTCACCGTCGGCGGCCAGGCCCTCATGGTCAGCGTTGCGGCCAGCGCGGGCATTTCCGGCGCGTCCATCGCCGCCGGTCTGAACGGCAAGACCGTTGCCCTGAATGGCGCGACCTATACCATCGTGGCCGAGGGGACGAAGCTGGTCTTTACCATGTCCGATGCCGATGCCGCCAAGCTCACCGCCGCCGCCAGCTTCACGGGCAGCTACAATGTGGAGATCGGCTGCAGCGACACAACGAACCGCGCCCAGGAAGGCGACAGCGTGTTCTCCTCCCACGCCATTCAGACCGGTAACCCCAAGACCAGCGCCACACTGGCCGACACGACGGCCACTCTGGCTACTGCGGACTTCGCGGATGGCGCGGGCGTTAAGATCGGCAATGAGACCTATGTCTTTGCGCTGACCCAGGAGACTGCGGATAAGTTTGCGAATTCCGCCGGCGTCAAGGTGGTCAACCTGGTTGACCTGGCAAACTCCGATGGTACCGGACTTGATACCGGCGTTACCAATGTGCTGGAGCAGGCCTGTGAGCGTCTGACCCTTGCCGCCAAGGATAACGACATGTTCATTGTTGAGCATGACGGCGCTACCGACGGCAAGATGAACTTCCGCGAGAAGGTGGACTATTACGACAACGAGGACCACGTGGATCTCTCGAAGGCTGATGTCATTCAGGCGCAGTTCAGCAAGTTCACCGGTGTCACCATCAACGATCCCGCCAAGGCCGACGGGGCTCCCTCCGCTCTGACCCTCCAGATCGGCGATGACAGCAAGGACTACAACCAGCTGGCCGTCAACATCAAGTCCATGAAGACCGCCGCCATGGGCATTGACGGTGTGGACATTGGCACGCAGGCGGGCGCTCAGGCCGCTGTTGACGTGATCAAGAACGCCATCAACTACGTCTCCGGCGTGCGCGGCGATCTGGGCGCTGTCCAGAACCGTCTGGAGCACACCCAGAACAACCTGTCCGTGATGGCCGAGAACATCCAGGACGCCGAGTCCACCATCCGCGACACCGACGTGGCCGAGGAGATGATGAGCTACGTCAAGAACAACATCCTGGTCCAGTCCGCCCAGGCCATGCTGGCCCAGGCCAACCAGGTGCCTCAGGGCGTCCTCCAGCTGCTGGGCTAATCGGCAGTTTGAGCGCGGCATAGCAGCTGCGTAGCCAGGGGCAGCATGGCGGGGTCCCCGCCGAAGCCCAGCGAAGCGGGTTCGGTGGGGGGAGGAGGGGCAAAGGAGCGGAGTGCCGTTTTCCGCGTCAGCGGGAAACAGAACGAAGCGGATTTCGCCCCGACGAGGCCCAGGCCAACCAGGTGCCCCAGGGTGTCCTCCAGCTGCTGGGCTAATCCCGCACCGCATAGCGGCGGACCTGCCGCCGGCGGCATAGCCGGCAATGGCAGTCCCCGTCTCAAACGCAATCCCATAGGCATAGCAGGGGGGCCGGGCTTGTGCCCGGCCTCCCTTTTCCTGCCCTTGAAAAAGGCGAAGGCCTTTCTCCCGAAGCGCGGCGGCGCGGGCCGCAGGGAGGGGGTTCCCCTTTTTCAAACGCAGGAAGGAGAGGAGATCGACGATGAAACAGCAAACCCAGCCCCTGCTGAGCGTCAGCATGATTTTTAAAAATGAGATCCGCTGTCTGGAGCGGTGCCTGAAGTCTCTGGCCCCCCTGCGGGAGGCCTTTCCCTGCGAGGTGGTGATGGCGGACACCGGCTCTGACGACGGCAGCCGGGAGATCGCGGAGCAATACGCCGACCTTGTCTTCGACTTCCCGTGGATCAACGACTTTTCCGCCGCCCGGAATGCGGTGCTGGAACGCTGTACCGGCAAATGGGCCCTGGTGCTGGACGCGGACGAGTGGCTGGAGGGGGACCCGGCCAGCCTGACAGACCTGCTGAAAACGAACAAGCAGGACAACCTCGGCGCGCTCATGGAGCGCAACTACAAAACGCCGGAGCTGGCGGCGGGTGGCGTATACAACGATTTCAGCGCCATCCGTCTGGTGCGCATGTCCAGCGGCATCCGGTATACCAACGCCGTGCACGAGCGCTGGGATGCGGATCAGCTCATCATCCGCCAGGTAATGGGGCTGATGATTCACCACGACGGCTACGTTGGCGGAGTCGCCTGGGACGACGCTAAACGGCAGCGCAATATGGAGGCCCTGCGGAAAAAGCTGGCAAAAAACCCAGAGGATCTGCAGACCCTAGAGCAATGCATCGAGTCCGGCCAGGGGCAGCCGGATTTTATGGACTTTGTCCGGCGGGCGCGGGATGGCGTGCTGGCAAAGGCGGCGGGCTGGGAAAACCTGGGGCCCTCCATTTTCCGCCACGCGGTAAATGTCGCCTCGCTCTCCAATCTGCCGGAGACGGAGGAGTGGATTGAAGACGCACACCGGATTTTTCCCAATTCCATTTATACGAAAATTGACATCGCGTGGATTGAGTTCGGACGCAATTGGGCCCAGGAGAACTACGAGAAATGCGCCCGCCTGGCTGAGAGCTATTTTCAGGCCCTGGAGGACTACGACGCCGGGCGCTATGATCTGCTGGAGACGCTGTTCAATTCCCTCGGCTACGCCGCGCCCAACAACCGTCTGCGGATGCACATTTTCCTTGCCGATGCCTACCGCCAGACATACCGCCCCCAAAAGTGTCTGGAGGAGCTGGAAAAGGTCGACGGCTCCGCCCTGGATATGAACCAGGTGGACGCGGTGGTCCGCACCCTTGTGCAGCTCCACAGCAAGACCTCCCTGGACACCGCCCCGCTGGTTCTCCGCCTTTGGGACGAGCTGAGCCGGCCGGTTCCCACCGAGCAGCAGTCTCAGGCGCGGCAGGCCCAGTTCATCCGTACCGCCGCCGCCGTTTTCCCGCCGGAGTACCAGGAAAACGAGCGTGAAAACGAAAAATTCCACCGCCACGCCTATACGCTGTTCCTGCCGCTGGAGGGGCGGTGTGTTCTGGGCGGCGCGGCAGCCATCATGGAGCTGGAGGACCCGGCGGCCCTGGCGGAGAAGCTGGCGGCGGAGGAGCTGGAGCAGCTGCCTGCAGCCGCCCTAGAGCGGGCGCTGCTGCGGGGCGTTCCTTTCCCGGACCGGCCCCTGCACATGGAGCAGGCGGACGCGCTGGCCTCCCGTCTGGCCGGCTGCGGCGGCTTTCCGGAGCTGGTGGAGCGGGCCGCCGCCGCGGACGGGGACCTTCAGCAGATCTGCTGGGCGCGGGGCCTCGTCCTAACGGCGGTGCGCAGCTGCGGCTGGACGGACGCGGAGAAGGACATGCGCTTTGCCCGCGCCTTTGCGGCGGTGGAGCGCGCCTATCTGCCCCTCTGCTACACGCCGCTGATGCTGTCCCCGGAGGGCGTCGGGACCCTGCCGCTGATGCACCGCTTCGGCTGGTACTGTGCCCGGGCCTTTTCCCGGCTGGAGCAGGGGGACGCCGTCGGCTATGTCCAGCTTCTGCGGGAGGGTCTGGCCTCCTGCCCTGCCATGCAGCCCATGGTGGAATTTTTGACGGAGCACACGCCGCAGCTCCAGGCCGCGCAGCCGCCAGAGGAGCTGCTGGCCCTGGCGGAGCAGGTGCGGGCCATGCTGTCCGCCTTCGCCCCCGGCGATCCGGCGGTGGCGGTGCTGAAGGCCAGCCCCGCCTACCAGCGGGTGGCCGGCCTGGTGGAGGGCGGATGAGCCGCCTGACAGATACACGGAAGAGGTGAGAAAATATGCAGCAGCTGCGGATCGGCGTCATCGGCGTGGGCAACATGGGCAGGAACCATGTGCGCATCCTGTCCGAGGAGGAGCGCTGTTTCCATCTGGCCGGCGTCTACGACGCGGACGGCGCGCGGGCGCAAAAAATCGCGGAACAGTTCGGCACAACGGCATTCCAGGAGATGGAGCCGCTTTTACAGGCGGTTGAGGCGGTGGTGATTGCGGTTCCCTCCTCCCTGCACCGCGCGGTGGGGCTTCTGGCCGCCGCGCACGGGGTGCACGCGCTGATTGAGAAGCCCCTCGCCATGAGCGCCGGGGACGCGCAGGCCCTCTGCCGCGCCTTTGCCGCCAGCGGGAAAATACTGACGGCGGGCCATGTGGAGCGCTTCAACCCGGTCTATACCGAGCTGTCCAAGCTCCTTATGCACGAGCAGATCATCGCCATTGAGGCCCGGCGCTACAGCCCCTTCGACGGGCGGATCAAGGACGCCAACGTGGTGGAGGATCTGATGATCCACGACCTTGATCTGGTGTGCCATCTGATGGAGGGGCACGCCGCCGTCCGGCAGTCGGCCTTTGGCCAGGCCGTGCACAGCCGGCGGCTGGATTTCGCCCACTGCGCCCTGCGCTTTGACAACGGCGTCCAGGCCTCGGTGAGCGCGAGCCGGGTGACCCAGGGAAAAATCCGCGAGCTGAGCGTACATACCCGCGGCGGCTTCATCACGGCCGATCTGCTGGCGAAGACGCTGCAGGTCAGCAGGAGCACCAACATGGTAATCGACGAGGGGCAGGAGCACTCCTATCGCCAGGAGAGCGTGACGGAGAAAATTTTTGTGCCGATGATTGAACCCCTTCGCGCGGAGCTTATCGCGTTTTACGATGCGGTGGTCAATGGCCGGCCCGTCAGGGTGGACGGCCAGACCGCCGCCCGGATGATTGCGCTGTGCGAACGCATCACCCAGCAGGCGGAGTCCGCCTGCTCCGAGTAAGGGGCCATAAGGAGAATTGTCATATGAACATACCGTTTTTTGACCTCAAACGCCAATACCAGACCTTGAAAAGCGAAATGACAGAGCGCGCCGCTCAGGTGATGGAGAGCTGTTCCTTCATCGGCGGTCCCTATGTCAAAGAGTTTGAAACGCAGATTGCCGGTTATCTGGGCGTGAAGCACGCCTTCGGGTGCGGCAACGGAACGGAGGCGCTGGTTGTGGCGCTGCGCGCCTGCGGCGTCGGACCGGGGGACGAGGTCATTACGACGCCCTTTACCTTTTTCGCCACTGCGGAGGCGGTGGCCTCTATCGGCGCAGTACCTGTATTTTCCGACATTCGCCGGGAGGACTACACCCTTGACCCCGAACAGATCGAGGAAAAGATCACCGCCAGAACCCGCGCAATTCTGCCGGTGCACATCTTCGGCGCGCCCTGCCGCATGGAGGAGATCACGGCCATAGCCGCCAGGCACGGCCTGCGCGTTGTGGAGGACTGCGCCCAGGCCATCGGGAGCATGTACAGAGGGAAAAAGGCGGGCAGTCTGGGGCATATTGGCTGTTTTTCCTTCTACCCCACCAAAAATTTGGGCGGTTTTGGCGACGGCGGCCTGGTCACTACCGGCGACGGCGATCTGGCCGTCGTTCTGGCCGCGCTGCGGGAGCACGGCGCGGGAAAAAACGGTGCGCGGGCCCTGGAGATCCTCGGCGGAGCAGCGGAGACGCCGGCCCTTAGCGAGCAGACCGGCGCGCTCTACGACCCGTATAAATATTATAATTATATAATCGGCTATAATTCCCGGCTGGACGCCATGCAGGCGGCGGCCCTGTCGGTGAAGCTGCCGCGGCTGGACGGCTACAACAGCGCCCGCGCGGAGATTGCCGGGGCCTACGCCAGCGGGCTCTGCGGCGCGCTGGAAAAGCCCCGGTACGCCGCTGATACGGTCCCCTGCTGGCACCAATATGTGGTGCGGACCCCCCGCAAATACGAGCTGTGCGACTACCTGCAGCAGCACGGCGTCGGCTGCGGCACCTTTTATCCGGTGCCCCTGCACCTGCAGAAGGCGTTTGCAGATCTGGGGTACCGGCCCGGCAGCCTGCCCGAGGCGGAGCGGGCGGCGGCGGAGACGGTCTGCCTGCCCATGTTCCCGGAGCTGACTGCGGAAGAGGTGGCTTTTGTGATCGATACCGCGAACCGCTTTTTTGCGGAGAAGGGGGGATGCACACCATGAACGACGTCTATATCCATCCAACCGCGGAGGTGAGCCCGGAGGCGGAAATTGGCGCGGGCACCAAAATATGGAACCAGGCCCAGGTGCGGGAGGACGCGCGGATCGGCGCGGGGTGCGTCATCAGCAAGAATGTGTATATCGACGCGGGCGCAGTCATCGGAAGCCGGGTAAAAATTCAGAACAACGTGAATGTGTACCACGGTGTCGAGATCGAGGACGATGTTTTTCTGGGGCCGTCCATGACCTTTACCAACGACCGCTTTCCCCGGGCGTTCAACAGCGATTTTCAGGTGAGCAGAACGCTGGTCAGGCGGGGAGCCTCCATTGGCGCAAACGCGGCCATCCGCTGCGGCGTCACCATCGGGGCCTACGCCATGGTGGGTACCGGCAGCGTCGTCACCAGAGACGTTCCCGCCCACGCGCTGGTGGTGGGTAACCCCGCGCGGCAGATCGGCTGGGTGTGCGCATGCGGCCAGAGGCTGGAGGAGGGCGCCGCCGTCTGCGCGGCGTGCGGGGAGAGGCCCCCCCTGCCGTCCGGCACAGGCGTTCATCCGGAATGAGAGGAGGTCCCATGGATCAGGACAGAGCCCGGCGCATCGCTGAGGCCATCGAGCTTTTTGATAAGCAGCAGTATCAGGAGGCATTCTCCGCTTTTACGGAGATGTATCACGCGTCCCGGAGCGCTGGCGACAAGCAGGAGATCTTTCAGCTGCTGGAGGAGGTGTTCTACCGCCCCAATGCGGCGGAGCTTGAGAAGAACTACACCGGCAACCTGTCGCTGCTGCAGGCGTACCCCTACTTCTGGGGCAGGGCCCTCCGCTCGTTCGAGGCCCTGCGTTTTCAGCTCTTTCCCGTCAGCGAGGGGCTCTATTGCTGTTATGACCGGGAAAAGGATCGCTTCGGGGATATATACGACGGGGATACCCCCCGCCAAATGCGGTATTTCTTCGGGCGTCTGGACGAGCCCATCCGCGCCACGGACGAGGACAATTGCTACAATCTGACCTTCCTCCACGACAACGTCCGCAGCAGCGAGGACTTCGCCGGCGACAACCATATCTATCTCTTATACGCAACCCCGGAGCCGCTGGAGCGGCTGATGCTGGCCTGTGATCTGGCCCCCCTCCTTCGGCAGCAGAAATTTGTCTTCCTGCTTGGGAAAAAGAACTGGAAGCGGTACCCGATTGACTTTCAAAAGACCTTTGGCGTGGATTACGCGGAGCGGAGCCCCGCCCCGGTCCGTGTGGAGGAGGTCAAGCGGATCTGTTTTTGGTATAAGCACGCCTATTCCGGCACGGAGCTGAGCCTGGGCGTTTTGGGCGTGGTGAACGAGATACAGATGTACAGCGCCATGGTGTTCCACACGGATTCCACTGTAGACGGGAAGCCCATGTATGACCTCCCGGAATTCCGGGGGCTTTTGAACCGTCCGGAGGAGATCTGTACGGTGGAGCAGATCGAATCCCTGCTTCGCACACGGCGCTGCGATATTCGGCTGGAGGGCCTGCTCGACTATTTGGCCTGGCTGCGGCAGCAGCGCCCCGCGCCCCACCGCTACACCGTAAAGGAGCTGTTCTGCGGATATTTCCTGTTCCGGTATGAGCAGCGGCACATAAATCCACGGGTTGTGCCCATGCTGCTCTTTGACCCCCACGTGTGGAATACCAGCGTCTACAATGCCGTCGTCAGCGCCTTTCCCTACCGCACCGTGCTGACCAGCGTCAGGGAGCCCATTATGACCTTTGGGCGCAGCTATCTCTACGGCCTGATCGGCTGGAGTAAATTTCAGACCCAGTACATCCTGGGTTCGGACTATGTCCATGCGCAGTTTCTGCCGCCGGAGCTCCAGGAGTGCTACTTCGGCTTCCGCTTTGAGGATCTGAAAACAAAGCCGGAGGCCGTCTGCCGGGCGCTGTGCCGGCATCTGAACGTCCCCTTTGCGGAGCAGATGCTGGAGACGGAGGCGCCGCTGGCCGACCGCACGGGGCAGGTGACGAGAGGGTTCGATCAGGCGCCGCTGCACCGGGACATCAGCGCCGTGCTGACAGAGTTCGACCAGCTGCGGCTGAAGCTGTTTTACGACCCGATACTCCGCTATTACGGCTACCCCTGCTTTCCTTTTGAGGAGTACCCCCTCTCGGAGGAGGTTGTGCGGGAGCTCCTCCGCTATCCCTTCCGCTTTGAACGGCTCAACAAGCACTATCTGCCGGACAGCGCGCCGCCGGAGGAGACGCTCCACGAGTGGATACAGGAAGTTCTGCAGGGGGCCTGGAGAAAGCAGGCCATCTGCCCCCGTCTGATTCCCTCGGAGGAGACGGCGCATGTGTAGAGTGTACTGGCTGACCGGCCTCTCAGGTGCGGGGAAGACCACCATCGGCCGCCTCTTGTGCGAGCGGCTGCGGGCGGCGGGAGAAACCGCGGCGCTTCTGGACGGCGACGAGCTGCGCCAGGTTTTTGGCGGCGACCTGGGCTATACGGAGGCCGACCGCCGCAAAAGCGCCATGCGCAACGCCCGGCTGTGCGCGCTGCTGGCGCGGCAGGGCATTACGGTGGTCTGCTGCACGATCTCCATGTTTGACAGCGTGCGGGCCTGGAACCGGGAGAACATACCGGGCTATTTCGAGGTCTATGTGAAGGTCTCCATGGAGACGCTGCGGCGGCGGGATCAAAAGGGGCTGTACAGCGGCGGGCGGGATGTAGCCGGGATCGATTTCCCGCTGGAAATGCCCAAAGCGCCGGATTTTGTTCTGGAAAATGACGGTCAACGGACGCCTGAGGAGCAGGTGAATCTGTTGCAGAGTACAATAGGAGGACAACCATGAAAACAGAGTGGGATTACACAAACCTGGCAGAGGCGTATCTGCGCCGGCCTGAATATGCTGCCAGTGCAATTCTGGAAATGTTTGAGCGCGCCGGCCTGAAGCCGGGGGACAGCGCATGCGATGTCGGCGCCGGCGCCGCCCATCTGACGCTGGAACTGGCAAAATTGGGGCTGCGCATTTGGGCGGTGGAGCCTAATGATGCCATGCGGCGCAACGGAACACGGAGGACCGCAGACTATCCCGGCGTACAGTGGTTCGAGGGGATTGGCGAGGATACGGGCATGGAGGCCGCCAAATTCGACCTCGTCACATTCGGCTCTTCATTCAATGTCTGTGACCGGCAGAAGGCCCTGATCGAAACCAGCCGGATCCTGAAACCGGGCGGCTATTTTGCCTGCATGTGGAATCACAGGGACCTGAGCGACCCCTTGCAGCAGAAGATTGAAGCCGTTATCAAGCAGAATATTCCCAACTATGCGTATGGTACGCGCCGCGAGGATCAAACGGCTGTCATTGACGCGTCGGGGCTATTCGGGGAGGTCCAGTTCATCTCCGGACAGGTGACGCACCGGCTCAGCGCCGAGGACTTTATCGAGGGCTGGAAATCCCATGGAACCGTTTACAGACAGTCGCCGGATGTGTTTGAAAAAATTATAGGGGACATCCGCGAAGTGGTTGAGAATCTGCACCAGGAAACCATTGCCGTCCCATATACCACCCGCATTTGGATGGCGCAAAAGAAATGATGCGTTTGCCATGAAATTTACCACCAAAGCCGACACGCTCCGAGCGCTGGCCGGAAGGCTGTCCACCGCCCAGGTCCTGCCCCAAATCTCCCTGACCGCAGGGGAGGCGCGGGACAATCCGGCACGGGCCCTGGAGCTGCTGCGGGAGGCGGACCTGCTGAACACGCACCTCATCGTCCGCAGCAGCGCCCGGAACGAGGATACGGCGGAGGGCTCCAACGCGGGCAAATTCCTCTCTATTGCGCGTGTACTGGGCGAAGCCGCTGTCCTGGCGGCGGTTTCACAGGTGGTGGACGCTATGGGACCGGACCGGGAAAACCAGGTGTTCATCCAGCCCTTTCTGACCCGTGTGGAGCTCTGCGGCGTGGCCTTTACGGCGGACCCCAGCACCGGGGGGCACTACTACATCCTCAATTATGACCGGACCACCGGCTCAACCAGCTCCGTTACAGACGGGACGGGAACCCAGCTGGAGACCTTCTGCCACTTCAAAGCGTCCCCGGCGCAGCCGCCCGCCCCGCTGGACCGGGTGATCGCGCTGTGCCGGGAGCTGGAGGCGCTGTTTGAACACCCGGCGCTGGATATTGAATTTGCCGTCTCAGATGGTATACTGTACTTACTGCAGGTCCGGCCCCTGGTGCTGACCCGGCCCCTGGCCAATCTGGAGGGGCAGCAGCGCTGTCTCCGGCTGATTCGGGAGAAGTTCCGCGCCTCTCTTCTGCCCCACCCGGATCTCTGCGGCCAGTGTACCATCTACGGCGTCATGCCGGACTGGAACCCGGCGGAGATGATCGGCGTGCGGCCCCGGCCCCTGGCGCTGAGCCTATACAAGGAGATCATTACCAACGGCGTGTGGGCCTATCAGCGGGATAATTACGGGTATCGGAACCTGCGTTCCTTCCCGCTCATGGTGGATTTTCTGGGCCTGCCCTATATTGATACGCGGGTGAGCTTCAATTCTTTCCTGCCCAAAAGTCTGCCGGACCCTCTGGCGGACCGGTTGGTGGGATACTATTTGGACCGGCTGCGCACGCACCCCGAGCTCCACGACAAAGTGGAGTTTGAGATCGCCTTTACCTGTTATACCTTTGATCTCCCCGCGCGGGTAACTGTACTGTCAGAGGCCGGCTTTACCGCGCAGGAGCAGGCCTGCCTGGTGGAGGCGCTGCGGGAGCTGACCAACTCGATCATCCGCGAGGACGGCTTCTGGCGGAAGGACGCGGAGAAGATCGAGATCCTCCAGAAGAAGCGGCAGGATATTCTCTCCAGCGGCCTGGGGCCTGCCGAGAAAATCTACTGGCTTCTGGAGTACTGCAAGCGCTACGGCACGCTGCCCTTCGCGGGACTGGCCCGGGCGGGCTTTATCGCGGTGGAGCTGCTGCGGTCCATGGTGACGGCCGGCGTACTGACAGAGGAGGAGCGGTCCCTCTACATGAACGGCCTCTCCACCGTTGGAAAAAATATCTCCAGGGATTTGGCCGGCCTCTCACCTGCGGCATTTCTGGAGAAATACGGTCATTTGCGCCCCGGCACCTACGACATCTGTTCCCCGCGGTATGACCAGGGGCGGGAGCTGTACTTTGATTTCTCTCAGCCGCAGAGCGGCGGAGCGGAGCCTCCGCCCTTCAAGCTGTCCCTCCAGCAGTACGAAGTCCTCCAGCAGATGCTGGAGGCGCACGGGCTGCACACCGACGTGCTGTCCCTGTTTCGCTTCATACGGCACGCGATTGAGGGCCGGGAGTACGCGAAATTTGTCTTTACCCACACCCTCTCCGATGTGCTGGAACTGCTCTCCGAGCTGGGCGCGGGCTTCGGCCTGAGCCGGACGGAGATGTCCTACCTGACCATCCAGCGGGTGACCGAGGCCTACTCCTGCACTGAGGATCTGGAATCGGTGCTGCGGGCCTCCATCCGGGACGGCCAGGCCCTGGAGCGGGCCGCCGCCGGCATCATGCTGCCGCCCCTCCTGTGGGAGGAGGCCCAGATCCACAGCTTTTTCCTGCCGGACGGAAGTCCCAACTTTATCACCCAGGGCCGCTGCGCGGCGGAGACGGTGCTTCTCCCCTCAGAGGCCCCCCTGGAGGGAAAGCTGGTGCTGATCCGGGGCGCAGACCCCGGCTATGACTGGATTTTCTCCCGGTCCATCGCCGGTTTTATTACCGCATACGGCGGCGCTAACTCCCATATGGCCATCCGGGCGGCGGAGTTCGGCATCCCGGCCGTCATCGGGGTGGGGGAAAAACAGTTTGCCCGGTACGCCTCCGCCCGGTGGCTGGAGGTGGACTGCAGAAACAGGAGGGTGGTGATGCTGTGAGCAGGCTGATCGCGCTGACGCAGCGGGTAGAGCGCATAGAGGCCATCGGGGAGCGGCGGGACGCCCTCTCCCAGGAGTGGGCCGCGCTGGCGGAGGCCTGCGGCTTTCTGCCCCTGCCTCTTCCGAACCGCCTGACAGCTGTCCGGCAGCTGCTGGCGGCGGTGAGGGTGGACGGCATCATCCTCACCGGCGGCAACGACCTGGCGTCCTACGGCGGCGACGCGCCGGAGCGGGATGAGGCGGAGCGGTTTCTCATCCAATATGCGATAGCCCGGCGGACCCCTCTGCTGGGGGTCTGCCGTGGCATGCAGATGCTCCTGGACTATTTCGGCGCTCCTCTCCAGAAGGTGGAGGGGCATATCCGCGTGGAGCACCCTCTGGACCGCGGCGGCACAGTCAACAGCTTCCACAGCTGGGGCGCGCGGGCGTGTCCGCCGCCGCTGGAGCCTGCCGCCCGCAGTACGGACGGCGTGGTGGAGGCCGTGACGCACCGGGAGTACCCGTGGATTCAGGGTGTCATGTGGCACCCGGAGCGGTATGCGCCTCTGCGAGAGGAGGACATTCGGTTGATCAGGGAGGTATTTCGGCTATGAAAACCATTATTTTGGCTGCGGGAAGAGGCAGCCGCCTGGGCGAACGGACCAGGGAGAAGCCCAAGTGCATGTGCACGCTCAAGGGCCGGACGCTGCTGGACCGCTGCCTGGAGACGCTGATGCAAGCGGGGATCGCCAGGGAGGAGATCGGCATTGTCACCGGCTACCGCAGCGATATGTTCCATGAGCCGGGCATCACCTATTTTCACAATGCGGACTGGGAGCGGACGAACATGTTCTACTCTCTGACCATGGCGGAGGCCTGGCTTGCGCAGGAGCCCTGCCTGGTCTGCTATTCGGACATTGTCTTTACGCCGGCGGCGGTCCGGGCCCTGGCAGCTTCCGGCGCACCGGCGGCGATCACCTCCTACAGCGGCTACTGGGCGCTGTGGAAGGCGCGCATGGACGATCCCTTGGAGGACCTGGAGACCTTCCGCGCCGCCGGGGACGGCAGGCTGCTGGAGATTGGGCAGAAGCCCGCCGGCCCCGAGCAGGTCCAAGGCCAGTTTATGGGGCTGCTCCGCTTTACGCCGGAGAGCTGGGGCTGGGTGCGGGAGACCCTCAAGAAGCCTCTGCGGAAGACGGTGGAGAAGCTGGATATGACCACGCTTCTGGAGGGGATGGTCCGGGCGGGCTACCCGATCCAGACCATCTCCACCGACGGCCTCTGGCTGGAGTGCGACAGCGAACACGACATCGACGTCTATGAACAGCTCTTTGGTGATTGTTTATGATCGTTGATCTCCACACCCACTCCACCGCCTCCGACGGCCAGTACACCCCCTCTCAGCTGGTCCGGCTGGCGGCTGCACGGGGCCTGGAGGCACTGGCACTCACCGATCACGACACCCTCGACGGCCTGGAGGAGGCCGTGGAGTCCGGGAGGCGCGCCGGCCTTCGCGTTCTGCGGGGCGTGGAGCTGGGGGCGAAGGAGTACAGGAGCCTCCACATCCTGGGATACGGCTTCACCCCCGGCGCGCCCGGCCTGGGAGCGCTCTGTGCGCGGATGAGGGAGGGGCGGGACGAGAGAAAGTACCGGATCCTTGATTTCCTGCGTGAGAAGGGCCTGGGCATCACCTTGGCGGAGGTAGAGGAGATCGCCGGCGGCTCCATCATTGCACGGCCTCATTTTGCGCAGGCGCTGGTCAGAGGCGGCTACACGGCAACGGTCAAGGAGGCCTTCGACCGCTACTTGGATACCGACGAGTACCAGCGGATCGAACGCGCGAAGCCGGACGCTCGGACCTGTATAGAAGCAATCCGGGCTGCGGGAGGAATGGCCTCCCTGGCCCATCCGTACCAGCTGAACCTGGAGGAGGAGGGCCTGGACGCGCTGGTAAAGCAGCTGGCCGGATATGGCCTCTCTGCAATCGAGTGCTACTATCCCAGGCACGGGCCGGAGCAGCAGGCCTTTTATCTGCATCTGGCGGAGAAGTACGGCCTGTACGTCTCCGGCGGCAGCGACTTCCACGGCGAGCGAGTCAAGCCGGATATTTCCCTGTCCGCCCTGGACCTGGACATAAGCTGGGCCGCCGGCCGGGGTGTGTGAATCTGCGCCGGCGGAAGGTCCATACCCGCAAGGACGCCATAAGACTCCAAAAGGCCCGGAAAACCAGTGGTTTTCCGGGCCTTTTGGAGCTGGAAATCAGACTCGAACTGACGACCTGCTGATTACGAATCAGCTGCTCTACCAACTGAGCTATTCCAGCGTACCGCAACAGATGTAGTATACCACATTTCCCGTCTCCAGTCAAGACCGGGCGGCCGCCGGGCGCACAAAATTTTTGCCGGCGATAACATATCGTATTTTTGCCCCCCTATCCTGCAAGTGCCGCCGCAAAATATGCGGGGAGGCCGGTTTTTACGAAAAATCCCCTGGTAATCCCCGGCGTCGTTTCCGGCAAAAGTGCCGCAAATAGACAAAATCTCAGAAAAAACATCCCGTTGCCTCAGCAGTTTTCCGCAGGTTTTCTGTTCGGCAGGTTCACATAAATTTCACAATAACTTCGTAGTACAGCAAGTTATACACATTTTCCACAGGGTTTTCCACACAGTTAAATCCCTCTGATTCCAACCCTCTCCCTTGAAATTGACATTTTCTGGAAGCCCCCCCTATCCGCTGTATACACCAAATCGCGGCCCCCACTCCGTTTACATAACGACACTTTATGCAATTTCCCCGCATTTCTCATCCATTCCTCCGGCCCTCATATCTCCAGATTGGCGTAGGCATTCAGGCTCATGTCCGCCCGGCTGCCGGCCAGATATTCGTAGTAGGCCTGGCTGCCGATCATAGCCCCGTTATCACCGCACAGGCGCAGGGGCGGCAGATACAGCCGGATGCCTGCCTCCCGGCAGGCCCGCTCCAGGTCCCCTCGGATGCGCCCGTTGGCGGCTACGCCGCCGGCGGCTGCCATGGTGCGGCGGCCGCACTGCCGGGCAGCCTCTATGGCCCGGGGTACCAGCTCGTCGCTGATGGCCGCCGCCACCGATGCCGCCAGGCTGGACCGGTCCAGCGTCTCCCCCTTCTGGGCGGCGTTGTGCACCAGGTTCACCGCCGCCGTTTTCAGGCCGGAGAAGGACATGTCCAGGGGATTTCCCGCCACCCTGGCCCGGGGCAGGGGGTATTTTGCATCGTCGCCCCCCTGGGCCAGCTCCTCCATGGGCCGCCCGCCGGGGTAGGGGAGGCCCAGCACACGGGCGATCTTGTCGAAGCACTCTCCCGCCGCATCGTCCCGGGTGGCCCCCAGGATGGCCATGTCCGTATAGCCCCGCACGTCCACCAGCATGGAGTTTCCCCCGGAGATGCACAGCGCCAGGAAGGGGGGCTCCAGCTCCGGGAAGGCCAGGTAGTTGGCGGCGATGTGCCCCCGCAGGTGGTGCACCGGGATGAGGGGCTTCCCCATGGCGAGGGCGGCGCTCTTGGCGAAGTTCACCCCCACCAGCAGGGCTCCGATGAGCCCCGGCCCATAGGTCACCGCCACCGCGTCGATGTCGGACCGGGTCACCCCCGCCTCCGCCAGGGCCCTGTCCGTCAGGGCGGCAATGGCCTCCACATGCTTGCGGGAGGCGATCTCCGGCACCACGCCGCCGTAGACGGCGTGCATGTCCGCCTGGGAGGCGACGGCGTCGCTGAGGACCTCCCGCCCGTCCCGGACCACCGCGGCGGCGGTCTCGTCGCAGGACGATTCAAACGCTAAAATCAGCATATGTGTATCCCTTCCTGAAAAAGCGCCGGGACGGGAGCCCTCCCGTCCCGGCAAATATTGACGGGTCTGTGTAAAATGCGGGTTTACAGGTCGATGGCCTTGAGCTTCTCCTCCTTGACCCCGTGCTTCTCGGCGTAGCCGGTGAGGATCAGGGTCAAAGCGCCGTCGCCGGTGACGTTGCAGGCGGTGCCGAAGCTGTCCTGCAGGGCGAAGATGGCCAGCATCAGGGCGGTGCCGTCGCCGGTGAACTCCAGGACGC
>CAJTZI010000048.1 GCA_910584075.1 uncultured Oscillibacter sp.
CGTCAATCACAAACGCATCGGGTATATCTTTAAGAGCCTCCCGAATTTTATCCAGCCCTTCTTGTGCTTCTTTCAGCGAGTCTTTGAGAAATTCCACTGCATCTGACAGCGCGTCAAGGCCATCTTCTCCGATACCGGCAGCGTCAGCAATTTCATAAATGCTGTCCTCTAAACGGTCAATTCCATCCGCCATCACATCCAGAATATCTTCGCCGCTGGAAGTGATGATTTCCAGATGGTCTATTGTATCCGCGACGGTGTCTGCCAAATCATTCACACTGTCAATCGTGCCGTCTGCCCAATCTCCCATAATATCCGTGAGGTCGGAAACACTGTCGGACGCTATGTGCGTAAAATCAGAAATGTGATCCAAACGGTCGGAAATGGTGTTTTTATTTTCCTTCGTTCGGTCTAATGTGCTGTCAACCAAATCGCCCAATCGGTCTAATTCGTTTTGCAGCTCGTCTATGGAGTCGGGCGAGAATACCATGCGGACGTTGGGAGCCAGTTGGCCTACGATCCCGCCAACATCTTTACGGCCTTGGATTTCCCCACAGTTGGAACAGCTATCCAGATAGCCAGAGGAACGGCCCGCAATTCCGCCCACGTTATAGCCGACATGGGGATACCCAATGGTTCCTTCGTTTTGGCAATTTTGCAGAATACCACTGGAAGTTCCGACGATTCCGCCGGTATCCATAGTAGCCTCTGACACCATATCACGGGTCAAGCCGGACAGCCCATCCTCTAAATCTCTGGTTTCATCCGGGTGTTCGGTATTGACCAAACTTCTGTTTGTGCATCCGGTTATAATTCCGTTGTTTTTTCCGGCAATTCCGCCAGTTTGCCGCTCTCCTATAACGGCCCCTTCTGTCATACAGTGGTAGATCGAGCCGTCCGCTTCATTGATGCCAACGATTCCGCCTACCGCAGATTTACCAGAAACTGTTCCAAAGAAAGATCTTCGATTTCCACATTGGCAAGGCCCATCGCCATGTCAACTTCATCAAGGGCCTCCAACGCCCGCAGAAGGCGCCCCTCTTTTTCGTAATCTCCGGCTGGAACAATGACAGCCGCGCCATTTTTCAGACCAAACCGATCTTCAATCGCATCTCCCTGGACAGACAACTCGCTCTTTTTGTCGGTTTCTATCATCGTCTCACCGTAGCCGTAAGGACATTGCTTGGAAAGGAAAAAGGCTCCTGCCACAGCACATAAAAAAAGCGGAGGAACAACGTATTTCAGTTTTGTAACAAACTTTCCCCAAGCAGTGATTGGCGGGATAAAATTGTGGTGACGAGTTTTGTCAATTACTTTGCTGAACAGCATAAGCAGCCCCGGCATCAAAGTGAACACCGTGATAATACTGAGCAGGAATTATAGATTTTCGCCCACCTTTATTTATGTCACCCACGACCAGACGGAGGCTATGACCCTGGGCGACCGGATTGTCATCATGAAGGACGGTTTCGTCCAACAGGTGGGCACGCCTCAGCAGGTTTTCGATCATCCCGCCAACCTCTTCGTGGCCGGATTCATCGGCACACCGCAGATGAACTTTTTTGATGCCAAACTTACCCAGGAGGGCGGAACGTACTTTGTCTCCGCCGGAGAGTGTAAGGTGGAACTGTCCCCAGAGAAGCAGAAAAACCTGACGGCGAAGAATGCGCCCGCTCAAGATATCACCCTGGGCGTCCGTCCCAGCCACATGATTCTCTCGGACCGCTCGGAGAACACCCTTACCGCCGCGGTGGACGTGTCCGAGATGATGGGCAGCGAGGTCCATCTCCACGCCAGTGCCGGAGGCCGGGACGTGGTGGTCATCGTGCCTACCCTGGACCTGGGCGGGGCTCGGAGCTTCTCCGCCGGCGACAAGCTGAACCTGGCCTTTAGTGGAAACGTCTGCCATATCTTCGACAAGGATGGCAGGAACCTGGAATTTTAAGCGGTAAGCAGGAGGTCGATTGTATGTCCAGCGATGTTTTGCAGAAAGCCCGGGACTTTGAGTCCCAGTACGGTCCCCATATCCCCGACAGCGAGCGCCCGGTCTTCCATGCCACCCCCACCATCGGCTGGATGAACGACCCCAATGGTTTTTCCTTCTACAAGGGAGAGTGCCACCTGTTCTACCAGTACCACCCCTATTCCAACGAGTGGGGCCCCATGCACTGGGGCCACCTGAAAACCCGTGACTTCCTCCGCTGAGAGCGTCTGCCCGCAGCCCTGGCCCCGGACCAGGAGTATGATTCCGCCGGGCGCTTCTCCGGCGGCGCGGCGGAGCTCCCGGACGGGCGGCAGCTCCTCATCTACACTGGCGTCCGGCGGAGCCGCAACGCCGACGGCTTCCTTCAGGATGTCCAGACCCAGTGCGTGGCCATCGGGGACGGCGTAAACTATGAGAAGTGGGGCGGCAACCCCATTCTGGACGGCAAGGATCTGCCCGAGGGAGGCAGTACCATTGATTTCCGGGACCCCAAGCTCTGGCGGGATCTAGACGGGACCTTCTACGCCGTCATTGGCAACCGCACCGCTGACAGCAGCGGGGCCATCCTGCTGTATCAGAGCCGGGACGGCCTCAAATGGGAGTTCCTCCGGACCCTGGACCGCTGCTGCAATCAGTACGGCAAGATGTGGGAGTGCCCGGACTTCTTTCCCCTGGACGGAAGGCAAATTCTCATTACCAGCCCTCAGGATATGAAGCCCGTAGGCCTGGAGTTCCACGCAGGCAACGGCACCCTTTGTTTGATTGGGGACTACGACTCGGAGACTGGCTTTGTGCGGCAGAGCGCCCAGGCAATTGACTACGGTCTGGACTTCTACGCCCCGCAGACTCTGGAGGCCCCGGACGGACGGCGGATCATGATCGCCTGGATGCAGAACTGGGATACTGTGGGTGCCAAGCCCTATAACTGCCGCTGGTTTAGTCAGATGACCCTGCCCCGGGAGCTGTCTCTGGAAAATGGGCGGCTGATTCAGAATCCTGTCCGGGAACTGGAGACATACCGGACCCGGCGGGTAGTCCACCAGAACATCCCGGTCTGCGGGGAGATCAACCTCCCCGGCGTCCGGGGGCGAGTTCTGGACATGACCGTCAGCGTCCGTCCTACCGGCTCAGAGCGCTACCGCTGGTTCCGCATCCGGGTGGCCAAGGACGGAGAGCATGAAACCATCATCCGCTACCGCCCGGACCAAGGGACCGTGAAGCTGGACCGCATCCGCAGCGGCCTGCCCCGGGATATAGTGCATACCCGTTCGTTCCTGGTACGGCCCGGGGATGGGGAGATCAAGCTGAGAATCGTCCTGGACCGCTGCAGCCTGGAGGTGTTTGTCAACGACGGCGAGCAGGCTGCCAGCGCGGTCATCTACACCCGGCAGGAGGCGGACGCCATCACCTTTGAGGCTGGCGGCGCGGCCATGATGGACGTGGAGAAATACGATTTGGACTTCGACAGACGAACCAAAGGCTCCGCTGGGGGTTCATGTGCTCGGGAAAGTAGCTCGACCAATCAGAGGCGTCAAACAACGTCGGCATAGGCGGCTTCCTCCTTCCCGGTTCCTTCCAGCTTCCACCTCTTCTCCCAGGTGACCACGGCAGATTTCCAGCTCTTCATGGGAGACCGCCCGACCCGCCAGCCTTTGGAGGCGTAAAAAGCCACAAACTCCTCCGGGTCAATGCCGTTCTTCCTTTCCTCGCAGTAGGCCGCGACTTCCTCCACCGTTGGTGGAACAAAGCGCTCACGCTCCCCCCTTTTGGGGGGTAAGGGGGGAGTATTATATATACTCTTAACTCTAATCTCTGGTGGAGATTTCTCCGACTTTTCTCCGTGGTGTTTGACCCTCTTTTTCGTCACATCTCCGGCGGTCAAATTCCCTTTTTCTGCCGGCCTCTGTGCTCGATTTTCCTAAGTGCCATATAAATTGGGAAAGTGTCAGTTTCATTTCATCCACGGGAATAAGGCGCAGGGATTTTAGGGTGTCCTCCTGTTCCTCCCGACAGATCATATAACTGCCCAGCAGGGCAATCACCGCAGAAAGAGCTGTCCACAAAGCTCCGCCAGCATATCGACAGTTACCAGGGCACCGACCTGACAGAGCAGAGCAGGATGACCTTAAGTGAGTGGCTCGACAAGTGGCTGGAGAACATGGCGGATACTCTGCAGCCCAACACGCTGAGGAACTACCGTAGTTACATCGAGAACCACATCAGGCCTGCCCTGGGTGACAAACAGCTGGCTCGAATCACACCAAAAGATGTGCAGTGGTTCTACGAGAAGCTGAATAACACCCTGGCCAGCTGTACAGTACGCCGCATCCACACCACGCTCCACGGTGCGCTGAAGGCGGCGAAACAGGCTCACCTGATTGCGAACAACCCGACCGAACAGATCATCGCTCCCAGGTTCAGCTATGGAGCGAAACAGGTGCTGACAGACGAGCAGCTGGATGTGTTCATGAAGGTCATTGCAGAGGATGAAGTCTGGTGCGACTTCTTCTACACAAAACTGACCACCGGCTTGCGTCGGGGTGAGATCTGCGGACTCAAATGGGAGGACTTCGACGAGGCCAATGGTACACTGAAAATCTGCCGCACCGTCTATCGGGAAACTGGTGGCGAGTTGACTGCCGGGGATACCAAGACCAGCGCCGGCGTTCGGAAAATCGTGCTGCCAGTCAGTACGGTACAGGTCCTCCGTAAACGAAAAAAGTCCGCACTGACTAAGTGGATATTCCCCAACCCGCTGAAACCGGAACAGCCCACCAATCCTGGCTCTACATACCGCCAGTTGAAAGTTCTGCTGAAGCGGGCTGGTCTCCCGAACATTCGCTTCCACGACTTGCGTCAGACATTCTCGGTTCGGGCCCTGCAAAACGGCGTAGACGTAAAAACCCTCTCCGCTATGCTGGGACCCTACTCGGCGGGTTTTACCTTGGACACCTACGCCCACGTCACCACCTCCATGCAGAAGCGGGCGGCGAACGCAGTGGGGAATTTTCTCTCTGGTACTCTCCAGCCCTAACCGCTCCGAACTCCCGTATGGGTCACGGCTTGGGTCAAACCAGAGTCGCAAAATCAAACCACCAGAAAAAGTACTGAGGAATGAACAAAACCGCTGAAATCCAAAGAATTTCAGCGTTTTTGGTACGCCCTGAGGGATTCGAACCCCCCGCCTTCTGGTCCGTAGCTTGTCTGAGCGATGGTGTCGGCTTCTTCCAGCCTTGTTTGGCACTGTTTGTTCAGTCGGTAGAGCCTCTCATTTACCATCTGCTCCACTGATTCCGCAGGAAAATTTCCTGTTCTGGGTCAGGTTATGGGTCAATATTTTATGTAAAGGTGTTATTTTTGTGTTTTCAAAATAATTGCATAAAAAACAATTTTGTCCTTTGAAAAGAGAATTATTCATAAACTATATACTATATCGTGTTATACATCTTTTACTGTAGCTGCTATGCGGCACCAGCATTAACGGTATTGTGAAATATAATGCTTCGTACCACCACATAAATATATACTCGATGGTTTTCACGCTCTTTCTAGCTGTTCTCTGCATAGTATCTTTTATTCTTCCTTTTTGCTTTATTTGAAAAATAACCGAATATACTCCTCCACATCCTGCCGGCTTCCCCGGAAAGGTCCCGGCGTCTCCATCTTCAAAGAGACCAGCGCCGTACAGTACAGCAGGGCCTCCGCCACGCCTGCCCGCCGACGTTCCGTGATGTATCCGGCAAAGGTGGTGTCCCCCCGGCCGGTGCGCCCGGAGAGGTTCCGGGCCTTGATGGGGCAGGTGTGGATCTCCCGCCCGTCATAGGCCAGCACCTCGGTGTTGTGGGTGATCAGAACCTCCTTTGCGCCCCAGCTGTAGAGCAGCTTCGCCGCCTCCGCCCGGTCGGTGAGGCCGGTGAGAATCTCCGCCTCCGCCGCGTCGGTTTTCAGATAGTCGATTACTGGCAGGTACTCCCGCTTCTCCGCCCAGTCATGAAAAGCCATGGTCCTGTCCGCCTCCACATGGCGCAGGAGGCACTGCACGTCCACCGCCACCTTGCCGTGCTTGGCCGCCTCGGCGAACAGCGCGCCGTCAAAGTCTCCGTAGACCAGGCCGGCAAAGTGGTAGATGTCCGCCTCAATATCCGGCAGCTCCTCAAAGCGGAAGGGGTCGCACACCCCCATGGAGGTGCAGGCGCGCTTTTCTTTGTCGGCGGTGAAGTACTGGTTGCGGATGGAACACGTGGCCGCGGAGGGACTCCAGTAGACGTCCGCCCCGGAGTCCCGGAACCGCTCCTCCACATCGGCGTCGGCGGGATTCAGCTTCGTGAACACCGCCGTCCGGTTCCCGCTCCCGGCCGCCGCGAAGCCGGAGGCCACCACAGCGCCTCCAACCTCCCGGCGCTCGTTGCCCTGATAGTCGATGTTATGGTCCAGAGAGACCGGACCGATCACCAAAACGTCGTAATATTTTCCTGCCATATTCCGCCTCCATACACAGATTGAAAACACGGGGAGCGACGGACGCCCCCCTGTGTTTTTCAGGCCGCCTCTTATTTCAGCACCCGCACACAGCGGTCGATCAGCGTCATGTGAACCTGATCCCCCACGTCAAACCGGCGGGTCAGCTGGGGATTGTAGACTTCCACGATGACCGGCTTGTCTCCCAGCATCACCTCGTACTCCACCTTGGCGCCGTAGTAAGTGGCCCGAGCGACCACGCCGGGCAGGGGGCCCTCCCGGTCGGAGAGCTGGACGGACTCGGGACGGACCGCCATGCAGCAGGCGCCGCCCTCCTCCACGTTTTCCATCTTCCCGGGAACGGGAATGGAAAAGGTGTGACCGCCGATCTCCACCAGGGCGGCTTCTCCGCGGCGGCCTTGGAACGTGCCGTCGATGAAGTTGGCCTTGCCGATGAAGTTGGCCACAAAGCGGCTGTTCGGCTGCTCGTAGATCTCCGTGGGAGAGCCCTGCTGGCAGATGACGCCGTCCTTCATGATGACCACCCGGTCGGATATGGCCATGGCCTCCGACTGGTCGTGGGTGACATACAAGGAGGTGATGCCCAGCCGCTTCTGGAGGGCACGCAGCTCGTCCCGCATACTCTCCCGCAGCTTGGCGTCCAGATTGCTGAGAGGCTCGTCAAACAGCAGCACGCTGGGTTCGATTACCACGGCCCGGGCCAGGGCCACCCGCTGCTGCTGGCCGCCGGAGAGCTGATTGGGGAAGCGCTTCTCCATACCGCCCAGCTGCATCAGCTCCACCACGTCGTTGGTGCGGCGGATGATCTCGTCCTGGGGACGCTTGGCCACCCGCAGACCGTAGGCGATATTCTCCCAGATATTCATGTGAGGGAAGAGGGCATAGCTCTGGAACACCATGGAGATCCCCCTCTTGTTGGGAGGGACCTTGGCCACATCCCGTTCTCCGATGAATACATTGCCGCTGCTGGGATACTCAAAGCCGGAGATCATCCGCAGCGTGGTGGTCTTGCCGCAGCCGGAGGGCCCCAGCAGCGTCACCATCTCGCCGTCCTGAATCTCCAGGTTGATGCTGTCCACGGCGACAAAGTCCTTGCCGGTGTCCGGCTGCTGGAAAATCTTTGTCACATTCTTCAAAACCACGCTGGAGCTCTTCTTGTTGAAGGCCAGCTTCTCACTCTGATTGCTCATTTCGTTCCCTCCGTTTTCTCTGACTTGGCCTGGGGCACCCTGGAGCGGGGCGCCAGCAGCAGGTTGATCACGCCGTTGAAGATGCCGATGAATACCAGCAGGATCACCACCATCATGGTGACAAAGGCGGCGGCCTGGCTGTATTTTGCCTGATCGAACAGGGAGTAGATCTTGCTGGTCACCAGGTTCCACCGGGCGGACACCAGGAAGATCACCGCGCTGACGGCGGTAATGGCCTTGGTAAAGGAGTACACGATGCCGGAGAAGAAGGCGTTGCGCAGCATGGGCAGCGTGATGCGCCGGAAGGAATAGCCGGTGTCCGCGCCCAAAATAGTGGAGGCCTCCTCAATGGAGTTGTCGATCTGCAGCAGCGTGGTGGTGCCGGACTCAATGGCCACCGGCATGTTTCGGAAGGTAAACACGATGACCAGGATCACGGCGGTGCCGGTGAGGACCAGGGGTTTGGTGTTGAAGGCCAGCACATAGCTGATACCCAGCACCGTGCCGGGGACGGCGAACATCAGCACGGAGGAGATCTCGATGAACCGCTTGCCGTAATAGCTGCGTTTGGCGGTGATGTAGGCGATGACCATGCCAAAAAGGCCGCCCACAAGCGCGGAGATCAGACCCAGGACCATGGAGTTTTTCAGACTGTCCCAGCCGTAGGCCAAGGCCTTTTTATACTGGTCCAGGGTCAGCGTATAGTCATAGCCCCAGGTCCTGATGAAGGAACCGTAGATCACGCTGCCGTACAGCAGGATGATCACCGCCGCCACAGCCAGGCAGAAGGCGAAGAGGGGCCACTTGATATGGGGTTCGTCAATGAGCTTCCGAGCCTGGGTGGGCTTGCCGGTGACAGTGACAAAGCTCTTCTTTCCCACCCAGTATTTATTAAAGAGATATGCGGCCACCGCAGGAAGGAGCAGCAGCAGGGCCAGCACGGAACCCTTTTGCATATCATAGCTTCCGGTGATAATCTGGTAGACCTCAATGGAGAGCGTGGAGAACTCGCCGCCGATGGTGGCGGGGTTGGAGAAGTCCTCCAGGGACTGGATGAACACCAACAGACAGCCGGAGATGATCCCCGGCAGGGACAGCGGAAACGTCACCGTCCAGAAGGTATGCCAGCGGCTGGCGCCCATGTTGCAGGCCGCGTCCTCCACAGAGGCGTCGATGCTGGAGAGGATGCCGGAGAGGGTCAGGTAGGCCACCGGGAAAAAGCTGATGACCTGGACCACAATCAGACTGCCCATGCCGTAGACGTTGTTGCCGGTGATGCCCAGCAGCGTCTTGGTGATAAAGCCCTGCTTGCCGAAGAGGAAGATGATGGACAAAGACAGGATGAACGGCGGGGACAGGATCGGCAACGTGGCGATGGTCTTCAAAAACCGCTTGCCGGGAACGTTGGTGCGGGTGATGGTATAGGCGAATATGTACCCGATGAAGGTGGAGATAACCGCTACCACCAGTCCCAGCAGCATGGTGCGTCCAAACACCCGCAGGTAGCGGGAGGTGGAGAGAATCGTCCCCAGGTTTACCAGGGAGAAATTGCCCTCCGCGTCGGTGAGACTGAAAATCAGGATCTTGAGCAGGGGATAGATGACGAACAGGAGAAGCAGCAGAATCGTGAGGACCACCGCCGCCAACAGGATTGGCTGGCGCAGGATCATCTTGGTCTCGTTCAGCTTCTTCACCCGGGCGGCGCTCTTGCCGCCCGCGCCGGCGGAATTTGCCATAGTGGGTCCCTCCTGTGCAGTTAGTGGGGCGGGGCCTCCTCCCCTAACAGGGAGGAGGCCCCTGTAAGCGGCGGACACACCGTCCGCTGCCGGTTTACTCCTTGGGGGCGCTGGCGATCTTCTCCTCGAACTGGTTGCAGTAATCGCTCTTGGCACCGGCGGCCCAGACGGCGTCATAGTCAATGACCTCCACCTGATCCAGCGTCACCAGACCGTCGGCCACGGCGGCCTTGGTGTTGGTGGGTACGCGGAAGGAGTTGTTCTCCGCATACAGGCCCTGGCCCTTTTCAGAGCACATCCAGTCGATGAACAGCTTGGCGTTTTCCTGCTCCTCGGCCTTGCCGCCTTTGATGAGGGCGGTGGCGCCCACCTCGTAGCCGGTGCCGTCGGAGGGGAAGGACAGTTCGATGGGGTAGCCCTCGGCGGTGGGCTGCAGGCCGTCGTGGGAGAAGGTCAGAGCGATGGCGGCCTCACCCATGGCCACGGCGTTGGGGGCCGCCGCGCCGGACTTGGTGTACTGGGACATGTTGTTGTTCAGCTGGCCCAGGTACTCCCAGACCCCGTCGTCGCCCTTGAGCTGAACCAGGGTGGCCAGCACGGTGTAGGCGGTGCCGGAGGTAGCGGGGTGGGCCATGATAATCTCGCCCTTATAGGCGGGGTCCAGCAGGTCCGCCCAGCTGCCGGGATAGGACATGCCCTTGTCGGCAAACCACTCCTTGTTGCAGGCGAAGGCGATGCAGCCCACATAGATCGGGTTCCAAGTGCCGGTGGGATCGATATAGGAGGCGGGGGTGTTGCCCAGCTCAGAGGACTGATAAGGCTCCAGCAGCCCCTTCTCCACGGCGGCGATGTAGTTGTCCGTGGAGCCGCCGAACATCAGCGTGGCCTGGGGGTTCTCCTTCTCGGCCTCCACACGGGTCAGCATCTCGCCGGCGGAGAGGCGGATGTAGTTGACCTTGATGCCGGTCTCCTTCTCAAACTCGTTGAAATAGTAGACCACCTCGGCCTCGGGGAAGGCGGTGTAGACGGTGAGTTCCTTGCTGCCGGAGGGGGCCGCAGGCTCCGCCGCATTGGAACCGCCGCCGCTATCGGCCGGGGGCTGCTGTGCCGTGTCTCCGCCACCACCGCCACAGGCGGTCAGCGCCAGCAGCATCACGGCGGTCAGCACCATTGCAAGAACGCGTTTGGTAGACTTCTTCATGATCGTTTCTCCTTTTCATTCAACTGTGGTGGTATGTGTATCCATGCCTCCGCATGGAGGGATCACCCAATCAGCCCAGGCGGCACATGGCCCAGACCGCGTTGTGGTCGGAAAGCTCCGCCCCGGTGAAGGCCGCCAGCGCCGAGCCGGGACGGGCGTAGGTCAGGTCCTCCCGTGCGGTGGAGACCATGCGGCTCTCCCCCGCCGGGGCGCCCCGCAGCATAATCCAGTCCAGCCGCAGCGGCAGGAAGTCTCCCCCTGGCAGGGGCTTGCGCCGGGTGTGTCTCGGCTTCCCCGGCACGATCTCATAGCCCGCCTCCGCCGCCATGGGCAAAAGCTCCTCAAACTGGAACACGTCCTCCAGGCAGCGGCGGCGCAGCTCGGAACTTGCAGCGATGACGCCGATGTCCTCCTTGTCCCGGCCGTCGAAGGTGTTGGTGTTCAGGTCGCCCCCCAGGATCACCGGCATGTCCGGCAACTCCCGTTCCACCGCGTCCAAAATGGCTCGCATCTGACGGCCGCGGCCCGGGCCGTCGGCCCGGTTTTCCAGGTGGATGGACACAGCCCCCAGAGGCCGCCCGCCCACATCCAGCTCCGCGAACACCGCCAGCCGCCCGCCGATGCGCCTCTGGCGGTCAAAGTACCAGTTGTACTCCTCCGGCAACCGGATGACTCCTGCCCGGCGGATGGGCCAGCGGGAGAACACGGCGTTACCGTGGAAGCCCTTCTCATTCTCATCGTTCACGAGCTCGATGAACTCCAGACCCCAGGCGTAGTTCAGGCCGAATGCCGCCGCCAGCTCCCGGGCAGTGTTTTTGTTGCCGGACCGGGCACAGCCGTCGTCCAGCTCGTTGGCCAGGATCAGGTCGAAGGGCCGGATATCCGGGCAGTCTCGCAGAAAATCCTGAATCTCCTCCAGGTGAACGCCCCTCTCCATGTTGAACATCAGCACCCCAAGGACCTCCGGCGCCGTCTCCGGCGGGGGCACGAAGTTGTCGGTCTCCGCCTCCCCGAACTGGGGGATCATGGCCATGACCTCCTCCTGGGACCGGGTGTCCAGCAGCGCCCCCAGGGCCTTGCGCTCCTCCAGTGGAATTCCTCTCATGACATTCCCTCCTGTCCTTCTCTTTTTCGGCAGGTGGAGCGGATAATCAGCTCCGGCTGAAGGACGTCCCTGGTCTGTATGTTCTCTCCGCCGTTTTTTTTCAGCAGGCGGTCCACCGCCAGCCGGCCCGCCTGGAACTTTTTCTGTGAGACGGTGGTGAGTTCCATCTGCGGCAGGCTTCCAAAAGAGATGTTATCAAACCCGACCAGGGAGAGGTCCTCCGGTATCCGGAGACCGCAGGCCTCAGCCGCCTCAAGAATTTTCACCGCCGCCATATCGGAGTAGGCGAGAACTGCGTCCGGGCGCTCTTTGCTCCGGAAGAGCTCTTCAGCCTGTTCGCCGCACCATTGCAGCAGACCGCTCTCCTCTCCCGCCCAAGTGATCTCCCGGCAGGGCCGGCCGTTCAGCGCCATGGAGCGCCGGTATCCCGCAAGCCTCTGCTCCAGGGTCCGGGTCCCCTGCCGGCCTCCCAGAAAGACAATTTCGCGGTGGCCCAGGAGATGCAGATACTGCGCCGCCTCATAGGCCCCCCGGGCGTTATCCGCCTCCACATAACTGCAGTCAGGCCCGTGGTTGCTTCCAAGATAGACACAGGGCATATCCCCCAGCAATGCCCCGTGCTTGCTCTGTGAATCGGGGGAAGAGGCGGTAATCAGCATCCCGTCCACCCTGTGGGACAGCAGCTGGTCAATGGCCTCCAGCTCGTATGCCGGGTCGTGCAGCGTGTTGATGAGAATCGCCCTGTATCCCGCCTCCGCCGCGCGGCCCTCCATCGCTGTGCAGAGGGTGGAGAAATAGGGGTTTGAGATGTCCGGAACGATAATGCCGATGGTATGCGTCTCCTGCCCCGCAAGGCCCTTGGCCGTGATATCCGGGACATAACTCAGCGCCTCGCAGGCGTCACGAACGGCTTTTTTGGTCTTTGGGGTAATCGCGGGATGGTCGTTCAACGCCCGGGAGACCGTGGAGGTGCTCACCCCCGCCAGCGCCGCTATATCTCGAACTGTCACTCGCTTCATGGTATTCCACTCTATCCTTGCAGCGTTTCATGCAACCGTTTTCTTTTATTAAAATATCACAGCGGGTAAAAATCGTCAATCCACAAAACTATTTTCTGCTATTTCTCCAAAAACCTCTCTTGTTTTTGTGCAAAAATACCCGTGGATATTCCATTGCTTTTTTGTGTATTTTCACCTATAATGTCATGTAAAGAGGATGTATAACCTATTTTGAATTGTGATTGAGATTTAAAAAAACAATCAAAACTCCGCACATCCGCAATAGGTCATCCCTATCTTATGCAACCGTTTTATACAGGGGGTGAGGCGCTTTATGGGCACTGTCACAATCAAAGACATCGCCAGAATCGCCGGCGTCTCCTGCGCCACGGTCTCCCGGGTGCTGAATGGATCGCCCACGGTGGCGCCTGAGCTGCGGGACAAAATCCTGGACCTGTGCCGGCAGTATGGCTACCGCAGGAATTTGCTGGCCCGCGGACTCAGCTCCGGGAGAACCAATCTGGTGGGCTGCATCCTGTCCGACCTGGACAACCCCCTCTTCGCCGATATGGCCCTGGCGCTGGAGCGGTTTCTCCGCGTGCGGGGTTACCATCTCCTCCTTTGCCGGGGGCGGGTGGAGGACGGCAACATCGGGCAGCTCTTCGACTTCCTGATCGGGCACCGGGTAGACGGCATCATTCTGGCCAGCTCCTCCAAACAGGCGCCGGAGCTGATCCGCCGCTATCTCAAATACATCCCCATTGTCCTCCAGGGCGGGCTGGACGATCCCCAGCTCACTATTCCCTCCGTCTATGTGGACAGCGCCGCCGGCGGCGAAATGGCCGCCCAGTACCTCTTCCGGCTTGGGCATACCGAGGTGGCGTATCTGGGCGCCCGGGAGAACAACTACTCCCATCTGGCCCGGCAGCGGGGGTTTGCCGCCGCTGCGGACCGGCTGGGCATGTCCGTGCGGACTTTTACCAACGGTGCCTTCTCCTCCACCATGGAGGTGGGGTATCATCTGGCACGGCAGTTTTTCCTGAATCCCTTCCGGGAGACGGCCGTCTTCGCTGCCTGCGACACCATCGCCCTGGGCGTGATGTCCGCCGCCAGGGAATTCCATATCTCCATTCCCGATGACATCTCCCTGCTGGGCTTCGACAATATCATCTACGCCGGGTTCCCCCACATCCGGCTGAGCACGCTGGACCACCGGGCCAGATTGGTGGTGGAGACTGCCGCGGACCGGCTTCTCACACAGATCCAGCACCCGGACGCCGCCTGCGCACAGCCGGTCATGATCCCCCCCGTACTGGTTGAGCGGGCCACCTGTAAACCGCGCCGCTGAGCTCAGCCATGATACACAAAAGGGCGAAACACGGAGGAGGTGTATAAAAGACACAATGCGTCCGCCATGCCTTTTTCAACGCGGTTGCTATCCACAATTTTGACAAAGGAGAGAGCACATGAAAAAAGTATTCAGGATTTTTTCTCATTAGTTTTAACAACTGTACTTTTATCCGGTATATGTGCCGGATCTGTTGGCCCTGACAGCCCTGATTATTCAGAATTAGCCGCTGTCTGGACGCCTACGATTTATCAAGATGTTACCACATCCTACGACGTGCGTGCTGACTTCCTGACCAGATTCGATTTTGACGGAGACTGGGCTGGTGGAAACAATTGGGAAAACACTTTTTCTTACCCCCTGACATCTGCTGTTTACTATTCTGTGCAAGAGACTGAAACACATTACTTTATCAATTATTTCTTTTTCCATCCACGGGATGATGGCCCAATTTCCGCTGAAAAACATGAAAATGATTTTGAAGGCGCATTATTTGTAATAAAGAAAGACGGGACCCCTTATGGATCATTTGTGCTGATGGAAACGCAGGCACACAACCACTTCTACCAATACTCCAATGATAGCAGTATCATTGATAGAAGTGACGATATAGATGGCGCTGTTATCTTTGACAATGGGCATCCGTGCGTTTATATCTCTCCAAATGGTATCGGCACAAATGCGGGACATGGTGTGCGGGCATACGATGGATCTGCAGCTCAGGGTGATGACGGAATCATCTACCGGTACACAGACGGCCTTTCAATGGTACCAGAAAACGCCTCTGGCAATTATGAATATGTGTATGACTACGAGCTGATTAGTATGGATGTTTTTTTGGGAGCGGCGCTATGATATTGGAGGCCCCGATTCGACTTTCGGCGCTTTTGGACAGCTCTATGGAGATACCTACGGAAAAAATAAAGCTAAAATGCCATGGGCTTGGGATGATCCGCATGATGGCCCTGCAATGATTGGCGTTAACTGGTCTGATCCAGCTCATTTTGTCGATGTGCACTTCGATGGCCTTGGCGATTTCTCACACACTTATTTGTATAATCCTTACTTCTCACACATGATCACAATAAACAGCATAACAAGTCTGTCAAATGAAGACGCTTTTAACGATGAAAGTGATATTTATCTCTATTTAACGGCTGATAACGAAAAACAAATTGACGCGCGCTTTTGGAAGTTCAATCAGGCGGAGCTCAATGTGCCGAAGTCTGTGTTCTTCGGAAAGGACAATGCTGAATTTGGGGACCACTTTTCTGAAGCCTATAATACCCTTTATATTTGCATGAACCGTGATATTGAAATTGTGTTTGAGGTTCGGGATGCGGACGCACTGGGTGCGTACAGCTCTATGGGAACTGTCTCTATTACGCCCGCTCCTAGTGAAACAATCATTCTGGACGCGCAATTGACTTCTGACGGGAAGGCTATGATCTCCGCAGTTGTTGTTACAAACTGATCTCGCTTTATATCGCAAATCGGTATATTCGGAAGATGTGTATTGACGGCTACATTGTCCAACTGCAAATCAAGGAACTGGACGAGTGTGCCAAGCTCCTGCGGTATACCTCCAACAATGTGAATCAGATTGCCCGTCGGGTCAATTCCGGCGGCGGGGTCTATCCCGACGAGGTGGACGAGATCACCGCAAAGCTGACGGAGGCTAGCGGTCTGTTCGGGAGCATTTTGGAGCAGCTATCGAAAATTCAATGACAGTCTGGTGGTGGGCGAAGATTTTTCGCTCACCACCATTTTCTTTTGAGGGGAGGTTTTGAAGATAGCGACAACACGATTGATGCCGCTGCATAGTGGCAAGGGCCGGACCGTGGCCGAAGCCCTGGGCCGGGTGACGGACTATGTGGAGAATCCAGAGAAAACCAACGGCGGCGATTTGGTCACAGCCTATCAGTGCAATCCGTCTATCGCTGACCAGGAGTTTCTATTCTCCAAGCGGCAGTACGCCGCCATTACTGGCAGGGAACGGAAGGACAATGATGTGATTGCTTACCATCTGCGGCAGTCCTTCAAGCCGGGGGAGATTACGCCGGAACTGGCGAACAAAATCGGCTATGACCTCGCTATGTCGCTGACGAAGGGCAAACACGCT
>CAJTZI010000049.1 GCA_910584075.1 uncultured Oscillibacter sp.
GCCGAAGGGAGGTTGAAAGCAAATGAAACGGCCCCATCACAAGGGCAGAGAGCTGCTGCCCCTTTCGGTGATCCATGCGGCCCAGGCCGGAGACGCCGAGGCCATGGAGCAGATTCTGCGGTACTACGGAGGCTACATAAACAAGCTCTGTACCCGGAAACTCTATGACGAGGGCGGTTATCCCCACGAGTGCCTGGACGAGTACATGAAGCGCCGTCTGGAGATCAAGCTCATTCAAGCCATCGTCACCACGAGCTGACGAGGCGAGCAGTTGGAACGGCTTACCCTTTCCCCGTTCTGACCGCCCGATCTGCTGAACCTTGACAAAGAAAGCCCGCAAGATAACGGCGGTGCAGCATAGGGCAACGGATACGATCTGTTCGCGCCGAGCTACACGGCGGACGCGCCATGACACTTTTCCCCTACGGGGAAAAGCCGAGCGACACCCATCACGCCGGAAAGCAAGGGCGGCACCTTGCGGGCAACGACACGCGGACAGGACTATGAGACTCCCTTGCAGCCACAGTCCGAGCGTTGAAAGCGTCGCAGGCAATGGGTAGGGCCGCGTGAGAACCACGCGGGGGTGAGAGGCCCGTGGAGCTGGTGAGCCGCCAGCCGTCCGATTTATGCCCATAAAAACCGTACACTGTTTGTACGGTAGTCCCTGCCAACAAATAAATCTCACGGTGAGACGCAAATCCATAGGAAACGGAGGTTCCTGTAAATAAGTCTCACCGTGGGACACAAATATGAACACAAATCATCTCCAGAAAGGGCACGATTTTAACCAAAGTTAGGCCGTTTAAGTGATATGGTCTAACTTTTGTTCATAAAATCAGAAGGAGGTGCTTTGCATGATTGATAAAAACCTTCTGGAAGATATGTCGCGTATCAGCATCCATGATGTTGCCCCCTCTCTTTTGCAGGATATTCTTGAAGTAGAGATCAGCGGAGAAACCGCCGCCCAGCGGCTTGAAAACTATATGGCCCAGGTTGGTAATCCGTACTGCTTTCGCGTGGGAAAAACTCCCGTAAAAATTTCATTCAAATCCTGCGAAGAAACACTTGACAAGAAGATAAAAGCCTACTTTTCGGGCTTGAAAATTTGATATTGTTCCTCATGTATGGTAAAATAATATTGTTATAGAGGGGAGAAAAGGAGGCTCCCCAGTATGGCAAGAATCAGGAAATCAGAAGCCAGCAAAACCATGTCCAGGCAAATCATTTGGAAGATTGGGAAATATATCCGGCTCTCCCGTGACGATGGAAATGTTGTCTCGGAATCCGTCGTCAATCAGGACAAAATCTTGAACGATGAAATTCCCGGCTTCTTTGAGGACGGCCTTTATGAAGTGGTGGACACCTATATTGATGACGGGACCAGCGGCACGACGGACTTGGAACGGCGGGATTTTCAGCGCATGGTTCAGGATATGAAATGCGGACGGATCAACTGCATCATTGTAAAGAATCTGTCCCGGGCGTTTCGGAACAGCGCAAACCAAGGCCACTTTCTGGAAGAGTTCATCCCCCTTTACAACACCCGGTTCATTTCCCTTTACCAGCCGAGGATCGACACATTTCTGGACCCGGAAATCGTACACAGCCTGGAAGTCAGCATTACGGGCTTTATGAATGAGCAGTACGCTTATAAGACTTCCGCCGACGTGCGCCGGACATTCAAGCACAAGCGGGAAAACGGGGAATTTATTGGCGCCTTTGCTCCCTATGGCTACGCCAAGGACCCCGATGACAAAAATGCGCTGGTCGTTGACGAAGATGCCGCCCAGGTAGTCCGGGACATCTTCAACTGGTTCATTCTGGAGGGCATGAGCAAGGCCGGTATTGCCAAGCGGCTGAATGAATATGGAATCCCGAACCCCGCGGCTTATAAGCGTTCAAAAGGATTCCATTACGAAAATCCGCATTGCAAAAACAATGACGGACTATGGTCCCCGTCAACGGTTGCGCGTATGCTCCAGAATCCTTTGTACATTGGCGTAATGCGCCAGGGACGGCAAAAGGTTATCAGTTATAAGGTCCACAAGCGAGCAGCTGTACCGGAAGAGGAATGGTTCATCGTGGAGAACGCTGTACCGGCCATCATCGACAAGGATACCTTTGAGGCGGCACAGAGCCTGCACAGGCGGGACACCCGGACCGCGCCGGGCAAACAGGAGGTATATCTGTTTGCCGGTTTTATCCGCTGTGCTGATTGCCGGAAAAGCATGGTGCGGCATACATCCAAAAATCTTGTGTACTACCAATGCAGAACCAATCGAGATAAATCCAAAGCCAAGTGTACCAAACACAGCATCCGATTGGACGTTTTGGAACAGGCTGTTTTGGCTGCTGTTCAAAAGCAGATTGAGTTTGTGGATTCTCTTTCCGAAATCATCAAAGAAATCAACGATGCCCCGGTAGTACATACTGAATCCCTCCGGCTGAATGCTCTGTTGGAGCAGAGAACCAGGGAGTTTGAAAAAGTGGTGGGTGTTCTAGACGGCCTCTATATGGACTGGAAAAACGGCGATATTACGCGCGACCAATACCGCCGCATGAAAGTGCGGTTTGAGGAACAGGCCCAACAGCTTCAAGAGACGATTGACCATATCCGGCAGGAATGCGAGACCATCGCCCAGGGCATTGATGACGACAACCCCTACCTGACAGCCTTTTTGAAGCATCGCAACATTCAAAGCCTGTCCCGCGGGCTTCTGGTGGAGCTTGTCAACGCAATTTATGTCCACGAGGACAAGAGTATCGAAATTGAGTTTAATTTTGCAGATCAATACCGCCGCATTGCAGAGTATGTGGAGAACAACCAAAAGGAGCTCTGCATGACCGGCGGAAAAGCTGTCTGAACCGTTGTGCATAAATGACTGCACCCACCGGTCCCACCGGTCCGGACGGTCCCGCCGGTGCGACGGGCCCCACTGGCCCCAAGGGACCGGAGGGTCCGCAAGGCGTGACGGGCCTTTCAGGCGATCCCGGTGCGCCGGGTGAGATGGGTCCCACCGGTCTCGCCGGTCCCACCGGTCCGGACGGCGCGGCCGGTCCCGCCGGCGCGGCCGGACCGGCAGGACTCGCAGGTGCCACAGGTGCAGCCGGCCCCGCCGGCCCCACCGGGGCCATCAGTTCCGGCCTCACCGCCGCCTTCGCCGCCAACACCCAGGGCAGCACCATCGCGGTGGCATTGGGGGGCACCCCCATCGCACTGCCCAACGCACAGGTTCTGCCCCCCAGTATCACAGCCAATTCCGGCAACACAGTGTTCACCGCGGCCGAGGCGGGCACCTATCAGCTCTCCTATCACGTAAATACCACGCTGGCCCTGCTGATGGGGACCCGGCTGGTGATCAACGGTGCCAACAACGCCGCTTCCACCATCGCCCCTGGTGTTGCCACCTCCAGATTTGAGAATCAGATCACGGTTAATCTGCCCGCGAATTCCACCATCTCCCTTCAGATGTACCCGCTCACGCTTGCCGGGGCCGCCGTCCTGGTGGGCGGCGGAGCGGGGGCCTCCCTCACCATCATCCGGCTGGACGGGTCGTCCTTGGCAAACGACTCGGAGCACGATTCGGAAGTTGAATTGGATCACGAAGAATAATAAACGCAAACCTGCAAAGTCAAAACCATGTGCTCACGCCGACTTCTGTCGGCGTGAGCAATCTCATTATGAATCCGAAGGAGGCCCCGCTATGGTGAGCGTCAGTCTGTGCATAATTGTAAAAAACGAGGAGGATGTGCTGGGGCGGTGCCTGGAGAGCGCCGCCGGACTGGTAGACGAGATCGTCATCGTGGACACCGGTTCCACCGACCACACCCGGGAGGTGGCCGCCCGGTTCACAAACCAGATTTTTGATTTTCCCTGGGCGGACGACTTCGCCGCCGCCCGAAACGAGTCCTTTTCCCACGCGTCCATGGACTACTGCCTGTGGCTGGACGCGGACGACGTGCTGCTGGAGGCGGACCGGGCCGCCTTCCTGGCTCTGAAGGAGACCCTGGACCCCGCCGTTTCGGTGGTCATGGCCCCCTATCACACCGGCTTTGACGAGAGCGGCCGCGTCACCTTCTCCTGCTACCGGGAGAGGCTGATCAAAAACCGGGCCGGGATGCGCTGGGAGGGAGCCGTCCACGAGGCCGTCGCCCCGGCGGGGCGGATTCTCTACGGGGACTTCGCCGTGACCCACCGCAAGACCCGCCCCGGCGACCCGGACAGGAACCTGCGGATCTACGAGGCCCAGCTGGCCGCCGGAAAGGTCCTGGACCCCCGCCAGCAGCTCTACTACGGCCGGGAGCTCTACTACCACCAGCGCTATGAAGAGGCCCTGGCGGTGTTCCAGGACTTTCTGAAGGAGGGCCGGGGCTGGCTGGAGAACAACATCGACGCCTGCTGTCTCTGCGCCTATTGCCAGGAACAGCTGGGCCGGGACGAGGCGGCGCTGTCATCCCTCTTCCGCGCCTTCGCCTACGACCGGCCCAGGGCCGAGGTCTGCTGCGAGCTGGGCCGCTGGTTCTTCCGGCGGGAGCGGTACGCGCAGGCGGCCTACTGGTACGCCCTGGCGCTGACCTGCCCCCGGGACGACCGCCGGGGCGGCTTTGTCGCCCCGGACTGCTACGGCTATCTGCCCTGTATCCAGCTGTGCGTCTGTTACAGCCGCCTGGGCGACCGGGAACGGGCAGAGGCCTGCAACGAGCTGGCGGCGGCCTATAAGCCGGATTCCCCGGCGGTTCTCCACAACCGGGAGTGGTTCCGGTCCCAGGCCTCCGCGTGACGCCGGAAAAAAGCCCCCGTCTCCGGAGTGCTCCGAAGACGGGGGCCTGGTTTCACTCCTCTGTCCGCAGGGCCGCCTGAACCACCCAGCGGGTGGCGTGGCCTACGCCGGTGCAGGTGGAGAGGGTCAGAATCTCGCTGTCCACCGTGGGCTCCACCCCCGTGTGGATGGCGGAACGCCCCAGAGCGGTGTCAATGAAGGACTGGCGGCCCTTTTCCGTAGCGATCTCCGGCGAGAAGGGCGGGTCCGTGACCCGGGGCTCCCAGGCGGCGAAGATGTCGTAGTAGTGGACGCCCTCATCGTCGATCAGGCAGATCTCCGGACACTGCTCCCAATAGCCGTCCTTGCGGTAGTTGCGCAGGGAGCCGAACATGGTGCGGTTGCGCATATTGTGGCCGTAGATGATGGTGTTGAAGCCCCGGGGCTCCCAGGCCGCCCGGTAGTCCAGGAAGATGGATCCGGCGGAGGTGGGGGTCCCATCCCAGCTGCGGGTCAGGTAGGTCTCGTTGTCCTGGGGGCGGATCAGGGGATAGGAGATGTCCGTGCCGGGGATGGCCAGCCAGCCCGCCACATCCTCGTTGACCTCCCGCAGGGCCTCCAGGTCGATGTCCGCCCAGGGGTCCGTCTCCTCCTCCGTCTCCTCTGAGGCGGACTGGGGCCGCCGGACAGCCGACTTGCCCTCCGCCGGAACGCCGGCCAGCCGGCGGGCGTCGTCAATGGCCCGATCATTCTTTCCGTATTGCAGCTGCTGGCAGACCACAACCCCCAGGCTGACGGCAAACACCGCCGCCAGGCCCGCGATCAGAATCCGGCGCGTCCGCTTTTTCATGGGGTCCTCCTCACTCAAGCAGGCCCGGACGGAATGTCCGGGCCTGTGATCGTTTTTTGTCAGGCCTCCTGGGCCTCCTTCTCCTTTTTCAGCAGGGCCAGCAGAGCCGTGCCGGAGAACATGGCGGCGCACATCCAGAGCAGGCTGCTGTCGCCGGTCTTGGGGACCTCGGTGGGGGGAATCTCCTCCTCTTCCGGCTCCTCCTCAAAATCTGCCAGGGGAACACCGTCCTCGGGGATGGAGTTTTCGGGGTCCTCGGGGGGATTTTGGGACTCCTCGGGAGGGTTCTCAGACTCCTCAGGGGGATTCTCAGAGGGACTCTTGGGACTGGGATCGGGAGCCGTGGGAATATCCCACTCATCCTCTACCGGCTCAACCGGCGGCGGATTATAGGGCACATTGAGCGTGTGCAGGAAGGTGAATTTAACCTCCTCCAAAATATCCTTTGTCTCATCATACGCTCGCTCCTTCGCCGCGTCATTCCCAGGATTGAACGTTTTTCCGCCATCCACGGAGACGTAAATTCTTTGTGTGCTATTCCCCTCCGCATCCTGGTCTTTCACAATGGTAATCTCAATTTTCAGCTGCTTGGTGGTGTATCCGATATCTTCCAGCGCCTCGTCATCAAGGCCCAGGGTATCCTTCAGGAAATCCTTCTTTGCCTCAACAGGGTGCTCATCCATGTCAGCCCGATAATTCAGGGGATTCCCATTTTCGTCCTTTTCATCTCCGGCCGCAAGCTCTTTCTTCTCAAACCACAAGTTTTCAGCCTCTGTGCCTTTGATAATCTCTTCGACCGCGTCCATGATTTTCTCAGCCGTATCGGCGCCTTCTCCCTCGACATAGCTGTCGATCCGGTCTCCGATCTCTTCCACAAGCTGATCCCGCTCCTCGTCCTTGATCTCGGGAACAGAGGGAGCCGTGCCATTGTAACCGGCCTCATATCCGCCGGCAAAGCCGTTCTCGTATGCCTCTTTGAGCTGGTCGGGCGTCAGTTCAGATTCCTCTAAAAATCCTTCCATAAACCCGCTGTCATTGCCGCCGGGACGGGAAGCGGAGTTTTCGCCCTTGAAATACTCCTTCAAGTAATCGCAAAAATACTCGTAGGCCTTTTTGTACGCCTCGCGGCTCCCCTGCTGATCCTCCGAGCCCTTGTACTTGTCATAGGCCTGGCGGTACTCCTCCAGCTTTTCCGCGTATTCCTTCTTCGCGGCCTCATCATATGTGTACTCCTTGCCGTCCTCACCCGTGAAATCTTTCAGATCCTCAGGCTTCGGAAGCGTATCCGGGTCCTTCCAATCGGCGGGGTCCTTCAATTCGGACGGATCCTCCAAATCGAGATCATCCAGTTTGTCTTTCACGCCGGCGCCGGCCTGGATGCCGGCTTCCTCGCCCTTCTGCCTGATCTCCTCCAGCAGATCCTCATCGCTTTTGTCCGCCGCGCCAGCGCCGGCCTCTTTGCCGGCTGTGGAACCATTGTCAGTTACTTCGGCGAAGTTATCCACGATCACCTGATCCTTGCCGTCCGGGTCTTTCCCCTGAACTTGAGTGATGTCCACCTTAACCTCATCCGGCCGGGTGCCGTAGGCATTATTGCTGTCCTCCCAGATATGCTCCACTTTGATGGTTACATAGGATGTGGCGTTCACTGCCGTCGCCGTGGCGGTCAGCAGGGCCATTGCCGTGAGCATCAGACTTTTCAACGGCTTTCTAAAATTCTTCCTCATGTCGTGCGCTCCCTTCCTGTATATCAAAAAATATTTTGATTACCGTGTTGGCCAGGGCCGCTCGGTACAGCCCCTTGTGTTTACAGCTATACAGTACCACAAAAAGGTTACAAAGAGGTGACAGCTCCCTCAATTTCCAAGGGCTTCCCGCAAAATTTTCAGCCGCCGGCTGACCTCCGCCGCAATCTCCGGCATTTTCCCCTCCAGATAGGGCCCGGGACACTCCGTTCGATCCGAAAACATCCTGTGAATCGTCAGATTTCCCTCCGTGTCCCCGGTGTACTCCAAGGCCTCGATGCCGTTGCGCAGGCAGATGTCAGTACACAGCCGAATCAACGCCTCGTAGGACGCGCCGCTGACGTGCCACTCCCCTCCAATCTCGTCGTTGGCCACCTCAATGGTCACCGCCTGATGGTCGTTCTCCGGGCTGCTGGAGGTCCAGGCCCGGTTCCCCTCCTCCACATACAATGCCACGCGGCCCGCCGTGTCAATGGCGTAGTTGGAGGAGGCCCGCCGGTCCGGCTCCGCGAACACCTCCCCCAGCCGCTCCAGGGGGATGTCGTCCGCCATGTGGTGAATGGTGATCTTTTTGATCGTGTCCTCCCGGGGAAAATCGGCGTTGACGCTGAGATAGACGTACTCCGTCAGGGGACTGCTGCGGGCGATGATCTCCGCCTGCTCCGCCTCGGTCAGAGGGCGGCCCGCGTTCTCCGGGATGCTCATCCCGGCAAAGCGCCAGGCCGTCAGCACAATGGCCGCCGAGGCGGCAAACACCGCCAGCAGCAGCCATATGCGCCGGAACTCCTGTCTGTTTGTCTCCATCTCCACCCTCCGCCGTCACAGGAAATAGGTGCAAATCATATACACACAGCACCAGACAAAATGGGCCATCAGAAGGGCAAACACCACCCTGGTGGCAGTTCTGCCCAGAGATTTTCCGCCCTTGCGGGGCTCTCCCGCGGACACCAGCGTCAGTGTGGTAATGCCGCAATAGAAAAAGCTGGTGTCCATCAGATTGTGGACCACGAAAGCGGCGGCAGCGGGGGCTCCGGTTTTTCGGAAATGCCGCAGAACAATCACCGCCAGCGCCGCCATGGCAATCAGTCCCAGCTCCACCCCGATGTGAATGAGGAAGTTGTGGATATGCCACGTGCCGAAATACTTGTCCCCGTCGAACATATTCCAGCTTCGCCACTGGCCGGGTCCCAGGCCCAGCACCGGGTGGAAGAGGATGTACCCCAGGCCGTTCTCCATCATCTCAATCCGCTCGGCAAAGGTGGCCAGAGCGCTGGGCCGGATGACTACCGCGGCGGCCGCCACGGCAATTCCGCCGCCGGAGAGGCCGATGGCCGCCCGGCGGCAGGTCCGCAGAAACCGCTCAAAGGTCTCCCAGCTGGCCGCCAGGGCCAGCAGCCACGCCAGCAGAAACAGGCAGAACCAGGGGATGCGGGTCTGCCGGGCCGTGAAGTACATCAATATCCCGGCGGCAAAGCACAAGCTGGCCTTGGCCAGCACCTGGCAGCCGTAGTCAAAAACCTCCCGCCAGGAGGCCCGGCGCTTTTTCTCCGCCAGCAGCACCAGAATACCCGCCGCCATGGCCACAAAGCTGCCCATGGACAGCGTCAGGGCCAATGTGGCCAGCACCAGGGGCTCCAGATGGCGCAGGACGCGGCTCAGCGCGTCCTCCTCCCCGCCCTCCTCCAGACAGGCGGTGATGGCAAACCACCCCACCGCCAGAAAGATGCCCAGGGCGTTGGGGTTATGCAGCAGTCCGCCCAGGCGGCCCGCCGTCCCGGACAGGGCCTGGAGCAGAAACATCCCCAGGCTCACCGCCGCCGCGCACCCGGCCCACAGGGCGTTGAGCCGTTTCAAAAGCCGCAGCTCGCCGCCGTCCATGCAGGCCATGAGAAAATAGACGGCCAAAAAGATGACATGGGTGGAGGGATATCCCTGCACCGTATTGCCGGAGGTCACATAGGAGGACATCATGCCCAAAGCCAAATACGCCGCCATGGGCACGGCAATCCAGGGATCGATCCGGGCAGAGCGTTGGAGCCCCAGTCCCGCGGCGCACAGCAGGATGCCCACCATCCCGGTGCTCAGGGCGTTGGCAACGCCGAACTGGGTCAGCGCGGCCTGGGCCAGGATCAGCAGAACAAAGACATAGTTGTCAAACAGCGTGTCCAGCACACGCCCCCATTTGCCGCTCACCGCCTTGCGCCTCCTCTCCCGTTCCGCTCACTCCGCCAGCAGAGCGCTGTCCATCAGGCGCATCAGCTCCAGAACACTGCGGAAATGCCCCTCCAGCTTCCGCTCCCGCCACAGCAGGGAGCCCTGCCAGCTGGCATTTTGCCGAAAGAGGACCCGGATTTCAAAAACCGCCAGATTTTTCTCCCGCCTGGTCTGGGACCGGAGAGCCGGCTGGGCCTCCACCGGGCAGAACTCCCGGGCCTTCGTCTCCCGCTGGGGAGAATTCTCCCGGTCCATCAGCTCATCCATGAAAAACAGCAGCTGCGCCATGCTGGAAAACCGGAGCGGCTCCGGCAGCTGAGGGACGCTCAGCGTCCCCACCGGCCGCCGGTCCTCATAGGACACGACTTGCACGGTGACGATATTTTTCCCGCAGGCCATGTACTGCACTTTCTCCGCCAAGCGATCACTCCCCTTCGCAGCGCCTCCAGAACGACGCTCAGACATCGCGGAAATACACGGGCGGAAATAACCGCAGCGCGCAAAACCACTGTCATTCCCCACTCCCCGTGTTCACTTCCGCTATAAATTTTATTTTTATATTCTATCATAAAAAGGTTACAGGCTGGTGACAGCATCCCTGGATTCACGGCGGGGAACAGCGGTGTTCCCCGCCTGTGCAAACAGGCGCTCACATCTCCCGCCACTCTGCCCTGGGCGGAAGCTCTTTGTCCGGCGCCCCTCTGGACGCGGTCTCCCTGGAGGGCAGCACGGGCAGAAGGCTGGTCCGCACGGCCACCGTCCGCCCCAAAAGGGTGTTTTTGAAGGCTTCCAGCCCCCGGCGCAGGACCCGTTCGGCGTTCTCGTAGCTGGCGGTGGGCAGCAGCAGAAGGTACTGATTGGCGTTCAGCCGGGCGGCCACGTCCTCGGACCGCAGCCGCGACAGGCAGGTCCGCTCCAGCTCCGCCATGGCCGCGGCGCTCCGCTTGGCCTCCGGGCATCCGCCGTCCCGCTCCAGAACCGTCAGCAGGCACAGCTGCACCACCTGCCCGGAGCGGTACATCCCCCGGGCCATCAGGCGGTAGATGTCCTGGAACACGGCGTACTCGCAGATCAGCGCCCCTTCGGCCGGCCCCTCCTCCAGCAGCTGCCTGCGGATAATCCGCAGGTCCAGCTCCACAGAGGCGTCAATCCGGGCGATCTCCTGGTAAAAGTCCACCAGCTCTGGCGAGGGTGCCACCCCCAGCTGGTCCATGTACAGCTTTGACACCTGGCTGTAATGCTGCAGCGCCGTCTGGGTGGCCCCGGAGGCGTGGAACAGCCTCATCAAAAGCAGCTGGCACTGCTCGTCATAGGGGTCCAGTGTGGCGGCCTGGCGGCACACGCCAATGGCCTCGTCCAGCCGCCCCAGCTCCCACAGCCGGTTGGCCGCGCCATAGGACAGCCTCAGGTAACGGGTATGATAGTATGTACGCAGGGGCAGCGTCCAGGAGATCCCCGCCGCGTTGGGGAGAAAATCCCCCTGGTACCGGGGCAGAAACTCCAGAACCGCGGAGAGCGCCCTGTCCGGTGCGGCGGAAAAGGCGGTATACAGCTCCTCCAGCTCCTCCGCGTCCGTGCGCAGCTCCAGCTCCGGGGCCCAGAAATAGCGTCCCCGGCGGTAGAGCAGCACTTGCTTCCCGTCTGGAAAGCCCAGCTCCTCCAGAATGGCGCGTGCCCTGTGGAGGGTGGTTTTCAGGGCTCCCGCCGGGTCAGCCGCCTCCTCGCCCTCCTCCCAGATGGCGCCGGCCAGCTCCTCCTGCCCCGCGCCGTTCTGGTGAAACGCGCACAGATACTCCAAAAAGCTCCACAGTCGCTGGGAGGCCCGCTCCTGCTCCGAGATGACGCGCTCCCCTCCCGGACAGGAAATGGTAAATCCTCCGAAAAAAGTAACACACAAACCCTGTTCCATAGGCTTTGAATCTCCTTTTTTCTCTTTTCTGTCATATGGCGAAAAAGTTGCAAAACTCGGAACGCCGCGCCCGGTCAAATTCGGATTCGGGCCGGTCCTCCCATGCGTTTGCTTCATACAGAATATATATTCTGTATTTATAGTTATTATAAGGTATGTACATCAACGCGCAATTATAGCACAGCCCATTTTGCATTTTCAAGAGGCAATCGGATATATTTTCCGATTTTTGAGCCGAAACAGAAAAAAATATCCGTGTTTTTCCAATAATTAACAGCTTCTAAGCACCTGTTCCTGTCTTTCCGGCCTGACACCACCGCTCCTCTTTATAATATCATAATGTACATTCTGAAATATCCATCGATTTGCGTGCGGTATTGCCCCGCAGAACCCACGGCTTTATAATAAAAAGCTGTGCCATGCGCCAAAGCACGGAGCAAAAAAAGTGACCTTTTCCGCTCCCGCGGCGTTATACAGTCACAGGCCCACGGAAGGAGGCGGCGTCTTTGACGGCGGAGGAGATATTTGAAAAGACCTACACGGCGTACGGTCCGGCGCTGTACCGCTTCTGCCTGGTGCAGCTGGGCAGTCCCGCCGATGCGGAGGACGCCCTCCAGGAGGTGTTTTGCAAGCGGCTGTACCGGGCCCCGGACTTCGCCTCGCCGGAGCAGGAGCGGCGGTGGCTGTTCCAGGTGGCGGCCAACCAGTGCCGGGATGAGCACAGGCGCCGCCGCAGGTGGGAAGTGCCCCTGGACGAATCCCTCCCCGCCCCGGCGGCGGAGTACCTGGGCCTGTGGGAGCAGGTGGCAGCCCTGCCGGCGGAGCCGGAGAGGCGGCGGAGGTTCCGCCCCTGGAGCGTTGGAAAAAAAGTTCTGCTGGCGGCCGTGCTGGCCGTGGGAATCCTGGTCACGGCGGGAACCGCCCTGGAGGTCATGGCGTGGGACCCGGCCTTTCTGGAGCGGTTCGGGACATCATCCCAGGAGGTCCCCGGGGCGGAGGGAGTGTTCCGGGACGTGAACGCCGCGGCCGTCTGCGGCGATGTGACGCTGACGGTGCGGCAGGCCATCGGGGACAAAAAGAACCTGTACGTCCTGCTGGACTACCAGCTGCCGGAGGACACGGACCTGGAGGCCGTGGCGGCGGCGGAGCACCTGCCGCCCCTGCGCATAGGCACCCTTCGGGGCAGGACCATCTCCTGGGAGGACATCCGGGACATGGGTCTGGAGGAACAACGGAAGACCTATTCCGGTCGCAGCTCTACCTCCAGCCAGTCTACCCACACCCTGGGCTTTGACACGGAGAGCCGCACTCTGACCTGTATGCTCAGCGCCAATTTTCAGGAGGGCTGGGGCCTGACGGCGCCGCTGAATCCCTCCATCACGCTTCTGGTGTGGCCGCCGGAGCTGGAGGTGGACGGTGAGGACGTCCCCCTGGCGGACCACGCCGCCGTGGTGACCTTCCGCCCCTCCTTCGACGTAGAGACCGTCGCCGGAAAGGCGGCGGAGGACGGCATCACCTACACGGCGGAGATGTCCCCTCTGTCCTTCCAGGTGCGCATAAAGGGTGAAGACCTGCCGGACATGAGCGATCAGGCCATCTCCCGGGAGGTGGAGTCCTCCCTGTCCCTGCGCCTCCGGGACGGCACCGTGATCTCCGCGGAGGACCTCCAGCTCTCCGGCGGCAGCTCCTCCGCCAGCGCCAGCTTCACCCATCACGACGACGGACGGCTCAGCGGCAGGATCATGCTGAACGTTGTCTTTTCGGAGCTGATGGACCCGACGGAGGCGGAGGCCGTGCTGGTGGGGGATGTGGAGATTTCCCTCTCATAACCACGAAAAAATCGGGGCCCCGGAAAACCGGGGTCCCGATTTTGCTCACTTCTCCAGTCCGATGAAATCCGCCAGCCAGTGTTCCTCAGCATATTTCAGCATCATGGTCACATAGGTTATGGAATCCTCTGAGCTGATCCGGTGCCGGACAGAGACCACGGCGGAGGAAGGGGCCTGGTCGTCATCGGCGGTGATGTCCACCCCGGCGATGCTGACATAGCCGGACACGTCCTCCCCATAGAGGTCCACTTGGGCGCCCTCCGCCAGCAGAGCCTCCGCCTCCGGCGGCCACTCATCGGAGAACAGCGCCGGCATCAGGGTATCCACCGTCTCCCGCAGGGCCGCCATCCACGCCGGAACAATCACGTCGGGGGGGACAGGCTGGAAGGAGGCCGCCATGTCGGCGAAATTGACTCCGTGGCCCTCGGCAGCCTCGGTAAAGTACCGGGCGGTGAGGACGAAGACGCCCCCCTGCCGGTCGTCCGCCAGCGTAACGGCGGCGTTGGCCGCGTCCCACTCCGCGCCGGATTCGTCTCCGTCCCAGGCGGACAGGACCACGCGGCCCTCCGTGCCCGGCTGGGCCTCCACCATGTCAAACTCCGCCTCCAGGGCCGCCCGAGTCTCCGCCAGCACCGCCTCCAAAGAGGCGCCGGGGCGGTGGGAGATGGTGAGGCTGCACTCCGGCAGGCCCTCCGGAGACGGCACCCGGGGCCGGACAGCATAGCTTTCTCCCTCCCAGGTCCCGCAGTAGAGCTCCTCGTTGATATAGAGGATAAAGTCGTCGGCGGCTTCGTCCCGGCCGGGTCCGTAGTGGACCGCCACCAGGTGCAGTTCCCCGATGTCCCCGCCGGTGAGGGCCAGGACCTCCGGAGCCGTCTGGACCGTGTCCGGCGGGGGCGTGATATCCGGCGCTGCCGGCGCGGCGGGCCGCCGCAACGTGTAGACCGCCAGGGCACACAGCACCGCCAGACACGCCGCAGCGGCAAGCCCTCCCCGCCCCAGCCGGAAGGGCCTGTCCTTCCGCTCGCTCCGCTCCAGCAGCGCCGGGTCCGCGGCGCCGATGGCCAAAAACAGCCGTTCCTCTTTTCTCATAGGGCATATCCCTCCTGTTCCAGGTGACGGCGCAGCTTCTCCCGGGTGCGGTAGAGGCTGGTCTTCACGGTGTTCAGCTTCAGACAATAGCGCCCGGCGATCTCCGCCAGGGACTCACCGTACCAGTAACGCCGCAGAAATATGTCGCAGTCCCTGGGCAGCAGGGCGCGGAGAAAGCGGCCGATCTCCGCCTCCAGTTCCCCGTCCTCCACCGCCTGGGCGGCGCTGGGGGCGGCGGGGACGCAGTTCCCCAGCTCCTCCAGCACCAGCGGCAGCTCTCCCCCGCCCCGCTTCTCCGCCCGGCCCGCCCGGAAGCGGTTGAAGGCAAGCCTCCGTGCGATCTTCCCCAGAAAGGGGGCCAGGTATTGGGGGCGGTTGTCCGGCATGGAATTCCACGCCCCCAGCCAGGTGTCGTTGACGCACTCCTCCGCGTCCCGGGCGCTGGACAGCAGATTATAGGCGATGGCGTAGCAGTACCCGCCGTACTTCCGGCTGGTCTCCGCGATGGCGTCGCCGCTGCGCTGCCAGTACAGCTCCACAATGGTTTTGTCGTTCATCCCGGTCATCTCCTCTCGATGTGATGAAAGAGCTCCTTCACCCATCAAGTCAAAAACGGCGGGAAAAGGTTCTTGTAGATTTGAATATCAGGCCACATTGAAAGAGCCACTGATTGGGCGTTTAGTCATGTTTCAAACAAGGCCTAGTGAATACCTGTAGAATTCCGTGTTCTCTCGCTCTTTTGGTATAGAAAAATACCACCGGAAAAGAGACTGGCCCGGTGTGGTTTTACCGTTCTGTTTCAGATCACTTGTACGCTCCTTTTTCGGTTTTTTTAATCAAGCCAGCGATTTCGCTCTGCTCCAAAGTCCTTTGAAAGGGTTCTTTCGCTCGGGGATTTGTTCAATAGCTGTACAGAGATCATCGACGCCGCGTTTTTCTCCACCGAATTGAGGATAAATCCGGCCAAATCGCAGGCGTAAAAATTCCCGGTAATCTCCAAATCTTGTCTCAGGATATAACTTCTAAGGGCGGCATAACCTGTGGAAATATCCCAGCGGCCCCGGCAGCAGAGATATAAATAGTGCCCGGCGGGCTTCTCCATGTAATAGGGGAAGTCCGCTTTCTCCTTAATTCGGGTGTAGAGGTGGCTGATGGCCCCCGGGCCGCCCTGCTCCCC
>CAJTZI010000050.1 GCA_910584075.1 uncultured Oscillibacter sp.
AATGATACGGCCTATGGGGAGCGTTATCAAATCGTTATCAAAAGAGGGACATGAAATCGGGAAAGCGTTGCGCCGCAACGGGTTCATAGTTTTGGAAAATCACTCCCACTCAATGGTCCCAATAGGCTTGGGCGTCAGGTCATACAGCACCCGGCATACCCCCGGCACCTCCGCCAGGATGCGGCTGGTGACAGTCTCCAGCACTGCCCAGGGCAGCTGGGGCACCGTGGCGGTCATGGCGTCCACGGTGTTGACGGCCCGGATGATCACCGGCCAGTCAAAGGCCCGCTTGCCGTTTCGCACGCCGGTGGAGCGGAAGTCCGGCACCACGGTGAAGAACTGCCATACCTTGTCCGCAAGGTCCGCTTTGGCGAACTCCTCCCGGAGGATGGCGTCGGACTCCCGCAGGGCCGCCAGACGGTCCCGCGTGATGGCCCCCAGGCAGCGCACCCCCAGACCCGGGCCGGGGAAGGGCTGGCGCTCCACCATGGAAACCGGCAGGCCCAGAGCCTTGCCCACTACACGCACCTCGTCTTTGAAGAGGAGCTTCACCGGTTCCACCAGCTCAAACTGCATCTCCTCCGGAAGCCCCCCCACGTTGTGGTGAGCCTTCACGCCGTCACTTTCCAGGATGTCGGGGTAGATGGTTCCCTGGGCCAGGAAGGTGATGCCCTCCAGCTTCCGAGCCTCCTCGTCAAAGACCTTGATGAACTCGCCGCCGATGATCTTGCGCTTGCGTTCCGGCTCGTCCACCCCGGCCAGCAGGTCCAGGAAGCGGTCTGTGGCGTCCACGTAGATCAGGTTGGCGTCCAGCTGGTTTTTGAAAACCTCAATCACCTGCTCGCTCTCGCCCTTACGCATGAGGCCATGGTTCACGTGGACGCACACCAGCTGCTTGCCGACGGCCTTGATCAGCAGGGCGGCCACCACGGAGGAGTCCACGCCGCCGCTGAGGGCCAGCAGGACTTTTTTGTCGCCCACCTGGGCCCGGACCTTTTCCACCTGGTCCGCAATAAAGGCCTCCGCCAGCTCCTGCGTGTTGATCCGCCGCATGTCGGCGGGACGCACGTTGTTTTCCATATTCCATCCTCCATCTGTAAATTTCGGGTTTTCTCGAATTTTTTATACCATGATTTGACGGGAAAATCAATAAAAATCTGAGGGAGACAGGAAAGAGAAGAGACTGTTTCTTAAATCGCGGCGGTTTCGGGGAATCTGGGGAAATTATTTACTACGTCAGGATCAAACTGCGGATGATTTCCGAGGCCTGTTTCATATTCGCTGTAACATGCAGATTTTTCGCGGCATTGAAAAAATGACAGTTTCGAAGACGCCTCCCAATTCAATTGTCTGCGCTGATTGGGGCGTTGGCACCGGACTATTTCAAGGCGGTCTCATGGAATGACCGGAGAGTCCAGCCGTCTGTGCTTTCTGAAAAGAACGAAAAACCGCCTCATTCTCCCGTAAGATGCTGTATAACTCCCGGAAAACCTGTCCATACTCCCCTTGTACCAAATTAAGGGAGGGACAAGCAATGAACAATTGGAAGTCGATTTTTGGCAGCGCCTGGTTTTACGCGGTTTTGGCACTGTGCGTTCTGGCTGTGGGCGTAGGGGGCAGCTTTGCACTGTTTGCGGGCCGGGACAAGCCTGCGGATGAGAGCGTGCCTCGGAGAACGGATCTGATCACCCCATCTGTCGTGGAGCCCGCCGCGCCGGAAATTCCCGCCGTGGTGGAAACCATCGCCCCGGCGGAGCATGAGACGGAGGAGACGCCGGAACAGGAGACTCCGCCCCCCATGCCGGAGCTCCCGGTGGACGACACCCCGGTGGTGGTGGAGGCCCCCAGGCTGATCGTCTCGCCGCTGAACGGGGAGGTGGTCACGGTCTTCTCCGTAGATCAGCTGGTGTACAACGAGACCCTGGCGGACTGGCGCACCCATGACGGCATCGACATCTCCGCCGTCCAGGGCACCACGGTGCTGGCGGCCAGCTCCGGAACCGTGTCCTCGGTGACGGACGATCCCCTGATGGGCACCACGGTGGTCATCAACCATGACGGCGGCTACCAGACCACCTACTCCAACCTCCAGGCCCGGCCCAACGTGGAGGCGGGGGAGACTGTCTCCGCCGGGCAGATTATCGGCGCGGTGGGCCGCACTGCGCCGGCAGAGTCCGCCCAGGGCCCCCACCTCCATTTCTCCGTCACCAAGGACGGGTCGCCGGTGGACCCCAACGAGTACCTCAAGCGGTGAGGCGCGAAGGAAGCTCCGGGGCGCCCGCATACGGGGGATAGAAAATCACCCTTACCCGAAAAGCCGCGGCTTCCGGGTAAGGGTGATTTTCATGGCGTGCTGAGCGGGCCGGGGAAAGGGCGGGACGGCGGCCCCAACAGGCAGCCAGGGGGGACGGACTAGGCATTTGCCTGTTCGGCTCCCCGGGGAACTCCGTGCAATCGGAAATTTGCCCGTTCTAACAGTTCGATGAGAGGAGGTTCTGCCTGGGTGATTTCGGCGAAATCAAAAGCGGTCTGCCCTGGCCGGCTGCATAAGGAAGGGTCTGCGCCATGGTCAACCAGAAGCCGGACGATCTCCTGACGGTGCTCTGTTCTTTTTAGAAATACCGCCGCCAATGGCCGGACGCCGTCGCGGCGGCCGATGTTGGGGTCGGCGCCGGCCTCCAACAGCAGCTTGACAACGTCAGCCTTATGCTGCATCACAGCGATCATCAGGTAAGTATATCCCTCGGAATTGGATATGTTCACATCCGGAATGCTTTGAATCATGGCCTGGATCCGCTGGAATTGACTGGTTACGCTGCCTTTGGCCAACTCGGTTTTGTACACCGCCATTTCATTCAGCAATCGATCCATTTCACTGCTGCGCCGCATATGATTTCCCCCTTCACCATTTGGAGGTGCCGCCTGTTTCGGCCGCTCACGCTATTTGTAGTACGCCACCAGCAAATCCACCACGGTGCCGTAGGACTGGATGCCCCGCTCATCGCCGTAGGCCTTGAGCATACTGTCATAGACCTTGCTGGAGACCTTTTTGGCGGCGGAGTTCCGGAACTGGGCCCAGTAGGCGTTGTTATGCGCCAGGTCCGCCTGAACCGTCTCCGGCAGGGTATCCCGAATGGCCCAGTAGGTGTCCGGGTCCAGGGAGTACAGGGCGTTGCCCAGGTAGATATACCCCATGAGCCAGCCGGAGTAGACGTAGGCGGGATTCCCGCTGGCAGTGGCGGCCAGCACCGCCAGGAAATTGCACTCCTGCTCCGAGGCGATGCCCCGCTGGTGAGCCAGCTCATGGGTGACAGTGGAGGGCAGGAGGCAGGCGGGGCTGTCGATGTTCACATTGGACTCCCCGGTATAGGCACAGTAGAAGCCGGTGAAGTCCATGCGGCTCATAAGCCGGGAGAAGAACATGGGTTTCACCCCTTTGTCCTCGAAGGCCAGGAAGGGGAACTCCTCCTCCAGGGCGTCGTAGACATGGGGGCTGTCCGCCAGGATCTCCTTCCAGGATACAGCGAAGCGGCCTGTTTCATCCCGGGGGACGTCGCCTGCCGAGAGAGCCGTCCGCTCCGCGAAATACGCCGTCACGGATTTCAGGTCCTTCGGGGCCACGGGCTGGGCGTAAATGCCGGACTTGTCCTGAAAGCTGTCCGTCCAAAAGCTGAGGCCCCACAGAAAGAAAAACAGGGTGCCAACGGTCACGCAGGCGCAGAGGGCTCCCAGGACCGCACCGTAGGCCCGTTGCCGCCGGCGGCCCCTGGCCCGGACGACAGCGATGATGCTCCAGGCCAGGTATCCCAGGCTCAGCAGGACGGCCAGGACGTAGAGGACCTCCATGACGGAGAAGTCCACCCGGTAGCACAGCTCCCCCAGTCCCCGCCGCAGGGGAACGGTGACGTGCTCCGCCAGGGCGTTCATCCAGGCCCGGTTCCCCCGGCACAGCCGGAGGACCAGCAGAACGCCCAGGGCGGACAGCAACCAGATATGGAGTTTTTTGTATGGGAGGAAAAAGTGTTTCATGGTGATCGATTACTTTCATTGCCGTCGTGGAGGATTGGATGACAGAGGGGCGCGCAGCGCGTGAAAGTTCTTTTCTGTCACTTTTTCGTTCAAGAAAAAGTGACAAGAGCTCCGGTGCTCAGGGGCTTTGCCCCTGCCTTGAAAACTGCGGTCATTCAATATGGAAGCGCTCCGGGCGGAGACCCGCCTGTGGAGATATTCCCCGCTCCGCGGGGACTTACGGGGCTTTGCCCCGCACCCCAGCAGAGGCTCTGCCCCTGGGCCCTCCGGACTGGCTCTATTCAGCTGCCGCTAGCAGCTGCCGCGTATACGCCTCTTTCGGATGCTCAAAAATCTCCGCCACGGCGCCCTGCTCCACAATGCGGCCCTGCTTCATTACCAGCACCCGGTCGCAGAGCTGATAGACCACGTTCAGGTCGTGGGAGATGAAGAGGTAGCTTAAATCCAGCTCATTCCGCAGATTTTTCAGCAGCTTGAGAATCTGGGCCTGAATGGTCACGTCCAGTGCGGAGACCGGCTCGTCGGCGATTAGGAACCGGGGCCGCTGGATCAGCGCCGCGGCAATGGACACCCGCTGCCGCTGCCCGCCGGAGAGCTCATCGGGCTTTGCCTCCAGGCACTCCTCCGGCAGCTCCACCCGTTCCAGCATCTCCCGCACCCGGCGCTTCCGCTCCTGGGGGCCGTACCTGCCGAAGATCCGCAGGGGTTCCTCCAGAGCCCAGGAGACGGGATAGGCGGGATTCAGGGAGCTGTATGGGTCCTGAAAGATCATCTGGGGCCGCTTGGTGTAGTGGATGACCTCTCCCCGGTCCGGCTTCACCATCCCCAGGATGGTCCGGGCCAGGGTGGATTTGCCGGTGCCGGACTCCCCCACAAGGCCCAGAATCTCGCCGTGGCGGACATCAAAGGTCACGTCGTGGAGCACCTCCTGATTTGCCCTCCGCCGGAAGTGGCCGCCCTCCCGGTAGCCGCTGGTGACATGACGGAGAGACAAAACGGTTTCCTCGCTCATGGGGCATCCTCCCTTCTCTCCCGGGTGGGGATGGCGGCAATCAGCCGCTGGGTGTAGGGGTGCCGGGGGTGGTGGAATACGGTGTCCGTCTCCCCCTCCTCCACCAGAACGCCCCGCTGCATTACCGCCACCCGGCCGCAGAGCCTGCGCACCACGTTCAGGTTGTGGGAGATGAACAGCATGGAGATGCCGCTCTCGGCGTTCAGTTTTTTCAAAAGCTCCAGGATCTGGGCCTGGATGGTCACGTCCAGGGCGGTGGTGGGCTCGTCCAGCAGCAGCAGCTTTGGCCGGATGACGATGGCCGCGGCGATCATGGCCCGCTGGAGCATCCCGCCGGAGAGCTGGTGGGGGTACTTGCCGTAAACCTCTTCCGGGGCCGGCAGCTCTACCGCCGCCAGTGCCTCCAGGGCAAGCCGCTTCCGCTCCGCCCTGGGGAGGCTTTGGTGAATGGAGAGGACCTCCTCCACCTGGGGCCCGATCTTCATCAGAGGATCCATGCAGCTCTGGGGCTCCTGGAATACCACGCCGATCTCCCGGCCCTGGATCTTCCGCAGCGACCGGCGGGGGAGGTGGAGCAGTTCCCGCCCGTCCAGCAGAATTTTGCCGGAGTAATCGCACCGGCTCCGGGGCAGCAGACCCGCCACGCTCATGGCGGTGACGGACTTGCCGGAGCCGGACTCCCCCACCAGACCCAGGATGTCGCCGTTCTCGATGGTGAACGACACCCCCGCCACGGCCTCCCGGTCCCGGTTGTGGAATTTCACGTGCAGGTCTCGAATTTCCAGCATTATGTCCCCTCCCCGTTCCGGCGCTGCAGCCCCTCGCCAATAAGGCCGGCGCTGAACACCATCAGAATGATGACAAGACCCGTGCCGGCGGCGTACCAGGGGGCGATGCCGAACATCCCCTGGGCTTCCGAGAGCATATAGCCCAAAGAGGCGTCCGGCGGCGTGACGCCGATGCCGAGATAGCTCATGGAGGCCTCCGCCAGCACGGCGTTGTTGAAGCCGATGGTCAGGGCCGGCAGCAGCACGTGCATGACGTTGGGCAGGATGTGCACCAGCAGAATCCGCCCGCTGCCCGCCCCCATGAGCCGGGCGCTTTTGACGTAGTTCACGTCCCGAAGGGCGGCGAAGGCCGTCCGGGTGATCCGGGCAAAGCCGGGGATAAACACCAGTCCCAGGGCCAGAATGACGTTGATCTGCTTCCCGGGGCCCAGGACGCTGATGACCACCAGGGCCAGCAGGACGCTGGGGAAGGCGGTGAGGGCGTCGTTAATCCGCATCAGGACCTCGTCCACAATGCCGCCGAAGTACCCGGTGAGAGCTCCGATGACCGTGCCGCACCCGGCGCCGATGGCCACGGTTGCCAGGGCGATGGAGGCGGTGGTCCCGGCGCCCTTCATCACCCGGCTGAGGATGTCCCGGCCGAAGTTGTCCGTACCCATCAGGTGGGCCAGAGAGGGGCCGGAGCGGTCCGCGGTCATGGCGTTGGGGTCCCAGGGTGTCCAGAAAAAGCCCAGGACGATCAGCGCCGCCGTCAGTCCCGCCAGAATCAGTCCGGCGGTGAGATAACCGTTCTGCCGTCTCATGGGTCACCTCCCAGCCGCAGGCGGGGGTCAATCCGCTGGTTGATGATGTCCGCCGCCGTGCCTGCCAGCACCACCCAGAAGGCCAGAATAACCACAATGGCCTGGACCACCGGGTAGTCCCGGCTCCCGATGGAGGCCACCAGCATTCTCCCCAGGCCGGGGATGACGAACACCTGCTCCACCACGATGCCGGCGGCCACAATCTCCGCCATGGTCTGGGCCAGAAGCGTGACCGCCGGGGCCAGGGAGTTTTTCAGCACGTGGCGGTACAGCACCCGCTGCCGTCCCGCTCCCCGGGAGATGGCGGTGCGGACGTAGTCCTTCCGCATCTCGGTGAGGATGGCGCCCCGGAGCATCCGTACAGTCATGGCCACACGGGGGACGGCGATGGCAGCAGCGGCGAAAAAGAGGTATTTCACCGCACCGGGGAAATCCGTTCCCAGGTCCGGAAAGCTGCCGGGCATGAACCATTTCAGCGTGATTCCAAAGCCCCAGGACAGCAGGATGCCGGTGAAAAAGGAGGGCACCGCCATGCACAGCTGGTTGGCAACGGTGCCAAGGCAGTCCAGCGCCCCGCCGGCTCTGGCGGCGGAGCGGATCCCCAGGGGGATGGAGACGGCGGTAATCAGCAAAAAGCACAAAACGCTCAGGCACAGCGTCACCAGCACCTTGGGGGCGATCAGGTCCCACACGGGCTGATGGTACTTGATGGAGATGCCCAGGTCTCCGGTGAAAAAGCCCAGGAGCCAGGAAAGGTACCGCACCGGCAGAGGCCGGTCCAGCCCCAGCTCTGTCCGCAGCGCAGCCAGACGCTCCGGCGTGACCTGGGTGCCCAGCATGATCTCCGCCGCGTCGCCGGAGATCAGGGAGAAGGCCGTAAACGCCAGAAGGGAGACGATGACCATGGTGAGAAGCATGGCCGCGATTTTTTTGGCAGCGTACTTCATGGTCTCGCCTCCCTCCGGGGTGTCCGGCCTGAATGAGGCCGGTGACTCATAGGATCACTCGTAACGGACCGTGGAGAGGTCCAGCACGTAGATGGGATAGAACCGGAGGCCGGTGAGCCCCTTGCGGACGGCCACCAGGTCCGCCAGGTCCTGAATGTAGACGTTGGCGGCGTTCTCCGCCAGGTTTTCCAGCATCTGCTTGTAGACGGCGGTCTGCGACCCGTCGTCAAAGGTGGACAGGGCCTGGGCAAAAAGCGCGTCATACTCCGGGTTGTTATAGTTGATAAAATTATTACCAGCGGTAGAGCTGAACCGCTCCAACAGGGCCCGGGCGGTCATATTGGAGGCGTCCACGCCCACCACGGTGGATTGGAACTGCCGTCCGGCGTACACATCGGAGAGCCATGTGCCCCACTCCACCAGCTGGATCTCGGCGGTGACGCCGATCTGGGCCAGCTGGCCCACAATCACCTGGGCGGTGTCAATATGGGGCTGGTAGTTGGAGGGCACGGTGATGGTCATGGAGAAGCCGTCCGGATATCCGGCGTCTGAGAGCAGCTGTTTGGCCTTCTCCAGGTCCGGAGTGTAGTGGCTTGTGAGGCTTTCGTCAAAATACTTGCCGAAGGCGGGGTACATGCTGGAGCCGATGGGATGGCCGTACCCGGCGAAGGCGATGTCGATGATGCCCTGCTTGTCGACGGCATAACAAAGGGCCTGCCGGACCCGGATGTCGTCAAAGGGCTTTTCGGCGTTGTTGAGGTACAGGGCCTGCACCAGGTTCATGGTGCCCTGTTCGATGTTGAAGTCGTTTTCCAGCTGGGCGGCGCTGGTGCTGCTGAGGTGGGCGCACAGGTCCACGGCCCCGCTCTGGAGGCTGACGATGATGCTGTCCGCGTTCTCCATGATCTTGAAGGTCACACGGTCCAGATACGCCGGGGTGCCCCAGTAGCCGTCAAACCGCTCCAGCACGATGTTGTCCTGGGCGGCCCGGGAGACGAACTTGAACGGGCCGGTGCCCACGGGTGCCGTGTCCTGCTGGTCGTAACCCTCCGGGAGGATGGCCAGGGTCAGGTAGGACAAAAATTCGGTGTTGGGCTGGTCCAGGGTGATGGTTACGGTGCCGCCGTCCGCCGTGACGCTCTGTACAGCAGAAAGCGCCGGGACCAGAGGCTCTCCCTCCGAGTCGTCGGCGCAGCGTTGGATGGAATATACCACATCCCCAGCATCTACCGGCTCGCCGTTGTGGAACTGTACGCCCTGCCGCAGGGTAAAGGTGTACGTGGTCTTGTCCTCGGAAAGCTCGTAGTGGTCGGCGACCGCGGGGATCAGATCTCCGTCAGGTGTGGGCTTCATCAGGCCCTCAAATACGTTGAACATGACTTCCTTGGTTCCTGCCGCCACCGCTTTGTGGGGGTCAAGACTGTCGTCCAGGTCCTGGGCGATGCCAACGGTAATCTCGTTGGCGGTTTCGCCGGTAGAGCCGATGGTGGGTTCCTGTCCGTCCGCTGTCCGCTGCTCTGCGCTGCCGTCTTTGCATCCGCAGAGTACGGCGCCCAGGAGGCTGACCAGAAGAAGGAGCGAGAGAAGTTTCTTCCGCATGTCGATTTCTCCTTTACATCACTGCTCCCGAAGGAGTCAGTGTCGGGCGGAAACTGTCCGCCCGGTCAGAAATGATCGGCTCTATTCAGTTGTCGGCGCTGTCTGGTTCCACGGCGTTTCCATCAGAGGGCGCCGCAAGAGAATACAGCCCTGGGGGTCGTTATTTTTCTAACGAGGCCCCGCAAGGCTGTATTGTACACGATGGAGCGTCTGATTGCAACCCCTTTTTCATAGGATTTTCGCAGACAGAGGGGAGTCGTTTTGTGGAAAACAGATACGTCCGGCGTCAGTCCCCGCTGTTCTCCGGCTCTGGCGGGGCGGACTTTGGCGCATCCGGGGCGGGTACGCCGCCGGCGTAGGCGTCCACCTCCAGGGGGAGGCGTCTCTTTTTCAGGCAGGTGTCCACCAGGAAGGTGAAGAGGCTGTACAGGCAGGCGCACACCGGCACGCCGAAGAACATCCCCGGCAGGCCGAAGAAGCTGCCCCCCACCAGAATGGCGATGATGACCCACAGGCTGGACAGGCCCGTGGTATCCCCCAGAATCTTGGGTCCGATGACGTTGCCGTCCAGCTGCTGGAGCACCAGGATGAACAGCAGGAAGTACAGCGCCTTCATGGGGGAGACCAGCAGGATCAAAAAGGCGCTGGGCACCGCCCCCAGGAAGGGGCCGAAGAAGGGGATGATGTTGGTGATCCCCACGATGACGGACACCAGGGGCGTGTAGGGAAATTTCAGGATGGAACAGCTGATAAAGCACAAAATACCGATGATGAGGGAGTCCAGCAGCTTGCCCCGGACGAAGCCGGAGAAGATGACATCCACCCGGTGGACGCCCCGCAGCACCCAGCCGGCTTTCTTCCGGGAGAACAGGGCGCAGGCTGTCCTCCGGGCAAATGCGGCGCAGTACTCCTTGGCGAAGAGCAGGTAGATGGAGACGATCACTCCCACCAGCAGATTTTTCAAAAAGTTGAAAAGACCCATCACGCTGCCGGCGGCCAGACTCATCACCGTCTGGGCCTGGGAAAGGGCCTTTTGCAGCCAGTCCGCGATGTCGTGGGCGTTCAGCCAGCCGGTGATGTCCTGATAGTAGCTGTTCAGCTGGCCCACCACCAGGTCCTCCACGTCCGGATAGGTGGCCAGCAGTGCCTCCACCCAGCCGGCGATGGTGTTGTAGTAGTTCTCCACGTTGCTCACCAGCTGGAGTACGCTCTTGTAGAGCTCCGGCAGAAGCACCGAGGCCAGAATATAGAACATGAGGCACACCAGCAGCCATGTCAGCAGCAGGCTGGCCGCCCGGGCGGCGGGAGCGGTGAAACGGCCCTTCTCCCGGGCCCTTTGCACCTGGCCGGGGAAGAGGCGGGCCTCAAAAAAATTCACCACCGGCGCCAGCAGATAGGCCATGAAGGCGCCGTAGAGAATGGGCCGGACGGCGGTCATCAGCTGGCGCCAGACGTTCAGAAGCCAGTGGCGTCCAAACAGGGTGTCATAAAAGAGCAGGATGGCCCCCACGGTCAAAAACACCGTGACGCCGCCCTTCACATGCTCGCTTTTTCGATTCATCCGGTACCGCCTCTTTTCCACAGCGGCCCCCGGGCTCCGCGGCGGGAAAGGCGGAGCTGCCGCCCGGCGGCATTTTCCGGGCATTTTAAGGGCGGCTGTATAGTATATTTCATTTTACACAAAGGCCCGGGGAATTGCAATCCCGATTTTCCCGTGGTATACTGCTTTTGCATCATTTTAACGTGTTTGCGTCAGGAGGCGCTGTCAGAGACATGGAACCGAAAAAACTGCTGATGATTGTCAATCCCAAGGCAGGCAGGCACAAGGCCCGGGGGCCGCTGTTTGACGCGGCGGCTGTGCTCTCGCAGGGGGGATATCTCCTCTCCATCCACAACACCACCGCCCAGCCCGGCGATGCGGCCGCCGCCGCTGAGGCCGCCGGCGGGGTCTATGACGCGGTGGCGGCGGTGGGAGGCGACGGGACGCTGAACGAGGTGGTCAACGGTCTGATGCGGCTGGAGCACCCGCCCCTGCTGGGCTACCTGCCCCAGGGCAGCACCAACGACTTTGCCTCCAGCCTGCGCCTGCCCGGAAAGCCGGCGGAGGCCGCGGCGGCCATGCTGTCCGGCACGCCCCGCCGGCTGGACGTGGGATGCTGGAACGACCGGTATTTTGTGTACGTGGCCTCCTTCGGCGCCTTTACCCGCAGCTCCTACACCGCCTCCCAGGCCGCCAAGAACGCCCTGGGCCACTTCGCCTATATTCTGGAGGGCATAAAGGATTTGAACAGCCTGCGGCCCTATCGGGTGAGGCTCACCGCCGACGGGGAGGTTCTGGACGGGGAGTATCTCTTCGGCGCGGTGTGCAATTCCACCTCCATCGGCGGGCTGATGAAGCTGGAGGAGGAGCGGGTGGTGCTGGATGACGGGAAATTCGAGCTGCTGCTCATCCCCAATCCCCGCACCCCGGCGGACCTTCAGAACCTGGCGGTGGCGCTGCTGAACCAGCAGTACGACAGCGAGGGGCTGGTGTTCCGCCATGCGGCCTCCATCCATCTGGAGACGGAGGAGAAGCTGCCCTGGTCCCTGGACGGGGAGTACGCGCCGAGCCTTCCGGCGGTGGACATTGAGAACCGGTGCCGGGCGCTGGAGATGCTGCTGTGACAGAGGTGGTTGAGAGGCTGCGCCGCCGGTACGGCGGCCATACGCCGGGGCTTTTGGGAGCGGAGCGGAGCTACGCCGTGCTGGCACCCCTGGTGGAGATACAATCGGGCCCCCGGCTGCTGTTTGAGACCCGGGCGGCGGCGCTGCGGCAGGGGGGCGAGGTGTGCTTTCCCGGCGGGCGGATGGAGCCGGGAGAGACGCCGGAGGACTGCGCCCTGCGGGAGACGGAGGAGGAGCTCTCCATCCCCCGGGGGGAGGTGGAGCTGCTGGGGCCCTCGGACTTCATCTGCAATCAGCGGGGGTTTTTGCTGCGGCCCGTAGTGGGCGTTGTATCGCCGGCGGGTCTGGCCCGGATGCGGCCCTCCCCGGCGGAGGTGGCGGAGATCTTTACGGTGCCGCTGGACTTTTTCCGCCGTACGCCGCCGGTGACTGCCCGCTACGAGCTGACGCCCAGCCTGCCGGAGGACTTTCCCTACGAGGCGGCGGGGATTCCCCGGGACTACGTCTGGAGCCGCGGCGCCGTGGAGGTGCCCTCCTGGCGGTATGAGGGACACGTGGTCTGGGGGATGACCGCCCGGATTGTGAAAGATCTGATCCAGAACCTGTAAATTGGAAGGACGGAGGAGACAGGATGAACGAAGAGACGACAAGGGTGGAGGAGAAGCTGGTGCTGCCCAGAACCATCCACCTAGTACCCATGGACGTGATCAGTGGCTTTGAGGTCCGCCCCGGGTTTTATGAGATCAATGGGGCCACCGCCATCCCCGGCGGTGTGAATTTCACGGTCCACTCCCACAATGCCAGCTCCATTGAGCTGCTGCTGTTTCACAGGGGGGAGGCGGAGCCCTTCGCAGCGCTGCCCTTTCCCAAGCGCTATCGGATCGGCAACGTGTACTCCATGATCGTGTTCAAGCTGAACATAGAGGAGTTCGAGTACGCATACCGGGTAGACGGCCCCTATGAGCCGGAGAAGGGGCTGATCTTTGACCGGACCCGCTACCTGCTGGACCCCTATGCCAAGGCGGTGACGGGGCAGAGCCGGTGGGGGAAGACCTCTCCCCACGGCCAGCACTACCGGGCCCGGGTGGTGAAGGACGACTTCGACTGGAAGGACGCCCGGCCGCCTCTGATCCCCATGGAGGACCTCATCATCTACGAGCTCCATGTCCGGGGCTTTACCAAAGATCCCTCCTCCGGCGTCCAATATCCCGGAACCTTTGCGGGGCTTCTGGAAAAGCTGCCGTACCTGCTGGAGCTGGGGGTCAACGCCGTGGAGCTCATGCCCATCTTTGAGTTTGACGAGATGCAGGATTACCGGGTGTGGGAGGGACAGGAGCTGTGCAACTACTGGGGCTACAACACCGTCAGCTTTTTCGCGCCCAACACCAGCTACGCCGCCGGGACGGAGTACAACCGGGAGGGCAACGAGCTGAAAAATCTCATTAAGACCTTCCAGCAGCACGGCATTGAAGTGTATCTGGACGTGGTGTTCAACCACACGGCGGAGGGCAACGAGCAGGGGCCCTTCTTCTCCTTCAAGGGCTTTGACAACAACATCTACTATCTTCTGACGCCGGAGGGGCAGTACTACAATTTCAGCGGCTGCGGCAACACCGTCAACTGCAACCACCCCATTGTGCGGCAGATGATTCTGGACTGCCTGCGCTACTGGGTTACCACATACCACGTGGACGGCTTCCGCTTCGACCTGGCCTCCATCCTCAGCCGGGACGAGGACGGCGCCCCCATGGGGGACCCGCCCCTGCTCCAGGCCCTGGCCTTCGATCCCATTCTGGGGGACGTGAAGCTCATCGCTGAGGCCTGGGACGCCGGGGGGCTCTATCAGGTGGGTTCCTTCCCCGCCTGGAACCGCTGGGCGGAGTGGAACGGCCGGTACCGGGACGACCTGCGCCGCTACCTCAAGGGAGACGAGGGCTGCGCCCAGGCGGCGGCCCTGCGCCTCGCCGGCTCCCGGGACATCTACGGCGGCGAGGGGCGGAAGGATGCCTCCATCAACTTCCTCACCTGCCACGACGGGTTTACCCTCTACGACCTCTATGCCTACAACGAAAAGCACAACGAGAAAAACGGCTGGGGCGGCACCGACGGTGCGGGGGACAACAACAGCTGGAACTGCGGCGCCGAGGGGGAGACGGAGGACCCGGCGGTGAACGCCCTGCGGCGGCGGATGATCCGCAGCGCTTTTGCCCTGCTGATGTGCAGTCGGGGGATTCCCATGTTCCTGGCGGGGGATGAGTTCTGCAACACCCAGTTCGGCAACAACAACGCCTATTGCCAGGACAACATCACCTCCTGGCTGGACTGGTCCCGGCTGGAGAAAAACAGGGGAATGTTTCGCTTTTTCCAGCATATGATCCGCTTCCGGAAGGAGCATCGGGTGGTGCGGACCAATCTGAGCAATGGCGCCTGCGGCTTTCCGGACGTCAGCTTCCACGGGGTGGAGCCCTGGTGCGGCGGATTTTTTGAGAGCCATGAGCGGTACGTGGGCGTGATGTTCGCCGGGGCCCAGCGGAGCACCGGGCCCCAGGTGGTCTATGTGGCCTCCAACGCCTGGTGGGAGGAGCTGGAGATCACCCTGCCCCGCCTGCCCGCCTCCATGTACTGGGAGCTGGCGGCGGACACATGGGAGGAGGAACAGCCCTCCCGGCGGGCGGCGGAGGACCGCTTTACCATCCGGCCCAGAAGCGTCATGGTGTTTGTGGCCCGGTAGCAGAGGCGCCTGTTAGCGGATCTTACAAAAAAATTGTAGGATTGCATAAAATTTCCACTTGGGTATTTCCATCCGCCCTGCGTCTGCCGATATATACCCTGTAAGCAGAGAGGAGGGACGGCCATGGAGTCCAGCGGGATCACCGGCGGCGCGGGTGCGCCTCAGCGGCAGGACTACGCCGCCTCCGTCCAGAGGGAGACCAAGAGCGTCTATGAGATGATGCGGGACGCCAAGGAGCAGGCGGAGGCCCGGCGGGATCAGCTCAAGCTGCCCAAAAACGCCCGCTACGGGGACGCCCCCATGATGGCCTATGCCAAGCTGGCACGGGCCAGGACGCCGGGTGAGATCACCGCCGCCTCCGGCTATGCCCGGCGGAAGATCGTCCAGCTGCAGTCCGCCCTGCGGAGCGATCCGGACAACAAAGAGCGCATTCAGGCGGCCATCCGCCAATTGCAGAAGGCCGTCCGCCGGGCGGGGAAGAAGCAGCGGGACGTACAGGGGGAGAAGCTGGCGGAGAGCCGGCGGAAGAAGGCCCTGGAGGAGAAGAACCGCCGAAAGGCTGCCCAGCTCCGGCAGGAGCTCACCCGCACCCGGGCGCTGCGGAGCATTCGGGAATCTGGCTATATCCGGGAGGCTGAGATGGACAATCGGACACAGGAGCATCTGTCCGCCGCCAGACTGGAGCTGCGGACCCAATTGCAGGAGCTTACCGCCTCCACGGCAGGAGTCTCGGCGGCGGCCGCCGCCCATCAGTACGCCGCCGCCCAGGCGGTGACGGCTGCGGAGGCTCCGGCGGCCCCGGAGGCGGGCGCGGGTCTGGATATGCTGGCATGAGCGTTTTCCAGATTCTAAAAAACAGGGAGAAGTTTGGGGTACAAAACATACGTGAAATGGACACCCGCTGAAAGGGAGCTGCTTTTAGGGGCGGTGACGTAAGAAAACATTTTAAGCGAGGGTCGGCGTAGCGTCAAGCTGCGCCGACTTTCGCATTATTT
>CAJTZI010000051.1 GCA_910584075.1 uncultured Oscillibacter sp.
AGTCCAACGATCCCGCCGCTCCTGAGTATGCCTGCATCAAGGAGTTGATGGATGCCGTTGACAGCTATATCCCCACCCCCGACCGCAAGGCCGACCTGCCCTTCCTGATGCCCGTGGAGGACGTGTTCACCATCTCCGGCCGCGGCACCGTGGCTACCGGCCGTGTGGAGCGCGGCCAGCTGAAGCTCTCCGAGGAAGTCGAGATCGTCGGCCTCATGGAGGAGAAGAAGAAGACCGTCGTCACCGGTATCGAGATGTTCCACAAGCTGCTGGACTACGCTGAGGCCGGCGACAACATCGGCGCCCTGCTCCGCGGCGTGGACCGCAATGGCATCGAGCGTGGCCAGGTTCTGGCGAAGCCCGGTTCCATCCATCCCTACACCAAGTTCAAGGGCCAGGTGTACGTCCTGAGCAAGGAAGAGGGCGGCCGCCACACTCCCTTCTTCAACAACTATCGTCCCCAGTTCTACTTCCGTACCACCGACGTCACCGGCGTCATCACTCTGCCCGAGGGCGTTGAGATGTGCATGCCCGGCGATAACGTGGAGATGAGCGTTGAGCTGATCACCCCCATTGCCATTGAGAAGGGCCTGCGCTTCGCCATCCGCGAGGGCGGTCGCACCGTTGGCTCCGGCGCCGTCACCGACGTTGCCGACTGATTTCCAAGGCTTGAAAAAGGACTGCCGCGTAGCGGCAGTCCTTTTTTCATCCAGCTCATTTTCCACTCTCCGGATAAACCAGCGTTTCCTGGAAGCCGTTGGCTCCGGCGCAGAAGATGTCCCCCGCCACTGGCTGGTCTTCGCAGATGTAGAGGTTCAGCTGAACCCCCTCCGCCCGGCCGGGATAGTTGCTGACGGCATAGGTGAACCGGGAGAGCTGCTTGCCGCAGCAGGGAGAGAGGTCGAAGCCCTGGGCGTTTTGCAGCTCGTTATAGCTCAGATAGGGCTCCGCCAGATGGTCCGGCAGCAGGAACTGCAGCGTCTCCAGCGGCTCCGAAGCCACCTCCCAGCCCAGGGACTGGAGATAGGAGACACGATCCTCGTTGGTGAGGAGCTGGGGGGCCGGCGTTTCCTCCGCCGGTCCGCGGCTCAGAAAGAGGATCGCCGCAGCGATGACCAGCCCCAGGAGAATGGCGATGAGCACGGCCTTCTTTTTGGAAAAGCGGGTAGTGAAAATCAGCATGATACATCCCTCCTGCTTGTTTCCTATTCATTTTTCCATGAGATTATGATAAAATAGGAGTAAGAACCTGTACCAATAGGCGGCGGCACGCATCCAGACGGAAAAGTTTTTATCTGGACCGTAACAGGGAACCCTTAAAATCTGCCAGGATTTCTGCCTTTTCCCGCCAGATGAAAGACGCCGGTCCGCGCGCTGCCGCCTATTGATACAGCTTTCAAAAAACAGAGGGGAGGGGGATTCCCATGGAGAAACAGCGGTTGGACAAGATCATCGCCTCCACCGGGAGATGGTCCCGGCGGGAGGCCAGGGATTTGGTCCGCCAGGGCCGGGTGCTGGTGGACGGCGTCCCCGCCCGGTCGGCGGAGGAGAAGGCGGATGCGGAGGCCTCGGAGATCACTGTGAACGGTGAGGCGCTGTGCTACCGGCGGTACACCTGGGTCATGCTGAACAAGCCGACGGGATACCTCTCCGCCACTGAGGATGGCCGGGGGCGAACGGTGCTGGACCTGCTGCCCCAGGACCTGCGGCGGCAAGGGCTCTTTCCCGTGGGGCGGCTGGACAAGGACACGGAGGGACTGCTGCTGCTGACCAATGAGGGCGGTCTGGCCCACGACCTGCTGTCCCCCAGGCGCCATGTGGACAAGGTGTACTACGCCCGGGTAGCGGGGCGGCTGACAGAGGCGGACTGCGCCGCCTTTGAGGCGGGGCTGACGCTGCCCGGCGGCCTTGTCTGCCTGCCCGCCGGACTGGAGATCCTGTCGGCGGGGGAGGAGAGCGAGGCCCATGTCACCCTCCGGGAGGGGAAGTTCCACCAGGTGAAGCGGATGCTGGCCCACCTGGGCAAGCCGGTGCTGTATCTGGAGCGGGTCAGGATGGGGCCCTTGGCCCTGGACAGCGCTCTTTCCAGGGGCGCTTTTCGCTTTTTGACGGAGAATGAGCTGGAAGAATTGCGGAGATTTGATAATCCTACGAAAAACGTCAAATCTTCACCAAAAACACAATAGCCTTTTTGTCTAAAAAAGAAAATATCTCTTGCAATTCGACGAAATTGCCGATATAATATAGGCATTGTTAATTCCCCTGGTGATTTTAGGTGAGGAGGAAGGCCATGTCTGGAAGAATTTTTCAAAATGTAGTTTTGCAGTTAAAGGAAAATACAGATCGGACCATCGGCGTAATCGACGGGGAAGGTGTGGTGATTGCGTGCAGTGAGCTGTCTTTGATCGGACAGCGCTGGGCGGAGCATGTGCCTGTGGTAAACGGCGCCTCCGGCGCCATGGTCTCCTCCGACGGCAAGACCTTCAAGGCCCTGAATGGATGGAACACCCAGTTTGATTACGCGGTCTTCGTCTTCGGGGACAACGACGTGAGCCGGACGGTGTGCGCCATGTCCACGGTGGCCCTGAACTCCGCCAAGTCCTACTACGAGGAGAAGCACGACCGGGGCTCCTTTGTCAAGGATATCATCTCCGACAACATCATGCTGGGCGACATCTATATGCGGGCCAAGGAGCTGCGGGTCACCGCCGACGTGCCCCGGGGCGTGTTCGTGGTGCGGTCTCTGAAAAAGGGCGAGTCCGTGCCCACGGATGTGATCCAGTCCATGTTTCCGGACCGGCAGAATGACTTCGTCCTCAGCGTGGGGGAGGGAGACGTGGTCCTGATCCGCCAGATGCCCGAGGGCGCGGGAATCAAGGAGCTGAACAAGATCGCCGCCTCTATCGAGGAGAGCCTCCGCGTCGGCGGCGCCAGCGCAGTGGTGGGCATCGGCACAATCGCCACCCACCTGCGGGACCTGGCCAAGAGCTACAAGGAGGCCCAGATCGCCATTGAGGTGGGCAAGGTCTTTGACACCGAGAAGTATATCATCAACTATGAGAACCTGGGCATTGGGCGGCTGATCTACCAGCTTCCTACCACCCTCTGCGAGATGTTCCTCCAGGAGGTCTTCAAAAAGAACCCCATTGACGCCCTTGACAAGGAGACGCTGTTCACCATCCACAAGTTCTTTGAGAACAACCTGAACGTCTCCGAGACGGCCCGGAAGCTGTTCGTGCACCGGAATACTCTGGTGTACCGGCTGGAGAAGATCAAGAAGCTTACCGGGCTGGACCTGCGGGAGTTTGACGACGCCATCACCTTCAAGGTGGCGCTGATGGTCAAGAAGTACCTCACCTCCCGGGGCATTGATTCTTAAGAGCTGACCAATCGCCGCGGTACAAATCGCCGCTGGTTGCGTGAAAAATCCTGCAATACAAAAAAGGATTCCTGAAATTTTTTGCCATGTCACCGGCCAGCTGTCTTGCAAATCTGTATGCTTCGGCCCGTGGTACAGTTTTCCAAAACAGGACCTCTCCGGCGGTGGGCACAGCCCGCCGCCTTTTTTCGACAGAGCGGTCTTGACAGCCGTGTTATGATGTGGTAGGCTGAACAGGCATACTACTGCAATAGTACATGTTGGCTGAAAACTGGCAGAATTTTCCCGGCCGGAATTGCAAACTCCGGTTGCATTGCGGCGAAAAACCAGATATAATGTGGTTTAATTGGGAATTATGTCGACCGTCCCCCTGGGGACGGCTCTTCAACACTACGGAGCGAGGTGCCTGTATGATCCGCCTGAAAAATGTAGAGATGGAATACGACAACGGGACCAGGGCCATCCGCGGGATCACCCTGACCATTGAGGACGGGGAGTTTGTCTTTCTGGTGGGGCCCTCCGGCTCCGGCAAGTCCACCATCATCAAGCTGCTCACCGGGGAGGTGGTCCCCACCGCGGGCCGGATTATGATCAACGGCTTTTCCATCACCAAGATCTCCGGCAGGCAGGTCCCCCTGATGCGCCGGACCCTGGGGGTTATCTTCCAGGACTTCCGCCTCATTGAGAAGAAGACGGTGTACGAGAATCTGGAGTTTGTCATGCGGGCCGTGGGCGCCAAACCCCGGGACATCCGAAGCCGCATCAACTACGTGCTGGACCTGGTGGACCTGGAACGGAAGGCGGACAGCTTTCCCACGGAGCTCTCCGGCGGCGAGCAGCAGAGGGTGGCCATTGCCCGGGCCCTGGTGAACAACCCCGAGACCATCATCGCCGACGAGCCCACCGGCAACCTGGACCCGGAGCGGTCGTTGGAGCTGATGGACCTGCTGGTGAAGATCAACCAGCTGGGCACCACCGTGGTGGTGGTGACCCATGAAAAAGATCTGGTGGACCGCTTCGGCAAGCGGGTCATCACCATTGACAGCGGCCACGTGGTCAACGACGGCGTGGGCGGCTACGTGGGAGGACACATACATGGGTAAACACAACTTGGGATATTTTCTGCATGAGGGCGTGTCCAATATGTTCAGCCACGGCTTCATGTCCTTCGCCTCCATCGGCATCACCGTGGCGTGCCTTTTGATCATGGGCACCTTCACCCTGGTGGCGGTGAACGCCAACGAGCTTCTGGCGGGACTGGAGCAGGAGAACGAGATCCTGGCCTTTGTGGACGAGTCTTACAGCAGGAATGAGGCCCTAGGGGTTCAGCGGGAGCTGGAGGCCCTGCCCAACGTGCTTACCACCACCTATGTCAGCAAAACCCAGGCCATGGATACCTTCGCGGAAAAATACGGCGACGATCCGCTGTTCCAGAACCTGGACCCGGAGATCCTGCGGGACCGCTATGTGGTCAAAATCCGGGACCTGGGCTTGCAGAGCCAAACCGTGGCCCAGCTGCGGCAGGTGGAGGGCGTCGCCGATGTCAGCGCCTATGAGGAGCTGGCCACCGGATTTATCACCATCCGCAACATCGCCTCCGTGGTATGCATAGCCCTCATCGCCATTCTCTTCGTCGTGTCGGTGTTCATCATCTCCAACACAATTAAGCTCACCACCTTTGACCGGCGGGAAGAGATTGCCATCATGCGCATGGTGGGCGCCACCAACGGTTTTATCCGCTGGCCCTTCGTGTATGAGGGGCTGCTGCTGGGCTTTTTGAGTGCCGCCCTCTCCTTCTTCCTCCAGTGGGGACTCTACGAGGCGGTGGCCCAGGGGGTGGACAACAGCGATACCCTCCAGCTCATCAAGGTCGTCCCCTTCCAGCAGATGTGGCCCGCCGTGGCGGTGATCTTCGCGGGGGCGGGGATTCTGATCGGCGTGGGCGGCAGCCTCTCCGCCATCCGGAAATTTTTGCAGGTGTGAGGTGACGGCGTTGAGACGGACAAGATGCAAGCGGCTTTGCCGGACGGTGCTGTGCCTGTGCTTGGCGGCGCTGTGTCTGGCGGCGGACCTGGCCCCGGCCACCGCCCGGGTGAGCCAGGAGGACATCGACGCCCTGAAGGGTGACGCCGCCGACCTGAAGGACCAGCGCAAGAAGCTGGAGGCCCAGCTGAAGACCCTGGCAAACGACAAGAGCACCGCCATAGCGCGGAAGAACCTCCTGGACCAGCAGATTGCCAACACCTCCTCCCAGATCGCCAATGTGGAGCAGCAGATCGCCCAGTACGACCAGCTGATCGCCCAGAAGGAGGAGGAGCTCCGACAGGCGGAGGCGGAGGAGGCGGAGCAGTATGCCCTCTTCTGCCGCCGGGTGCGGGCTATGGAGGAGCAGGGCACCATCTCCTACTGGTCGGTGCTGTTCAAAGCGGACAGCTTTACGGATCTCCTCTCCCGCATGGACTTCATCAACGAGATCATGGAGGCGGACCAGCGGGTCATCGACGATTTGAAGGCCATGCAGGTCCGGATTGAGGAGGCCAAGACCTCTCTGGAGGGCAGCCGAACGGAGGCCCAGGCGGCCAGGGATGAGCTGGCGGCCAAGAAAAAGGAGCTGGACGCCCAGCGGGCAGAGGCCAACAAGGTCATCCAGCAGATCGCGGCGGCGGAGGATGAGACCGAGGCCACGCTGGACGAGATGGAGGCAGAACAGGCGAAGATCCAAAAGGAGATCGAGCGGCTGAATCGGGAGCTCCAGGCACAGTTGGCCGCAGAGGGCAAGTCCAACCAGTCTAATCCCGGCGGCTATATCTGGCCGGTGAACAGCCGGTACATCACTTCCACCATGGGTGGACGAACCTCCCCCGGCGGCATCGGCTCCACCAACCACCAGGGCACGGACATCGGCCGGGTGGGTTACACCAGCCCCATCTACGCCGCCAAGGCCGGTACGGTGATCGTCTCCCAGAGAAGCTCCTCCTACGGCGAGTATGTGGTCATCTCCCACGGCAGCGGCAACACCACGCTGTACGGCCATATGAGCAGCCGGAAGGTCAGCGTGGGCCAGTATGTGAACCAGGGGGATGTCATCGGGATTACCGGCTCCACTGGCAATTCCACCGGTCCCCATCTCCACTTCGAGGTGGTGGAAAACGGCCGGCGGGTGAATCCCCTCAGCCACGGCGCGGATCCCAAGATGGGTTATCTCGGCGGATATACCCTGTCCTCCAGTTGAGTGGTAACATAAAAATTCCTCCCGCTCCATACCATGGAGCGGGAGGAATTGCCTTATGATTGGAATACTGTTGTGGAAAGAGCCCCAGAGAGGGCTCCGGCAGAAGCCGGTGACGCTGTCGGAGAGGAACATCCTGCACATGCGCTTTTTGTGCGCGGAGATTACGCGGGGACTTCGGACGCCGGAGGCGGCGCTGGGCTGGCGGGTGTCGTCGGCGGCCAGGCGGATGCGGAAGATGGGAGTTACCCGGGCCGTGCTGCCGGAGGGATTTGCCTATGGCGCTCAATTGGAAAAGCAGGGGCTCCGGCCCGTGTCCACCCTGTCCCTGCGCCGCCGTCTGGCTGCCGACTGGGTCCGGCAGGCCCTGGCGGAGGGAGGCGTGTCCCCCGGCGGGGCCCGGGTGGCGGTGTCCGCGGCCCAGATGACCGGAGAGCTGGTGCGGACGGTGACAGAGCTGTCATTGCGGCACCGGTATGTGCTGCTGGACGTCCCCTACGGCGCCGAGGAGCTGTGCCGGAGGCTCCGGCGGGAGTACGGCGTGTCGCTGCTGCTGGGGGCGGACCGGGAGCAGCTGGAGGGGGCGGACGCCCTAGTGCTCTTCGACCCCAGGACGGACCTGCGGCGACGAGGCGGCGTGACGCTGCCCCTGTACGACGAGGCGGCGCCCATGAGGGGACTCTCTCTGCCCCCGGCGCTGGAGGAGCGTCTTCCGGAGGGGGCGGGCCGGGGACAGCTGCTCTCAGCCCTGCTGGAGGCGGGGGTTCTCCGCCCGGGGCAGGTGAGCGCCTCGGTTTCACCGGGTTCCGCGGCCGGGAATACGGTGCTTAACGCTTGACAATCTGGAAACCAACCACTATAATAATGCCCTGTAAATAAAATGAAATATATATATTCTGGAAAGCGGCAGATGTTTTCCGGTCAAAAGATACCAGAAAGGAAGCGGCAGACATGGAAAAAGAGTACAAGATGAGCCAAGCCCGGGCCGATGAGCTCCAGGAGGAGCTGAACTACCTCAAAACCACCCGGTCCGACGAGGTGGCCGAACAGATTAAGGTGGCCCGGGGGTTTGGCGACCTCAGCGAGAACAGCGAATACGACGAGGCCAAAAACGAGCAGGGCAAGCTGTACTCCCGTATCGCCGAGCTGGAGGAGATCCTGCAGCACGTGGTCATCGTGGACGAGAGCAGCAGCACCGATGTGGTGGCCATCGGCTGCAAGGTGACGGTGAAGGGCCCCGCCGGCGAGGCTGCCTATGCCATCGTGGGCTCCCAGGAGGCGGATCCCATGCACGGCATCATCTCGGAGGAGTCCCCCTTCGGCAGGGCTTTGATTGGGGCCAAGGAGGGCGACACTGTGTCCGTGGAGGCGCCTCAGGGCGTAATCAACTATACGGTGCTGAAAATTGAGCGGTAAAGGAGAAGGCAGTCATGAGTGAACAAATGACAAACCAGCAGCAGCCGGAACAGGATCTGAGCGAGCAGAGAAGAGTCCGCCGGGAGAAGCTGGCGGCCCTTCAGGCCGCCGGACAGGACCCGTTCCAGATCACAAAGTATGTGGTGACCCATCGCTCTGCTGAGATCAAGGAGAACTTTGAGGCCCTGGAGGGCCAGAGCACCTCTGTGGCGGGCCGCATCATGAGCAAGCGGGGCATGGGCAAGGCCGTGTTCTGCGATTTGCAGGACGTGAAGGGCCGCATCCAGCTGTACGTCCGCGTGGACGAGCTGGGTGAGGAGGCGTTTGCCAAGTTCAAGAAGACCGACATCGGCGACATCGTGGGTGTCGAGGGCGAGGTCTTCAAGACCAAGCGGGGCGAGATCTCCGTGAAGGCCCACAAGGTGACGCTGCTGAGCAAGTCCCTGCTGCCCCTGCCGGAGAAGTTCCACGGTCTCACCGACAAGGAGACCCGCTACCGCCAGCGGTATGTGGACCTCATTATGAACGAGGATGTGCGCCGCACCTTCCAGATCCGCACCGCCTTCATCAAGCACGTGCGCAAATACCTGGATGAGCGGGACTACCTGGAGGTGGAGACCCCCATTTTGAATACCATCCAGGGCGGCGCCACCGCCCGTCCCTTTGTCACCCACCACAACACCCTGGGACTGGATATGTACCTGCGCATCGCCACGGAGCTGCACCTCAAGCGGCTGACCGTGGGCGGCTTTGAGCGGGTGTACGAGATCGGCCGCATCTTCCGCAACGAGGGCATGGACCCCAAGCACAACCCGGAGTTTACCACGATTGAGCTCTACGAGGCCTACGCCGATTTCCACGACATGATGGACATCGCCGAGGGGATCCTCTCCTCCGCCGCAAAGGAGATCCTGGGCAGCTACCAGGTCCAGTGGCTGGGGGTGGACATTGACCTGACCCCCGGCTGGGAGCGGCTTAGTATGATCGATGCCGTAAGGGAGTACGTGGGCGTGGACTTCGACGCCATCAGCGACAACGAGGAGGCCTGTAAGGCCGTGGAGGCCAGAGGCATTGACATGGAGGGCTGTGAGCGCACCTGGGGCACCGCGTTGTACGAGGCCTTTGACCAGCGGGTGGAGGAGAAGCTGATCCAGCCCACCTTCATCACCATGTACCCGGTGGAGGTCTCCCCCCTGACCAAGCGCTCTCCCAAGGACCCCCGCCTCACCGAGCGGTTTGAGCTGTTCATCAACCACGCGGAGTTTGCCAACGCCTTCTCCGAGCTCAACGATCCCATCGACCAGAGAGGCCGCTTCGAGCACGAGCTGGCCCTGCGGGACATGGGTAACGACGAGGCCGGCATGATGGATGAGGACTATATCACCGCCATGGAGTACGGCCTGCCTCCCACGGGCGGCATGGGCATCGGCATCGACCGCAGCGTCATGCTGCTGACCAACGCCGACTCCATCCGGGATGTGCTGCTGTTCCCCACCATGAAGCCTCTGGACTGATTTCACAGTAATATTTACGGGAGGAGGCGCGGCCATGGAGCGGATTACCAGCAGGACCAACCCGCTGTGTACCCATTTCCGGAAGCTGGCCTCCTCCAGAGCCTACCGGGAGGAGACGGGGGAGTTCCTGTGTGACAGCCCCAAGCTCCTGCGGGAGGCGGCGATCTGGGGCGCGTCCGTGTCCGCCGTCCTCTTTACGCCGGGGGCGGATGTCTCCGGCGCTCCCGCCGGGGCGCGGTTGACGGAGGTGACGGAGAGTGTCATGAGGGCGGTCAGCCCTATGGAGACGCCCCAGGGGGTGGTGTTCTCCTGCCGCTCCACGGAGCACCGCCCGCCGGAGAGGCTGATGCCGGATGCCTGTGGACGGCAGCGCTATGTGCTGCTGGACGGCGTCCAGGACCCCGGCAACGTGGGCACCATCCTCCGCGCGGCGGACGCCTTCGGCTGGACAGTGTTCCTGCTTCCCGGGTGCGCAGGCGTGGACAATCCAAAGACGGTGCGGGCGGCCATGGGCGTCCACTTCCGGAAGGTGATCTACCAGGCCTCCTTGGAGGAGGCCGTCCGCCTGGTTCGGGCGGCGGAGCTGCCCCTGTACGCCGCCGCTTTGGCGGAGGACACGGCGGACCTGCGCACAGTGGACCTGACGCGGTGCGCCGTCGTCATCGGCAGCGAGGGCCGGGGGGTCTCTTCCGCGGCTTTGGCGCTGTGTGACAGGACAGTCAAAATTCCCATGTCCAAAACCTGCGAGTCCCTCAACGCGGCGGCTGCTGCTGCCGTGGTGCTGTGGGAGGGCGCGCGGAATGACTGACAGCGGCATACCGGCCGCCTGCCGCCGCCGCAGAGATCTGGGTGATCACCGGATTTTCGCAGCGTGATAAAGCTCTTTTTGGCCTTTTTCCTTTCAAGAAAAAGGTCCCTTTGCCGTCCATGCTGTTGCCGCGAAATGATGGCACTTTCACGGATGAAAGATTGAAACTAAAAATTGGTTATGATATTATGATATCATTAGAGTGACAAATCAGGAATTTGCTGGATTCAGGCAGGGAAACCGTTTCTATGCCTGAACGAGTCTCTGCAACATTAGAACTGGATGAGATGTATGATTAAAACGCGGCGCCGCGTGCCCGTGGCGGATGGGCAGACAAATGGTCTGTATGACTGGCTGGAGATCCGGTTTGCTGAAAGTACGAGTAAGGTTATTGGGAAAAAATGTTGCTGTAATGAGAATGGGGCGGGCCGGTATGTAGAGCGGTTATTTGCATACAAGGCGATTTCATGGGAATGTCTATTGCCGCAAAAGGAGAAAAACACCAGTTCATGAAGATGGCGCCATCGTACGGCAGGTTCTGACAAGAAATTGCTTGGAACTGTTTTGAGACATCCATGGATGCGGAAATTATGAATAGCATACGGCAGGGGTTTAATTTCTGCTTGCAGAGAGTTATATGTTTAGTGAATGAAGCCTGCATTCCGCTCTGCCATTGTGGCGGGTAACAATTTTGCGGATGCTGATCACCAAAAGAAGCAAAAGAGATGGGAAAAGGGCGAAGGAGGCGGGCTTATGCTGAAATACTGGATTTGGATGGCAGAGCTGCCGGGGCTGACAAATCAGATCCGGCTGGCGCTCCTGCGTCATTTTGGGACCCCGGAGAACGCGTTTTACGCGGACGCCGGGGAAATTCTATTGACAGAGGGCATTACCAGAGAGCAGGCAGAGGTGCTGGACAGCAAGAGCCTTGCCGCCGCCGGGAAAATCCTTGAGGACTGCCGTCGGCTGGGGCTGCGGGTCCTGACATTTCAGGACGCGGAGTATCCCAACCGGCTGAGAAATATCTATGACCCGCCCTTTTTGCTGTATGTGCGGGGCCGTCTGCCGGCCATCGACGAGGAGCCCGTCATCACGGTGGTGGGCACTCGGAAATGCACGCCCTACGGTGAGGCCTGCGGCGAGAAGCTGGGCTACGGTCTGGCCAGAGGCGGGGCCGTTGTGATCAGCGGCCTTGCCCGGGGCGTGGACGCCGCCGCCACCCGGGGCGCTCTGCGGGGCGGAGGCGTGCCCGTCGGCGTGCTGGGCTGCGGATTGGACGTGGTCTACCCGCCGGAGCACCGCTACCTCTACGAGGACGTGGCCGCCGCGGGGGTGCTGCTGTCCGAGTATCCGCCGGGAACCGAGCCTGACAAGTTCCACTTTCCCGTGCGCAACCGCATTATGGCGGGGCTGGCGGTAGGCACTGTGGTAGTGGAGGCGCCGCTGCGCAGCGGCGCTCTGATCACCGGCAATACGGCCCTGGAACAGGGCCGGGATCTCTTCGCCGTGCCCGGCCCCATTGACGCTCCCGCCAGCGCCGGGTGCAACCGCATCCTGCGGGACGGCGGCATCATCGTCACGGAACCCCGGGACGTACTGGACCACTACGCCGGCCGCTTCCCGGACAAGTTGCGCCTGGAAGAGGCCCGGGAGGAGCCGGAGACCCTGGGCTATCAGGCCCGGCGGGAGCGGGCGGAGGCCCCCAAGGCGGTGCCCCCGTCCCTGAGCCTCTCCGGCAGCGGCCTCACCGACGACCAGATCGCCCTGCTGCGGGCCCTCACCGGCGAGCCCCGGCTGGTGGACGATCTCATCGAGGAGACCGGCATCCCCGTCCGGCGGGTGCTGTCGGCCCTGACCCTGCTGGAGCTGGACGGCCATATCACCCAGCACACCGGCAAACGGTACACCCGGGCCGTGACGCTGGCGGAGTAAAATTTCATTTGATAGCAGGCATTGAAATTGCCGGCAGCGGACCGCTGCCCCCTGGCCGGCCTGGCTGCCGGGGATTTTGATGCTTGCTATGATCCATCAACACGCGCCTCTCCGGGGCGCCTGGAGGTTTCATGAGTATGGCAAAACACAGCCTGGTCATTGTGGAGTCCCCCGCAAAGGCCAAGACCATCGGCAAATATCTGGGCAAGGACTTTGAGGTCAAAGCCTGCATGGGCCACCTGCGGGACCTGCCCAAGAGCGTCCTGGGAGTGGACCTGGAGCACGACTTTGAGCCGGTCTACAAGCCCATCAAGGGCAAAGAGGACATCATCAGCGATCTGAAAAAGTCCGCCAAGGCGGCGGACACCGTATATCTGGCCACCGACCCTGACCGGGAGGGAGAGGCTATCTCCTGGCATCTGAAGCAGCTGCTGGACCTGCCGGACGAGAAGGCGCGGCGGGTTACCTTTAACGAGATCACCAAGAAGGTGGTGCAGGAGAGCATCCAGGAGCCCCGGGAGATCGACCAGGACCTGGTGGATGCCCAGCAGGCCCGTCGGATTCTGGACCGCATCGTGGGCTACGAGCTGAGCCCCCTGCTGTGGAAGAAGATCCGCCGGGGCCTCTCGGCGGGCCGGGTGCAGTCCGTGGCCACCCGCATGGTGGACGACCGGGACCGGGAGATCGAGGCCTTTCAGCCGGAGGAGTACTGGACTCTGGACGCCAAGCTACTGGGTGAGGAGGCGAAAAAAATTCCCTTTGCCGCCCGCTACCACGGGAGAAACGGCAAAAAGGCGGAGCTGAAATCGGCGGAGGAAGTGGAGGCCGTGGTCCGGGAGACGGAGAACGTCCCCTTCCTGGTGAAGTCCGTGAAGCGGAGCGACAAGCACCGCAGCCCCTCGCCGCCCTTCACCACCTCCACTATGCAGCAGGAGGCCTCCCGGAAGCTGAGCATGACCCCCCGGCGCACCATGGCCATCGCCCAGCAGCTCTACGAGGGCGTGGACATTGAGGGTGAGGGCACCGTGGGCCTCATCACCTATATGCGTACCGACTCCCTGCGCCTTTCCGAAGAGGCCCTGTCCTCCGTCAGGGGTTTCATCCAGGGCCGCTACGGCAAGGATTACTGCCCAGCCAAGCCCATCCACTACAAGGCCAAGGCCAATGCCCAGGACGCCCACGAGGCCATCCGCCCCAGCAACGTCAACTGGACGCCGGAGCAGGTGAAAAAAGACCTCACCAGTGAGCAGTACCGCCTGTACCGCCTGATCTGGAGCCGCTTTGTGGCCTGCCAGATGTCCAACGCCGTGTATGACAGCGTGGCCGTGGAGGTGGAGGCGGGGAGCCACAGCTTCCGCTCCAGCTCCTCCAGCCTGAAATTCTCCGGCTACACCGCTGTGTACGAGGAGGGGAAGGACGAGGAGAAGGAGGAAAAAGAGTCCCCCCTGCCCGCCCTGCGGGAGGGGGAGGCGCTGAACCTCCAGGGCTTCTCCCGGGACCAGCACTTCACCCAGCCCCCGGCCCACTACACCGACGCCACGCTCATCCGGGCCATGGAGGAGCAGGGCATCGGCCGTCCCTCCACCTACGCGCCCACCGTGTCCACCATCCTGGACCGGGAGTACGTCATCAAGGAGGGCAAGTATCTCCGCATCACCAATCTGGGCCGGGTGGTGACGGAGCTGATGAAGGACAAATTCACCGACATCGCAGACCTGCGTTTCACCGCCCACATGGAGGAGCGGCTGGACGCCGTGGAGGAGGGTAAGGCCCCCTGGCGGGAGATCCTGCGGGGTTTCTATGGGGACTTTGACAAGAATCTCCAGCAGGCGGAGAAGGATCTGGAGGGCGTGCGGATCAAGGTGCCCGACGAGGTCAGCGAGGAAATCTGTCCCGAGTGCGGGCGGAATCTGGTGGTGAAGTCCGGCCGGTTCGGCCGTTTCCTGGCCTGCCCAGGCTATCCGGACTGCGCCTTTACCATGCCGCTGGTGGTGGAGATGCCGGGCCGCTGCCCCAAGTGCGGCGGGCGGCTGATGAAGCGCACAGGCACCAGCAAGAAGAACAACAAGCAGTACACCTATTACTGCTGCGAGCGCACCACGGCCCGGGAGGGGTCTCCCAAGTGCGACTTCATGACCTGGGATGTGCCGGTGAAGGACGACTGTCCGGAGTGCGGGCACACCATGTTCAAGAAGGCGGGCCGGGGCTACAAGAGGCCCTTCTGCATCAACGAGGCGTGTCCCAACTTTCTGCCGGAGGATAAACGGGGCTATCCCAAGAAGCCGGCCTCCGGCGAGGGCGAAGAGGCGGCGGAGGGCGCCGCCAAGGCCGCGGAGAAGGCGCCCGCGGCGGCGAAGAAGACTGCGGCCAAGAAGCCGGCGGCAAAGAAGGCCGCCGCCAAAAAGGCCGCCAAGGCGGAGGGCTAAGCCAGTTCCCGGAATGCCCTCCAGGCGGCCTGGAACATGGCCTCCAGGTCATGGCTGTGCATGGTGTTTCGAGTGGCTTGATACTGGTCCAGCAGTTCCCACTGGTCGTCGGAGAGGGTTTCCAGGAGGGCGGATTCCAGTTCATCCACAAGGACGGTGTAGCGCCAGAAGTATTCCTGCGGGAGGAATTCATGGTAGTGATTTTCCAGAAGATAATCGTAGATTATTTGCATTATGTCTGTCATAATGATTCCTCCAGTAACGAAGATTTTCTTCGTAATTATATACGAAGAAAATCTGCATGTCAAGAGGTGCCGCATGGAAATTTTTGCACAGCGTTTAAAAGGGTTGCGGAAAGAACGCAAAAAGACACAAACAGAGATGGCACAATATTTGGAGATTGGATTGAGGGCATACCAATATTACGAGTCTGCAACGAATTATCCTAATATTCCAAGCCTGATAAAGCTGGCGGATTACTTTGAAGTCACAACTGACTATCTGCTGGGCCGCTCCCAGGAGCGGGAGTGATGCTCGCCCTAACGGGCGGGGAGGATTTCAGCCATGATGATGGCTGGTGCAATGTACCCCCCATTTTCTTTTTTCTCCGCTTGTGGAGAAAAAAGAAAACGGGCCGTGCACGGTCCAAAAGAAAAAAGAGACGCTGGGGCGAGAATTTGCCCATGCGGGCAAATTTCGCCCAAAGTACGGGGGCTGGCCTGAACCGGTGCCAATGTGAATTGCCAGCCCTCTACCGGCTGCGTCTGACCCCGTTCCGCCCAGAACCGCTCTGCCGCAGCTGTAACTGCCCGCGAGGCTGTTTTGCATCTTTGACGCAAGGCCCCCAGCGTCTCTTCCCG
>CAJTZI010000052.1 GCA_910584075.1 uncultured Oscillibacter sp.
GCCAATTTTGGAATATTATCCCCAGCGAGACCGTGGCATTATCGCGGATCGCGTTGAGGCTTGTATTCTTACAAGACAGAAAAAGTTGTGAAATATGGAGGAACTGACATGAACAAACCGCGCAAAATGTTTTTCGTGTTCCTGATGCTGTCGCTGGTCCTGCTTGGCGGCTGCGCCGGGGACAGCAGCGAACTGCCAGCCGGGGATACTCCCGAAACGGAAACGGCAGTTGTCCCCCCTGACCAAGATGGGGCATCTTCGGAGTCCGCGCCGTCTGACCAGGAGGGAACCGCCCCCATTTTCATTATTTTTGAGGGAACAGATCTGGATGGGAACACCGTTTCCCAGGAGATTTTCTCCCAGTCTAAACTCACCATGGTCAATGTATGGGCGACCTACTGCAACCCCTGCCTCAGCGAGATGCCGGGGCTGGGCGAGTTGGCGGCGGAGTATGACCCGGCGGAGTTCCAGCTCATCGGCATCGTCAGCGATGTGATGGAGGGCGAGGACCAGTCGCTCGTGGAAAGCCTGGTCCAGGAGACGGGGGCGAACTATCTGCACCTGCTGGCTAACGATTCCATCGGCCAAGCCATCCTATCCAGTGTGAGTGCCGTACCCACTACCTTCTTCTTTGACGGAGAAGGGGCATACCTGGGCGGTGTCGTTGGTTCTGCGGAAAAATTAGCATGGGAGGAACTCATCCATGAACTTCTGGAAAAACAGTAAGAGGTACGCCTGGGTATTAGGGGCGCTTGCCGGGACTCTTTTCCTCGGAGCCGGAGCCTTGCAGGGGCAGTTTGCGGTGATATGGAGAAAGGCAGTCATGATCTGCCTGGAGTGTATCGGGATTGGGTGACCTATGAAACGAATTCGATTGACAGTACAGATTCTGTTCACCATTGTAACAAACGGGTACATGTATGGCTTCCTGAATGGTAAAATCTACCGCGGCAGCTTAAAATACGCCTGTGTTCCGGGGCTGAACTGCTACTCCTGCCCTGGGGCCGTGGCCTCCTGCCCAATAGGGGCGCTGCAGGCGCTGTTGAACCAAAGGGGCTTTCAAATTCCCTTTGCCGCGCTGGGTTTTTTCTTCCTGTTCGGCAGCCTGCTGGGGCGCTTCGTCTGCGGCTGGCTGTGTCCCTTTGGGCTGGTACAGGATCTTTTACACAAGATCCCCATCTTCCACAAGAAAAAGCGCCTGCCTTATCACCATATCTTAAAGTATGGAAAATACGCAGTGCTGGTCCTTTTGGTGTGTGTCGGCTCCATGTTTTTGTTTGGGGGATTTGCAAAAGTCCCTGCATTCTGCAAATATCTGTGCCCCTCCGGCACCTTGTTCGGTGCAATCCCTCTGCTTAGCACGAATGAGGCTCTCCGGGGCCAAGCCGGCGGTCTGTTTCTGTGGAAGTTGGGGATTTTGATTGCCGTTGTATTGTTGTCTATGAAAATATACCGGCCTTTTTGCCAATATCTGTGCCCGCTGGGGGCAATCTATGGCTGGTTTAACCGGTTCAGCCTTGTGCAAATCCAATGGGAAAAGGAACTGTGTGTCTCCTGTATGGCCTGTGAAAAAGCCTGTCCAGTGGCTCTCTCTCTGCGAGAAATCTCCCGCTCCCCGGAGTGTATCCGGTGCGGAAAATGCGTGGATGCCTGTCCGCAGAAGTGCCTGTATTTTTACGGCATCAGGACGAAAAGCACAAAGAGTTAATCAAATGATTTACAAATCGAATGTCAGGCGGAGCAATTCCGCCTGACATTTTTTTATTTCTGCCACATATTTATGAACTGAGGTGATGCAAATTGGAAAGCGCACAGCGAGAGCTGGTCAGCGTTCTGCTGGATCATATCCGTTCCCTTGGTCTCATATCGAATTCCGCCTATTCCGGGGCGGTTGATTTGGTACATTCTGTGATAGACTTCCCGGAATTTTTCCGGTATCCTGTGTGCTTGACAAAGGAGGCGAACGGACATGAATGTGCTCAGGATACGCAATGAGATGCGCAGTGGGAAAACCATCTTTGACCTTCCCCTGCGGGTGACCTTTTACGCTAGAGTTTCCACCGACAAGGATGAGCAGATCAACAGCCTGGAAAACCAAATTCAATACTACACCGAGCTGATCCAGTCGAAGCCCAACTGGACCTACATAGAAGGGTACATCGACGAGGGCATCAGCGGGACCAGCACCAAAAAGCGGGACAGCTTCAATCGGATGATAAGAGACGCCAAAGCGGGGCGGTTTGACTTCATCATCACGAAGGAGATATCCCGCTTTTCCCGTTCCACTCTGGACAGCATCAAGTACACCCAGGAACTGTTGGAACACGATGTGGGGGTGCTGTTCCAGAACGACAACATCAACACCCTGGACAGCGACAGCGAATTCCGGCTGGTAGTCATGGCCGGAGTGGCCCAGGACGAGGTGCGCAAGCTGTCGGAACGGCTGAAATTCGGCTTCCGGCAGGCCATTAAAAACGGCCATGTATTGGGCAACGACAAGCTATGGGGCTACGACAAGAAGGATTGTGTGCTGACCATCAACGAGGAAGAAGCCCAGGTAGTACGGCGGATTTTTGATCTCTACGCCAACCGGCAGATGGGCATCCGGCGCATCTCCCAGACGCTGTACGACGAGGGCTTCACCAGCCGCAAGGGCAACACCTTCAATGTCTTGACCATCCGTCACATCCTCTGCAATCCTAAGTATAAAGGCTGGTACTGTGCCAACAAAAGCCAGACAGTGGACTATCGCAGTAAGCGGAAGGTTTTCCTGGACGAAAGCGAGTGGGTCATGTACCCGGACCCATCCATCCCGGCAATCGTGTCGGAGGAGCTGTGGGACCGGGCCAACGCCCTCTACAAACGCCGCAGCCAGCAAATGATGTCCCACCAGAGCGCGGCGGAGTTCCACAACCGCTACCCCTACAGCGGGAAAATCATCTGCGAGGAGCACGGCACCAGCTTCCACCGGCAGGTGCTGAGAAGCTCCAAAGGCGAAAAAGAGGTTTGGCAGTGCCGGGTATACCGGAACCGCGGCCGGGTGGCCTGCTCCGCCCCCCAACTGCGTACTACAGAACTGGATCAGATCATGGCTCAAATTTTCGACCAGCTGACCCAGAACAAACAAGCTATTATTGACGCAGTGGTGACCGTCCTCCAGTCTGTCCCCGACGAGCACGACTACGCCCAGGACATCCGTCACATTGAGGAAGACCTTTCCTCCATCCAGGCAAAAAAAGAGCGCCTGCTGGAGATGAGCATTGAGGGCGTCATCTCCACAGCGGAGTTCAAGCAGCGCAACGATGGGTTCAATGAGCAGGCCAAGGTTCTGGAAGAACGGCTGGCGGTGCTCCAGTCGGAGGCAGAAAAAGGACAGCAGACCACGGCGCAATTACAGGAAATCCGCTCTGCTCTGGAAGAGGAACTAACCTTCCAAAACAGCGTCAATTCTGCTCTGGTCACCACAATTTTAGATAAAATCATAGTCAAAAAAGGCAGTACAAAAGAGGAACTTCATTTAGAAATCCACTTGAAATTCGGCGGCCCTTGGAGGGCCGTTTTTGACCGGAAAAATTCCTCCTTCCGCTGTATCCCTTCTTGATAATATGCGCCACCAGACGCAGGTTTCGCTCAATCAGTACATTCCTGGCCTCCGGGTCTCCCTGTGCGTAGCGGGCCAGCCACTCCCGTTCCTCCGCGGCGGACAGGGGCTTTGGAAACGACCCGCCGCCGGACAGGCGCAGGGAGAACAGCAGTGTGTTGGCAAACAGCAAAAGTGCGGCAGACAGCATAGAATCCCTCCTCCCTAATGTCTATGAGGCGGGGGGAAGTCCACATGCAGACTTTACAGCGGGAGAGAATTTTGGTATAGTGTAGTCAGTGAAGCCGGAAAGCTGCCGCCTTTCAACCGGCGGCCGCGCGGCGGATGCGGCAGCACTTCCGCGGACTGCCTGTTTTCAGCGGTATCCGGCGGCGAAAAATCTCTTTTTGAATTTGCGGACCACAGCAGGGGAGTACCGACGGACTGCCCCGGGAGAGAAGGCGGCAAAAATGGCCTGGTTTGTCTATATGCTCCGCTGCGGGGACGGCTCGCTGTACACAGGGTGTACCAATGACCTTTCCCGGCGGCTGGAGGCCCACCGGAGCGGCAGGGGCGCCAAGTACACCCGCAGCCGTCCGCCGGTGGCACTGGCCTACCGGGAGGAGGTGCCGGACCGGTCCGCAGCCCTGCGGCGGGAGGCGGCCATCAAGCGGCTGACAAGAGATCAGAAGCTGGCCTTGATCAGGGAAGGAGAGGTGACGGAGATGCGGCGGAAGGACCGGCAGATGCCGGAGGAGTTCGCCTGGGAGGTGGTGGACAAGTGTGAGTACGCCTTCCTGGCCATGACGGCGGAGGACGGAAGTCCCTACGGACTGCCGGTGACCATCGCCCGCGGCGGGCGGGCCATCTACTTTCACAGCGCCCTGGAGGGACGGAAGGCGGAGTGCATGCGGCGCTCTCCCAGAGTCTGCCTCAGCTGTGTGGGGGAGACGCGGGTGCCGCCGGGGAAGTTTACCACATTGTTTGAGTCGGCGGTGGTCTTTGGAAGGGCGGAAGAGGTGACGGAGGACGATGAGAAGATCCACGCGCTGCAGCTGCTGTGCCGGCGGCACACGCCGGACAACATGGAGAACTTCCCCCGAGCCATTGCCAAAAGTCTGAGCCGGACCGGGGTCTGGAGGATTACGGTGGAGGAGATCACCGGAAAGGCGAAGCGATGAAAAACAGCGGGCGTCCACAGGACGTCCGCTGTTTTGACTTCAACTCTCCCGCAGACGGAAGGTGCAGCCGGTCAGGTTGTAGAGTGGCTCCGCCACGGTAGGGGTCAGCTCCTCCAGGACGCCGGCCTGGGTGAGGACGGAGGTGGATTTGAAGCACACCGGCAGGATGGGGGCCTGCTGCTGGAGACGGGCGCACAGCGCCTCCATGGCGGCGGGCCGGTTTTCTGCGGCACCGTAAGCGGCCAGCAGCCCGTCTGTCTCCGCATCCGTCCAGCCGCCGTAGTTCAGGGCGCCGCCGGTGGAGAGCAGGGAGGAGAGGTCCCAGTCGGCGGTGAGGCGTACCTCGCCATAGTAGAGATCAAAGTCTCCCGCCTCCAGGGCGGCGGCGTACTCCTCCCAGGGCAGGACCCGGGTCTCCACCGGTACGCCGGCGGCGGTGAAGGACTCCGCCAGATAGTCCGCCACGGCGGTTTTGAAGCTGTTCTCGCCGTTTACCAGCAGGGTGAGGGTGCGTTCCGGGACATAGCCGGTCCGGCTCACGGCCTGGGCGGGGGCGTCGGCAGAGAAGCGAACCTCCAGCTCCTCCGGGTAGAGGGACGAGAGGGGGGAGAGAGGGAACTGGGCGGCTCTGCCGTGGCCGGAGAGGAAGCCGCTGACGATGTGCTCCCGGTTCAGACACTCGCCCAGGGCCCGACGGAGGGCGGCGTTGTCCAGGGGCGCGGCGGAGGTGTTCAGGCCCACGTATTGCATAATGGCGGTGTCCGTCTCCCATTGACTGACGCTGCCGGTGAGAGCCACCGGGTCTATGCCGGTGAGGTCGGCGGTGATCAGCTGCACCTCGTGGGAGGAAAAGCGGTAGAGTACGGCGTCCTGGCCGGAGGCCTCCGTCAAACCGATGCGCTCCAGGGGCTGCCCGCTACCCTGCCACCAGGCGGGATTGGCGGCCAGGAAGGCTCCGCCCTCGTCCTGGGAGAGATAATAGGGGCCGGTGCCCAGGGGGACGCCGCCGCTCACCTTGGAGATGGGAATGTCCAGCAGGGCGGGAAAGCCGGTGCTGGGGCGGCTGAGGGTGACGGTAACGGCGCCGTCTCCGGCGGAGATAGAGGAGACATGGGCCAGCCGCGCCTGATACCGCTCCGAGTGTCTGGCCCGTTCCAGAGCGGCCCGCACGTCCCGGGCGGTGAGGGGGGAGCCGTCAGAGAACAGGACCCCGGGACGGAGGGTGAAGGTGTAGGCATACCGCTCCGGGTCATAGGCATAGCTCTGGCACAGGAGGTTTTCCGCCTCCAGACCGGGGGTCAGGCGGAACAGCCCCTCGCAGATGAGGGACGCCGCCGTCTGCTGCGGTCCGTCGGGACAGTCGATGGGGTCCAGAGACTGATCCGGCGTGTAGGGCAGGGAGAAGGACTCCGGCAGCAGCAGCTCCGGCTCCTGGGACAGCTCCTCGCCGGGGGAGAGCAGGCCCGTGTCCTCCTCCGGCAGATCCTCCTGCCAGCAGCCTGTCAAAAACAGCGCCGGCAGGAGAAGACAGAAAAATGTGAACAAGTGCTTTTTCATGGTGTCACCGTTTTTGAAATGATAGCAAACGTCAAAATTGCCGGTGGTCCGGCGTCAGTCATTCGTCAGTCATCTTGAATATTGCTCAGAAGTCGGGAATTCTCCGCTCTAAAATGGCTATTTGACAGAGATCACAGCCGCGTGGACGCCTCTGGCGTCCCCCATCTTCCGATGGGACCAGAAGAGGTCCGGACGGCAGGCGGTGCAGAGGCCGGAGACATCAATGTGCTCCGGCAGAAGCCCGGAGCGCAGGAGCCACCGGCGGTTCAGACCCGCCAAATCCACGTGGTACTTGGCGCCCCGCTTCTCCAGAAACGGCTCCGCCTCCGGACCCAGGGCGGAGCGCATGGCCTCCGGCACGTCGCCGTCAGTCTCAAAGCAGCACTGCCCGATGCAGGGGCCGATGGCGGCCAGCAGATTCTCCGGCTTTGCGCCATAGCTTTCGCCCATGGCCTGGACGGCTTTTTCCAGAATCCCACCGGCACAGCCCCGCCACCCGGCGTGGACGCCGCCCGCCGCCCCGGTGACGGGGTCGTGGAGCAGAATGACGCCGCAGTCGGCGGAGAAGACCGCCAGAGGGAGGTTTTTCTCATTGGTAATCAAGCCGTCGGCGTCATAGTCCCGCTGACGGTCCAGCCCCTTGCCGGCGTCGCCGGCGGTGCAGGGGCGGACGGTGGTCTCGTGGACCTGTCTGGAGAGGACCAGACGGTCCATGTCCACCCCGGCGCAGGCGCAGAAGCGCCGGTAGTTCTCCCGCAGGGCCAGATCTCCGTCCCCCATGCCGGGGCGGAGATTGAGGCTGTCCCAGGGGGCGGGGGAGACCCCGCCCAGGCGGGTGGAGAAGGCGTGGGACACGGGAAGAAGGGAGGAGGTCAGAAAGACCACGCCGCCCTGTTCATGGGTTTCAAAGGCCATATAAACCTCCGTTATGGTTCCGTGTTTGGGGTCTCCCCTTGATGCTCGACGACCTCGTGGGCTATCCAGCCGTGCCAGAGGTGGAGCCCGCCGCAGAAGAGGAGCAGAAGACCGCCGAGCAAAAAGAAGATGAAAAAAGCGTCTCCCATGGCCAGCGCCGCGACGAATCCGGCGATGACCAGCAGTCCGCCGGTGAGCAGGAGAATTCCGCCCAGAAGCATCTCCTTGATGTCCTGAAGCAGTTTCAATGAGCCTTCGTTTGTTTGGTTCATAGAGAGTACCTCCAAAGTGCGCCCCAACAGGGGCGGGGAATTTTGCCTCCTTTCGGGAGAACCGCCTGCGGGTGGGACGGGAGTTTCCCGGCCACGGGCCGGGGACGGGGGTATTCGCGCCTTGGGCGCGGGACGGGGGATTCCCCCCTGCGGGGGGACGGGAGGTATCCGCCCACGGGGCAGGGACGACGCACGGGCTTTGCCCGTGCTGGGAATACACCCCCCATTCTCTTTTCTCTGTCTTGCCAGAGAAAAGAGAATGCGCCGTGCACGGTGGAAGAGAAAAGAGAACGCTTTTAGAGCTTGCGGGAGCCTCTCCCTTCGATTGAAGGGCGCTCAGCAGACTTGATGCGTGGACGCATCGACCTTCTTCTCTTCCCGCGCTTCACGCCTAGCCGGTCCCGTTCGGGGAATTGGCTTTGTCTACCGGCGGTAGGACGGTAGTCCTGCCCGCCCGTGCCAGACCAGGCGCGAAGCGCGGGAAGAGACGCTGGGGGCCTTGCATCAAAGATGCAAAACACCCTCGGAGGTACTAACAAATGCGGCGGAGCGCCCCCTCTCAGTAGGGGGCCAGCCGCAGCCGGTAGAGGGCTGGCAATTCACCGTGGCACCGATTCAGGCCAGCCCCCGTATCTTGGGCGAATTTGACCCTTGCGGTCAAATTCCGCCCCGGCGTCTTTTAATTGGGCCCCCGCCGGAGCCCAGCGGAGCGGGTCCGGTGGGAAGAGGAGGAGCAAGGGAGCGGGCGCAGTTTTCGCCGTAAGGCGGAAACGGAGCTTAGCGGACTTTGCGACGACGAGGACCGTGCACGGCCCGTTTTCTCTTTTCGGCGCAACCGAAAACAGGGGCCCCCGCCGGAGCCCAGCGAAGCGGGTCCGGTGGGGAGAGGAGGAAGGAACGGAGCTTGAGCAGAATTTTCGGCTTTAGCCGGAAATGGAGCGGCGGAGTTTCTTCCGACGACATGGGGGGTGCAATGAACCAGCCATCATCATGGCTGAAATCTCCCCCGCCCGTTAGGGCAGGAAAAACCCCGTTCCGCCCGAAGGGCAGTCACCCCCATCAGCTCTGATGGTACTCAGGACAAGAGCACTTCTTCCATTTCAGTCCGCTGCCGCAGGGGCAGGGATCGTTCCGGCCAATCTTGTTGACCTTCACAGGCTGCTTCTTGGGCTTGGTGCCGTCGCCGCCCACATTTTCCACCATGCCCTTGGCCACCCGCTCCCGCTTGACCTCCTCGTCCTTTTTCAGCCGCACGGAGTACAGCCGCCGGACGGTCTCGTCCTGGATGGCGGAGACCATCTCCTCAAACATGGAGAGAGACTCCTGCTTGTAGGCGATGACCGGGTCGGTGTTGCCGTAGGCCTGGAGGCGGATGCCCTGCTTCAAGTCATCCATGGCGTCGATGTGGTCCATCCAGTACTCGTCCACCACCCGGAGCATGATGACCCGCTCCAGCTCCCGCATGATGTGGGGGGTGATCTCCGCCTCCTTGGCCTCATAGAAGTTCTCGGCGGCGGCGGTAAAGGTCTCGGCAAAGTCCTCCTGGCCTTTGCCGGGAACTTCTTCCGCGGGGACGGAGACGGCGCCCTTGGCGAAGTACATCCCCTCCAGGCCCCGGAGCATCTCCTGATAGCCGTCGGCGTCCAGGTGCTGCCGCTCGCCGAAGGACAGGGAGACGTGGTTGGCGATGGAGGTGCGCATCATGTTCAGAACGGTGTCCTTGATGTCCAGGCCGTCCAGCACTTGGCGGCGCTGGGCGTAGATGATCTCCCGCTGCTTGTTCATCACGTCGTCGTACTCCAGCACGGACTTTCGGGACTGGAAGTTTCGGGACTCCACAGTGGTCTGGGCATTCTCAATGGCCTTGGTGAGCATCTTGTTCTCGATGGGGGTGTCCTCGTCGATGTCGAACCGCTCCATCATGCCGGTGATGCGGTCGCCGCCGAAGAGGCGCATGAGGTCATCCTCCAGGGAGATATAAAACCGGGTCTCGCCGGGGTCGCCCTGACGGCCGGCGCGGCCCCGCAGCTGGTTGTCAATCCGGCGGGACTCGTGGCGCTCCGTGCCGATGATGAAGAGGCCGCCGGCGGCGCGGACCTTTTCCGCCTCGTCGGTAATCTCTGCCCTGTGCTGGGCCATCTTCTCGGAGAAGAGCTTGCGGGCGTCCAGTATTTCCGTGTTGTCGGTGTCGGCGTAGCCCGTGGCGTCCACGATGACCTCCTCGGAGTAGCCGGCCTTCACCAGGTCCGCCCGGGCCAGGTACTCGGCGTTGCCGCCCAGCATGATGTCGGTGCCGCGTCCGGCCATGTTGGTGGCGACGGTCACCGCGCCGAACTTGCCCGCCTGGGCCACGATTTCCGCTTCCTTCTCGTGGTTCTTGGCGTTGAGCAGGTTGTGCTTGATGCCCTCCCTGGCCAGGAGCTTGGAGAGAAGCTCGTTTTTCTCGATGGACACGGTGCCAACCAGCACCGGCTGGCCCTTTTCATGGCACTCCTTAATCTGCTGGATCACGGCCCGGAACTTGCCCGCCTCGGTTTTGTAGACCACGTCGTGGTGGTCGTCACGCTGGTTGGGGCGGTTGGTGGGAATCTCCACGATGTCCAGGTTGTAGATGGTGCCGAACTCCTCCTGCTCCGTCAGGGCGGTGCCGGTCATGCCGGAGAGCTTGCTGTACAGGCGGAAGTAGTTCTGGAAGGTGATGGTGGCCAAAGTCTTGTTCTCGCTGTTGACATTGACGTGCTCCTTGGCCTCGATGGCCTGGTGGAGGCCGTTGGAGTACCGCCGGCCGAACATGAGACGGCCGGTGAACTCGTCCACGATGATGACCTCGCCGTCCTTGACCACGTAGTCCACGTCCCGTTTCATGGTGCCGTGGGCCCGGATGGCCTGGTTGATGTGGTGGGAGAGGGTGGAGTTGGAGGGATCGGAGAGGTTGTCGATGTGGAAGAACTCCTCCGCCTTGGCAATGCCCCGGGCGGTGAGGGTGGCGGTCTTGGCCTTTTCATCCACCACGTAATCGGCGTCGATGTCGGCGTCCTCCTCCTCCTTGTTGTCCACCTGGACCACCACCTGCTTTTTGAACCGGGCCACCAGCATCTCGGCCATGTCGTAGAGCTGGGTGGACTTCTCCCCCTGACCGGAGATGATCAGGGGCGTCCGGGCCTCGTCGATGAGGATGGAGTCCACCTCGTCCACAATGGCGAAGGCGTGGCCCCGCTGCACCAGCTCCTGGGAGTAGATGCACATGTTGTCCCGCAGGTAGTCGAAGCCCATCTCGTTGTTGGTGCCATAGGTGATGTCGGCGGCGTAGGCCTCCTGCCGCTGCTTGCTGGTGAGGCCGTGGACGATCAGGCCCACCTTCAGCCCCAGGAAGCGGTGGACTTTGCCCATCCACTCGCTGTCGCGCTTGGCCAGGTAGTCGTTGACGGTGACGATGTGGACGCCCTGGCCCGTCAGGGCGTTCAAATAGGCGGGGAGGGTGGCCACCAGGGTCTTGCCCTCGCCGGTCTTCATCTCGGCGATGCGGCCCTGGTGGAGGACGATGCCGCCCACCAGCTGTACCCGGTAGGGACGCATCCCCAGCACCCGGTCGGCAGCCTCCCGCACGGCGGCGAAAGCCTCCGGGAGGACGTCGTCCAGCGTCTCACCGTTTGCGAGGCGCTCCTTGAACTCGGCTGTCTTGGCCTGGAGCTGGGCATCGGTCATCGCCTTGTACTCGTTGGACAAGGCCTCGATTTTGTCCACAATGGGATAGATGGATTTCAGCTCCCGGGAGCTGTAATCGCCAAAGATTGATTTTAAGAGACCCATGATTTTATAAACATCCTTTCAATTCGTCTTTCCTGAGAAAGGGAAGCGTTTTCCTGCGTAAATAATTGCCCATAATAAAACAACGATAGCATACCACAAATGCCCAGGAAATGCAAAGAAAATCCGGCTTTCAGGAAAAAAGTTTACAAAAAAAGGGGGGCGATTTCTTTGAAACCGTCCCCCTTTTTTTGGCGCTGCATGTCCGGATGCACGATTGCACGGTAAATTCCGCCGCCGGGGAGAGGAGAAGCCGTTTCAACTTCGCGGCCGGCGTCGCCTCACTCCAGGGTGAACTCCGCCGTCAGGAGGAAGTCCGTCGGATCGCCGGAGTCCCGGTGCTCGAAGAACCACTTTGTGACCCGGTAGTGTCCCGGCTTCAAACTGCCGTAGCTGCTGGCCCATTTGAGGGCCAGCTCCCGGGATTCGTCTGTGGAGAACATATACGCCTCCGCCGTGTTGGCGGATTCTCCCTTGCGTTCCAGCCAGTACCACCGGCCGTCCTGCTCGATCTGGAGACCAAAGTCGTGCTCGTTGCCGCTGAGGATTTCTGCCTCCGTGGTGTCCAGCAGCATCCGGATCCGGTTCTCCACCGTGCCGTCCCGGAGGGAGGCGTCGTAATCCACCCCCACAATCAAACTCCCCGGCAGCTTCCTCTGGAGCGCCGCATACTGCCCCCGTCCGTAGATGTGCCCCGGAAGGCACTGGAAGGGCAGGCCGCTGAGGACCTTCCGGTACCCCGCCCGGACCCAGGCGGCGCTTTCCGCCGCCAGCAGCCACCCGCTGCCCAGGGCACAGCGGGTGCCGGTCAGCTTCTGCGCCAGGGCTCGCAGCTCGCGGTAGGGAGGCAGGACGGTGAATCCCGCCTCCCGCAGAATCCGGATCAACCGGCGCTGCATAGGCTCGCCCAGAGCAGCCAGCAGCTTCCCTCCCAGGCGCATGGGCAGAGGACCGATCTCCAGATGGCTGTCCAGGTAGTACAGGGCATACCAGGTCAGACCGTTGACCCCCGCCCGGCAGCCCTGGCTCTCCAGGAATTTCACCAGGTTCCAGTTCCCCAGGGAACAATACTTTGTGTAGACATCCCCCACCAGGGCGATGTTCTGCATGGGTAAGGACCGGGTTTCCACGGACTGAAAGTCCCGGGCCATCTCCCGGCAGCGGCGGAGAATGGCGGCGGGGGAGAGGTTCCGGTTTGCCGCCAGGTCGCCGGAGAGAGTCTCCTCCCAGCGGCGGATCAGGGCCTCCGTCTCCCCGGTATGGCGCTCCGCGGGACGGGTTTGGTTGCCCATCAGCAAAAGGGCGTCTCCCCAGAAGGCCGCCGCCAGGGCCCGGCGGGCCATGGCCAGGGACACCGGCAGGGCGGAGGCGCGTTCCACGCCCCGAACGTTGAAGGACAGCAGAGGCACCTGGGCGAAGCCCTCCCGGTCCAGCACCGGCCGCAGAAGGCGGATCAGGCAGGAGCCCCGGCAGCCGTCGCCGGTCTGGGAGATCAGCACGCCGGTGTGCTCCGGACTGTACTTCCCGGAGTGCAGAGCATGGAGCACCTGCCCGGTGATCAGGACGAAGGGGTAGCACAGGTCGTTGTGGGTGCGTCCCAGCCCCAGGTCCTCCACCTCCGCCCGCTCTCCCTCCAGCACCACGGGGGTCCACGCTGGCGACTGAAACGCCCACCGGAGCAGAGGCCAGTGGGCGTCCAGGAGGGAGGGGATCAGCAGGGTTTTGGGCGGCATGAGGGCACCTCCTTTGATTATAAATGGTATATTCATAATTGGAATATACAAATAGTATCTAAAAATCCAGCTCTTCGTCCAGCAGCATCCGGATTCGGCTCTCCACGGTGCCGGTGCCGGTGCTGGCGTCATAGTCCACGCTGACCAGCCGGGCTCCCGGGAGCTTGCGCTGGAGGGCGGCGTATTGCCCCTTGCCGAAGATATGCCCCGGCAGGCAGGCAAAGGGCTGGACACAGAGGATCTTCCGGTAGCCCAGCCGGGCCCAGGCGGCGGCCTCGGCGGCGATCAGCCAGCCGTCCGCCACGGTGCAGTTCAGGGGAGCGAGGCCCTTCGCCTGCTCCTTCATTCGGGTGAAGGGGGGCAGGGTGCGGTAGCCCGCTTCGTTCAAAATGTCCAGCATCTCCCGCTGGACAGAGCCCATATAGCGCATCAGGAGGCGGTACAGCTTTCGCTGGGCGGCAGGGCCTTTCAGGGCATGGGAGTCCATGTAGTACAGGGTGTACCAGGTGATGCCGCCCACGCCGGTCTCGCAGCCCGCCGCCGCCAGATCTCGCTCCAGGTCCCAGTTGCCGAGATGACAGTATTTGGTGTAGATCTCCCCCACCACGGCCACCTTCTGGACCTTCCGGGGCGCGGTCTCCACCCGGCGGAAGGAGGTGGCCATCTCCCGGCAGCGGGCCATGATCTGACAGCGGGTAAGGGATTTTCCTTGACAGAGGCTATCTCCCAGCGATTTCATCCACATCCGCCACAGAGATTCCGCCGCGCCGGGGTGGACCTCATAGGGTCGGGTCTGGTTACGGAGAATGGCCAGCGTGTCCCCCCACACGGCGGCGGCCAGGGCGCGGCGGACCATCACGGGCGTGATGGGGAGGCCAGTGTCCCGGTCGATGCCCCGCACGTTCAGGCTCAGCAGGGCCACCTGGGGGTACCCGGCCCTGTCCAGGGCCTTCCGGGTCAGGCGGATGCCGCAGGAGCCCCGGCACTCGTCCCCTGCCTGGCCCATGAGCACACCGCACCGGGCGGGGTCGTATTTTCCGGAGGCCAGGGCGGAGAGCACTTGTCCGGCCACCAGAAAGACAGGGTAGCAAAGCTCGTTGTGGAAGTACCGCAGGCCAAGACCGGCAAGGCCCTGGTCCTCTGTCAGCAGCACGGGCTCCCAGCTGTCGGAGGTGAAGGCGTATTGAAGCAGGGGGAACCAGTCGTCCAGCAGAGCGGGGATGAGAAGGGTACGGCGGGCGGGCATGGCGGGGCCTCCTTTCGGAAGGAAAAACGTGGAATTAGGGTCGAATTGATTCAATGATGGGAGTGTTTTGATTTAATTTTTGCAGTTGGTCAAACAGAAAAGCGGCCATTTCTAGAGAACAATTAAAGAGATAACCAGTGTTGCCCCGTTTACTGGTATTAAAGGGGGCGTATTTTTGGGGCTGCAATTTTAACAAATCTTCAATGTGGGATTTGGTATCGAGTGCGGATGGGAGCACAAAATATTGACACTGAACCATTAGCCCGTTGTGATCCCATAGATGTTCAGCAGCCAGTTCGGGAGGCTGAGGGGATGGATGGCAGCCTGATTCTGCTTTGCTGATTGCTACGATATTTCGATGATAACTGTGAAAGATAATGTCTCCTTTGGAAACTTCTCGCATCAACTTCCAGTGTGAAAATTTCCCGTCAGGAGCCTAGAGATACCCACCGGCCTGTTCAGCATGAAATGTTTTATTTTGAAATACAAAAAAATATCTCATAAATATGAGCTCCAATCTTTAATATGTGATGTATGGTCTAATCATGGCAGTCTGATTGTTTAAGAGATTTTATATCAGTTTCATTTATTCTGTTTTGGGCTTCATAAGGGGTAAACCGTCGCGATAGAAGAACCACGGATTCCACATGTGTCATCGCTATGATGGGAACACGTTGTTTCAACCTTGTCGGTAGGATGGGAACACAAACCGGCAGCCTGCTTTGCGGATTTGCTGTTCTTGCGGGGCGGCTTAAAGTTTGCTCCGTCCATGTGACTTTGGAAACCTGTCTTGTAAATGAATATCAGCTTGGCCGGGTCTTTGCGGCCTTCTTCATCATACCCCCCAACGATCACTTTTTCAACTATGCTTTCAAAAATATAGCGGTCAAATTCTTCCAGAACATTGTTTTGTTCCAGCGTTTTTCTGAACTCCGCAATGCGTTTTTTCATGGTGTTCTCGGTTTCCGCCGCTTCCTGCAAATCGCGGCGCTGGGCTTGAAGCTGTTCGATTTGGCCTGTCAGATCAAGATATTTGCTTTCATAAGTTTCCTTGTCCAGCACTTCTTCCAAACGCATATCGACCAGCTTCGCCCGCTTTGCTTCCA
>CAJTZI010000053.1 GCA_910584075.1 uncultured Oscillibacter sp.
TAGGCAGGCCCAGCGGGATATGCGGGAGGCCGTGGCTGTCAAGGCCAACATCGACCATCTGCTCGGTCTTACGGACGGGCGCACCGATAAGGAACAGACGCGATAGCGGCGGTGACGCAGACAACCTCTTTGGGACAAATGATATGCTCCCTATGTCCTCCATGACGGCGTCAATGTCTTCATGGACACGGCTGGTGAAGTAGTCGCGTTCACGAAGAAGAACGGCGTCCGACAACAGCGCGTCCATGTCCTGCTCTCCCGGCTGGTACTCCTTGATAATTTTGGAGCGAACCACTTCCACCCAGGCGTTCAAGTTATGTATTTGCATGGCGGCGATGCCGTTCACATAGATGCTAATGTCAGCCAGCAGCTTCATAAAATCCGGGTGCGTCACCAACTCTCCCAGCAGAGCGGTATCCACCCGTTCTTCTTTCAACACATCAATCATACCGTACTTTATATCTTTCTGGCTGGTACTGGCGTATTAGGCAGCGCAAAGGATCAAAACGTGCCACGATTGCTTTAGCTCGTAAGCTGCTGACTCTGATTTACTCAATGCTTAAAACTGGACAGCCCTACAATGAGGATTGTTTTGAGCAGCGGCGAAAACGCTGTGAACGCAAACGAGCACACCGCATGGTGAACGAGCTGCAAAAACTTGGCTATACGGTCGTTCCGCCCAACTAAGATTTTATTCCCATACTTTTTTGCGACAGGTACTGCCTGCCGCTTTTTGTGCTGTGATGATTTTTCATGAGGCGTTGAAAACCTGTTTGTCAAGGTGCGCGCCCTTGCTGGTTATTTTCGTAGCAAGGTGCAGCGTCATTCACTGGAAAGGCAAGGCGTGGAAAGGGTAAGCCGCCCTGCCTGTCCTATGCTGCCCCGTCAGTCGTTGGCGGCAATGGTGTGAATTATTTGCGCTGATACCTGCAAAGGAAGCTCTCCATCAAACTACGGTACCAAACATCTTGATCTGGCTAAAACAAGATGGACAACTTTCACTCAAAAACCGCTCCGGAGAGCTCCAGTGCCTGACCGCAGCGGTTGTCGATGTCTGTGCCGTTGCCGGTGAACCGGGTGCCTGGGAAGCTCAGGGAAGTGGGGCTGCCGACGCTCTCCAGCAGGACGGCAGTGCCGTTATTCCGGAAAAGATTGTCGGTGTAAAAGTCGTCAGACACCAGCGGGGTATCCGAGGTGTTGAAGCACAGGCCCACGGTGTTGTCCGAAAAAACGGTCTCGTCGGCGTTGATCCAGGCGCTCTCCGTGCCCAGGAAGCCGGTCTCCCAGCCCGAGACCTGGCAGTTGGTCAGATGGAACCGGGTCTTGCCGGAGACCCGAATACCCACGCCCTCGTCGGAGCCGGTGAAGGCTATGTCGCTACACTCCAGGACGCCTTTGGGTGAGGAGATCTCGGTGGGGCCGGTGAAGGTGGTGCGCTGGCCGTCCGGGCCAATGTTGCCGTAGAGCCGGACAAAGCGCTCCCTGATTTGAAGCCCGCCCTCGTAGGTGGCGGCGGGGAGGTAGAGCTGGAGCTGGTCGTACTCATCGGAGGCGGCGGAGAACCGGTCCACCAGAGCCTGGAGGTCATCAATGGTGTCCATAGAGACGTCCGAGGCGGTATATTGATAGACAGAGATGCTGGAGCAGCGCTTGGCCTGCGTCAGCCGGAGCGTGTCGCCGTTCTTCATGGAGACGGTATAAACCAGCTCCGCCTCGTAGTCCCCCGGAGCCACCAGTCTGAAATCCACAAAGGTGACTGCGGCGGCGCTGGGGTAATAGTCATTTGCGGCGGGTTCGGTGCAGGAAATGGACAGGTATTCCTCAGAGCAGCTGATGTCTGCGGTGATGGAGGCGACGTTTTCCATAAATTCCTCGGTTAGAAACGCGCCGCTGTCCGGGTCCGTGACGTAAAGGGGGACCGGGTCCCGGTAGGCCTCGTCCACCACCGCGTGGTAGTGATTCTCCGGGGTGGGCTCAGGCGGGTCCTGTTTGGAGAGGAGAAGCCGCCAGCTTCCGGAGTGAGTGGTGTAGAGAAGCTCACCGGTGTCGCTCTCATAGGTTTTGGGGCGGCTGCTGAGCCAGAGGGCCAGCGCAAGGGCAAGGAGCGCCGCAAGGAAGACCAGGAGAGCGCTGTACAGCGCTCTCCGCGGCACGTGCCGCGGAGGAATGACCTCTGTGCGCGGCTGGATGCTCTTCGCACAACTGGGGCAGAAGGACGCCTCTGTGGGGAGAGAGGCTCCGCAGTGTGGACAGGTCTTCATCATCATAACACCTCCATCAGGTGCAGGATATCCCTGTACCGTTTTTCCGGATTCACCCGGGTGCAGTGCTCCACGATCCGGCCCATTCGGCCCTCCGCCAGCTTTTTAGAGGGATGCTGCCCGGTGAGCATGACATTGATCAGCACCCCCATGGAGTAGATGTCCGCTCGAAGATCGGACTGGGACAGGCCATACTGCTCCGGAGCGGCAAAGCCGGTGGTGCCCAGAACGTGGGTGTCGCCGCTCTGCTCGGGCTTGTAGAGCCGGGCGGCGTCGAAGTCGATGAGTACCGCGTCCCCACCCCGCAGGATGACGTTTTCCGGCTTGATGTCCCGGTGGACGGCTCCCATGGAGTGCAGCACCCACAGGGCCTGACAGAGCTGCCGGACAATCTGCGTGGTCTCCGCCTGGGAGAACAGGGCCCCCTGGAGGAGAAAGCCCAGGGTGTCCCCCTCGATGAACTCCTCAATGACCAGATTCTCACCGCCCTGTTCCGCTGCCTCATAGATCAGGGGCAGGTAGCGGCAGGAACGGTCCAGCAGCTTCCGGTAGACCTCTCCGTTTCCGCTAAAGCGGCGGAGAATGAAACGTCGCCCGCTCTCCCGGTGCCGGATCAGCCGCACACTGCCCCGGGGGCTCTCCTTCAGCAGGCGGAGGGGCTCATACTCTTGTTCCAGGCACGTCAGAAGCCAGGTATACACGATGTACGCCTCCCTATAATTTTTGATACTATGCAGCCCGCATATTGTATCTGCCCGTAAATTTTTGTACATTAGCAGTATATAGAATTCTGCATCAAAAGTAAAGGGGGAACGGGAATGGAGGAAAAGAGTACCGGAGACCTCGGCCAGGAGCTGATGAGCCAGCCGGATCTGGACGCCTATATCCGTGAAAACAGTGAGCTGTTTGCCGTGCAGGACTTCGCGGCGCTGCTGGCGGCGCTCTATGACAAAAAGGATATCTCCAAAGCCGCGCTGGCCCGGCGGGCTGGGATCAGCGAGGTGTATCTCCACCAGGTGTTCTCTGGGCGGCGGAATCCCTCCCGGGATCGTCTGGTGTGCATCTGCGTGGGACTGGGGGCGTCGCTGGAGGAGACCCAGACTCTCTTGAAGCACGCGGGCTATGCCCAGCTGTACCCCAGAGTGAAGCGGGACGCCATCATCAGTCACGGCCTGATCCACGGGACAGAGCTGAACGAGATCAACGACAAACTCTTTGCCGAGAACGAAAAGACCCTGTTTTAACGGCTCTGAGAGGCTTTGAATATTGGGGAGGGAGGCAGAAAGCGGCGGGACTGGGCCGGAACGCGGTCAGCATCAATTGAGAGAAAGGAGTGCTCCGGGCCGGAGGCAGAGAGCGGCGCGGGGCAAATACATCATTATGGAGACAAAAAAGAACGTACCCTTCAACTACATCGCAGGCGGATTTTTCGCCTTTCTGGCGCTGATGCAGCTGGCGAATTTTCATTTCAGCGTGGTATCCGTCCTGTGGCTGGCAGGTGATGTGCTGCTGGCTGCGGCACTGTTTCTCAAGCGGCGGGACATTCTGCTCTCCGCCGGCTTTATCCTGCTGGCCCTGCTGACGCTCTATGGTTTCTTCCGGGGCTTCTTCCCGCCTTACATAGACTACCGGGTGGAGAGCTGGAGCGACGGTCTGCGCTTTAATCTGCTCTGCGTGCTGCCCGCCCTGGTGGATCTGGCGGGTTACGCGGGCGCGGCATTTCTGACACTGGCTTTGACGGATGTGCTGGCCCAGTATAAGGAGAGCGCCAAAAAGCTGTGGTTTGTCCCCGCCGCCTGTATTCTGGGGTCCTTTGCCGCGGCCATTGTGGTACAGCTTCTGATCCGCCTTACCGGCGGCGGCTACTGGCCGGCCTCCGGACTGAGCTTCGGGAACCTGTTCCGCCGGCTTCTGGCTGCCGGCGGCATTGGCCTTGCCGGTCTGTGGCTGGCCTATCCCGAGGGGATGCCCTCTAAAATCCGGACCGCCGGGACCCTTTCCGCGAACTACGGCACGGGGGCTGGACCCGCTGCCGGAAGCTCTGCCGGCGGCGCTTCGTCTGCCTCCCGTCCCACTCCTGCGGCCCCCGCCGGGGACGGCTATATCGGCATGGCGCAGCATGTGCTGCTGCTTCTGCTCACCTGCGGCATCTGGCTGTATGTCTGGATCTACCGCACCACCGGTTATCTGAACCGCCTGGAAGACGAAGAGCCCCAGAACCCCACCACAAAGCTGCTGCTTTGTATGTTTGTGCCCTTCTACTTCATTTACTGGATGTACAAAAACGCCCAGCGGCTGGATAAATTGGCGGCCCAAAACGGCGTGGCCTCCGACCTCACCACCCTCTGCCTGATTTTGGCCATCTTCGTGCCCATCATCCCGCCGATCCTCATGCAGGATAAGATTAACGCCATCGCCGCCGGCGGCGGCACGCCGTCCACGGCAGGTACGGCGCAGCAGCAGCCCAGCCGTCCCGCACCCAGCCGCCCCGCGGCCGCCGGTATCGGCGCAGCGGAGGAGCTGAAGGCCTATAAAGAGCTTTTGGACAGTGGCGCCATCACCCAGGAGGAATTTGACGCCAAGAAGCGGCAGATTCTGGGCCTGTAAGAGTTCAACGAATGGGGGCGAGAGAGATCCCGCCCCCATTCGTCGTATTTATTTCCAACACCTTTTGAGGAGGGATTTTTGTGATGACAACTGCGGCGCCGGCGAAGCACCTGTGCTACAACTGCTTTGCCCAGCGGACGGACCTGGCCGGCCCCTGCCCGTACTGCGGCTTTGACCTGGAGGAGAACGTCAAAAAGTTCCCGGTGGCCCTCCGGGCGGGGACTGTGCTGAATGGCCGCTACATCGTGGGCCGGGTGCTGGGCCAGGGCGGCTTCGGCATCACCTACCTGGCCTTCGATCTACAGCTCCAGGCTAAGGTGGCCGTCAAGGAGTATATGCCCAACGAGATTGCCACCCGCATTGACGGTACTGCTGTCTCCGTGGCTATGGATACCAAAACCGACGATTTCACCTACGGGGCGGAGCGGTTCCAGGAGGAGGCACGGACCCTGGCGAAGTTCATCGGGCACCCCAACATCGCTGGCGTGTCCAGCTACTTCGACGAAAATGACACCTCGTATTTTGTCATGGACTATATCGAGGGCGTCAGCTTCAAGAGCTACATCGCCAACAACGGCGGCAAGGTCAGCGTGGAGGAGACCTTCAACGTGATGATCCCGGTGCTCCGGGCGCTGACGGCGGTTCACGCCGAGGGCTTTATCCACCGGGACGTGACCCCGGACAACATCTACATCTCCAAGGACGGCAACGTGAAGCTGCTGGACTTTGGCTCTGCCCGGTATTCCATCGGGGACAAGAGCAAGAGCCTTGATGTGATCCTGAAGGTGGGCTACGCCCCCAAGGAACAGTACATCCGCCGGGGCCGTCAGGGGCCCTACACCGACGTGTACTCCTGCGCGGCCTGCTTCTACGCGGCCCTCACCGGCTTTCTGCCGCCAGAGAGTTTAGAGCGGCTGGACGCAGATACGCTGGTCCCTGTGTCCCAGACGGTACCGGACATCCCCGAGTGGCTGGACAAGGCGATCTTGAAGGGGCTGGCGGTGCAGCCAGAGAACCGGTTCCAGAGCGCGGCGGAGTTCCTGGACGCCATTGAAAACCAGCTGGTGGTGGACGTTCCCGGCGGGGAGGCCGCCGTTGTCCAACCGGCAAAAAAGGACCTCAAGCCCGTCCTCATCGGTGCGGCTGCGGCGGTCATGGTGCTGGCGGTGGGCCTGGGGCTGTTCGGGGGGCGCGGCGGCGGAGCGGCTCCCGGCGGAAACGGCTCTGACGGCAGAGGCTATCAGGGTGAGCAGCTTCTCAAAGCCGAAGTGCCGTTTGTCACGATCCAGGGCCGGGAGTGTAGCACCAATGAGGTGCAGCTGGATCTCAGCGGCTGCGGGCTCACGGACGCCGATATTCAGGACCTTAAGTACATGATCAATCTCCGTGACCTGCGGCTGGATAACAACCAAATTACCACACTCAGCCCTATTGCCGGGCTGCCTCGGCTTCAAAGTCTCCAGGTGACGCAGAATCGTCTCACCGACATCTCAGCTCTGGCGGGAATGGAGACCCTGCGGTATGTGGGCCTGTCGGAGAACCCGGAGCTGACGGATCTCTCTCCGCTCAAGGGAAAAACCGAGATGGAAAATCTGGACTTTTACGGGCTTTCTCTGACGGATTACTCTTTCCTGGAGGGGATGACAAAGCTGCGGTATCTCCAGTTTGAACCCAGCATGCTGGAGGCAGACCTCAGCGCCTTGTCTACCCTGACCGGTTTAGAGCAGCTGAATATTAATACCAATGGAAACAGCGGAGCCATCCCCCACCTGGATCTCTCCTTCCTGGCGGGAATGACGGGGCTCCAGTCCCTCCAGATCAGCGGACAGTTTGAGGAGCTGACGCTGCCGTCCTTGGATGGGTTGGCACACTTGAAAAATCTGCGGCTCAATAATTACAGTGAATATTTTGCTGGCACACCCAGTCTGGAGCCCTTCCGGAACCTAACAGGCCTGCGGGAGCTGTATTTTCAGATAGACAACAGTTCTGATAACATTGATCTCTCACCTGTTTCCGGGCTGACTGAACTGACCGTGCTGAGCCTGCGGGGAAATGTCGCCAGCCTGCAGCCGCTGGCGGGCCTATCCAAGCTCGAAAGGCTGGAAATTTACAACGGCAGCAGTAATTACAATGCTTTGGAGGATCTCGGCGGTTTGGAAGGTATGACCAGCCTGAAATCCCTGACCCTCAATATTGTGGGAAATGTCAAGGATTTCACCCCGATTTCTCACTTGGCAAAACTAACCTCTCTGCAGTTGTCCGGCCAATTCTCCACAGAGGATCTCAGCTTTCTCAGCGGTCTGACGGAGCTGCGGGAGCTGACGCTCAGCGGAAACCAGGCTATGCTGTCCAGCCTGACGGGACTGGAGGACCTGACACAGCTCCAAACGCTGCAAATCGACTGCCAGGGCCTTGCCAGCCTGAAAGGCGTTGAGAACCTGACTGATCTCCGGGAGCTGAACCTCTATGGCGGAAACTCCACATACACGGATACAGCGCCTCTGAAAAATCTCATCAATCTCACCAGCCTGCGGCTTCCCAGCCGGAGCGGTACAGGGGATGGGAGCATTGACCTCGGCGGCCTGGTTAATTTAAGTAAGATTCAGGAACTGGAGATAAATGGGAAAGTGACGGGTTTTGAGCCTATCACTAAGATGGCAGGACTGAAATCCTTTCACTATTACGGTTATTATGATTATGACGACCCCGGTATCTCCCTGGCGCCCTTGGCGTCCATGACAGGCTTGCAGGAGTTGTATCTCAGCTGCAACACCCCCGGTGCGGATATTACGCCGATTGGAGAGCTGACAGGTCTGCGGGTCCTGAATCTGTATGTCTACGACGCCGGCTACAAAACACAAATCCGGGATCTCAGCTGTCTCTCCGGTTTGACCAAACTTTCCACTTTGCGCGTGAGCAACACTGTGGAGAATATTGACACCTCGCCTGTGGACTTTGTACCCGATTTGACGATAAACTGAGAAAAAGGAGAGATCTTTCATGGCCCAAATCGAGTGTGGCCGGGGCCACCTGTACGACCCCGAGAAACATCCCACCTGCCCCTACTGCGGCGGAGGACAGAAAATCACCGTGGCTTCCGCCGGACGCACCGCGCCGCTGGGGAGCCGTCCGGTGACAGCCGTCCAGCGGACCGCGCCGGTTTCGGTGATCGCTCCCCAGAAGACGGCCCCTCTCTCTGGGATTTCAGCGACAGCTCCCCAGAAAACCGCTCCCCTCTCCGGCGTTTCCGTCACAGCCCCCCAGAAGACCATGCCTCCCAGGGGCTACACCCCCGCGGGGGTTCCGGAGGAGACGGCGTCGTCCCGGGGCGCCAGCATCAGCGCCACCGCCGCCAATAAGACCGTTGGCATGATGCAGTCCCAGATGGGCTTTGACCCGGTGGTGGGGTGGCTGGCCTGCGTGGCGGGACCCAGCCGGGGGAAGAGCTACACCGTCCGGGGCGGCGTCAACTCCATCGGCCGCAGTGAGCGGATGGACATCGTGATCACCGGCGATCTGAAAATTTCCGCTGAAAACCACGCCAGAATCAGTTACAGCGAGAAGAACAACCGGTTCAGCCTTCTCCCCGGCGAGGGGCGGAACATCGTCTATCTCAACGACGAGGAGGTCTACACCCCCATGCCGCTGAACGCCTACGATGTGATCGACTTCGGAGAGACAAAGCTGCTGTTTGTCCCCCTGTGCGGCCAGCGGTTTACCTGGAAAACGGAGGAGACGGATGGGGCTGTTTAACGATCTGTTCCGCCGCCCCGCATCCCGGACCCCGGAGTCTCCCACTCAAACCCCGGAAAATCCCCCAGTCCTTCGGGCGGCGAATCTCCAGGGGATCGGGGCGCGGGAGGGCCAGGAGGATTCCTTTGCCATCCTGGGAGCCGCCAATCCGGCGGAGAGCGGCCTGTTTGCCCTGGTGGCCGACGGCATGGGCGGTATGCTGGACGGGAAGGCCGCCAGCGAGTGGGCGGCGGAGTGCCTTTTCCAATTGTACCAGGAAAGACTGCCGGGGCAGCCCATGCCGGAGTGGTATTATCAGACGGTACACACCGTCAGTGACAGCGTGTACCAGCGCTTCGGAGGCCGTAGCGGCACCACACTGGTGTCGGTCCACATTCAGGAAAACCGCCTCCACTGGCTCAGCGCGGGGGACAGTGGCATTTTTCTCAGCCGGAATGGCGGCGTGTTCCAGCTGAACCGGGAGCACACCTGTTTGAACCGGCTGTATCTCCAGGAGCTGGAGCGGGAGGTCATTGACAAGCGGCGGGTGGAGGCCAACCCTGACGCGCCCCGGCTGACCTCTTTTGTGGGCATGGAGCGTTTGGCAGAGGTGGATCTGAGCCTGCGGCCTCTGACGCTAGAGCGGGGCGATGCGCTGCTGCTGTGCTCCGACGGCGTCAGCGGCGTGCTCACACCGCCGGAGCTGCTGGAGGCCATGACCCTGGACCCAGAAGAAGGCTGTGTCCTGCTGGAACGGATGGTCCTGGAAAAAGGCGTTCCGGGACAGGACAACTACACCGGCATTTTGATTGCATATAGATAAATAGATAAAAGGAGAGATCGGATATGAGAAAACTGCGTATGCTGGCCGCAGCGCTTCTGACGGCGCTGCTACTGACCGTCCCGGCGCTGGCGGACTTCAACCAGGGGACGCTGGACGGCATCATTATGATCACCTCCGGCGCACCCAACGCCAAGGGCGATATGGAATACTGGCGGGGAACCGGATTTTTCATCGGCTCCGCCGGGGAGGCCCCCCAGCACATTGTCACCAACTGCCATGTGGTGGAGGAGTTCATCCTGGCCGGAAAAGCCCTGGGCGGAGGCGAGCTTCGGGTGCTCTTCGATCAGAACGACGAGGCGGAGGCGTATCTTGTGGACTACGACGCGGAGAAGGACGTGGCGATTCTGCGTCTGGCGGAACCCACAGACAAGCGCTCCCCGCTGCCGCTGAAAGAGCCGGAGGAGAGCAGCCTGGGCAGTGAGATCTACGCGGTGGGTTACCCCTCGGCGGCGGATCTGACCATTCAGGCGGTGAACTCCTTCAGCCAGAAGGACGCGTCGGTCACCACCGGCAGCATCAGCCGCTTTCTCACCGAGAGCGGCACCGGGCGGAGGCTGATCCAGACGGACGCCTCCCTCAGCGGCGGCAGCTCCGGCGGCCCCCTGGTGGACAGCTCCGGTGCGGTCATCGGCGTGAATACCGCCGGGTCCAACCTGGACCAGAATCTGTTCTACGCCGTCAGTGTCAGCGAGGTTTTGCCCCTGCTGGAGAAAAACAGCATCCCCTACGCGAAGGCGGAGGCTCCGAAAAACAATTCCACCATGCTGTACATCGGGGGTGCCGTAGCGGCGGTGGCCATTGCTGCAGTCATTGCGGTGGTACTGCGCAAAAAGAAAAAGGCTCCCGCGCCCCAGACGCAGACAACGGAAGTCCGGGCGGCAGTACCTGTCCTCCGGTCCATGTCGCCCCAGCACGGCGGCATGATCGTCCAGCTCCACGGCCAGCCGGTCCAGCTGGGCCGGGACGCCGCCGTCTGCCGGATCGCGTATCGGGACGGCACCCCTGGCGTCAGCGGACGGCACTGTCAGGTGTACTTTGACGAGGGGGAGAGGCTGTTCGTGGTCACGGACCTGAAGTCCACCTACGGCACTTTCCTGGCCAACGGCCAGCGCATCGCTCCGGATACCCCGGTGAAGCTGACGCCAAAAAGCTCCTTCTACCTGGGTGAATCCGGGAATACGGTCTACGTGGATTTGGAGTGATTTATGAATATTTCCGCTTACTGCTATACGAACCAGGGAGGCCGGGACCATAACGAGGACAGTGTGCGCTGCTGGACCGGAGAGGAGGGACGGGGTGTATTTGTTCTGGCGGACGGTCTGGGAGGCCACGGCAAAGGAGAGGTGGCCTCCGCCCTGGCATCGGACGTCCTTCTGGAGGGCTGCGTGAGGCGGCCGCCGGATCAGGAGGAGATGCTGGCTTTGTTTCAAAAGGCCAACCGGACGGTCATGGACCACCAGAGGATCCCCGGACAGGAGGACATGAAGACCACCGCTGCGGCACTGTCCATTCACGAACATACGGCGGTCTGGGGTCATATGGGGGACTCCAGATTATACCGCTTCTCCGGCGGGACCCTGGCGCAGTTCACCCGGGACCACTCCGTCACCTACATGAAGTACCTGGGCGGCGAGATCTCCTACATGGACATCTGCCATGATGACGACCGCTCCAGCCTTCTGCGGGTGCTGGGGCGGGACCCCTGCAAGCCAGAGGCGGCCCAGTCGGAGACAGCCCCGGGGGACGCCTATCTGCTGTGCTCCGACGGCTTTTGGGAGTACGTCTACCGGGAGGAGATTCTGGCGGACCTCTTGAAGGCGGAGACGCCCCAGACCTGGGCGGAGTCCATGCTGCTGCGGCATATCCGCCGGGTCCCGGAGGGGAACGACAACTTTTCTCTCATTACGGTATTTGTGGAGGAGGGACCATGAGACGGTTTGCATCACTGCTTTGGACGCTGGCGCTGGCGGCGGCGCTGGCCTGTCCCGCCCGGGCCGCCGTCTCTGCGGAGATTATCCGGGCCTTTGTGTACGAGGAAACGCTGTACACCTATATGCGCCTGGAGAATACGGATCAGCCCATTACACGGGCGGAGGCAAAGATCGGCCCCCAGAGCTTCCCGGCCTCCACGCGGCTGGAGACAGTGCGTCAGGCAGGGTCTCCGGTGACGTGGCTGCTGCTGGTGGACAACTCCACCTCCATGCCGGACTTCCGGGAAGAGGTGGAGGCATTTGCGGAGAGCCTGTCCTCCTCCAGTGGAGAGAATACCCGCTTGATCCTGGCTACCTTCGGTGACGCCTTTGCGGTGGTGGACGGGGATGTCCCGCCGGACGATTTGAAGGGGGCTGTCGCCGCCATTTCTATGGATGAGCGGATCACCCGGCTGCATACAGCTATCAATCAGGCGCTGGATTACTTCGAGGGTCTGCCTCGGGAGCGGAACGAGCTGCGGTGCATGGTAATTTTGTCCGACGCGGTGCAGTACGACCCCAGCGGCGGTGTGCCCTACGAGGAGCTGCTGGAGCGGGTGAGCGGTTCCGGCGTAATGCTGCATTCTGTGGGACTGGGAAATGATCAGGCATCTTTGGACAGCATGGGCCGTCTGGCGGAGGCATCCGGAGGACTGCATCAGGTCCTTGGTGAGGTTTCTCCGGGAGACGCCGGAACCGCACTGGCGGAGTTCGGAGAGGCGTTTTTTGTCACCGGCTTTGATCTTGCGGGCTGTTCTGCTCCCATAGGAGAGACAGCAGTATCGGTAACCATGGCCGCTGGCAGCGAATTAGTAGGCCGGGCGGAGACGGTGGTGGATTTACCGGAGCTGGAGGGTGTTTCGGGTGAAGCGCCCGCGCCCTCCCAGACGCTGCCCCCCTCCTCCGAGAGCCAGAGCGGCGCTGCTTCCGGCGGCGCGGCGGCCCCTGAGCCCTTCGAAGAGGACGATCTGACATGGGTGTTCCCGGCTGCTGCCTCCGCGGCGGTGCTGGCTGTGTTGGCCGTGGTTGTGCTAGTGCTCCGCAGGAGACAGGCGGCGCCGGCAGAGGATGTTTTGCCTGCTCCGGAAACGGTCCGGGGCGTCTATATGCGGCTGGTGGTGTTGGAAGGTGCGCTGGCCTCCGGGCCTGAGGAGCTGGAGCTGACTGAGCCGCTGTTTATTGGCAGCGACCCTGACTGTATGATTGTGCTGAGAGCCGGGGATGGTGAGGAACGTCATGCCAGGGTGTTCCTGACAGGCGGTGCGGTGTACCTGGAGGACCTGCAAACTCCGGGCGGTACGATGGTCAACGGCACGCGGCTGGATCTGCCCCGAGTACTGCGCAGCGGTGACAGCGTCACTATCGGTGGATTGACATTCCAGCTGAAATTTTGAAAGTATCAAAGCGGCTTCCTGGTTGTGGCCGGGAGCCGCTATAAACATGGAAAACGTCTGAGCTGGTTTGCCGGAAATCAGCCCCAATGCCATAGAGTAACCATGCCCCTCTCTGGCAGGAAAATCACCGTGACGAGGCTTTGTGGGCGGTTGTCAGCGGGGGTGAAAAATAAGGCAGTGTGATCCTCCTTTAATAATAAAAATACCGCAGTGAAACCACTGCGGCACAACAAATTTAGTATGTTCAATATAAAAAGTTGACAGACCAACCCCTTGGCGGTCTGTCAACTTATCATGGAATAAGCGGTCAAAATCGATTTTTCATATTTCAAAGCAATGTCATCCCTTGACCGGATTGCCCATCCTCATCGGAGGCCGCACCTTGTTCCATAGCAAGAAAGCGGTCGTAGTCGCTCTCATATAATCTGTCCTGAATGATCCGATACTTCTCAAATTCACTTTCGGCATGAGCTTTTGCAATCTCGGCAGTGATTGTTCCAGCATTCGTCAGGATTTCCCGGTCATCGGCCATCAGGAAAATGTCCAGCCGCTTTGCCCAATCCTCCATTGTCATGGGAATACGCCGCCGCGCCCGGTCTTCTGCCAGATCAAGATAGGCGGACACGATACGTTCCAATGAATACAATTCATCCTCTGTCAGATAGTTTTTGGCAATAGATACATCGC
>CAJTZI010000054.1 GCA_910584075.1 uncultured Oscillibacter sp.
GTCATAGGCCGCCTCGTCCACCACATGGATGGCGCCGGAACAGGTGTCCAGCACGATGTTATATCCGTTGAGCTTGTATTGATGTACCATATTGACCTCCTGTCGGATGGTGATTGGGAGGGGGGACGGAAATCCGGCGGCTGCGGTGGGCTCCCTCCACGGCGCCCCGTCCTCCAAAGAAAAACGCCGCCAGGAGGCGGCGTTTTTCACTCAGCTCTCACTTGTTCTCGCACTTCTGGTTGGCCACGCCGCAGCTGGTCTTGCAGGCGGACTGGCAGGAGGTCTGGCACTCGCCGCAGCCGCCCTTCTTGGCACTCTCGCACAGGCTGCGGGTCTCAAGGGTCTTGATTCTCTCCATGGTGATTCTCCCATCTTCTCGTTTTTCCCGCCGCCCCGCTGGAACGGCGGATTATTAGCGAAAAAAGTATACCATACCGTCCCTGGAAAGTCAAGGTAAACCCGTTGCCAAAGCACCGGCGGCGCCAAAAATCCGCCCCCATTTTCTCTCTCCCGTCAAAAATGGGGAAAGTGCTGAAATTTTTGTTGTATTAGCCCGGGGAATGTTGTATAATTCATATATTGAGCGATCCCGGCCATTGGCCGGAGGGAACTTGCTGCGGCTCCGCGCCGCCGCGCGGGGCCGGGAGGACAGCATCAAACATAAGGAGTGGAAACGACTATGAGCTATTCTGTACAGAACATCCGCAACGTCTGCCTGCTGGGTCACAGCGGCAGCGGCAAGACCGCCCTGGCCGAGAGCCTGCTCTACATGACCGGCGCCATCGACCGCATGGGCCGCGCCGCCGATGGCAACACCGTCTGCGACTACGACCCCGAGGAGACCAAGCGCCAAATCTCCCTCTCCACCGCCGTGGCGCCCCTGGAGTACAAGGGCTGCCGCATCAATGTGCTGGACACCCCCGGCGCATTTGACTTCGCCGGCGAGGTGATGGAGGCCCTGCGGGCCGCCGACGCCGCCATCATCGTCTGCTCCGCCAAGGACGGGATCTCCGTGGGACTGGAGAAGGCGTGGAAATACTGCGAGGAGCGGAATATGCCCCGCTTCATCTATATCTCCAAGACCGATGAGGAGAACAGCGACTACAATGCCACCTTCGAGGCCCTGCGCCAGCGCTTTGGCAAGAAGATCGCCCCCATCGTCGTGCCCATCTGGGACAGCGGCAAGAAGGTCACCGGCATCATCGATGTTTTGAACAAGCGGGCCTATGAGATGCAGAATCTCAAGCGGGCGGAGATCGAACTCCCCGCCGACAAGGAGGAGGTCGTCACCGAGTTCAACGACGCCCTCAAGGAGTCTGTGGCCGAGACCTCTGAGGAGTTCATGGAGAAGTTCTTCGGCGGCGAGGACTTCACCTACGCCGAGATGATCCAGGGCCTGCGCCAGGGCGTGCGGGACCTGAGCCTGTTCCCCGTGCTGTGCGGCTCCGCCGTCAGCTGCCTGGGCAGCCTCATGCTCATGGACAACATCGTGGACCTGCTGCCCAACCCCGCCGAGGGCAACTACCACAAGGCCACCAAGGCCGACGGTGAGACCGAGGAGTTCGTGGTCTCGCCCGGCGGCGTGCCCACCGCCTTTGTCTTCAAGACCGTCTCCGACCAGTACGGCAAGTACTCCTTCGTGAAAGTGCTCTCCGGCTCCATCACCCCCGACCTGCCCATGGTCAACGCCCGCACCGGCGAGAAGGTGAAGCTGGGCCGCCTGTACACCATGCGGGGCAAGAAGACCAGCGAGGTCAAGGAGCTGACCTGCGGCGACATCGGCGCTGCCGCCAAGATGGACATCCGGACCGGCGACACGCTGTGCGACGAGCGCAAGGTGGTCAGCCTCAAGCCCATTCCCTTTGCCGAGCCCTGCTACTCCGTGGCCATCGTACCCAAAAATCGGGGCCAGGAGGACAAGATCGCCCAGGGCCTGGGCCGCCTCAACGAGGAGGATCCCTCCTTCTCCGTGGTCAACAACGCCGAGACCCACCAGATGGTCCTCTCCGGCGCCGGCGACATGCAGGTGGACGTGCTGGTGAGCAAGCTGAAAACCCGTTTCAACGTGGAGGCGGAGCTGAAGCCCACCCGGGTGCCCTACCGGGAGAAGATTCGCAAGACCGTGCAGAAGCAGGGCCGCCACAAGAAGCAGACCGGCGGCAGCGGTCAGTTCGGCGATGTTTGGATCCGTTTCGAGCCCAACCTGGAGACGGAGGAGATGGAGTTTGCCGAGGAGGTCTTCGGCGGCTCCGTGCCCAAGAACTACTTCCCTGCCGTTGAGAAGGGCCTCCGCGAGGCCTGCCTCCACGGCCCCCTGGCGGGCTACCCGGTGGTGAACCTGAAAGCAGTGCTGTACGACGGCTCCTACCACCCGGTGGACTCCTCCGAAATCGCCTTCAAGACTGCGGCTCAGCTGGCCTACAAGGCCGCGCTGCCGGAAGCCAACCCGGTGCTGCTGGAGCCCGTGGGCGAGCTGAAGGTCACCGTACCCGACAGCTACATGGGCGACGTCATCGGCGATCTGAACAAGCGCCGGGGCCGCGTCATGGGCATGGACCCCACCGGCGACGGCGACCAGGTGATCTCCGCCGAGGTCCCCATGGGCGAGATGGGCACCTATGCCATTGATCTCCGTGCCATGACCCAGAGCCGGGGCAGCTTTACCTTCCACTTCGTGCGGTATGAGGACTGCCCGCCCGCCGCTCAGGAGAAGGCCATCGCCGAGGCCAAGGCACTGGCGGAGGCGTAAGTTCAGCGGCCCCAGGGGCACCGCGCCCCCGCCGCTTCCCCGTGAAGCCGCCGCAAAACGGCGCTCGTGAGAACACAGGCAAACCAGAGCCCGCCGTCTCAAAGGACGGCGGGCTTGTCTTTGGCATTGCCAAACCGAAAGACCCCGCTCCTATGGAGCAGGGTCTTTTGTTCTATCAGTGTCAATGCCGGACATATGTTTTCTCACTGGGCCTTTTTCAGATCCTCCAGCTCCTTGGAAATACGGCCGATCTCCCGGACGTTCCGCCGTGTCACCGCCTCCAGCACATCGACGCGGGAATCCAGGTCCTCCACCTCTTCCGGGGGGAGAAACTTCTCCGCTATGAGATCCATCTTTTCCGCCAGGAGACCGAACTTGGGCCGCACCTCCACCTCCATCAGGGCCACTGCCTCATGCATGATCTCCGTTTTCTGATCCGCAAGCATTCTGGAGGTCTCCTCCATAATCTCCTTCTTCTGGTCAGCAAGCACCCTGAAGGTCTCCTCCATGATCTCTCTCTTCTGGTCACCCAACAGTTTTGCGATCATTTGCAGATCTCTTTCGTCCAGCATCGCCATCCCCCCCCTTTTCATCCATATTATACCGCGGTGCCCCTCCCCTGTCAAGGATGCCGAAATGTTTGAACAAACCGTGAAATTTCCCGTCATTTTCTCAAAACGTTGCAATTGCAACTAGCATTGTGCCGGACATCCTGTTATACTAAACTCAATCCATAACAAGGAAAGACTTCCCAAAATCAAATATTTTAAATTTCAAGGAGGATCATTGATATGAAAAAGTGGGTTTGCCAGGTCTGCGGCTATGTGTACGAGGGCGAGAAGGCCCCCGAGAAGTGCCCCCAGTGCGGCGTCGGTCCCGAGAAGTTCAGCGAGCAGAAGGGCGAGATGAGCTGGGCCGCCGAGCATGTGGTGGGCGTGGCCGCCGGTGTGGATGCCGAGATTCTGGAGGGCCTGCGCGCCAATTTCGCCGGCGAGTGCTCCGAGGTGGGTATGTACCTGGCCATGGCCCGTGTGGCGCACCGCGAGGGCTATCCCGAGATCGGCCTGTACTGGGAGAAGGCCGCCTATGAGGAGGCCGAGCACGCCGCCAAGTTCGCCGAGCTGCTGGGCGAGGTCGTCACCGACAGCACCAAGAAGAACCTGGAGATGCGGGTCGAGGCCGAGAACGGCGCCACCGCCGGCAAGATGGCCATTGCCAAGAAGGCCAAGGAGCTGGGCCTGGACGCCATCCACGACACCGTGCATGAGATGGCCCGCGACGAGGCACGCCACGGCAAGGCGTTCAAGGGTCTGCTGGAGCGGTACTTCAAGTAAGCCAAATACCGCAATTGGCCGCAATTTCAGCACTTTTGAGGGGAACGGGGAAACCTGTTCCCCTCTTTTTTGTGCCAATGTGCAAATCAGTGTGCTGCTCCCGCCCGATATTCGCTTTTTCAGCTTTCACATGTGCAAGTCAAATAAATCGCATTCATATTAAGGGACTGCCCGCCTGATTACTACGTCATCTGCGAAAACAGACAACTTTTGAAGCAGTTTTACGGCTGTGCAGCAAAAAACAAGAAGTTTAACCCAAGATCCAGCGGCTTTCCGTAGTCTTTCAATCCGTCGAGCCAAAAAAATTCTTATTCGCCGATAAAATTGCCGCGCCTTTTTGAAATTCGCAGACGGTCGTGATCTGCTTTTTCTCCATTGCAGCACATGTCGCGCTTAAAGTACAAGTAGTTCTTCGCCCCAACTCCAACGGTCCTGACGCCAGAACGCGCTGTACTTTCTTCTGATCGCGTATCACCGCATCACCGAAGCTGCTGCCCACTTCCCGGGAACAGAAAGTATGGGGTAATTGCGGGACTGTCAGCGGAAATTTCTGAGCGGACGCTTGAGGAGGCCTGCCGGTCCGGCAGGCCTCCTCTTTTCTAGCGGAATGGTGAGCCCACGGTCATTCTCCGCGGCGGACAGGCATCACTGCATGAAGGTGCCGTCCATCACCTGGCTGATGTAGCTGTTGTACTTCTCCTGCACGTCGGCGGGCACCAGATCACTGAGCTTGCCGCAGGAGAGCACGCCGTTCTGCATGGTGCCGAAGATGGTCTCGCCGCCGAACGTGCCGTTCTCCACGGCCTCCATGCACAGACCCACCAGACCGGAGTTGTCCGTCACCTGGCTGCCGATGATGCACTCGTTCTGGCCCAGGAAGTCGCCAGGCTGGGCAATGTCGTAGACCTTCACGGAGCCGGCGGCGGCGTTGGCCTCGTCGATGGCCTGCCGGGCGCCGGAGTCCACGGCGGAGGCGTCGCCGAAGAAGACATCCGCGCCCTGGTCCATCATGGCCTTGGCAAACTCAATGCCCTTGTCGGAGGCGCTGAAATCGCCGGAGTAGACCACGTCCAGGGCCTCCACGGTCTTGCCCTCCTGCTGGCCCACGTACTCGGCGGACTCCACGAAGCCAGCGTACTTGCCCTTGGTGGTGTCGATCTCCATGCCGCCGATGAAGGCCACCTTGCCGGTCTCGGTCATGAGACCCGCCAGGATACCGGCGATCCAGCCGACCTGCTGGGAGTCGGGCAGAAGGGAGGTGACGTTGGAGTTGGCGGCCTTGGCAGGGGTGTCGGCGCCGCCGTTAAGCAGGGCGAAGGCGATGTTGGGATACTCCTCCGCGGCCTGGAGGATGGCGTCGGTATACTGGTTGCCGGGGGCGTAGATCAGGTCATATCCCAGGTCGCAGAAGGCCACGATGCTCTCGTAGTAGGCGGACTGGGCGATGCTGTCGGAGACCTCGGTATCCCAGCCGTACTTGGCGGCGGCGTCTACCATGGCGTTGTAGCAGGCCATACCCCAGCCGCCGTCGGAGATGCTGGAGTCGCAGATCATGGCCACCTTGTAGGTCTTGCTGTCGCCGCTTCCGCCGGCAGGGGGTGTGGCGCCGCCGTCGCCGGAGCCGCCAGAGCCGCTGTTCCCGCCGCCGCAGGCGGTCAGACTCAGCACCATGGCCAGGGTCAGGATGAGTGCAAAGATCTTCTTCATTCCAAAATTCCTCCTTGTTTTGTCGCGTTTGTACTTCTATATGAAAACAGGGGGTGAGCCTGTCCTCATTGGGTTGGCCGCAATGTGGAAAACTGCGGGCAGAAGGCCGTCCAGAGGGGCGGTCCCTGAAGCAGCACAATCGTTCAAACAGCTGCCGGCAATTCCGAATTCCGCCGCCGGCTTAGCGCTGTTCCCGGAGATAGGGCTTGCCCACGCCCTTGGGACCCGCTTTCTTCATGCCGATCACCGTCAGCACCGCCACAGTGGCAATATAGGGGATCATCTGGAAGAACTGGTAGGGAATCCCGTAGCTGCCCACCTGGAGACGGATTTGCAGGGCGTCGCAGAAGCCGAAGAACAGGCAGGCCAGCAGCACACCGCCGGCGCTCCAGCGGCCGAAGATCACCGCCGCCAGGGCGATGAAGCCCCGTCCGGCCACATTGCCGTCAGTGTAGGTGGTGGAGTAGCAGGTGGTGAGATAGGCGCCGCCGATTCCCGCCAGGGCGCCGCAGATGACGCTGGCGGCGTACTTCACCCCCACCACACTGATGCCCAGGGTGGCGGCGGCCTTGGGGTACTCGCCCACGGCCTTGTAGTTCAGGCCGGACTTGGTCTTGTTGAAGTAGACGGCAGTGAAGATCACCAGGCCGTAGGCCAGATACACCATGGGGGTCTGCTCCAGCAGCAGCCGCAGCAGGAAGTTGTCGGAGGTGATGCCCAGCAGGGCGGAGAGGGTGGTCATCAGCCCCACCTGCACCAGCTCGGAGCCGGCGCCGAAGTAAACCCGGTAGATGAAGGCCGCCAGGGCCGGGGCGAAGATGTTGATGGCCATGCCGTAGACAATCTGCTCGGCGCAGAGGTTGATGGTTGCGTAGGCGTAGATCATGTTCACCAGGATGCCCACCGCCGCGCCGGCCAGCACACCCAGCAGGGGGCTGCCGGTGATGAGGCTCACCAGGAAGCCCACCAGAGACCCTATGGCCGCAAGGCCCTCCAGGCCGATGTGGACCAGACCCGCCCGCTGGGAGTACAGCTCCGCCAGGGACAGAAAGATCAGAGGCGTGGCCATGCGGACGCTGGCCAAGATCAGGTTGGTGATGAAAGCGGAATCCATATTACGCGGCCTCCTTTCTCGCGGACAGCTTGGCGATGGCCGCCTGGAACTGGGGCAGCTTCACCATGGCAAGACCTGCCACGGTGAACACGATCACCAGAGCCTGGATGATGTCGGACACGCTGGTGGGGACGCCGGTGGCGGCCTGCATGGTGGTGGAGCCCACCCGAAGCACTGCGAAGAAGATGGCCACCAGAATGGTCGCCAGGGGGTGGAGCTGGCCGATCAGGGCCATGGCCACACCGTCGAAGCCGTAGCCGCTGGCGTAGCCGTTGATCAGGCGGTACTGGGTGCCCATCAGATCCGCGCTGCCGCCCAGGCCCGCGATGGCACCGGAGACGATGAAGCTCATCAGGATGTAGCGCTTGACGGCGAAGCCGTTGAACTGGGCCGCCGTCATGTTCAGTCCCACCGCCCGGAGCTGAAAGCCCTTGGAGGTGTAGAACAGGAAATAGTAGATCAGAAGGCCCGCAGCCAGCGCCAGGAGAAAGGCGGTGGTGACCCGCAGGCCGAAGAGGCGGCTGAGCTTGGTGGCGTCGGGCACCGGGGCCGTCTGGGGCACGGTGCCGTCCCGGAGCCAGTTGGTGTACACCACGCCCATGAAGAGCGTCGCCACGTAGTTGAGCATGATGGAGATGATCATCTCGTTCTGGCCCCGGTAAATCTTCAAAACGCCGGGGATGGCCGCCCAGAGACCGCCGGCCAGGGCGCCGGCGATCAGGCACAAAACGATGGCCAGAGGCCCCTCCAGGCCGCTGCGGGTGGCGATGAAGCAGCAGACCACCGCGCCGATGATGAACTGCCCCTCGCCGCCCAGGTTGAAAACACCGCAGCGGTAGGCAAAGCACGCGCACAGACCCGTGAAGATCAGCGGCGTGGACCGGGCCAGGGTGGTGCCCACGTTCCGCATGCTGCCGAAGGCGCCGGTCCACAGCGCCTGGAGCGCCACAAAGGGATTGGCCCCCAGAGCCGTCATGACGACGCAGCCGATGACAAAGGCCAGCAGCACGGAGATCAGCGGCACCAGGATATTGACGAACTTGTTTTTCATCGTTCCCCCTCCTCACTTGCCGGCCATGGCCAGGCTGATCTCCTCAATGGGAGGATTCTTCCCGGGATACACACCCATGACCTGTCCCTCGAACATGACGACAATGCGGTCGGAGACCTCCAGAATTTCGTCAAAGTCCGCGGACACCAGCAGCACGCCACAGCCCCGGTCCCGGGCCTCGATCATGGTGTCGTGGATGAATCGGGTGGCGCCGATGTCCAGGCCCCGGGTGGGGTGCACCGCCACCAGCAGGTCCGGCTCTCCCTCCAGCTCCCGGGCCAGGATGACCTTCTGCTGGTTGCCGCCGGAGAGGTTCCGGGCCTCCTGTTCCACAGAGGTGCAGCGGATGTCGTACTTCTTCTGCATCTCCAGGGCGTAGTCCCGGATGGCCTTCTTTTTTAATACCAGTCCTCCGGCGCTGGAAAACGCCTGGGTCTCCGTGGTCTTGAGCACGATATTGTCCTTTACGGACATCTCTCCGATCAGGCCCATCTTGTTGCGGTCCTCGGGGATGTGGGACACGTTTTCCAGAATAAAGCCGTTGGGGGTGAACTGGGCCACCTGGGACCCCTTCATGTCCACCGTGCCGGCGTCCGGCGTCAGCACGCCGGTGACCACCTGGGCCAGCTGGCTCTGGCCGTTGCCGTCCACGCCGGCGATGCCCACAATCTCCCCCCGGCCCACGGTGAGGCTGACGCCGCTGAGGCCGTTGTGCTTGGAGTCCTTCTGGAAATCCACGCCCTTAAGCTGAATTACCGCCTCTCCGGCCTGTTCCACCTTGGTATACTGGGAGGGCGCCAGCTCCCGGCCGATCATCAGGTTGGCCAGGGCCTGTCCGTCGGTCTCCTCCCGCTTGAGGGTGGTGACCACCTCGCCGGCGCGGAGGATGGTGATGCGGTCGGAGATGTGCATGACCTCCCGCATCTTGTGACTGATGAAGATGACGCTCTTGCCCTCCTCCGTCAGCTTCCGCATGATCTTGAAGAGGCCCTCCACCTCGATGTCCGTCAGAGCCGCCGAGGGCTCGTCCAGCACCAGAAGCTCCGCGCCCCGGTACAGGGCCTTCAGAATCTCCACCCGCTGCTGGGCGCCCACGGCGATCTCCGTGATGGGGCGGTCCAGCTCCACATCCAGTCCATACCGGGCGGAGAGCTCCAGAATCTCCTTCTTCCGGGCCTCCCGATCAATGAAGAGCCCCCTGGTGTTCCGGTCCCCCAGGATGATGTTCTCAAACACCGTCATGGCCTCCACCAGCATGAAGTGCTGGTGCACCATGCCGATGCCCAGCTTTACCGCCTGGGCCGGCGAGTCAATGCGGACCTTTTTGCCGTTTAAGTAAATGCTGCCCTCCGTAGGCTGGTACAGGCCGATCAGGACGTTCATCAGCGTGGACTTTCCCGCGCCGTTCTCTCCCAGCAGCGTGAGCACCTCACCCTTGTAGACAGTGAGATTGATGTCCTTGTTGGCGTAAAAATCGCCGAACCGCTTGCTGACGTGCTCCATTCTCAAGAACTCTTCCAATGCGCTGTCTCCCCTCTCTGCACAGGGCCCGCTGTTTCAGAGCCGGTTCAGGCCCTCAGGCGGAACGCCCTTTTGTGTAGGAATCCGACACCATTATATAGAAAACAGGAGAAGATTTCAATATGTATTTTCATGCCTCACAAAAACGTCAAAAATGGCCTTTTCCCCTTATTATAGATGCAAAGGCCATTTTTCCGCAGGGCTCACGCACAGGGGCAAAAAGGGCGCGCCGGCAAAGCCGGTGCGCCCTTTCCGGGTTTGGAGATTCACACTTCCGCCACATCCATGGCCGCCCGCTCCACGCACAGAGGGCTCTTGGCGTCCAGCACCAGGGAGAGCTCCGCCTCGCCTCCGTTCTCCATACAGGGGTAAAGCACGGCGGCATGCCGCAGGGTCTGCGGCTTGCCGGAAAAGCGTTCCATAGAAAAGCGCAGGGGCAGCGTCTCCGTAAACGCGCCGCAGGGCGTCTGCCGGAGCAGGATGGCCCCCGTCTCCTCCGACGGGTGCATGGCACAGACGTTCAGTGTGTACTGGACGGAGTAGGCCTTTCCCGGGTTCAGCCGGATCTGAGTAGGGGCCTCGTCGCTCCAGCGGATACTGTCTCCCCGCAGGACCCGCCGCCGCCAGGGCAGGCGGCATCCCCGGTTCCACAGCATCCCCTCCCGCTGGCCCGCCAGCTGGAGGGCGCTTTTCTCACAGGGCTCCGGCCTGCCGGGACACGGCCTGGGGCAAGGCGGAGAACAGGGCGGTGCCGGGGGCGGGCAGGGCGGCGGAGGCAGCGGACAGACCTCCAGCACCTTCTCCAGCTTGCTTTTCAGCAGAATCTGATTTTCAGCCACTGCCTCCAGCAGGGCGGCGATGCTTTTGTTGACTGCCAGAACCTCCTGGGGACCGGCGCAGGGCTTTGTCCCGGGCAGGGTCCCCAGAATGTACTGCAGCTTCTCGCCCTCGGCGTTGAGGATGTGGCTCAGGGCAAGCTCCTCCATGGCGATGGACGCGATGATCATGGTCAGAGCCTCCTCCCGTGTCAAATCCGCGCCATTGGGCGGAAAGGAAGGCATAGACATACTAAAAAACTCCATAGGCCGCCTGGGCATGGGGCCGGGGCGGCGGTGTACGGCACAGGCCGCCGTTCCATTCTATGCACTCCAAAGCGGTCCGGTTCCGCCGGAACGCGCTGCAAAGCCGCCGCATAGAATGACCCGAGCGTTTCGCCGCGGGGGAGCTGCGCTCCCCTTCCGCCCCACCGGCGCGTTTGCGGTGAACGCCTCCTGTTTGTGAAAGGAGATTCCCTTATGTCTCTGCCCAGCTTTCCCGTAACCGACCCGCCCATTCAGCGGGACGATGCGGTCAATCAGATTCTCTCCTCCATCGCCATGGAGGAACTCGGCCTGAGCCACATCCTCAACGCCGAGGGCGAGAAGCTGCAATATATCCTCGGCACCCTGCCGGGCCTCAGCGGGCCTCCCGCCACGGTCAGCGACGTGCTGGCCGCCAACGAGAGCGTCCGCGGCCTGCTGGAGACCACCGTCCAGAACCAGCTCTTCCTGAAGGCGAAGATGCAGGGCGCACTGGAGGCCTCCCCCATGCAGGGTCCCGCCGGGCCCACCGGACCCACCGGGCCCACCGGCCCTGCCGGCGGCCCTGCCGGTCCTGCCGGTCCCACCGGGCCTGCCGGTGCGACGGGCGCCACCGGAGCCACCGGACCTGCCGGACCTGCCGGCCCGGAAGGCTCTCCTGGTATTGACGGACCCACCGGGCCTGCTGGTCTCACAGGCCCCATCGGCCCCATCGGGCCCACCGGACCCACCGGCGCGGCCGGCGCCACCGGGCCTGCCGGTGCGGCGGGTGCCACCGGACCTGCCGGAGCCACCGGACCCACCGGTCCCACCGGACCCACCGGAGCCACCGGACCCAGCGTCACCGCCACCTCCGCCTTTGCCGCCAATACCAGCGGCTCAATTCTGCCTGTCGTTTTGCTGGGCATTCTGGTCCCCCTGCCGGACAGTCAGGTGCTGCCCTCGGACATTACGGTCAACGGGGCGAACACGGTGTTTACTGTGAACACTCCCGGACGCTATCGGCTTGCCTATAATCTCAACACCTCCACGGCCCTGGCCAGCGGCACCCGGCTGCTGATCAATGGGACGGCGAATCAGGCTTCCACCGTGGCGCCTTCACTGTCCCTGAGCCATTTCTCCAATGAGATCATCGTGGATCTGAGCGCGGGGAACACCGTTTCCTTGCAGATGTACGGCATTCTCGGCTCGGCCACGCTGCTGCCCGGCGCCGCCGGCGCGACCCTGTCCATCACCCGCCTGAGCTGAGGAGGGATGTCTCATGTCAATGCCTACGTTTCCCCAGATAGATCCCCCGCTGACCCGGGAGGGGAGCCTCAACGAGATCATTTCCTCCATTGCGGCTGAGGAGCTCAGCCTGAGCCATATCCTCAATGCCGAGGGTGAAAAGCTGCAATATGTTCTGGGTACCCTTCCGGGCCTGGAGGAGGCCGCCGCCTTTGAGGAGGTCATGAACGTCAATCGGAGTGTGCAGGATACCCTGTCCGATGTGATGGAGCAGCAGGCGCTGCTGACCGCCAAGCTGAGTGCGGCCATGAAGGCCCCTATTCTTCCCGGCCCCGCCGGACCTGCCGGTCCCACCGGCGCGGCGGGCCCCGCCGAAGGCCCCACTGGTCCTGCCGGCCCCACCGGGCCAATCATATATACACAACTAAGAAAACCCTTGAAAATACAGGGAAAAACAAAAGAAGTCATTCCCCTCTATAACATTTTTAAGCAGGAGGCAAATGAGCCTCCTGTTTTTTTGTGCCCAAAAGGAGGCCCTGACCATGCCGGAAGTCATTTTGTCAGATTATTTCTACGGCGATGAATCGGAGGAATTTGTCTTTTTCAAAATCCCCCGCCAGTTGATCACCAACCCGAAATTCAAGCACGTCTCCACGGACGCCAAACTGCTGTATGGGATGCTGCTGGACCGCATGAGCCTGTCCGCCCGGAACGGCTGGTACGACGGCACCGGGCGGGTCTACATCTACTACTCCGTGGACGAGATATGCGGCGACATGACCTGCGGGCGGGACAAGGCCATGAAGTTGCTGGCCGAGCTGGATACGAAGAAGGGTATCGGCCTGATTGAACGGATCAAGCAGGGCCAGGGGAAGCCCACGAAAATATACGTCAAGCGATTCACTACCCGGACCACGCCACCCAAATCAGCCCCGCCTCCCCCGGAGCCTTTTGCGCCCATTTCAGAGGTCGGTTTTCCCGACTTGCAGAAGTCGGAAATTCCGACTTCAAGAGGTCGGAAAAATCGACTTCCAGAAGTCGAAAAACCCGACCCTAAGCCTTCGGTAATGCTGAGGGTTGACGACCATGTCTTTTCTCTGATACGATATCCGGTGCAGAGCGATCTGCTTCCCCTCATAGTAGGCGGCCAGCATACTGTCGAGGGCCACGACTGCCACATCTTTGCCGACATACTCCGCTGGCACGGAGTACTGATTCCCGGCGTAGGAGATGAGGCAGTCTTTTTGTACTCGCCTCAGGTTGATTTTGTCGATGATG
>CAJTZI010000055.1 GCA_910584075.1 uncultured Oscillibacter sp.
GCGGACGGTGATGCGGCCATAGCTGTTGCGGCCAGAGCTCTTTTTCAGGGGCTCCACCAGGCTGGGCTCAGGCTTGGCCTTCTTGTCAATGCCGTCGAATCCGGAGACCGTCATCTGACGCCGGGAGGGAGTCGTCGGCTTAAAGGTTTTGATAGACATGCTTTACACTCCTTCCGTAAAATCAGACCATGCCTTCGAAGAACTCGATGGTCTTGGAATCGCCGGTCAGCTGAACGTAAGCCTTTTTCCAGGTCTTCGTCATGCCGGGACGGCCAGCGCCCATGCGCTTTTCCTTGCCGGGCACCGTCAGGGTGTTGACGGAGGCGACCTTCACACCGAAGATCTCCTCAACCGCCTTCTTGATCTCGATCTTGCCGGCGTCCTTGGCCACCTCGAAGACGTACTTCTTGTCGGCGGCTCCCGCCATGGCGCGCTCGGTGATGATGGGGCGGATAACAATATCGTATGCGGTTGCCATTACGCGTACACCTCCTCGATTTTTGCGAGGGCGGCCTGATCCACCACCAGATAGCGGGCGTTGATAATGTCATAGACGCTCAGCTGCGCGGCGGGGGTAGTCAGCACGCCGGGGATATTCCGGGCGCTCTTGACCACAGTCTGGTCCACGGCGGGGGTGACCACGACGGCCTTGCCGTCCACCTTCACCGCGTCCAGGAACTTGCGGAACACGGCGGTCTTGATCTCCTCCATCTGAATGGAGTCGATGACCACCAGCCTGCCCTCGGCCGCCTTGGCGGAGAGGACGGATTTCAGCGCCAGGCGCTTGACCTTCTTGTTCAGCACATAGCTGTAATCCCGGGGCTTAGGGGCGAACACAACGCCGCCGTGGGTCCACTGGGGCGCCCGGGTGCTGCCCTGACGGGCGTGGCCGGTGCCCTTCTGGCGCCAAGGCTTCTTGCCGCCGCCGGAGACCTCGGCCCGGGTAAGGGCGCTCTGGGTGCCCTGCCGGCAGTTGGCCAGGTGGTTCTTCACGACCTCATGCACAACGGCCTCGTTGGGCTCGATGCCAAAGATCGCGTCGTTTAGTTCCACAGTGCCGACTTCCGCGCCGGCCATGCTCAAAACTTTCATGGTAGACATACTCTAAGCACCCCTCTCTCAGTGATTTCTCGCGGAGGCCTTCTGCGGGTTGCGGCCGGAAGCCTTCTGCGGGTTCTTGCTGATGTCGGCGCCAGCCTGCTTGGCCTTGTGGACCTTCACAGTGGACTTGATGGTGACCAGGCCGCCCTTGGGGCCGGGCACCGCGCCGCAGACAACCAGCATATTCAGCTCGGGATCAACCTTCACAACGGACAGGTTCTGGACGGTGACCTGGTCCACGCCCATGTGGCCCGCGCCGTCGCGGCCCTTCATGATGCGGCCGGGGGTAGTGCCGGCGCCCAGAGAGCCCTGATGGCGGTGGACGGGGCCGCCGCCGTGGGTGTTGCGCTTGACGGCCGCGCCGTGACGCTTGACGACGCCCTGGAAGCCGTGGCCCTTGCTGGTGCCGGTGACGTCCACGAAGTCGCCCACGGCGAAGGTGTCAGCCTTCACCAGATCGCCCACGTTGAGCTCGGCGGCGTTCTCCAGGTCAAACTCCTTGAGGTGCTTCTTGGGGCTGACGCCGGCCTTGTTCAGGTGGCCCATCTCGGGCTTGCTCAGCTTGCGCTCGGGGATGTCCTCAAAGCCCAGCTGAACGGCCTGATAGCCTTCCTTTTCGGAAGTCTTCTTCTGAACGACCACACAGGGACCCGCTTCGATCACGGTGACGGGGATCACATGGCCGTTCTCGTCAAAAATCTGGGACATGCCCACTTTTTTGCCGATGATCGCTTTCATGTATGTTCCTCCTTGTAAGGTTATTGGTCGGCTTAGATACGGCGGAGTTGGGACCCGGGCCGCATTGCTCTGCCGACATGACCCGCCCATCTCGCAAGACGATGGGCATGGACAGCAAACTCGTCAAAAGGAACTCCGCTTCGCTCCGTTCCTTTTTCTCCCCTGCGGCAGACGCTTCTCCGGTCTGCGGCGGGAGACCTTTTTATTAAGGTATTGCAGATGAGACCGGCCTTACAGCTTGATCTCGATGTCCACACCGGCGGGCAGCTCCAGGGCCATCAGGGCCTCCACGGTCTTGGGGGTGGAGCGGCTGATGTCGATCAGGCGCTTGTGGGTGCGGCGTTCGAACTGCTCCCGGCTGTCCTTGTGCTTGTGGACGGAGCGAAGGATGGTGATGATCTCCTTCTTGGTGGGCAGCGGGATAGGACCGGAGACCTCGGCGCCGGTGCGCTTGGCGGTCTCGACGATCTTCTCGGCGCTCTGGTCGATCACCTGGTGGTCATAGGCCTTCAGCCGGATGCGGATCATTTCTTTTTGTGCCATGGTTCTGATTCCTCCTGATTTCGTACGTCGTTTTTCTTGAGTCTCGACGACCTACGGCGAGAGAATTTTCTATACGCTTAACCGTGCGTATCATTCCAGCTCATGAAAAATACCGGCGCAGGGCAATTCCGGCCGGTACATTGATCATGGCGCGGCGATCTACGCAGCGTACAGATCACTCTCAGCCGCCCGATTATCGGACATACTCCCCGGAAGTTACCTCCTGACGGAGCAATCTCCCGGTTCATCGCAATTCCGCACGGCGAGATACGGCCTCCCGCGCGGACTTACCTATAATAAAAGAAAATCCTCCCATTGTCAAGAGGATTCTCTCCGTTTTTTATGAAAAATGAAAAAAATTTTGGCGGTTTGGGGAAAGATAGATTCAGCTGAAGTCATGGTGTCTCCCCGTCCCAGGGCCCAATTCCTCATAGAGGGAGACGATCTGCTCGATGCGGCCGAAGCGCATCTCATCGGTTAAGAAAGTGTCGTCCAGGATCTCTCTGATCTTCCGTATGGCCTCACAGCACTCCATCTCCACCATATGCCCAATGATCTCAAATGATCTCATCTGAATCGGTGCCGCCAACCACAATACCCATCCCGGCTTCAATCAGCACTTTCGCAAGGATGCTTGCGTAAAATTCTTTTTCCGCCATAACAGCCCCCCGCCCGAAGGGCGGTGAGTCCCCATCCCGCCCCTGTGGGGCGAATTCCGAAAAAATCAAATCCCCCCTCGCTGAAAGCGAAAAAAGTGGAGAGGCTTCCGCCTCTCCACCCAGCTTCCGCTTAGTAAGCGACACCCCAGTAAATGTCAGTGGTACATTTCTTACCACAGACCGGACACACCCCCTCGGTGCCGCTCTGCGCCAGCGGCATGCACCGGGATGTCACGCCGGCCCTCTCCTTCATGGCGATTTCGCACTCCAAATCCCCGCACCACTTGGAACGGAGGAATCCTCCCCTGCCCTCGGCAATGGCCTTGGCCTCCTCCGGCGTGGCAATGTCAAAGCTGTTGTCCTGAAGGTTCTTCAGTGCCTGGGCGTACATGCTCTCATGCACCTCGTCCAGCAAATGCCTCACCGTCTCCTCCAGCGACCCCAGGGGGACGAATACTTTCTCCCCGGTGTCCCGGCGGGCAATGACGCACTGCTCCTTCTCCATATCCTTGGGACCGATCTCCACCCGCAGGGGCACGCCCTTCATCTCGTACTCGGCAAACTTCCAGCCGGGGCTGTTGTCGGAGTCGTCCATCTTTGCCCGCAGGCCCGCCGCCGTCAGCCGGTCCCGCAGGGCCGCCGCCGCGTCCAGCACGCCGGGTTTGTGCTGAGCCACGGGGATCACCACCGCCTGAACAGGCGCCACCCGGGGGGGCAGCACCAGGCCGTTGTCATCGCCGTGGGTCATGATGATGCCGCCGATCATCCGGGTGCTGACGCCCCAGCTGGTCTGGTGGGGGTGATGGAGCTGGTTGTCCCTGCCGGTGAAAGTGATGCCGAAGGCCTTGGCAAAACCGTCGCCGAAGTAATGGCTGGTGCCGCCCTGGAGGGCCTTGCGGTCGTGCATCATGCACTCCACGGTGTAGGTCTCCTCGGCGCCCTTGAACTTCTCCTTGTCCGTCTTGCGGCCACGGATCACAGGCATGGCCAGGTAGTTCTCCATGAAGTCGGCGTAGATGTTCAGCATCCGCATGGTCTCTTCCCGGGCCTCTTCCGCCGTGGCGTGCATAGTGTGGCCCTCCTGCCACAAAAACTCCCGGTGGCGCAGGAAGGGACGGCTGGTCTTCTCCCAGCGCAGGACGCTGCACCACTGGTTGTACAGCTTGGGCAGGTCCCGCCAGGAGTGAATGATGTTGGCGTAGTGCTCGCAGAACAGCGTCTCACTGGTGGGGCGAACGCAGAGCCGGTCCTCCAGCTTCTCACTGCCGCCCATGGTAATCCAGGCGCACTCCGGGGCAAAGCCCTCCACGTGGTCCTTCTCCTTCTGGAGCAGGGACTCGGGGATCAGCACCGGGAGGTACACATTCTCGTGGCCCGCCTCCTTGAAGCGGCGGTCCAGCTCCGCCTGGATGTTCTCCCAGATGGCGTAGCCGTAGGGCCGGTAGATAAACATCCCCTTGACGGAGGTGTAGTCGATGAGCTCAGCCTTCTTGCAGACGTCGGTGTACCACTGGGCGAAATCCACGTCCCGGGCGGTAATGGCGTCCACTTGTCTCTTATCCTGTGCCATAGTATCCATTCCTTTGCTCTGTTATATTATAATGTATCGCGCTGGGCGGTTCTCACTGAATTCCTATTGTATCCATTCCGGCCCGGGTTGTCAACTGTTACTCTCCCGACGGGCCCAGAGAAAAATTTTCGCCCCCGCGGAACGAAACGCCCTCTCCCGCCGACTAAACAGGTAAAGGAGGTCTGTCCCATGAAACAATATGCTCTGCCGCTTCTGCTCTTGCTGATGCTTCTCACCGCCTGCGGCGCGCCCGCCGCCCCGGTCCCGCCGCCGGAGGAGCCCCCCTCCCTGACGGAAGACGAGGCCCCCTCCTATCTCACCTGCCGGATTGTAGACGGCGCGGAGGATGGAGTCCTGCTGCTGGCGGAGCTGGACGCCCCGCTCTCCGGCGGCAGGGATGACCGCCACGACGGGAAAAGCGTCTATCGCCTGACCCTGACGGCGGAAACCCCCGTCTATCTGGACGGCCGCCCCGCCTCCGCCGGGGACCTGACCGACGGAATGCCCCTGGAGATCGCCTTCAACGGGCTGGTTTTGGAGAGCTTCCCCGCCCAGCTGGGCGAGATCTACTCCATCTCCGCCTACTCCACCGGCTCCCCCCAGTGTCCCGGCGGGTCGTATTACGACCTGTGCGGTTTGTACCTCCAGGCCCTGGACGACCTGTGGAAAAAGGACCCAGCCCTGAATGAGAATATCTCCATAGCATCCCTGGATCTGACGCAGGCTCCCGGCGGCCTGCTGGAGAGCGAACAGTCCGCCCTGCGCTGGCGGTTCGGGGAGCTCCACGGTGTGGAGGTCCTGGATCTCACCTTTGAGGAGCTGCGGGACCAGGGATATCTCACCGCCTCCCCCCTCAGCACCCCCGCCCCAAAGGAGGGGGAGGATCTCTCCAGCCTCTGGTACAGCTGGGAGGACGGGTGCCTCTTCTCCATCCGCGCCAACGGCAGTCACGGCGCGGAGTGCTATGCCCTGCCCACCCTGTTCTTTGATGTGGAGAAGTGGCGCACACCCCTGGCGGCCTACTGCCTCTACGACTGCTCCGCCCTCTGGCCGGAGATGGGGACGTGGGAGGGCTACAGCATTAGCAGCGAGATGATCTCATGACAAAAGAGCGCCCCGGCGGGGCGCTCTTTTCTCTTGACTCATCCGTGACCAGCCGCGCCTGCTAGTCCATCTTCACCAGCACCTGCTGAATCCGGTCGAACAGGATGGCGCTCCGGGTCGGTTCAAAGCGGTTGGCATCCGGATTGAAATACTCATAGGTGGAGAGATACCGGGACCAGTCCAGCACGTTGCCTCCGCTGGACCCGAAATCCCTGTCGTACGGCTGATAGGGCGCGGCAGTGCCGGTGCATGTGGGTTCGGAGAAGTCAATGGGCACCAGGCCGCTGTATGAGATATAGTCCTTGTCCGCCTCGTCGAGAACGCCGTACTCGCAGAGGTCGTCAATAAAGGCCTGATACTCCTCCCGGGTCATCTCCCTTGGGTCGTAAGAGGCGGAGAGGTGCTCCAGCTGCGCCTTCGTCAGCCGGACGAACTTTCCCCGCTGCCTCGCGTCCTCCTTGAATTTCTCAAAGGCCAGCTTCTGCTCCTCCCGCTTCGCCTGGACGGCCTCCCGAAACTGGTCCCGGCACTCGTCTTTCAGCACCCCATATTTCATCTTTTCAGAGTCGATCCCGGGGATGTCCACGTATTTGAACCAACTGGGGTCAACCCACCCTGATGTACGTCCTACTGTCATAACCATCCTCCTCATCTCTTTTTCTGCCAGTACCGGAATTTCATACCCAGCCCCGGGCCACGGCCTCGGCCCAGGGGATCGCGTCCGGGTGGTCCTCGGTGCGGAACTCCTCCACCCAGGAAATGATGTCATCCAGACTGCGAAAGTTCACCATAGGGGTCTTATGAAAATTTCCCAACCAGAAGCTGGGATCCTCTTGGTCCGTATAGTACATGACGCCATTGATTTCAGAGGGATCAAGTACGATCATCACGGCTCCGCTGGCATAGTTTTCCTCCTTCTGGCTGATGACCCCCATGCGCCGCATGGTCTCCAGGGCGTCGTAAGCCTCAAAGGCGGACAGGTCCCCGGCGTAGTGCTCCTTCAAAAAAGCAAGGTTCTCCTCTGTCCAGCCCTGGGCCTCCGGCAGGGCCAGCTCCGGCTGCCCAGCCTTCCAGGCCTTGTAGTCATCCTCGAACTGCATAAATACGGAGCCCAGAGCCCCCCCCCCGGCAGAGCCTCCATTTTTCGCTTTTGGGCCTCCACGTCCAGATACTTCTCCCACCCCGGACCGCTCTCCGTCCGGCGGCCTTTGGGCACGGAGTACGGGGAGGGCCGCGCTCCGGCTTTACCTGTAATTCTCATCTTCATAACTCCCTTTCCCGGCGGCACAATTCCGCCGTTTGTTCTGAATCAATAGTGTCCGGAAGGGAAGAAAACCGGACAGATTTTTTTGTATATTTGAAAATTTTTATTTTCTCTTGCATTCCGGCCCAAAACAGAATAAAATCACAGAAGAAGCTGCCGGATCGGAGGGGATCGGTTTGAACAGTCAGGACAAGCGTCTGCTGATGGAACAGTGGTACCGGCAGTACGCGGCGTTGATCTTTCACTACGCCCGCCAGTTCACCGACCACCACTCGGCGGAGGAGACCGTACAGGAGACGTTCCGCGTCGCGTGGGAGGCCGTCCAGCAGCAGGAGATCGAGCATCCCAGGGCTTGGCTGCGGAAGATCGCGGAAAACGTGCTGAAAAACCAGCTCCGCCGGAGCAGGCGCCGCAGCAGCCTTCTGGCCGGCCCGGGCGTGCCGCCGGAGGACGGGCGGAGCGAGGACCCCGTGGACGTGGAGCTGGAGTATGACGGCCTCGTCAGCCGCCAGGACCTGCACCTGCTCAAGCGTCTGGCCGTGGACGGCTTTACATACGCCGAGGCGGCCCGGGAGCTGAACACAACGGCGGAGGCCTGCCGCAAGCGGGCCGCGCGGGCAAAGCGGCATCTCCGAGAACTTTTGGACTGAGCGCCGCCCTTTTTGAACATCTCACAGACAAGGAGGCCTGCCTATGTCCGGCCTGATTGGCGAGAACACCGGCTCCTATCCGTTTTTGAATAGATTCAGCACAAAGACGCTGCGGCAGCTTCTGCGGGAGGACTTCACGTCGAAAGAGCCCAGCACCCCGGAGAGCGACACCTTTATCACCTGCGTGGCGGAGGTGGTCGCCCGGCGGGAAGCGGCTGATCCCAGCATCCCCCGCTTTGACGTGGAGGCGGGCTGGCGGAGTCTTCAAACGCTCTGCCAGCTCCAGGACACGGACGCCGCCCCGGCTGAGGGAGACGCGGGAGACACCGCCGGCGCCCTTGAGGCGGATCTCTCCCGGATGGCCGCTCAGTGGAATCAGCTCCAGCGCGGCGGCGAGACGGACGGTCAGCGGGAGACATGACCAGCGTTCTGGAATAAACCGCCCCCGTATACCGGACAGTACCGTGTACTGCCCGGTATACGGGGGTTTTTCGTCAAGACGCGCCTATCGGTAGTAAATCCCAAGAATTTTCTCATGGGGCTCCGTAAACTCCCCCAGGCGGATGTCTATGCCGATCTCAAAGGCTCGGTCCCACGGGAACCGGTAATTCTCCAGGGCTATGCCGCCCCAGCCCTTCTCCTCGCCGGGCTCCAGGGTGAAGAAGTTGCTCCGCTGGAGGTTTTTGACCACATCCTTTACGGCGCCCTCCATTCCCCTCTCCAGCCGGGCCTGGACGGCCTCCCGGTCGATCTCCGGGGTCCAGAAGTTATTGGGATCGCCGCCGAGATCGTTCCGGATATAGGCCAGCAGGTCATTGCGCACCACGTTTTTGTAGCAGAAGTCCTTGAGGATGCTGTCCGCCAGGGTCCGGGCAAAGGCCCGCTCCGCCGTCTCGCTCTCCTCCCCGCTTTGAAGGTAGGCGTACCGGGCCACACCGTGGCTCAGGGCCGTGCCGGTGACAATGGCCATGTCCAGAAATCCGGCGTAGCTCAGGAGCCACCCCAGCTCCGCCTCCTTGGTCAGCTTTTCGTGGAAGGCGGTGCCGTACCGCCCGTTGCCCGCGTCGATGAGGATCACAGGCCGGTTCTCCCTCCGGCACTCCTCCAGATCTCCCATCAGCGCCTCATAATAGGCGTTTTTGGATTCCTCCTCCGCCGGCTGAGTCAGCACAAGCACTTGGAGTCCCGCCGCCAGAGGATTGCCGCTCTCCGTCAGGCCGAACAATTCCAAATGCTCCGCCACCACGGTGGTCAGGGGCTGGAAGTCGTAGTCACAGGCGGGACTGTCCTCGGTACCGCCGTAGTACCGCACCGCCGCCGTGCCCCCCCGCCAGCCGGTCTCATCCAGATACATCCGGGCCACGGCCTTAAAGGCCAGGTCGTCCACCCCGGCCAGCAGCCAGTCCATGGGATTCCCCTCCCGGTCCGTCCGCAGGCCTCCGCGCAGGTAGGCGATCTCGTTTTTCTGAATGCAGTCCTCCAGGGAGGAGTCGTCGATTCCGATCATCAGCCGGAAGTTCTCATGGCCCGGCTGGAGCAGAATCCGCTGGGCCTGGTCGGAGAGCCGCAGCTTCCGCTCCCGGGCGTCCAGATTGGCCGCCAGTACGCCAAAGGGGCGGTAGTAATTCTCGCCGCTGATGTCCACCCCTGCCTCGCCCAGCTTTTTCACCACATCGCTGTAAAACTTCTCCCAGTCCCAGCCGACCGTCCGCCAGTAGCTCTCAAACACATTCTCCAGGGTCAGGGCATCTTCCGCCAGGGTCTCCCTGGCCCCCGCGCCAAAGTCCCGTATCCAATTATACTCCTCCAGCGTACCGCCGGCATATCCCACAGTGGGGGCCAGCCGCATGACGCTGTCCAGCAGCCATACCACATTGTCCGGGTCCTCCGCCAGGGCAGCCAGCAGCTCCTCTAAGGCCTGGGCGGCTGGCGCCTCCCGGCCATCAGGCATGGTGATCATCTCCGCCGTGGCGCACCGGGAGTTTACCAGCCCACCGGAGAGCATCTGGTCCAAGGAGAGAATGTACCTGTCGCACCCGGCAGCCTCCTGCTCCAGCACCCATTCATACAGCCGTCCCATGTTGCCGCACTGGGTTCCGTTTTCGTTCAGGGGCTGTCCGTCCAGCGCGGTCCGGTACCAGTCCCTCTCCGGCATGGCCAGGGCATACCCCAGAGACTCCGCCAGATATTCCACCCGCTCCACATTGTCAGGCCGGTCGTCCAGGGGGACGTACGCCACGGGCTCCGCCGCCGTGCCCTCAGGCTCCGGGCCGGGCTCCGTCCTCTGCGGCCCGCAGCCCGTCAGAACCAGGGCGCAGACCAGCGCCGCCGCCAAAAGGCGGGACTTGTTCTTCATCTCAGCACTCCTCTTTCCATAAAGCAAAGAGGGGGCGCGCCCACCGGCTCCGCCCCCTCTCCCGGTCAAAGTCCCAATCCGCCCAGGTTCAGTCCCCCAGTGACGCCGCTCATCCCGGCCTCCATGGCCTCCTCGGCCTGACGCAGGGCCTCGTTGACGGCGGAGACCACCAGGTCCTGGAGCATCTCCACATCCTCCGGGTCCACAGCCTCCGGCTTGATCAAGATGGACACCACCTCTTTCTTGCCGCTGACCTTGGCCTCCACTACGCCGCCGCCCACGCTGGCGGAGAACGTCTGCGCCTCCACCGCCTCCTGGGCGGCGGCCATGGCCTCCTGCATCTGGACAATCTTCTGCTGCATCTCCGCCTGGCGCTGGGCGCCGGTGACCTTCATTCCGCCGTTGGAAAACCCGCGGCGCGCACTGTATCCCATAGCAATTCTCCTTTATTTGATGGTGATGTTATCGAACTGACTGCCGAATTTCAGCAGGTTCTTCAAATTCTCCTGAGGCGAGGCCTTAGGGGGCTCCCCTACCCGGAACACCAGCCGCACCGCCATTCCGGCGGCCTTCTCCGCCTCCTCGGCCAGGGCGCCCCGCACCCGGTCGTTGTCCAGCCGGCCCAGAGTGATGTCATCCGGGGCGTAGACCGTCACCTGGTCCCCCTCCAGCACACCGCCGCACATATCCAGAAACGCCCGGTACATGGGCGGCAGGCGGCCCTTGCAGCTCTCCGCCAGAGCCCGCCACCAGCTCCCGTCCACCACCGGAGCCGGAGCGGCGGCAGACGGCTCCGCCGGGGGCACGGAAGGCCGCCCGGTTCCCGGAGCCTCATCCGCCGCAGACGGTTCCTCCGGAAGATCAAATACCCGCGCCCCGGGCTCCTCCGGCAGGGGCGGTTCCTCAGGAAGCAGCGGCTCGTCCCAGGGAGGCGCATCCTCCGGAGCCAAAGCGGGCCGCTCCACCCCGGCAGTCCCCTTTTGAGGTGCAGAGCTCTTCTCCACAGCGGCACGGATCACCTCTCCCCGGGCCGCAGCCTCCTCCAGCCGGCAGATGCGGGCGTCCAGAGCCGTCAGATCCCCGGAGAGCGACTCATCGCACAGCCGCAGGAGGCACAGCTCTGCGTCGGTGCGCCGGTTGGTGCTGTAATAGAGGTCTGCCGCCGCCTTTTGCAGCGTGGACGCCAGGTAGAGGAAGCGATTGGTGGGCACATCCCTGCCCAGCCCGTCCAGCGTGGCCGAATCATACCCGCCGGAAAGCAGCACATTGCCGCCCTCCGGGGCGGTTCTCCGCAGCAGCAGGTCCCGGGTCAGGACAGAGAGCTCTCCCAGCACCGCGCCCACATCTTTTCCATTGCCGTACAGCCGGTTCAAAAGCAGCAGGGCCGCCTTGGCGTCCCTGGCCAGAATCCGCTCCATCAGCTGGGCGGTCTGGAGATTTCCCGCCAGCCCCAGCACCTCCAGCACCGCGCCGCTGTCGATGGTTCCGCCGGCGGCGGCACACTGGTCCAGAAGGCTCAGCCCGTCCCGCAGGGCGCCGTCCGCAAGGCGGCTCAGGATCTCCGCGCCGTCCGCCTTCAGGTCAATCCCCTCCTGCTCCGCCACAAACGCAAGCCGCCGGGCCACGTCCGCCGGGGTGATTCGTTTGAAGGAGAAGCGCTGGCACCGGGAGAGAATGGTGGCAGGCACCTTGTGCAGCTCCGTGGTGGCCAGGATGAACATCAGGTGCTCCGGCGGCTCCTCCAAAATTTTCAGCAAGGCGTTGAAGGCCGGGGTGGAGAGCATATGCACCTCGTCGATGATGTACACCCGCTTCTTCACATGGGCCGGGGAGTAGACAGCCTCATCCCGCAGGGCCCGCACCTGATCCACGCCGTTGTTGGAGGCGGCGTCCAGCTCCAGAACATCCAGGAAGCTGCCGCTCTCCAGTCCCCGGCAGGCATCGCACCGGTTGCACGGATCGCCGTCCGCCGGGTGCTCACAGTTGACAGCCCGCGCCAGGATTTTGGCGCAGGTGGTCTTGCCAGTGCCCCGGGTGCCGGTAAAGAGGTAGGCGTGAGAGGTCCGGCCCTCCGCCACCTGCCTGCGCAGGGTCTCGGTGATCTGGGACTGGCCGATCACGTCCGAAAAGGTTTTGGGCCGCCATTTGCGATACAGGGCCTGATACATAGCGCGCCTCCCTACGAGAAATAGAAAAAGATCCTTCGTACGCAGCTACGGAACCGGCGCCCTCGCGGCACATGAAACATCCCGCTTAATGCTGCTCGGTTCCCCGCCTGACATGGTTCGCGGGCATCCATTGCGCGAGACCGGCTCCGCAGCTGCGCGCGGAGGATCTATTCATAGCTTGTCTATTTTACTATATCTCTCTGAGATTTTCAACTAAAATTTATGGTGAGTTTAGATTATCTCTTTAGAAGTTCTTATATGTCGGTATAGCCCGTATTTTCGGGCTTTCCCGGCATTTTAGATATGGGGAGAAGTTCTTATATACCC
>CAJTZI010000056.1 GCA_910584075.1 uncultured Oscillibacter sp.
GTCGCCAACGAGTTCATACCATAGGCTGTTATTCTCGTTAAAAATGTACTTGTCCATAGTGAAATCCTCCGCTATAATATATTCGCACATACGTCACAGTTCCCCGATTGCCACGTTGTTTTATAGTTTGTTACCAGTTTTTCCTTCCCTTGATTTTTCCCTTGTGCGGGGTCAAGTCAAGGACAACAATGCGTGTAATCAGATAAAGGGATACGGCGGGGACAATGCGAAAAATCCTTTATTTGCAAGACTTTCAGAGGACTTTATCAAACAACCACAACGGATAATGAATCGCTATGAAATCGTGTGGTTCAAATCTCGATTTGTAGAGGAGATATAAGATGTGTATCAGAAAAGCAATAATAGATGATTTGTCAAGAGTAGCTGAAATATATGTATTTAATAATAGGATCAATTTTTTCCCTGTATTCAAAGATGAAAGTTTTTCTTTTGGGGAGTTACAAGTTGTTTCATTAGTAGATAATTACTTCAAAAAAGATGAAATTATCAAAAACATATATGTATTTGATAATGGATTGATAAAGGGCTTTATTCAAATGGACGGAACAGAAATTTGTAAATTATATGTAGATACGTCTTTTCAAAGTGAGGGAATTGGCAATGAACTAATTGAATTTGCAATTAAAGAACTCCATGCAAATAATTTATGGGCATTAGAAAAAAATATTAGAGCAATTTCTTTTTACCAAAGGCATGGCTTTCATTTGACAGGTCAGAAAAAGTTTGAAGAAGATACCACCGAATATCTTGTTAAGCTAGAAAGATAAATCGAGATTTGTCGAATAGATTATAGCGCATAGTTTCTCTTAGATCAATGTGCTTTTGTAGAAACTGCTGAAGTTATATCCCAGCAACACTTTTCTTAAAAGGGACGCCGGGAGCCGGGATTTGACGAATCGCGGAGAATTTGGTATAATTGTCGTATCTGTTTTCTCAAAGGAGACTGAACGTCTATGAAACAACGACTGCATCGTGTAATTGCCTGTCTGGCGCTGTGTGCCCTGCTGGCGGGGATGGTTCCCCCGGCCTCCGCCGCAGGCGGGTTCCGGGACGTGCCCGACTCCCATCCGGCGGCGGAGGCCATCCGGCGCTGTGTGGAGCTGGGCTTTTTCCAGGGGGAGAGCGCCGCGCGGTTCGGTGTGGGCCACTCCATCACCCGGGGCGCCTTTGTGGTGGCGGCCAGCCGCTTTTTCGGCTGGGACACAAAAAACGTGACCAAAACCCCCACCTACTCCGACGTCCCCGCCGACGCCTGGTGCTACGGCGCCGTGGAGGCCGCCGCGGCCTGCGGCGCGTTGTCCAGCCAGAGCGACACCTTCCGCCCCAACGACGCCATCACCCGGGAGGAGCTGGCGGTGCTGCTGGTGCGGGCGCTGGGGTACGAGACCATCGCCGCCCTGGCCCAGGACTTGGCCACCCCCTTCCGGGACGTGCGGACCAACCCGGGGTATATCGCCATGGCCTATGACTTCGGCTTGGTCAGCGGCGGCACCCGGACCCACTTCTCTCCCAACGAACCCGCCGCCCGGGAGGATGTGGCCGTCATTCTCATGGAGCTCTATGATAAACTCTGCGCTCCCGCCGCCCGGAGCATCGGCATCACCGGCTCTGAAGAGGGCCTGCCGGACCTGGCAGGCTATGAGACGGTGGGCATCTCCGCCGGCCGGCTGATGTGCACCGGAAAGCCCGCGGTGCCCACTACCATGGAGGCCGGAAAGGCCGCCTCCCTGCAGGAGACGGTTCATCAGGCAGGCGCCAAGGCGCTTTTGCACGTGGTGGGCGGTCCCACCGCCCTGAACGGGGACACGGACGAGACCGTGGCGGTGCTGGTCGAAGCCGTGGAGAAGGGCGGCTACGACGGGCTGATGCTGGATCTGGAGAAGCTGAAAATCGCCCAGGAGGCCGCCATGAGCCGGCTGATGCGGGCGCTCCGGCTTGCCTTGGACGGAAAGCTCCTCTATGTGATCGCCGACGCCCCCGCCTGGGACGGCACGGTCTACGAGGGCTACAACTACGGTCTGATCGGCGAGAACACGGACTGCCTGATCCTGCGCATCGCCTCTCACAAGGACCTCTCGGGCAACGTTCCCACCGCTCCGGTGGAGCCTCTGGAGGAGGCGTACTACGCCCTGGGCGAGCTGCGGGGCATCATCGACGGCGACAAGCTGGCTCTGCTGGTGACCACCGAGGGCTCCTTGTATCTGGGCAGCCGGGAGGCCGGCGGCATTTCCCAGGCGGAGATCCGAAAGCTTCTGGCGGCGGACGGGGCCAAGTCCTACTACTCCACCCGCTACAACTGCGCCTATGCCACCTCCGTCTACGAAAAGCAGGATGCCCTGGTCTGGTATCTCAACGACCGGGGCGTTGAGGCCCGTGCCCGGCTGGCGGGGCTGTTCGGCGTAACCCGGCTCTGCATGGGGAATCTGAACGACCTGCCGGCGGAGATGCCGGAAACCTGAGACTGAAAACACAGTACCCCGGCGGGATATGCGATCATATCCCGCCGGGGATTTTATGTACGCGGCGCAGCCGTCTCACCGTCTCCGGGCGGAGGAGGAGGGAAGGCGCAGCTCCATACGATACTTGGCCACCGTGCGGCGGGCCACCTGAATGCCGTCCTCCGCCAGCAGCTCACACAGCCGCTGGTCGCTGAGGGGCCGGCGCGGGTTCTCAGCCCGCACCAGGGCCAGAAGCCTCTGCTTCACCGCCTGCCGGGAGGGTCCCTGCTCCCCCACGGCCCGACTGAAAAAGTACCGCAGGGGATAGGTGCCCTGGCGGCACTGGAGGTATTTGTCCCGGACGGCCCGGGAGATGGTGGACGGATGCAGCTCCAGCGCCTCCGACAGGGAGAGGAGGCTCATGGGGGCCAGCTCACAGGTCTCCCCGGCGAAGAAGGGGCGCTGGGCCTCCAAAATGGCCGCGGCGCACCGGCGGAGAGTGCCGCCCCGGCGGTCCAGGCTGGTGAGAAGCCACTTGGCCTGCTGCATCTTCTGGCGGAGGTAGTCCCGGGTCTCCTTTTCGTTGGAGTCCTTCAAAAGCCGGGTGTAGTAGGAGCTGATGGAGATTCTGGGCAGGTAGTACTCATTGAGAACCACGCTCAGCTCCCCGTCCAGCTCCACGATGAACACATCGGGGCGCACGTAGACCGCCGGCTCCGCCGGCTGGAAGGCCCGGCCCGGATAGGGGTCCAGGGCGGAGATCACCTTTTCCGCCTCCTGAATCTCCGGGATGGACAGCCCCAGCTCCCGGGCGATGGGGCCGTAGTGCTTCTTCCCCAGCTCCGGCAGGAAACGGGCGGCGATATCCATCACCGCCGGGGAGACATTCCCCCGCCGTGCCAGCTGAAGCAGCAGACATTCGGAGAGATTTCGCCCCCCCACGCCGGCGGGTTCCAGGGACTGGACAGTGTCCAGCGCCTGCCGGATCAGCGGCTCCGGGATCTTCAGCTCCCGCAGGCCCTCCAGGTCGGCATCATCCAGGTAGCCATCCTCGTCCACCATCTCCGCGATGTATTTGGACAGGGCCAGCAGAGGCTTGGGCAGGCGCCTGCGCTCCAGCTGGTCCCGGAGGAAGGCCGCCAGACTCTCCAGATTTCGGTCCGCCGCGCCCCGCTCCGGCGGGGCGTTTTCGGCGTGGGCGAAGGTCGCGCCGTATACGCCGCCGTCAATCCAGCTGGCCTTTTGACGCAGCTCCTCATAGGCGTCCCGGAGGGAGGGAGCGTCCTCCGGCTCCAGCAGGGGGTTCTCCTCGGTGAGGCGCCCCAGGTACTCCAGCAGCTCCTGGGAGTTCATCTGTAAGATCTCCATGGACTGGAGCAGCTGGGGAGACAGCTTGAGCTGCTGGCGCAGCTCGGCTTTTAACGACACCAGACTCATAAACGCGCCTCCTTTCCGGCGTATTTGGCAATCTTCCGGGCGGCGGTGGCCTGGGAGATCCCCAGCTCCTTTGCCACTGCCACCGTGGTGCCGCAGCGGCTGTAAGACTCCCGGATGATCTGGCCCTCATAGGCCTCCATCCGCTCCGCCAGGGTGCCGGTCCACGCGGGCGGGGGAACGGCGTGGGCCGGTTCTCCGGCATACTCCGGCGGCAGGTGGACCAGGTCGATCACCGGGTCCTGGACGGTGATGGCCATGCGCTCCATCAGGTTTTCCAGCTGGCGGACGTTGCCCGGCCAGTGGTACTGCTCCAGAAAGGCCATGAGGCGGGGACTGAGGGTCAGAGCACTGCCGTACTCCTGACAGAACCGTGAGAGAAACCGGTGGGCCAGGGGGAGTACGTCCTCCGGCCGCTGCCGCAGGGGCGGGATGTGCATCCGGATGACGTTAAGCCGGTAGAAGAGGTCGGAGCGGAAGGTGCCCCGGCGCACGGCGTCCTCCAGGTCCCGGTTGGTGGCCACCAGCAGCCGGAAGTCCAGTTCAATCTTCCGGGTGCCGGAGAGGCGCTCAATGGTCTTCTCCTGAATCAGCTGCAGGAGCTTGGACTGGATATGGGGCGGCAGCTCGCCGATCTCGTCCAGAAACAGCGTGCCGTGGTTGGCCAGCTCGATCTTGCCGATCTTGCCGGTGGAGGCCGCCCCGGTGAAGGCCCCCTTCTCATAGCCGAAGAGCTCCGACTCAATGAGGTTCTCATGGAGCACCGCGCAGTTGACCTCGATGAAAGGTCCGGCGGCACGGCTGCTCATGGCGTGAATGGCCTTGGCCACGGCGCTCTTGCCCACGCCGGTCTCTCCGGTGATCAGAATATTGGCCTTGGTGTTGGCGGTGTTCTGCATCAGGGTCAACAGCCGCTGCATGGGCTGGCTCTTGAAGACCAGACTGGTCTCGGTGGCCCGGAGGCGCAGCTCCGCGATCTCCTGGGAGTATTGCAGCAGGGAGTCCTGCATACTGCGGTAGTTCCGCTGAATGCTGTTGATCTGCTCCATGGACACCGTGTTGAAGCACATGACATACTTCAGCTCTCCAGCCGCGTCAAAGAGGGGGATGCCCACGGTCATCACATTTTTGTGGATGCGGTTGATGGTCTGGGTGGTGGTGATCTTCCGCTTCTGACGGATGACGTCCGCCGTGATGCAGGGGACAAAGGTGCCATCCGCCTCCAGGTCAAAGGCGGAGCGGCCCACGATGGAGTTGTGGGTGAAGCCAAAGTTCTTCTCATAGGTCTCGCTGACCCGCAGAATGATGCCCTTGGCGTCGGAGAGCATCATGTCGTCCGCCAAAACCAGGTTGTTCTCCGGGCTGATGATGTCAAAGAGACTCTTGAGGTTGATGTCCTCTTCAAAGGCGTAGGGCAGGGAGGGAATCTGCGGCATGTCAGCCAGCTCCTTTCCGGTTGGATGGGGCAGGGGCGCTCTCCTATTCATTTTTGAGTATACCATATTCAAAAATGAATAGGAAGAGGAAACTGGCGGAAATCCAGTGGGCGGAATAGCCAAAATTTTTACCGGGATTTATGCTCTGCGGCAAAATTCGACGCCGGAGGACCGGAATGCAATGGATCCGGCCTTATTCAAAAATGAATAGTCCTGCCGCGGTCCGGCGGAGGATTGGAAAATGAAGGAAAAATCAGGGTGATCCTCAGGGACAGCCGCTGTTTTCCTTCGTGGAATGTGACAGAAATGACGACCGGTTTCCAGCAAAATGGACTTGAATGATGGCACGGAAATTGCTATTATTCAAGGGCGGCAAACGTTAAGCCGCCCCGGCGGGCGGCGGGACATACCAAATATTTAAGGAGGAACCATTATGTATCAGACCGTTCGCTATGAGAAGAAGGACAACATCGGCATTGCCACCATCAACCGTCCCGAGGCGCTGAACGCCCTCAACTCCACCGTCGTGGGAGAGCTGGAGCAGCTGATCTCCGAGGTGGAGAAGGATACGGAGCTGCGTGCCTTCATCCTCACCGGCGAGGGCCGTTCCTTCGTGGCCGGAGCGGACATCGGCGAGCAGAAGCCCATGGACGTGGCCCAGGGCCGCAAGTGGGGCCAACGGGGCAGCGCCCTGTTCCGCCGCATCGAGAAGCTGGAGATCCCCACCATCGCCGCGGTGAACGGCTTTGCCCTGGGCGGCGGCTGTGAGATCGCCATGAGCTGCGACATCATCCTGGCCGCCGGTCCCAACGCCGAGGGCAAGGGCGGCGCCAAGTTCGGCCAGCCCGAGGTGGGCCTGGGCATCACCCCCGGCTTCTCCGGCACCCAGCGGCTGCCCCGCCGCGTGGGAATCGCCAAGGCCAAGGAGCTGATCTTCTCCGGCAAGGTCATCGACGCCGCCGAGGCAAAGGCCATCGGGCTGGTGAACGAGGTCTATCCTCTGGAGCAGCTGATGGATGCCGCCATTGCCATGGCCCAGTCCTTCGCCGTCAACGCCCCCATTGCCGTGAAGTACTCCAAGGCATGCATCGACCGGGGCATGCAGATGGACATTGACAACGGCATCGCCCTGGAGAACGAGCTCTTTGCCATGTGCTTTGCCACCGAGGACCAGAAGGAGGGCATGGGCGCCTTCCTGGAAAAGCGCAAGGAGAAGCACTTCCAGAACAAATAAGAATCACTGCCCACAGCTTCTGAGAAAACACACCTATCATCAATCGAGGAGTGGAAAACCATGAAAAAAGTTCGTGTGATCTCCGCTGAGGAGGCCGCGCTGCTGGTCAACGACGGCGACACCATCTCCACCGGCGGCTTCGTCAGCTGCGCCTGCCCCGAGGCGCTGTCCACCGCGCTGGAAAAGCGCTTTGTGGAGACCGGCCACCCCCGGGATCTGACGCTGTTCTTCGCCGCTGGCCAGGGCCACCGGGACGGCACTGGCGGCGACCACTACGGCCATGAGGGCATGGTCAAGCGGGTGGTAGGCGGCCACTGGGACCGGGCCCCCAAGCTGGGCGATCTGGCCCTGGCCAACAAGATTGAGGCCTATAACCTGCCCCAGGGCGTCATCACCCATATGTACCGGGACATCGCCGCCCACAACATCGGCACCATCACCCACGTGGGCCTGTACACCTTTGCCGATCCCCGCAACGGCGGCGGCAAGCTGAACACCTGCACAAAAGAGGACCTGGTAAAGCTCATCGAGATCGAGGGGGAGGAACGCCTGCTGTACAAGGGCTTCCCCATCAATGTCTGCTTCCTCCGGGGCAGCTACGCTGACGAGTACGGCAACTGCACCGTACATAGGGAGATCGGTCCCCTGGACGTCACCGCCCAGGCCCAGGCCACCAAGAACTCCGGCGGCAAAGTCATCGTCCAGGTGGAGAAGATCGTCCAGGGCGGCTCTCTGGACCCGAAGCTCGTGAAGATCCCCGGCATCTATGTGGACGCCATCGTGGTGGGCTCCATTGAGGACAATATGCAGTGCCTGGGAATGCCCTACGACGGAGCCCTCACCGGCGAGTTCCGCATCCCCGTGGACGCCATCCCCCCCATCCCCCTGGACGCCAAGAAGATCCTGGCCCGCCGGGCCGCCATGGAGCTGCCCCAGGACGCCATCGTAAACCTGGGGACCGGCGCGCCGGAGAAGATCGCAAACGTGGCGGCGGAGGAGGGCATCTCCGACAAGCTGACCCTCACGGTGGAGGCCGGTTCCATCGCCGGCGTACCCTACGGCGGCACCCAGTTCGGCGCGGCGGCCAACTCCATGGCCATTCTGGACCACAACGTCCAGTTTGACTTCTACCAGGGCGGCGGACTGGACGTGGCCTTCCTGGGTCTGGCGGAGACGGCCCCCAACGGCGATTTGAACGTGTCCAAGTTCGGCACGCGCCTTGCCGGCGCCGGCGGCTTCATCGACATCACCCAGAACGCCAAGAAGGTGGTCTACTGCGGCACCTTCACCGCCAAGGGATTGAAGACCGAGTGCCGGGACGGCAAGCTGGTGATCACCCAGGAGGGCTCCAAGAAGAAGTTTGTCAATGAGGTGGAGCACATCACCTTCTCCGGCGTGTACGCCAACAAGGTCCATCAGCCGGTCCTGTACGTCACGGAGCGGGCTGTCTTTGAGCTCCGTCCCGAGGGCGTGACGCTGATTGAGATCGCCCCCGGCATCGATCTCCAGACCCAGGTGCTGGACCAGATGGAGTTCATGCCCAAGATCGCCGAGGACCTGAAGCTCATGGATGAGCGCATCTTCAAGGATGAGCTGATGGGCCTGGCCAACGACTGATCAAAGGCAAGCCTTTTCAGCGGCTTGCGGGGTGCAGGGGCGGCGCCCCCCACGGGCCCCGCGGCAGATGATCAAATCCCAGCACGCACCGGCGCCTCTGCCGCCCCAAGCGGCAGGCGGCGTCCCCCATAAAAGCGCCAAACAGGCAAGTTCAAAGCCAAAAAGGAGGAGCAAACAAATGGCCTTAATGACCGCCAACGAATACATCGAGAGCCTGCGGAAGCTGAATACCCGGGTCTATATGTTCGGCGAAAAGATTGACAACTGGGTGGACCACCCCATGATCCGCCCCAGCATCAACTGCGTTGCCATGACCTACGCCCTGGCCCAGGATCCCCAGTACGCGGAGCTCATGACTGTACAGTCCAGCCTGACGGGCAAGACCGTCAACCGCTTCACCCACCTGCACCAGTCCACGGAGGACCTGATCAACAAGGTGAAGATGCAGCGTCTGCTGGGCCAGAAAACCGCCAGCTGCTTCCAGCGCTGCGTTGGCATGGACGCGTTCAACGCTGTCTACTCCAGCACCTACGAGATCGACGAGAAGCACGGCACCCACTACCACGAGAACTTCAAGAAGTTCCTCACCTTCGTCCAGGACAACGACCTCACCGTGGACGGCGCCATGACCGACCCCAAGGGCGACCGGTCCAAGGCCCCCAGCCAGCAGGCGGACCCGGACATGTATGTCCACGTGGTGGAGCGCCGGGAGGACGGCATCGTGGTCTCCGGCGCCAAGTGCCACCAGACCGGCTCCATCAACAGCCACTGGCACATCTTCATGCCCACCATCGCCATGGGCGAGGCGGACAGGGACTGGGCGCTGAGCTTCGCCTGCCCCACCGACGCCGAGGGCATGTACATGATCTACGGCCGTCAGTCCTGCGACACCCGGAAGCTGGAGGAGAACGCGGACATCGACGTGGGCAACGCCAAGTTCGGCGGCCAGGAGGCCCTGGTGGTGCTGGACCACGTGTTCATCCCCAACGAGTACATCTTCTTAAACGGCGAGTATGAGTTCGCCGGGATGATCGTGGAGCGCTTTGCCGGCTACCACCGCCAGAGCTACGGCGGCTGCAAGGTGGGCGTGGGCGACGTGGTGATCGGCGCCGCCGCCCTGGCCGCGGAGTACAACGGCGTGGAGAAGGCCAGCGCGGTGAAGGATAAGCTCATTGAGATGACCCACCTGAACGAGACGCTGTACTGCTGCGGCATCGCCTGCTCCAGCCAGGGCTTCAAGACCAAGGCCGGCAACTACCAGATCGACCTGCTGCTGGCCAACGTCTGCAAGCAGAACGTCACCCGTTTCCCCTACGAGATCGTGCGTCTGGCGGAGGACATCGCCGGTGGATTGATGGTGACCATGCCGTCCCAGAAGGACTTCAGCTCCGACACCGTGGTGGGCCGGAACGGCGAGACCATCGGGGAGATCTGCAGCAAGTTCTTCGCCGCCCGGGAGGGCGTCTCCACCGAGGACCGCCAGCGGATTATGCGCTTCCTGGAGAACATGTGCCTGGGCGCGGCGGCCGTGGGCTACCGGACGGAGTCCATGCACGGCGCCGGCTCTCCCCAGGCCCAGCGGATCATGATCGCCCGCCAGGGCAACATCCAGGGCAAGAAACAGTTTGCCAAGGACATCGCGGGGATTCAGTAAACCTGCCCTCCAGGGGACTTTCCGCCTCTGCGGCGGAACCCGCTTCATAATCCCGGACCAACCCCCGGGACAAAACCCGGGGGTTGTCCTTTTTACGCAAAAAATCCGGAAATCTCAGGCAGAATAGACAAAGTTTCAACAAAAATTTGTAACAAGGAGAGAACATCACATGGATTTCAATCTGAGCCGTGAGCACCAGCTGATCCGAAAGATGATGGCGGAATTCACCGAGAACGAAGTGAAGCCCATCGCCGCCGAGACCGACCTCAACAGCGAGTATCCCCGGGAGAACATCGAGAAGCTCTTTGACCTGGGCGTCATGGGCATGTGCGTGCCCAAGGAGTACGGCGGCACCGGCGCGGATCCCCTGGCCTCCGCCATCTGCATTGAGGAGCTGAGCAAGCAGTGCGCCTCCACCGGCGACATTGTGGCCACCCACAACGGCCTTTGCTGCGATCCCATCCTCACCCACGGCACCGAGGAGCAGAAGAAGAAGTACCTCCCCATGCTCACCACCGGCCACAAGGTGGGTGCCTTCGCCCTCACCGAGCCCAACGCCGGCTCCGACGCCTCCAAGGGCCAGACCGAGGCCCGGCTGGAGGGGGACCACTACGTGATGAACGGCTCCAAGATCTTCATCACCAACGGCTACGTGGCCGACGTGTTCGTGGTCTTCGCCATGACCGACAAGACCAAGGGCACCAAGGGCATCTCCGCCTTCATCGTGGAGTCCTCCTTCCCCGGCTTCTCCGTGGGCAAGCATGAGGTGAAGATGGGCCTCCACGGCTCTCCCACCGCCGAGATTGTGTTCACCGACTGCATCGTGCCCAAGGAGAACATGCTGGGCCGCGAGGGCAAGGGCTTTTCCATCGCCATGCAGACCCTGGACGGCGGCCGCATCGGCATCGCGGCCCAGGCTCTGGGCATCGCCGAGGGTGCGCTGAACGAGGCCAAGGAGTACACCAAGGGCCGTGTTCAGTTCGGAAAGCCCATCAGCAAGTTCCAGAACACCCAGTTCACCTTCGCCGACATGGAGATGGGCTGCGAGGCCGGCCGCCTGCTGACCTATCAGGCCGCGGTGCTCAAGGGCCAGGGCGTGCGCTACACCAAGGAGGCCGCCATGGCAAAGCTCTGGTGCTCCGAGCACGCCATGAAGACCACCACCAAGGCGCTGCAGATGTTCGGCGGCTATGGCTACACCAAGGACTATCCCATGGAGCGCATGATGCGGGACGCCAAGATCACTGAGATCTACGAGGGCACTTCCGAGGTCCAGCGCATTGTCATCTCCGCAAATATGGGACTGTAAGAGGAGGAAACGACTGTTATGAAGATTATTGTTTGCGTCAAGCAGGTACCTGATACCTCCGGCAAGGTGGCCGTCAATCCCGACGGCACGCTGAACCGGGCGTCCATGCAGACCATCACCAACCCCGACGACATGAACGCCGTGGAGGCCGCTCTGAAATTGAAGGACGCCACCGGCTGCAAGGTCACCGTAGTCACCATGGGCCCGCCCCCTGCCGCCGGGATGCTGCGGGAGCTGATGGCCATGGGCGCCGACGAGGGCGTGCTGGTGTCCGCCCGTGAGTTCGGCGGCTCCGACACCTACGCCACCTCCCAGATTCTGGCCGCCGCCATTGACACCATCGGGGTGGAGAAGGATGACATCGTCATGTGCGGCCGTCAGGCTATTGACGGCGACACCGCCCAGGTGGGACCCCAGATCGCCGAGAAGCTGGGTCTGCCCCAGGTGACCTACGCCGCCGACATCACCAAGGACGGCAACACCGTCACCGTCAAGCGGATGCTGGAGGACGGCTACATGACCATCAAGGTGAAAACCCCCTGCCTCCTCACCTGCATCAAGGAGCTGAACAATCCCCGCTACATGTCCATCGGCGGCATCTACGCCACCTATTCCAAGCCCCTGGAGACCTTTGATTACGAAAAGCTCAAGGACCACAAGCTCATCAACGTGGATACCATCGGCCTCAAGGGCTCTCCCACCAATATCTTCAAGAGCTTCACCCCGCCCCAGAAGGGCGCCGGCATGATGCTGGAGGGCGACGGCAAAGAGACCTGCGAGAAGCTGGCCGGCATCCTGGCCGCCAAACACATCATCTAAGAGGGGAGTACAGAGATTATGTCTAACTTTAACAGCGCTGATATTGCTGCTTTCAAGGATGTATGGGTGTTCTGTGAGCAGCGCGAGGGCAAGCTGATGCCCACCGATTTCGAGCTGATCTCCAAGGGCCGTGACCTGGCCAACGAGCTGGGCGTGAAGGTGTGCGGCCTGCTGCTGGGCGGCAAGGGCATCGAGAGCGCCGCCAAGGAGCTGGGGGGCTACGGCGCGGACAAGGTCTACGTCTGCGAGGACGAGAAGCTGGCCGTGTACAACACCGACGCCTACGCCAAGGTCATCTGCGACGTCATCGAGGACCTCAAGCCCGAG
>CAJTZI010000057.1 GCA_910584075.1 uncultured Oscillibacter sp.
CAGAATCATGAAGATGAAGTAGAGAATGACCGCCGGGGCGACGCATATAAACAGAAAACGGCTCCGGCTCTTGCTGCCGCGCATGGAATCACTCCTTTCGGACCGTGAGACGGACCGGCAATTTTGAAGCGGCGGCGGGCAGGTTCCTGCTCGCCGCCGCCATGTTACGGACTATGTGATTTTCCGCAGGGCAATCAGCCCATCAGGTTTGCGCGCATCTGGTCGCTGGCGGTCTTGACGTCGCTGATCCACTGATCCACGGTGACAGTGCCGTTGACCAGGCCGTTGACGGGATCCAGGAAGACCTCGCGGACGGTGCCCAGGCCCGCCACGGCCTCATAGGCCGCGAAGTTGCCCATGGCTGCGTCGGCGCCGTTGTCATAGATGGCGTAGAACATCTTGTTGTCGCCCTCGAGATTGTCGGTCAGACCGGGAACGGGCTGCACAGCGCCGCCCTTGGCGAAGATGGCGCAGGCCGCATCACTGTACAGGAAGGCCACGAACTGCTTGGCGGCGTCCAGGTTGGGGGCTGCGGCGGGAATCCAGGCCTGCTCCAGCCAGCAGTAGCTGGCACCGCTGCCGCCTGCCTTGGCAGCGGGCAGGGCGGTCATGCCCCACTTGAAGCCATCGGCCCGGGGAGCCTCGGCCATCTCGCCCACGATCCAGGTGCCGTTGGGCATGAACAGGGCCTTGTTGTCCAGCACCAGCTGCTGGTTCTGGGTGAAGTCCTGGTCATTGGCCTGGGCAGGGGTGACGGGGTTGGTGTAGCTGGCCAGCTTGGCGATGATGTCGAAGCACTGCTGGGCCTCGGGGGTGTCCCAGATGCCCTCGGCGTAGGTGGTGGCCTTGTTGAAGAAGTCGGCGCCGCCCACGGAGTACATCAGCGCGTACAGGAAGGCGTCAAAGTAGCCGGTGGTGGGATAGGTAAAGAGGTAGCTGCCCTCGGCCTCGGCCTTCTCGGCCAGCTCCCACATCTCGTCCCAGGTGGTGGGGACGGTCCAGCCCTTCTCCTCGAAGAGGCCTGCATTGTAGAACAGACCGCAGGGGGAGTAGAACATGGGGGCCAGATAGGTGGCGCCGTCGCCGTAGGGGTTGGTGACGGAGGTGTCGGTGAAGCCGCCCACGATCTTGTCGGAGACCTTCACGCTCTCGCCGGGGACAGTCATGCTGAGCACATCGGTGATCTCGGCGATGTTGCGGTCCTTGATGAACTGCTCGGTGAGGCCCTTCTCACGGCCGGTGGCCAGGTGGATGACGTCGGGGAAGTCGCCGCCCTGCATAGAGGGCCCGATGACGTCTTCCAGGTTCTTGTCGCAGATCAGGTTGACCTTCACGCCGGTCTCGGCGGTGAAGGCGTCGCAGACCTCCTGCCACATGCCGGGATAGGCCTCCTCATAGCCGGACGCCAGAGCGGCCACGGTGATGGTCACGTCGGCGGGAGCGGGCTCATTGGCATCCGCCGGGGGCGTGGTACCGCTGTCAGCGGCGGGGGGCGTACTGCCGCCGCCTCCGCAGGCGGCCAGGGAGAGAACGAGGGCAAATGCCAGCAAGAGACTGAAAAACTTCTTCATGGTTCTACCTCCTTCAAATTTGGAAAAACACGGGCGGCCGGCGCTCCGGCCTTTGTTACATCCAGTATAGCGGTTTCCCGGCTGGAAAAACAATCCGTTTCTTGCGCTTCTTTTTATAGATCTTGTTCTCTTTGTATTTTCACACAATTTTTGCGCGTCTCCCCCGCGCATTTTATATATAATTTATAATTTCACGATCTTCCCCCCAAAATATCCCTTTAATCGGGACAAAATCCCAGCCAATTCAGAAATTGCTTTTTTCAAAGTTGCACAATCCCCCCAAATGCGCTATACTGTAGAGCAGATCATGCGGCCCAGGATTTTCAAAAAATTGCGGAGAATGGGAGGCGGAGCCTTTGGGCACACAGCAGTACACCTTTCGGGAGGGCGCCGGAGGGAGTCCCTCCGGCGGTCCGGCCCGCCCGGGCGGGCCGGGACGGCTGCTCTACGCCTCCCACACCCAGTACAGCCAGGATTGGAACTCCAGCCTCCACACCCACCGCTGCGCCGAGGTCTTCTTCATCACCGGCGGCCACGGCCGCTTCCGGACCCGGCAGGGGGACATCCCCGTGACCATCCGGGATGTGGTGATTGTCAACGCCAACGTGCCCCACACCGAGGTCAGCCAGCTGGAGAGCCCCCTGGCGTACACCGTGCTGGGAGTAGAGGGGCTGGGGACCCTGGCAGGAGCGGAGGGATACACCATGCTGCACCTCCACACCGGGTGGGAGGAACTGGTCCTCTGCCTGCGGCTGATGCTCCAGGAGGCAGAGGGCGCTCTGCCGGGCCATGAGGCCGTGTGCCAGAACCTGCTGGAGGTGGTGATGATCCGGCTGGGCCGTCAGCGGGACATCACCCTCTCCGGCGAGGCGGCGGGCCCCCGCTCCAGCCGGGAGTGCGACCTGGTCCGGCGGTACATCGACAACCACTTCAAGGAAAACCTCACCCTGGACCAGCTGGCGGAGATGGCCCACATCAACAAATACCATCTGGCTCACACCTTTCAGCGGGAGTTCCGCACCTCCCCCATCAGCTATCTCATCGCCCGCCGGATTCAGGAGAGCCGCTTTCTCCTGCGTGAGACGGACCACAGCATCTCCCAGATCGCACAGATCCTGGGGTTTTCCTCCCTCAGCTACTTCTCCCAGAGCTTCCGGCGGCTGGAGGGCATCAGCCCCATCGAATACCGCCGGCGTCACCGGAAAAAGAGCGGAGGCTGACCCGCCGCTTCCGGGAGAGCTGCATACAGAGAAACAGAGGCGCACCCGTGATCAGGCGGGTGCGCCTCTGCTGCTTCATGTCTTATGTCTTATGGAATCCATTACTGGGCGGCCATCTTCCGGGCATTGGCCTCCATCTTGTTGCGGACCACGTCGATGGTGACGGCCAGGATGATGACGGCGCCGATAACGATGTACTGGAGATCGTTGGACGCGCCCATCAGGTTCAGGCCGTTGCGGATCACCGCCATGATCATGGCGCCGATCAGGGTGCCCCAGATGGTGCCCTTGCCGCCGGTGAAGGAGGCGCCGCCCACGATGCAGGCCGCGATGGCGTCGTTGTCATAGGTGGTGCCGGCGTTGGCGTTGGCGGAGGCCAGACGGCCCACGGACACCACGCCCGCCAGGCCCGCCATGAAGCCGGACAGGGCGTACACGAAGGTCAGCACGTTCTTGGAGGGAATGCCGGACAGCCGGGCAGCCTCCGGGTTGCCGCCGCAGCAGTAGATCTGGCGGCCCAGGGCGGACTTTTTCAGGAAGATGTCAAAGAGGATGAATACCAGGATCACCAGGATGAAGCTGACGGGGATGCCGGGGAAGGTGCCGAACTTGAACACAGAACCGCCGCCGATCCACATCAGGGCGTCCACGCCGGTGTTGGTGAAGCCGATGGACTTGGACCCGGTGATCACCAGGGCGACGCCCAGCAGCACGTTCTTCATGCCCATGGTGGACACGAAGGGGTGGGGCAGGTCCAGACGGGTCAGCAGGGTGCCGTTGATGAAGCCGGCGAAGGTGCTCACCGCCAGGCCGCAGACGGCCAGGATGAGGGCGTTGGTCACGCCGAAATTCTGGACCAGCACGCCGATGGTGCAGGTACACAGCACGCAGTTAGAACCCACGGACAGGTCGATGCCGGCGGTGATCAGGGCGCACAGCATGCCCGAGGCGATCAGGCAGTTGATGGACGCCTGCTTCAAGATGTTCATGATGTTGCCGATGCGGGGGAACTTATCCGGCATGACGGCCCAGAAGACCACGATCAGGATCAAAAGCGCCAAGACAGTGCCAAGCTTTTCCAAAAACTCTTTTACAGTACTCTTGCTATTCATATCAGTTTAACTCTCCTCCCCAGGCCGCTTTCATAATATCTTCGGAGTTGAAGTGCTCGGAGCCGCGCTCCACGTTGGCCATGACCCGGCCGCCCCGCATGACCACCACGTGGTCGCTCATAGCCAGGATCTCCGGCAGCTCCGAGGAGACCATAATCACACACTTCCCGGCCTTTACCATGTCGTTCATCACACGGTATACCTCAATTTTAGCGCCCACGTCGATGCCGCGGGTGGGTTCGTCGAAGATGAAGATATCGGCATCGATATTCATCCACTTTCCGATGACCACCTTCTGCTGGTTGCCGCCGGAGAGCTGGGCCGTAACCTCGTTCAGGGAGGGCGTCTTGATTTTCAGCGCCTCCACGTTTGCCTGACCGGACTCCTCGATCTTCGCCCTGTTCAGGAAGGGACCGTTGCTGAACCCCTTCATGTTGGCCAGGATCAGATTGGTGCGGACATCCAGGGAGAGCACCAGGCCCTGTCCCTTCCGGTCCTCCGTCAGGAAGGCGATCTTCCTGCGGATGGCGTCCTTGGGCGTCTTGATGGTCACCTGTTCGCCCTTGACGTAAATCTCGCCGCTGTCCAGCTTGTCGGCACCGAAGATGGCCCGCATGGTCTCCGTCCGTCCGGCACCCACCAGGCCGGCAAAGCCGGTGATCTGCCCGGCGTGGGCCTGGAAGGAGACATCGTGGAGCACGCCGGCCTCGTTGAGGTTCCGGGCCTCCAGCCACACATCGCCCTTAACGCCGAACTCCTTGGGATAGAGGTTATCCAAGGTCCGGCCCACCATGGCAGTGATGAGGGAGTCCTCGGTGAGCTCGCTGGTGTCCTTGGTGATGATGTGCTCGCCGTCCCGCATGACGGTGACGCGGTCGCAGAGCTCGAAGAGCTCCTCCAGTTTGTGGGAGACAAAGAGGATGGCCACGCCCTTGGCCTTGAGGCCCCGGACGGTCTCCATCAGCTGGGCAATCTCCTCCTTGCCCAGGGAGGAGGTGGGCTCATCCATGATGATGAGCTTGGCGTCCAGTGAGACGGCCTTGGCGATCTCCACCATCTGCTGCTGGCCCACGCCCAGCTTGCCGCACTCCATGCGGACATCGATCTCCGGGTGGCCCAGGGATTTCAGCGCCTCCTCGGCCTCCCGGTGCATCCGGGGATAGTCCAGCAGGATGCCCTTCTTAACGGCGCGGCCCATGAACACGTTGTCCGTCACGGGGAGCTGCTTGACGATATTCAGCTCCTGGTACACGCAGGCGATGCCAGCCTCCCGGGACTGAACGGGATTTCTGAACGTCCGCTTCTCGCCGTCGACAAAGATCTCCCCCTCCTCGGGGCTATGTACGCCGGTGAGCACCTTGATCAAGGTGGACTTGCCGGCGCCATTCTCGCCGATCAGGCCGTGGATCTCTCCGGGTCTGATGCCGATGGACATGTTTTTCAAAGCGATAACGCCTGGGAAGCGCTTGGTGATATTTTTCAGTTCGACGACGTACTCGCCCATGCAATTACCTCGATTCTCTATTCCAGATTTCTCTCGGACCCTGTTCCGGTCCTTCCGCGCCAGCCGCGCGCCGGCCCGCCAAAGGTTCGGAACAGGCCCCAAAGTCCGCCGGAGGGCGGGGCGGATTTACCACCCCGCCCTCCGGATGTTTATGGAATTCTGTTGGGAACTCAGCCCTTCATAGAGGCCAGATTGTCCAGGTAAGCCTGGCCGTTCTCGGCGGTGACCACCTGCACGGGGGCGTTGATGACCTCATCCACGCTCTCGCCCTTGACGGCCTTCACAGCGGCCTCAACCACCTGATAGCCCATCTCATAGGGCTGCTGGGCCACAGTGGCCTTCACCAGCTCGCCGTCCATGATCAGCTTCACGGCGGACTCGTTGCCGTCGAAGCCCACGATGATGATATCGCTGACGCCGGCGGACTTGCAGGCGTTCATGGCACCGATGGCGGTGTCATCATTGTGGCAGAGGACAATGTTGATCTGACCGGGATAGGCGTTCAGCAGGTCCTCCATGGTCTTGGTGGCGCCGTCGGTGGTGTTCTGGCCGGACAGAGCGGCAAGGACCTCCACACCGGCCTCGGAGCAGGCGGCCTCATAGCCCTCGCGGCGCATATTGGAGGTATTGTCGCCCTCCTGGCCGTAGATGACAACGGCCTTGGCGCCGTCGCCGGCCTGCTGGGCGGCCCACAGGCCGCCTTCCTTGGCGGCGTCCACGTTGGATGTACCCACGAAGCAGGTCTGACCGCCGATGCCCACGTTGGTATCAACCGCCAGCACGGGAATGCCCTGGTCAATGGCGGACTGGAGGGCGGCGGTGGCAGCGCCGGCGTCGTTGGGAGCGCAGACAATGGCATCGCAGCCGGCGCCGATCTGCTGCTCGATCATGGAGACCTGGCCCTCGATGTCGCTCTCAGCGCCGGGGCCCACCACGGTGACCTTTACGCCCAGGTCAGCGGCGGCGGCATCGCAGCCGGTCTTCACATAGCCCCAGTACTCGGAGGCCAGGGTCTTGAGGACGACGGCAACCTCGATGTCACCGCCGGCGGGAGCGGCATCGCCCTGGCTGGGCTGCTGGTCCGCGGCGCCGCCGTCATTGGCAGGGGCATCTTTGCCGCCGCAGGCGGCAAGGGACAGGACCATGGCCAGAGTCAGGATCAGCGCAAATACTTTCTTCATAGCTTCTTTTCTCCTTCTTATTCTGATTCTAAATGCATTTCAGAGCCTGTTTTCCACCGGTTTCACCGGCGGAAAACAAGCGGGGGCGCCCCCGCTTGCAGCGCTGTGACGCACAGCGGAAAACCAAGCCCGAAAAGCGGTTTTATTCTATCATATGACATCTGTTAACGTCAACCATATCCCAGCCAATCTGTATATTTTTCACAAATAATTTGTGCTTTTTGTTAAAAATTCAAAAATCGGACGCAAAAGGAATAAATTTCCACTTTGCGGACAGCCTCTTCCCCCGCCGCCCGGCGGTCAGTGCTCCTTCTCCATCATGATCTCCAGAATGGTCCGGTCCGTCTCCACCATCCCCGGTGTGCTGACCCGGCCCATGCTGCGGATGACCTCCTCCGGCGTTCCGGCGCAGATGCCGTCCGTGGGATGGAGAACGACGCCGTCCATAGCCAGATAGGCGCACATCAGCGCGGCGTTGGCGGCGGTGGCCAGCTTCAAGGCACAGCCGATCTTGCCGCCGTCGCAGACCATGCCGGTGAGGTCGCCGCTCATATTGATGATGGCTCCGCTGATCTGCTCATCGCCTCCCCCCATCAGCCAGACCATGGCAGCGGAAGCGGCGGTGGCAGCGGAGACACCGCAGCCGCAGGTAGCGGACAGCTTTCCGGTGAAGAGCTTGATGTAGACGTTCAGGGTGTGAGAAAGGGCCAGGGCCTTCACCAGCCGCTCGTCAGAGGCGCCCAGATGCCGTGCCATCTCCGCCACGGGAATGACGGCGGTGATGCCGTGATTGCCGCTGCCCGCGCTGCTCATGACCGCGTAGGGACAGCCGCTCATGCGGCCCTCAGCGCTGCTGGCCACCCGGGTCATGATCCGGCTGAACAGATTCTCCCCCATGTCGCCGGAGGTCATCTGCCGCTTCAGCGCACCGGCAATCCCAATGCCGGGGTCGTGGTCCAGGCCATAGTCCGCCAGGCTCTCGTTCATGCTCACACCCTCCAGCATGAAGGCCAGCTCCTCCTGGGAGCACTGCTCCACCAGCTCCCGAATCTCCGAGACACGCATCGTTTTCAGACCGTCGTGAAGCGCGTCCCCGTTTCCGGCGGACCAGGGCTTCTCCAGCAGAACCTGGTTGTTCCGCTTGGTAAAGATGATATTGGAATGGGTGCCCCGGATCACGCTGACGCCCACGCCGGCAGTGGTGATCACCTCCGCCCGGGCATAGAGCTGAGTCTCGTCGTGCTTGATGGTCACAGTGACATGGCGGTTCTCCACCAGTGCGATGGCCCGGGCAGAGGCCTCGTCATTGAGGTCCTCCAGGAGCCGCAGCCCCTTCTCCGGGTTCCTAAGGCAGGCTCCCAACGCGGCGGCGTACCGCAGCCCCACCCGGGAAAATCCGGGGATTCCCACGCTCATGCCGTTTTTGTAGATACCGGGGTTGACCTCCAGCTTCACAGTGACGGTCTCGCCGCCGATGGCGCGGCAGGCGTCCGCGGCGGCCAGAGCCGCGCACACCGGCTCAGTGCAGCCCAGGGCGGGGACTACCTCCTGGCGCAGCAGGGTCAGAAGTTCTTCCTTTGTAATCATAGGGAATGCTCCTCTCTTTCAAGGTATTTTCTGAGATAAATCCAGTCAAGCTATAAACAAATTTCATGCCAGATTTTTTTCGGGAATTCCCTTGCAATTCCCCGCCGTTTATGGTTAACTGGTCAAAAAACTGGTTAAAGGAGGACCTGTTGTGATGGCTAAAAAGAAAATCTCCGTCATCGCCCTGGACCCCAGAGCGGCGGAGTCCTACCGGTCCGACATCGCCGGGTTGTTCGCGGATGCGGCGGACACCTCCGTCTTCTCCATGCTGGACGGCAGCGCCGCCGGGGTGCTGGACCGGGCTGACCTGTTTGTGGCCTCCACCGATGCCTACGGCTCTCCGGAGGAGCTGCTGCGGCACATCCCCATCGACAGCCAGACCATGGCGGTGGAGGTGTCCTTCCGCTGGCGGGAGCTCCGCAGGCTCAAGGAACTGCCCGCGGGAAGCCGTGTGCTGTTTGTCAACATAACCCAGACCATGGCCCGGGAGGCCATCGCCCAGCTGGAGCAGTTCGGAATCACCCACGTCCAATGGATCCCCTTCTATCCCGGTGCGCCGGAGGTGCCGGACGCCCGGATCGCCGTCACGCCGGACGAGGCGCGTTATGTTCCCCCGGGAGTTGAGACGGTCATCGACCTGGGCCAGCGGGTCTGCACCTCGGGCATGATGATCGAAATCGCCCTCCGCCTGGGCCTGGAGGACCTGCTGGAGGGTCCCGCCTTCCAGGAGTACGCCCGGAGCGTCGCCACCGACAATTACAGCTTTGACCGGATGTTTGCCCGGTCTGTCCGCCTGGAGAGCCAGTTCCATATTTTAATGGAGAGCTTGGAGGACGGCGTGATCGGCGTCAACGAGCGGGGGGAGATCTTCGCCTGCAGCCGCCACGCTGAGGAGATGACCTGTATCAGCGCCTCCCTGGTCCAGGGACGGCGGTGCGAGGAGGTCTTTCCATACATCCCCTTCGTCCAGTGCCTGCAAAGCCGCCGGACCCTGCCCGCCAAGGCCGTCCGGGTCAACGGCGTGAACCTCAGCGTAGAGGTGGTGCCGGTGATCCGGCAGAACGCCTGCATCGGGGCCTTTGCCCTGCTCCAGCGGTTCAACGACGTAGAGGCCCGCCAAAGCGACCTGCGGAACCAGCTCTTCCACAAGGGCCATTACGCCAAGTACAGCTTCGCCGATGTCATCGGCCAGTCCGACACCATCCGGAAAACCAAGGAGACCCTGGGCCGCATGGCCCGCAGCGAGAGCCCCATTCTGCTGATCGGCGAGACGGGCACCGGCAAGGAGCTGTTCGCCCACGCCGTCCACCAGGCGTCCCTCCGGTCCGACGGCCCCTTCGTGCCCATCAATGTGGCGGCCTTTCCGGAGAATCTGCTGGAGAGCGAGCTCTTCGGCTATGAGGAGGGAGCCTTCACCGGGGCAAAGAAAGGCGGGCGGCCCGGTCTCTTCGAGCTGGCCCACCGGGGCACCCTCTTTTTAGATGAGGTGGAGGGCATGAGCCCCGCCCTCCAGGTCAAGCTCCTGCGGACCCTCCAGGAGCGTGAGGTCATGCGGGTGGGCGGAAACCGGATTATACATGTGGACGTCCGTGTTGTGGCCGCCACCAATGAGGCCCTGGAGCAAAAAGTCCGGGAGGGCACTTTCCGCCGGGATCTCTACTACCGGCTCAGCACCCTGCCGGTGCTCATTCCCCCTCTGACGCAGCGGGGAGACGATCTGTTTCTCCTGGCGGACCACTTCCGCCGGAAGCTGAACGGCTCCTTCCGCCTGACGCCCCAGGTGGAAGACTTCTTCCGCCGCCACACCTGGCCGGGAAACATCCGGGAGCTGCGGAACGCGGTGGAGTACTTCATCTATACCGGCCATGAGGACATCACCATGGAGGACCTGCCCCCCACCCTCTTCCTCTCCAGAGAGACCCCCCTCCCCGCGCCGGCGGAAACGACCCTCGCCGATCCCTTCCGGTTCGTTTTGGCCCAGCTGTACGATGCCTCTGAGGCCGGGACGTCCACGGGGCGGGACAAACTGCTGCAAAAGGCCCGGGAGGCCCGCGTTCCCCTCTCCCAGCAGGAGGTCCGCTCAATTCTGTCAGACATGGCCGCCCGGGGGCTGGCCCGGGTCAGCCGAGGCCGGGGCGGCAGCCAGCTGACCCCCAAAGGGCGGTCTCTGTGGGAAAGCGGTCAAACTTAAACACAATCAACCAATTCAACCATTTGATTCACCAAAAAGCGCCGCGGCTCCCCGGGCCGTCTCCTGGGAGGCCGCAAAATGTCCGGAGTCGGTATTGGCAAATTGTCAAAACTGCCTCCGGACATTTTGTGCTTCCCGCCAAATTCGTACTCTTTTTCTGGCCGGCCTATTTCTCCATCAGTTATGGCACAATATTTGCTTTTAAACTCAGGCAAAGACCCAACAAAACAACCTGTGAAAGGAACTGAACGCCATGCAGTACAATTTTGACCAGATCGTGGACCGCTCCGGCAACCGCTCCGCCAAGTACGACGAGCGCAAAAAGAAGTTCGGCACCGAGAATGTAATCCCTCTGTGGGTCGCAGACATGGACTTCAAGACCGCCCAGCCCATCATCGATGCTCTCACCGCCCGAGCCCAGGAGGGCATCTGGGGGTATACCGCCCGCCCGGACAGCTACTTCCAGGCCATCCGGGATTGGCAGACCCACCGCAACGGCTGGACCCCGGACACAAATCTCATGAGCTTCTGTCTGGGCGTGGTCCAGACCCTCAGTGCCATGGTGCAGCTCTACACCCCCCAGGGCGGAAACGTCCTCATCCAGACGCCGGTATACGGCGAGTTTTATGATATGACCGAGTTCGCCGGACGGACGGTCATTGAAAACCAGATGGTGGAGCGGGACGGCAGGTGGACGGTGGACTGGGAGGACTTCGAGGCGAAGCTCCAAATCGCGGACCTGTTCCTGCTGTGCAATCCCCACAACCCCCTGGGAATCGTGTGGACGGAGAGCGACCTCCGGCGGATGATGGACCTATGCCTGAAGTACCGCGTTCTGGTGGTCAGCGATGAGATCCACTCCGACCTCATCTTCCACGGCAAAAAGCATATCCCCACCGCCACCCTGTCCCCTGAGATCGCCGCCAACGTGGTTACCGGCATCTCCGGCACCAAGACCTTCAACCTGGCGGGCCTCCAGGCCAGCACGGCGGTGTTCCCCAACGCCCACATGAAGGAGACCTTTGATAAATTCTGGATGAACATGGATATCCACCGCAACAACGCCTTCTCCCTCACCGCCATGGAGGCCGCCTTCCGGGAGGGTGAGGAGTGGCTGGAGCAGCTGCTGTCCTACCTCAGTGAAAACTTTGACTTTGTGGTTGACTACTGCGCGCGGCACATCCCGAAGATCAAGACCTACGCTCCGGACGCCACCTACCTCATGTGGCTGGACTGCCGGGACCTGGGCCTGAACAATCAGGAGCTCCACGACTTCATGATTCAAAAGGCCGGTCTGGGCCTCAATGACGGGTACGCCTTCGGCCGGAGCCTGAACGGATATATGCGCCTCAACGCCGCCTGTCCCCGGAGTGTGCTGGAGCGGGCCCTCCAGCAGCTGGAGGCCGCCGTCAACAGCCTCTAAGCTCCCGCCGGCGGGAGAAGAGATACAAAAGAAACGAGAAATGGAGATGTTATCATGGCTACGCAAACCGGAAAGCAGTCCCTTAGGCTTTTTGTCAAGAGGAACTTTTCAAGGGATGGGAAAAATCAGGCGGGAAAAGCCCCGTGGACGGTTAAAAGCCGTTTTCGGGGGTAGGTAGTATAAAACCCTTACCCCGCCCCGCGCCGGGGCTTGGAGCGCCCCAGGAAGCCCGTATTCATAGGGGTTTGGGGGCTGTGCCGCAAGCCTAAATGTCCACGCCCGCCGGTGACGCATTTGCCCTTAGAAAGCGGTGATTGTTTTCGCTGGGAAGATGTGCTATACTTAAAGTCCAAAGCCCTTGTACTGGCGGGAGCCTATGTGATACTGTATGGGTTGGCGTGGTGTGTGATATGGG
>CAJTZI010000058.1 GCA_910584075.1 uncultured Oscillibacter sp.
GCCGGCTCCTGCCAGTTCCTCCACCAGCCGCTCCAGCTCCGCTGTCCCGGTGTCAATCTGATCTGTGAGACCGGACAGCTTCTCTACCAACGCCATCTCATACGCACAGGCACAGCTGGGACTCAGCGCCTTTTTGCCGGCCGCTGCCCTTGCGGTGTCGGCAGCAAATGCCTGTATGGCGGGAAGGATCTCGGTACGGGCCATGTCCGCCATGGTCCTGGCCTCAATGACAATGGTCTTACAGTAGTTGTCCAGCGTGACCTCGCAGCGGGAGACCAATTCCGCCTTGGTATACACGCCGTGCGAAGTGAGCATATCCACGTTCTTCTGATCCAGCAGATGGGGAACGCAGTCCGGCGTACTGGGGTAGTTCATCAGCCCCCTCTGTTCGACAGCCTCCTTGATCCAGGCGGCATCGTAGCCGTTGCCGTTGAAGATAATCCGCTTGTGGTCACGAATGGTATCACGGATCAGGCCCTGCAAGGCGGATTTGAAATCCTCCGCCCCCTCCAGCTGATCGGCGAAACGCTTCAGGCTCTCGGCCATGGCGGCGTTGAGCATAATGTTGGCACAGGCAATGGAGTCGGAGGAGCCCACCATGCGGAATTCAAACTTATTCCCCGTGAAGGCAAAGGGCGAGGTGCGGTTGCGGTCCGTGGTATCCCTGCGGAACCGGGGCAGCACGTCCGCTCCCAGCTTCACCTTTCCCGCCTTCACGCCGGTATAGGGCGCGTCGTGCTCTATGGCGTCCAGAATGGCGGCCAGCTCATCCCCCAGGAACATGGACACCACGGCGGGCGGCGCCTCGTTGGCCCCCAGGCGGTGGTCATTGCCGGCGGTGGCCACTGAGATGCGCAGCAGGTCCTGAAAGTCATCCACCGCCTGGATGACGGCGCACAGAAACAGCAGGAACTGGGCGTTCTCATAGGGTGTCTCGCCGGGAGAGAGGAGATTGACGCCGGTGTCGGTGGACAACGACCAGTTGTTGTGCTTGCCGGAGCCGTTCACGCCCTCAAAGGGCTTTTCGTGGAGCAGGCAGACCAGGCCGTGGCGGGCAGCCACCTTCTGCATGATTTCCATGGTCAGTTGGTTGTGGTCTGTGGAGACATTGGTGGTGGAGTAGATGGGGGCCAGCTCGTGCTGGGCCGGAGCCACCTCGTTGTGCTGGGTCTTGGCCAGGATGCCCAGCTTCCAAAGCTCCTGATTCAGATCCTCCATGTAGGCGGCCACCCGGGGCTTGATCGTGCCAAAGTAGTGATCATCCATCTCCTGTCCCTTGGGAGGCCGGGCGCCGAAAAGCGTGCGTCCGGTGAAGCGCAGGTCCCGGCGCTGCTCCCACAGCTTGGCGTCCACCAGGAAATACTCCTGTTCCGGGCCCGCAGCGGTGCTTACCCGCTTTACCTCCGTGTTTCCAAACAGGCGCAGAATGCGCAGCGCCTGTCGGTTCAGCGCCTCCATGGAGCGCAGCAGAGGCGTCTTCTTGTCCAGCGCCTCACCATTGTAGCCGCAGAAAGCGGTGGGAATGCACAATGTCCGGTCCTTGATAAACGCGTAGGAGGTGGGGTCCCACGCGGTGTAGCCCCGTGCCTCAAAAGTGGCCCGCAGTCCGCCGGATGGGAAAGAGGAGGCATCCGGCTCTCCTCGGATCAACTCTTTGCCGGAGAACTCCATGATGACGCCGCCGTCCGGAGCGGGTGAGATAAAACTGTCGTGCTTCTCGGCGGTAACACCGGTAAGGGGCTGAAACCAGTGGGTAAAGTGGGTTGCCCCATGGGCCACCGCCCAATCCCGCATAGCGGAGGCCACCGCGTTGGCCACGCCAATATCCAGCCTCGCGTCCTCATCAATGGTCCTGCGAAGAGACTGGTACACTTCGGCGGACAGATTCGCTTTCATCACCCGATCATCAAATACCAAACTTCCGAAATACTCTGGCAGTGCTGCCATGTTCGTTCACCCTTTCCGCGATCATCGCATAAAAAGGGCAAAGGCGCCTTCCGGGAATACTCCCTAAAGACGCCTTTGCCTTTATGGGGGCATTATACGCCCTCGCCGGGGCCCTGTCAATCATTTTTCAGGGATTTCAGAAATCTTGGCCGAAACACCGGAAAATTCCGCTGCCGCGAAAATTTTTTCATGAACTTTCCACGATGGGCATTTCTCTTTCCAGAACCTATACCACCCGTACAAGATTGGTGCAGCCATTGAGGTACGCATCCACCTCCGCGGCGGCACTCCGCCCCTCCGCGATGGCCCATACCACAAGAGACTGGCCCCGGCGCATATCCCCGGCGGCAAAGACCTTCTCCACGGTGGTGGCAAAGCCGCCCTCCGAAGTCTGGACCGTCTCATCCCAGGCCACGCCGAAGGCCTTGCACACTTCGCCCGCGCATCCGGCAAAGCCGGTGGCGGCGATCAGGAGCCCGCAGGGCAGAGCGTCTCCCTCCGTGGTGGTCACGGCGGTCAGTGCGCCGTTCTCCACACGGATCTCCTTAATTTGCACGCCAAACCGCCTGGGATCCTCTCCAAACAGGGCAGCAGCCTCCTCATGGGCACAGTCCCGGGGCAGAACACCGTTTTGCAGGTAGTCTGCCTCCGGACGGCGCACCAGCTGTGCAATGGACCGGCATCCCTGCCGCAGGGCCGTGGCCATGCAGTCGGAGGCGGTGTCGCCGGTACCGACGATGATCACGTCCCTCCCCTCCGCTGTGGGAACGGCGGGCGTTTTACCAAACTGCCGCTGTTCCACAGCGGCCTTCAAAAACTCCGTGCCGTAGCAGATGCCGGAGATTCCTTCTGTCTCCAATCCAAGGGGGCGGGGCCGCTCCGCGCCGCAGCAGAGGATTACCGCATCATAGTCCCGCAGCAGCCTCTGGGCCACCTGGGGGTCCGCCGCATCCACACCGGTGACAAAGCTGACCCCCTCGTCCGTCATCAGGTTAATTCTGCGCTTTACGATGTCCTTGGGCAGCTTCATATTGGGAATGCCGTAGGTCAAAAGCCCTCCGGGCCGCTCCTCCCGCTCCACAACGGTGACAGAGTGGCCCCGGTGATTCAGCTGGTCCGCCGCCGCCAGGCCCGCCGGGCCGGAACCCACCACCGCCACCTTCTTTCCCGACCACTGAGGCGGACGGCGGCGCCGCACCGCCCCGGCGGCAAAGGCCTCCTCTATGACGCTCAGCTCGTTGTCCCGGATGGTCACGGCATCGCCGTACATTCCGCAGATGCACGCCTCCTCGCAGGGCGCAGGGCAGACCCGCCCGGTGAACTCCGGGAAATTATTGGTTTTCAGCAGGCGGCTCAGGGCATGAGAGGGGTTCCCCGCATGGATCATGTCGTTCCACTCGGGAATCAAATTATGCAGGGGACAGCCAAAGTCCCGCCCCTCCCACTGGATGCCGGATTGGCAGAATGGGACGCCGCAGTTCATACACCGCCCTCCCTGTTCCCGGCGGGCATCCGCCGTCAGGGGGATGCGGAAGGGCTCCCAGTCCCGGACCCGCTCCAGCGGCGGGCGGTCCGCCGGCTCCCGCCGGTCATATTCCAAAAATCCAGTGATCTTTCCCATATCGTCACCCCTCCTTATCCTCTCGCGGTGGCATAAAACGCCTCGATCTCCGCCTGCTCCCGGCTCATGCCCTTTTCCTCCTGCTGGGCAATAGCCCGAAGCATCCGGTCATAGTCTCTGGGCATGACCTTCTTGAAGCAGGGAATATAGGACTGGAACGCCGCCAGAATTTGCTTCCCTCTGGGGGAACCGGTGGCGGCTACATGCTCCTCAATCAGGGCACGAAGCTCCGCAATATCGTGGGCCTCTGTCAGTTCCGCAGCCTGAACCTGCTCCTTATTGAGGCGGAGATACAAATCATGCCGTTCGTCCAGCACGTAGGCCACGCCGCCGGACATGCCCGCCGCAAAGTTCTTCCCGGTGGGCCCCAGGATCACTGCCCGGCCTCCGGTCATGTACTCGCAGCCATGGTCGCCCACGCCCTCCACCACAGCGGAGGCACCGGAGTTGCGGACGCAGAAGCGCTCTCCGGCCATACCGTTGATGAAGGCCTTGCCGCCGGTGGCTCCATAGAGAGCCACGTTGCCCACGATGATGTTCTCCCCCGGCTTAAACCCGGTCCCCCCCGCCGGCGGATGCAGAATCAGCTTGCCGCCGGAGAGGCCCTTGCCGAATCCGTCGTTGCAGTCCCCCTCCAGGTCCAGCGTCAGCCCCCTGGGGATAAATGCCCCGAAGGACTGCCCGCCGCCGCCGCGGCAGGTGATGACATAGCTGTCCTCCGGCAGGCCGTTTTCGCAGGTTCGGGTGATCTCTGAACCGAACAGGGTGCCGAAAGCCCGGTCCGTGGAGGAAATCCGGATATCCAGACGCCCGCTCCTCCTGTCCCTGAGACTTTTTCCCAGTTTTTCCATCAGCACCCGCATATCCGCCGTCCTCTCCAGCTGAAAGTCGTAGACTGCGGCGGGGTCGAAGTGGGGCACATGGTCACCACAGGGATTTTGCAGCAGTGCGTCCAGATTCAGGGCCTCCGCCCGGCGAGTTATCAGTTTTTCCCGAACCCGCAGCAAATCGCACCGGCCCACCAGCTCGTCCACGGTCCGTACGCCCAGGGAGGCCATGTACTCCCGCAGCTCCCGCGCTACAAAATACATAAAGTTCTCCACGTACTCAGGCCTGCCGGAAAACCGCTTCCGGAGCTCTGGGTCCTGGGTGGCAATACCGGCGGGACAGGTGTCCAGATTACACACCCGCATCATGCAGCAGCCCATGGCCACCAGGGGCGCAGTGGCAAAACCGAATTCCTCCGCCCCCAGCATACAGGCAATTGCCACGTCCCGGCCTGTCATCAGCTTGCCATCGGCTTCAATCACCACCTGCTGGCGGAGGCCGTTTTGTATCAGGGTCTGATGGGCCTCCGCCACCCCCAGCTCCCAGGGCAGGCCCGCCCCCTGAATGGAGCTGCGGGGGGCCGCTCCGGTACCGCCGTCGTGGCCGGAGATCAGCACCACCTGCGCCCCGGCCTTGGCAACGCCGGCGGCAATCGTGCCTACTCCCGCCTCGCTGACCAGTTTGACACTGATCCGGGCGAACCGGTTGGCGTTTTTCAAATCATATATCAGTTGGGCCAGGTCCTCGATGGAGTAGATGTCATGGTGGGGCGGCGGGGAGATCAGGGTCACGCCGGGGGTAGAACACCGGGTCCTGGCAATCCAGGGATATACCTTTTTCCCCGGCAGGTGCCCCCCCTCGCCGGGCTTGGCCCCCTGGGCCATCTTGATCTGAATCTCATCAGCGCTGACCAGATACTCACTGGTGACGCCGAAGCGGCCTGAGGCCACCTGTTTGATGGCGGAGCGGCGGTCACTGCTCAGCCGCTCCCGTGCCTCGCCGCCCTCGCCGGAGTTGGATTTTCCGCCAATGCGGTTCATCGCAATAGCCATGCACTCGTGGGCCTCCCGGGAGATGGAGCCATAGCTCATGGCCCCGGTCTTGAACCGCCGGACAATGCTCTCCACCGGTTCCACCTCTTCCAGGGGGATTCCCCCGTCCTCCGAAACACGGAAATCCAACAGGCCCCGCAGCGTGTGGGGTTTGTCGGCAAAATCCACCAGGGCACTGTACTCCTTAAAAATCTCATAGCTCCCTTCCCGCGCCGCCTTCTGCAAAAGGAGAATGGTGCGCGGGTTGTACATATGGTCCTCTTTGTCCGGTCCGGAACGGAGCTTGTGAATCCCTGCGGAATCCAGCGTGGAGTCAAAACCCAGACCCAGAGGGTCGAAAGCCTGACTGTGATTCCACTCTACGCCTTCTCCGATTTCCTCCAGCCCCACGCCCTCCACACGGCTGACCGTGTTGGTGAAGTACCGGTCCACAGTGGCCCTGTTGATGCCCACGCACTCAAAAATCTGGGCGGACTGGTAGGACTGGATGGTGGAGATTCCCATTTTGGAGGCGATCTTCACAATTCCGTGGAGAATGGCCTCATTGTAGTCCCTGACGGCCACGGAGGACTCCTTGTCCAGCAGTCCCCGCTCCACCAGCTCCTCCACGCACTCCTGGGCCAGATAGGGATTGATCGCCTGGGCGCCGTATCCCAGAAGCGTTGCAAAATGGTGGACGTCCCGGGGCTCCGCGCTCTCCAGAACCATGGAGACCGCTGTCCGTTTTTTGGTCCGAACCAGGTGCTGCTCCAGGGTACTCACCGCCAGGAGAGAGGGAATCGCCACGTGATTTTCATCCACGCCCCGGTCCGAGAGAATGATAATGTTGGCGCCCTTCTTATAGGCCCGGTCCACATTCACCACCAGACGGTCCAAGGCGTTGGCCAGAGGGGATCCCTTGTAGTACAGCAGGGAAACGGTCTCCACATGGAAGCCCGGGCGGTCCATATGCCGAATTTTCATCAGGTCCACCGAGGTCAAAATGGGGTTTTGGATTTGAAGAACCGTACAGTTGGACGCTTTCTCTTCCAGCAGGTTGCCGCTGGGGCCCACATAAACGGTGGTGTCGGTGACAATTTCTTCCCGGATGGCGTCGATGGGGGGATTCGTCACTTGGGCGAAAAGCTGCTTGAAGTAGTTGAACAGGGGTTGGCGGCGCTCGCTGAGTACTGCCAGCGGCGTGTCCACCCCCATGGCGGAGGTGGGCTCCATCCCATCCCGGGCCATGGGGAGAATGGCATCCTTCACCTCCTCATAGGTGTAGCCGAAGGCCTTATACAGCCGGTCCCGCAGCTCCTGAGGATGGGTCTCCACCCGCTTGTTGGGAATGGGGAGGTCCCGGAGGTGAATCAGATTGGCGTCCAGCCACTCGCCGTAGGGCTGGCGGCGGGCATAGCGGGATTTGAGCTCTGCGTCGTCCACCAGCCGGCCTTCCCGGAGGTCCGCCAGCAGCATCCGTCCCGGCTGAAGGCGGGACTTTTTTACAATGCACTCCGGCGGCACATCCAGCACTCCCACCTCGGAGGAGAGAATCAGTTGTTGATCGTCTGTGAGATACCACCGGCAGGGCCGAAGTCCGTTCCGGTCCAGCACCGCCCCCACGGTGTCGCCGTCAGAGAAGACTATGGCGGCGGGCCCGTCCCAGGGCTCCATCATGGTGGCGTAATAGTGGTAGAAATCCCGCTTCTCCCGGTCCATCCGCTTATCCTTAGCCCACGGCTCCGGGATGCAGAGCATGACGGCCCGAGGCAGCTCCATACCGTTCATCATCAGGAACTCCAGGGTGTTGTCCAGCATAGCGGAGTCTGACCCGTTCTGGTCCACAACAGGCAGAATCTTATCCATATCGTCATCCATAACGGGAGAGGAGACGGTCTCCTCCCGGGCCAGCATCCGGTCCGCATTTCCCCGGATGGTATTGATCTCCCCGTTGTGGAGAATATACCGGTTGGGGTGCGCCCTCTCCCAGGAGGGGGAGGTATTGGTGGAGAAACGGGAGTGGACCAGGGCGATGGCGCTCTGACAGTCCGGGTCCGTCAAATCGGCATAGAACTGCCGCAGCTGCTCCACCAGAAACATTCCCTTATAGACAATCGTCCGGCTGGAGAAAGAGGGGATATAGGTATTGACATTGGACTGTTCAAATACCCGCCGGACAACATACAGCCTCCGGTCGAACTCCAGACCCCGGGCACAGTCCTCCGGGCGCTTCACGAAGCAGTGGCAGATATGGGGCATACAGCTTCTCGCCTTCTCCCCCAGCACCTCCGGATGGACCGGCACGTCCCGCCAGCCCAGGAACTCCAGTCCCTCCTTGTCCACAATGATCTCCAGCATCTTTTGGGCCTGGGCCCGCCTGACCCTGTCCTGGGGGAAGAAGAACACCCCCACGCCATAATCCCGTTCACCCCCCAGAGCGATTCCGAGGTTACCGGTGGCTTTTACCATCAACCTGTGGGGCACCTGGAGCAGCAGGCCCACGCCGTCGCCGGTCTCTCCGGCGGCGTCCTTTCCGGCGCGGTGCTCCAGCTTTTCCACGATTTTTAAAGCGCTGTCCACCGTCCCATGGGATTTTCGTCCCCGGATGTCCACAACCGCGCCAATGCCGCAGGCGTCGTGCTCAAACCGGGAGCTGTACAGCGGAGACACAAATGACATAAAAAACACTCCGTTCGCTGGCAAAATAAAAAAAGAGCAACGGGACCCCTTGGGAGGCCCCGTTGCTCTCTCATATTTTTTATTATACGTGCAAAAATACGCAGCTGTCAACGCTTTTTCCTGAAAATATCGGGCTATTCTCCCGTTTTCAGTAACTGCGCCAAAAGATTTCTTTTTGTGTCAGCACTCTTTGTGCATTTATGCGCTGCGGACGAATGTTCTCCATTCACATACGCACCGATTTATTTTGCCTCTTCGTCCTGGAGAGCGTCATAGCCCTGCCCGCCAGTGCGTACCTTCACCACATTTTCCACGTTGTAAACGAAAATCTTTCCATCACCGAAAGCGCCGGTGTACAGCACCTTCCGGGCGGTTTCCACCACCAGACTCACCGGCACCTTGCTGACCACGATGGACACCTGGATGCTGGGCAGCATGGTGGCCTCCACCTTGGCGCCCCGGAAGTAGCCCTCCGTCTTGCCTCGCTGCTCGCCGCAGCCCATGACATTGGTTGCCGTCATGCCTGTAATGCCGATATTGAACATGGCCCGCTTCAGCGCGTCGAATCGCTCCATCTTACAGAGAATGTCCACTCTGGTTATTTTCACGCCGCCCCGGGATGCTTCAACGGAGACGGCGGGGGGCACGGTCTCCACCGGTACCGCCTCCTGCAGGGGAACGGCTTCGGGCGCTGCAGGGACCGGCAGGCCGTCCGGCGTATCGTCGTAGACGAAGGCGAAGCCACCGTAAGCGGAGGGCAGGCCGTGCTCCGTGATGTCCAGGCCCTTCAGCTCCTCCTCCTGGGAGACGCGAAGCCCGATTGTGTGCTTGATGACCAGGAAAACGATGGTAATCATCACCGCCGCCCAGAGGGCCGTGCAGACTGCGCCCAGACACTGGATCAGGAGGAAATGGGCGCCATAGCCGTAAAGCAGACCCTCGCTGGTGGAGAAGAGGCCGGCGAGGATGGTCCCCGCTGCGCCGCAGATGCCGTGGACGGAAATCGCACCCACCGGGTCGTCGATCTTCAAAACGGAGTCGAAGAAATTCACGGAGACAGGCAGCAGCAGTCCGGCGATGGCTCCGATGGCGGCGGCTCCCGCCGGGGAGACCACGTCGCAGCCGGCGGTGATTGCCACCAGCCCCGCCAGGGCGGCGTTAAGGGTCATGCCCACATCCGGCTTCTTGTAGCGAACCCAAGTGTAGATCATAGTCACGACACTGGCCACCGCCGGGGCCATGTTGGTGGTGACAAAAATCAGCCCCGCGCTGACGATCACATCATCCCCCTCCATGCCCACGGTGGAGCAGCCGTTGAAACCAAACCAGCAGAACCAGAGGATAAACACACCCAGAGCGCCCAGGGACAGACTGTGGCCCAGGATGGCCCGAGGCCTGCCCTGGTCGTCGTATTTGCCGATCCGGGGCCCCAGGATAGCCGCGCCGATGCAGGCGCACACGCCGCCCACCATGTGAACCGCCGTGGAACCCGCAAAGTCATGGAATCCCAATCGGCTCAGCCAGCCGCCGCCCCAGATCCAGTGGCCGGAAACGGGATAGATGAAGGCGGAGATGCAGAAAGAGTAGAGGCAGTAGGAAATGAACCTGGTCCGCTCCGCCATAGCCCCGGAGACGATGGTGGCCGACGTGGCGCAGAAGACCGTCTGGAAAATGAGGTAGGCAAACAGGGGCACCCCGGCGGGCAGGACGGCGGAATAGTCCCCTCGGACGAAGGGGTCCAGCCCTCCGATGATGGCCCCGGGCCCGGCAAACATCAATCCAAAGCCCAGAAGCCAGTAAGTAGGTGTGCCAATGCAGAAGTCCATGAGGTTCTTCATCAGGATATTGCCGGTGTTCTTGGCTCGGGTAAAGCCTGCCTCGCACATGGCGAAGCCCGCCTGCATCAGGAAGACCAGAGCCGCTCCCAGCAGAACCCAGATGGTGCTGACAGATGAATACATAGTACTCCCTCCTTAAATGAAACGGGCAAAGGCGTCCGAGAGTCACGCTCTCAGGACGCCTTTGCCCTTGTGATGGGTACACTTTACCACGGCGCCGGCAGCTCCGTCAATAGAGGGGGATACAAGATATTAGAGTATCTACACAAAAAACTTTTGCAAAATTATACAATTCACCCAACGTCATACATTGTAAGACTCCACAACCCAACGGGCGGCTTCCGCCAGCTTCATGCCGCTGTCCATGGCCCGGCGCTGGAGAAACCGGTGGGCCTCCTCCTCGCTCATGCGGTTTACATCCATGAGGAGCTCCTTGGCCTTTCGGATTAGCCGCTGGGCCTCTTCTCCTCTCCCGGAAACAGGGTGGCGGAGATGTGTGCTCTCAAAATCCAAAAGCAGCCTTAACGAGGCCATGAACTCAGCATGTGTGGCGGGCAGAGGCAGCTTGTAGAGATTTTCTCCGCCGCACAGGTCCAGATAGGAAGCCCTGGCTATGACCAGCAGCACCGCTGTTCCCCGCAGCTCCGCCGCCAGGGTATCCGCCGTCATATCCGGCAGGTGAAAGCCACAGATTACCATGGCGCTGCCCAGCTGCCGGGCCATGCGGATCACCTCCGCGCCGGAGGCACAGACCGTGGTTTCCCAGCCCTCCCTGCTCAGCAGGCACAGGCTCTTTTGCCGGATGCGCTCATCTGCAAAAGCGACAATCGCTCGCTCCATCTGCGGCTCACCATGTAATCAGGCAGCGGTCCAGCTCCCACTGGGATATCTGTGTTCGGTATTCCTCCCACTCCTGCCGTTTGCCCTCAATATACCGCGCAGCATAAGGCCCCAACGCCTCTATTACCACCGGATCCGCCTCCATGGCCCGGAGGGCGTCCTCCAGCGACGAGGGCAGATTCCGGATTCCCCGCGACGCCAGCTCTTCCGGCGACATGTGGTAGAGGTTTCCGACAATCTCCGGCGGCGGCGCCAGCTCCCGCCGGATGCCGTCCAGCCCCGCAGCGAGACATGCCGCCAGCGTCAGATAGGGATTACAGGTGGGGTCGGGGCTCCGCAGCTCCACGCGGGTCCCCTGCCCTCTGGAAACGGGAATTCGGATGAGCGCAGAGCGGTTGCCGGAGGACCAGGTCAGGCAGCAGGGAGCCTCGTAGCCCGCCACCATTCGTTTGTAGGAATTCACCAGCGGATTGGCCAGCGCACAGAATCCCCGGGCGTGCTCCAGAAGGCCCGCGATAAACTGCCGGGCCAGAAGGGACAATCTCTGTGGATCCCTTTCGTCATAAAACATATTCCGTCCCTCACGGAACAGAGAGAGGTTGATATGCATCCCGTTGCCCGCCGCATCCCGCAGGGGCTTTGGCATGAAGGTGGCGTGGAGTCCGTTCTTCTGGGCCAGGGTCTTCACAGCCAGTTTGAGAGTCATAATGTTGTCGGCGGCAGTAAGGGCATCCGCGTATTTCAGGTCTATCTCGTGCTGTCCGGCAGCGACCTCGTGGTGACTGGCCTCCACCCCGATTCCCATCTTCTCCAGCGCCAGAGCCACCTCCCGGCGGGTGCTCTCGCCGTGATCCAGGGGACCAAGGTCAAAGTATCCCGCTCTGTCGGCGGTCCTGGTAGAGGGATTCCCCTCCTCATCAGTGAGAAAGAGGAAAAACTCCAGCTCCGGCCCCACATTCAGGGCCAGTCCCATATCCTCTACCGTCTGCAGTGCCTGCTTCAGCACGTTCCGGGGATCTCCGGCAAAGGGAGAGCCGTCCGGGTTGTGGACATTGCAGATCATCCGGGCCACCTTGCCATACTGCGGACGCCAGGGCAGGATGGCGAACGTGTTCAAATCCGGCTTCAAATACTGGTCGGACTCCTCCACACGGACGGAGCCCTGGATAGAACTGCCGTCCAGCATGATCTCCCCGTCCAGCGCCCGCTCAATCTGCGATACTGTAATCGCCACATTTTTCAGCTGTCCAAAGAGATCTGTAAACTGCATCCGGATAAATTGGACGTCCTCCTCCTGGATCAGGCGGAGGATCTCCTCTCTGGTGTATCCTTCCATTCTGCGCTCCTTTCGGCCCAAGGCCCGCTAATTGACAAAAAGAGCAGAAACACCCCTTGAGGGGGCGCCTTTGC
>CAJTZI010000059.1 GCA_910584075.1 uncultured Oscillibacter sp.
CACGGACCGGGAAAAATTCCAGGATGAGCTGCTGGACGCCATCCGGGAGATGGGCCGCGCGGAATAAGGGCGCGGCGGTTCCGGGAAAACGAGCCGGCCCCTGCAAGAGCCTCCACGCAGGGGCCGCCGCCCCCGGGGGCCCGCCGCCTTCCACGTTCCACCGTTTTCTCCATGATTAAGAAAGGTGATTTTATGAGACATTTTTCAGAAGTCTACGCCCTGATGCGGAGAAAGAATCAGAGGCAATACGCCCTGCTGGCGGGGTGCTGCTTCTTCTCCGTGCTCCTCATCACCGCCTATGTCTGCATGATGCGGGCCCCCACGGTGCTGAACGTCCTCCCCGAGGGGGGCGACAGCCGCAAGCAGGTGATGATGATCTTCACCCTGGCGGTCATCGGCTGCGCCGTGTTCACCACCTACGCCTCCGGCCTCTTCTTCCGGCAGAAGTCCCGGGAGACCGGCGTGTTCCTGGCCCTGGGGGCCACCCGGGCCCAGGTGCGGGGGGAGCTGTACCGGGAGCTGGGAGTGATCTCCCTGGGCTCCTGCGCCGCCGGGGCCCTTTTGGGCGGGCCGCTGGCCTGGATTTTGTGGCAGGCTTTCCGGCTTGCCGTGGTGGACACCGAGGAGATGCGGCTGGTGTTTGACCCTAACGCCTATGTATTCTCCCTGGCCTTCTCCGCCTTTGTCATCGCCATGATGTTCTTCCTGGGGAGCCGGTCCGTGAAGCGGACCAACATCATCGACATCGTCCAGGAGTCCCACAAGTCCGAGCCCATCCGGGATGTCCCCCGGTGGTACGGGCCCGTTGGCATCGGCCTGCTGGCCCTGGGGGGCTTTCTGGGCTATATGTCCTCCTTCTTCTTCATAAGCGTTCTCCACTGGTATCCCCCCGAGGGGCTGACCGCGATCTTTTACGTCCCCGCTTTGATTGGCCTCTATATGATTCTCCTGCACACGGTGGTCAACGGCTGGAACGGGAAAAAGAAGCTCTACAAGGACCTGATCGCCACCAGCCAGATGCGCTTTCAGGGCCGCCAGACGGTGCGGAATATGCTGGTGATGACCCTGCTGATTGCCGGCGCGTACTTCGGCAGCTTCTTCACCCCCATGCTGGGCACCGGGTCCATGATTGAATACGATACCCGGCCTGTGGACTATGTGTATAACTTCCGGGCAGACCAGGACATCCCCCTGGAGGAGGAGGTCCGGGCCCTGGCGGAGGAGTACGGTGTGACCATCACGGACTTCGCCGCCGTCCCCATGCTCCGCCTGGCGGTGGACGGCCAGGACCACATTGAGGAGGAGGGCCCCATGGGCACCACTTGGCGCGCGGAGTACAAAGAGGTCATGAGCACCGAGCTGTTTCTTTCCGCCTCCGGCTACGAGGCTTTGACGGGGGAGCATGTGGACCTGGCCGGCGGCGAGATTCGCGGCGTCGTCGACGTGGAGGGGAGCAAACTGGGCTTTGCCCCGGACAAGAGCCTCGTGACCAACTATCTGACCGGGGACCAGCTCCCCGTCACGTCCCTGGAGCCCCTGCGCTATGACAGCCTCTTCGGGCGCTATGTGATGAACGACGCCGACTTTGCCGACCTTGGGGCGGGCCTGACGGAGGAGTGGCGGGAGACCCAGGTCTGCTTCAACGTGGAAAACTGCGAGGAGACCTATGACTTCGCCAAAGCCCTGTTCAACGAGATTGTGGACCGCTCTACCATAGACGTGGCCCAGTTCAGCGGCTGGGACCCGGTAATCCGGGACCAGTACCTGGCGGAGGAGGGCGTTTATTTCCTGGACCGGGAGAACTGCGCGGAATACGGCTTTACTGTCATCGACTACGCTCAGCGGGACAGCTCCGCCTTCCGGCTGGGCTGGCACTACATGCCTGCGTTCCGGATTCTGGACAGGACGGACTTTGTAAAGACGGTGGCGGTGTTCCTCATCCTCTTTGTCTTTGTGGCTGTGGTGTGCTTTGCCGCCGTGTTTGTGATTGCCTATACCCGGTGCATGACCATTGCCCTGACAAACCGGAAGGTCTACGACGACCTCAGGCATTTGGGGGCCTCCAACGCCTATCTCCGCCGCTCCGTCCGGGGGCAGGTGAAGCGGGTGTTCCTGGTGCCCGCCCTGGCGGGCACCAGCCTGATCTACGCCTTTTATGTCATGATTATGTACTTCAACGGCAGTCCCGCAGGTATTACGCCCAGCGAGGCGGCGGGCCTTCTGGCCGACCTGGCGGTGGTGGCGGCGGTGTCCGCCCTGATCTACGGCGTGTACCGCCTGACCCTGGCCCAGGTGTGCCGGGCCCTGGACATCCACAGGCGGAGCCAAACATAACCGGGCATCCGCCCGGTGGCAAAAGAGAGACGGCGCGGATGCGCCGTCTCTCTTTTTTCAGCTCTCAGCCAGTCCCGCCGGTCACTCGCCCCAGCGGACATCCACAATGGTGCCGTCGGCGAACTCAATGAACTCGCTCTTTAAGATGTAGTCCGTCTTGCCGATGCGGACCTCCTGGTCTCCCACCTTGGTGGTCATGACCTCCATGGTGGGGGTCTCCGTCTCCGCGGTAAACAGCAGCGTGGTATGGGTCTCGTCCAGTATCCACTCGCCGTCCGCGCTGAGGACGTAGTAGGGCTCCCGGTCCACGGCCACAATCTGGCCTCCCACCAGGGCTCCGGAGGCCATCAGCTTGGAGGGCAGGTGATTGACGCAGTTCTCGTACAGCTCCGCCGGGACACCCTCCACCTTCACCACGTATGTGACCTTGGTCATCTCCCGGGGGGCGCCGGCGGTGTCGTCCGGCCCCAGCAGCTTCCAGCCCAGCAATGCCGCCGCCGCCAGAATCAAGATGACGGCGATGATGTCGATGATGTTGAATCTTCCAACCCGTTTTGCTTTTTGTTCCATGTGTCTCCTCCATATCTTCTGGACAAGGTTTCCAAAGTATTATATAATACTTTCCGGCAATACACAAGAGACAATTCGGAAGTTTCCTTTTCACTTCCATATTGCCGCATGGAGCTTCCGTCAATTTCAGCAAAGCCATTTGTTCCCACAGCCGCCCGCCGCTTACCCAAGGCAGGAGATCAGAGAGAGGGGAATATCGGCGGCTATGGAAAGATAAAGGGCATGGACTTTATCTTTGAGATCGAAAGCTGGCTGCTTGTATGAGCATCTTGATGAAACCTTGAAGCGTCAAGCAGCGGCAAAGTGAAAACGAAATTCAAAATTTACGGAAAGGCACTCTATGAAGGTCATTCATCTCATCAGCGGCGGGGATTCCGGCGGAGCCAAGACCCACGTCCTCAGCCTGCTGCAAAACCTGAACAGGACCATTACAGCCCAGCTGGTGTGCTTCCGGGACGGTCCCTTCGCCCAGGAGGCCCGGGCCATGGGCATCCCCACGGAGATCATGGCGGGAAATCATATCTTTCGGATCCGGCGGCAGCTGGCGGCCTATATCCGGGAGGGAGGCTATCAGATTATCCACTGCCACGGCTCCCGGGCAAACATGATCGGCGCCATGCTGCGAAAGCCCACCGGACTGCCGGTGGTCAGCACCATCCACAGCGACTACCGCATCGACTATATGGGCCGTCCCCTCAGCCGCCTCACCTTCGGCACCATCAACGCCCTGGCTCTGCGGCGGCTGGATTACCGCATCGGCGTGTCCGACGCCATGGTGGAGCTGCTGATCTCCCGGGGCTTTGCCCCGGACCGGTTCTACGCCATATACAACGGCATCGACTTCACTCCCGCCCCGGACCAGGGGGACCGGCTGGAGTACCTGCGGGAGCTGGGGGCGGACGTGGATGCGGATTCCGTGGTGGTGGGCATCGCCGCCCGGCTGAACCCGGTGAAGGATATGACCACCCTGCTCCGGGGCTTCGCCGCCGCCTGCCGGGAGTGCCCCCGCCTGCGGCTCATCATCGCCGGGGACGGCGAGGAGCGGGGAAGGCTGGAAGCCCTGGCTCGGGAGCTGGGGGTGGAAAAACAGGTCACCTTCGCCGGGTGGATCTCCGGCGGCATGGACCGCTTTTACAGCGCCCTGGACATCAACACCCTCACCTCCCTGTCCGAGACCTTCTCCTACGCCCTGACGGAAGGGGCCCGGTTCCATCTGGCCACCATCTCCACCGCCGTGGGCGGCATTCCAAACCTCATCGACACCGGCGTCAACGGCTATCTCTTCACCCCCGGGGACTGGGAGACCCTGGGCCGCCGTCTGGCGGACCTGGGCAGCAACGACGCCCTGCGGCGTGACATGGGAGAGCGCCTCTATCAGAAGGCCTCCTCCCAGTTCTCCATCCAAAAGACCGTGGACACCCAACTCCACATTTACGGCGAGATCCTCCGGCGCCATGCCCGCCCAAACAAAGACCGGGACGGCGTGGTCATCTGCGGAGCCTACGGCCGGGGAAACGCCGGGGACGACGCCATTCTGGAGGCCATTTTGCAGGAGATGCGCTCCATCGACCCGGATATGCCGGTGACGGTGCTGTCCAAAAACCCCAAGGAGACCCGGCTGAGCTACCGGGTGCGCTCCGTCAGCCGGATGAACATCTCCGGCTGGCTGGGGGCCATGAGGCGGGCAAAGCTCTATATCAACGGCGGCGGCAGCCTAATCCAGGACGTAACCTCCCGGCGGTCCCTGTGGTTCTACCTTTTGAATATCCGCGCCGCCAAACGGGCAGGCTGTGCCGTGCAGATGTACGGCTGCGGAATCGGCCCCGTCACCCGGGGCAACCACCGCCAGCTCTCCGCCAGAACGCTGAACCGGTATGTGGACGTCATCACCCTGCGGGAGCCGGACTCCCTGGAGGAGCTCAAGTCCATGGGGGTGACGGAGCCGGAGATCCTGCTGACGGCGGACCCGGCCCTGACCCTGCGCCCCGCGGGGAACGACGTGGTGGACAGCGTCCTTCTGCGCGCCGGCATCCCGCCCCGGGGGCGGTATCTCTGCTTCGCCCTGCGCCAATGGCCCGGTTTCACCGAGAAGGCCCCCCTCTTCGGTCAGGCGGCCCGGTACGCCTATGAGACCTACGGCCTGACACCGGTGTTTGTATCGGTGGAGAAGGGACCGGACTCCGCCGCGGGCCGGACGGCCGCCCAGGGGCTGGACGGCATCCCCCACTATTTCCTGGACAGCGCCGGAAACGCAGGCGCCATCATCGGCGCCCTGTCCCGGATGGAGGCGGTGGTGTCCATGCGTCTCCACGCCCTGATCTTTGCCGCCGGACAGGGCATCCCTCTGGCGGGGGTGGTATACGATCCCAAGGTGTCCGCCTTCCTGCGGTATATCGGGCAGGAGACCTTCACGGATCTGGACGCTCTGACGGCGGAGAAGCTGAACGCCATGATCGACCGGGCCGCGGCCCAGGCCGCCCATCCGGAGGCCCAGGCCGCTGCGGTGGCCCGTCTCCAGGAGATGGAGCACGGGAACGTCTCCACCGCCCGCCGTCTTCTGGAACTATGACCACAGGCAAAATCCCCGAAGGCCGCCGCCTCCGGGGATTTTCTCCACATATTTTTCAATCTCCCGCCAGCCGGGACACCGGCGGAGCGCATCGCGTCCGCTGAGCGGCGATGGTCTCCAGCGTGTCTCCCAGCTGGATCAGAATCGCCGCTGTTAAACCCAGGTCCGCGTCGTTCAGCCGGGATGCAATGGCCACCGCCAGGGTGTTAACGGAGGTCGTCAGAGCCAGGGGATCACAGTCGCAGTTTCTCATATCATCACCCATGACAGGATATGCGGAAACAGGGCGGAAGGTACGCGGGAACCGTCTACCGCTTCTTCGCCTCCATGGGAAACACCGTCAGCTTCTCGTTTCCGTCCCACACTGCCAGGAAGACCTCCCCCTCGTTCTGGTACCCCTGGCGGAGGAGAGAGCGCCGGATCCACTCCTCTTCCTTTCCCGCCTGACGGATGTTGTCCCGCAGCATCTGCCCATCCATGATAAAGGGCGTCTGCAAATGGGATTGTTTGGGGGACAGGTCCAGGTCCGTGGGCGTGGCAGGGCGGTCCTTCTCCTTTGGCAGGAAGCTGACGGAGCCGTTGTGCTCCAGCACCGCCGTCTGGAGCTGGCTCAGGTCAAACCAGCCGCCAATCCGGCAGTACGTCAGAAACTCGTTCAGGTCCAGCTTGGACTTTTTCAGATTTTTACGGTAGATGACGCCGTTCTCCAGCAGCACCAGGGGCTTTCCTGTGATCCAGGCCCGGAGCTTCAAGGACTTGCAGGTGATGATGGAGATCAGAACAGCCACCAGCCCGTAGACCACCATAGCGGTGAGGGGCTTGACCGGCTCCTCCAGTTCCGTTGCCAGTTCCGCGGCGATGGAGCCCACGGTGATGCCGGTGACATAGTCGAACATGGTCATCTGGGACACCTGCTTGGTGCCCATCATCTTGGTCAAAAGGAACATCACCGCGATGGACAGCAGCGCCGTCAGCGCGGTGAGCCCCGCCTGAGGCAGAATCTCTGACATAAAAAACCTCCCGCGGCACAATCGGCCATTGATTACATGGCTATTGTGCCGCGGGAGACCCTTCTTTATGTACGCTCCGCCGTCTCCCGTTCCTTCTCAGGGGCGGCGGGACGGCTGTTGGCATGGACGTTGATATAGCGGGCTTTCAGCTTGGAGTAGAGGATGGTCTGGCTGCTGTACAATCCGCTGTACCCCGAGAGCATATAGCTGATGCCGCAGGCCAGGGCAAAGTACCACAGCCCTCCGGAGCCGAACAGCTCCACGGACAAAAACACAGAGGCCACAGGGCTGTTGGTGACGCCGCAGAACACAGACACCAGCCCCAGCGCCGCGCCGAAGTCCGCCGGCAGCCCCAGCAGCGGGGCTGCGACACAGCCAAAGGTAGCTCCCACAAAAAAGGATGGCACCACCTCTCCCCCCTTGAAGCCCGCCGCCAGGGTGACGGCAGTGAAGAGAAGTTTCAGGAGAAAGGCGGCAGGATGGGCAGTCCCCCGCTCTATGGCGGCGGTGATCACCTCCATCCCCGCGCCATTGTAATTCCGGGTGCCCACCAGATACGTCAGGGCGATGATGGCAAAGCCGCCGGCAACCACCCGGAGCCAAGGGTTGGGAATCCGCTTTTCCAGCCAGTGCTCTGTTCCATGGATGAATTTGCAGAACAGGATGGACACCAGGGCAAAGAGCACCGACAGCGGCAGTACCTGAAAAAACGTACCCGCCGCGATCTCCGGCGCCGCCACGGTAAAACGGGTGGGCTCCACCCCCAGTCCCAGGGACACGCCGAAGGCCGCCAGGGCCGACATCAGGCAGGGCAGCAGGGCCGCGTGGTACATCGTGCCGATGCTGATGCCCATGACGGCAAAAACCACAGCGGTCAGAGGCGTGCCGAAGAGGGCGGAGAAGCAGGCCGACATGCCGCTGAGGGTGGCCACCCGCAAATCCTGGTCGTCCAGCCGCAGAAGCCGCCCCGTCCGCTGGCCGATGGTGCCGCCGATCTGAAGGGCCGCCCCCTCCCGACCGGCGGAGCCGCCGCACAGATGGGTCAGCATCGTGCCCAGAAAGATGGAGGGCACCAGCAGAACAGGGAGCCGCTCATCCTTATGGACCGCATCAATGATGTCGTTGGTCCCCATGCCCTCCGTTCCCATCAATTTGTAGGCGCCGACGATGGCCAGTCCCGCCAGGGGAAGGCACCACAGCAGCCAGGGATATGCCTCCCGGGTCTGGGCTGCGTAGTGGACACTCAGGTGGAACACCGCCCCCACCACGCCGCACAGGCTCCCGACGATGAGGGCCAAAAACATCCACTTTGTCAGGACCACAGCATACATCCCCGTGCTGCGGACCCACTCCCGAAACCGTTTTCGATCAAACATGACGCACCTCACACGCCCGCCAGGGCCGCTTTTCCGTCCAGGCGGCGCTCCAGCAGCTCCGGCGTTTTCAGATACCGCTCAAAGGCGGCGAAGAACCGGGAGTACTCGATGCCCGTGGCAATGCGCTCATCCATGACCACACCCAGGGGCATGTGCTTTTTCCGGCTGCCCGCCGGGGCCAGGGGATCCGTCACAGGCTTGCCCATGCAGACAAACACGCTGGTGGTGCCGAACTCATAGCAGTGGTGGAAGATGTAGCTGGTGTTGATAGAGGCCAGATTGGTGATAAAGAGACTGGTGTGGAAGGGGCTCAGATCAATGATCTTCCGGGGCAGAAGGCCGTGGAGGTCCAGGTGGTAGGCAAGGCCGAAGACCAGCCGGGCAAGTCCCGGGACACGAAATGCCATATTGGCGAATTTGTCGGTACTGTTGTTGTGGACCCGGTTCTGGTTCAGCTCCACATTCTCTTTGATCTTCCGGCTGATGGAGAACACATCGTCTCCCGGCTCCAGAAAGATTTTCAGAGTGGTCTCATCCGGCATGCCGTCCGCCCGGGTCTTGAGGATGACAAAGCTGAAGCAGAAGTGGTTGCGCTTGTAGATCTTGCGGTTCATGATAAAATAGTTCATCTTGGGGTGCTCCAGCGCCGCCTTGTAATAGGCTGCCACCAGCACGCTCATATGGGTCACGTGCTGTCCCTCCCGCCGTTTCCGGCGGATAAAGCCCTTGACGATGTCCTCGTCCACATAGTCGCTGGCCCAGTTCTGTGCGTCAAAGCGGCGGGGCATCACATAGGGCAGGGCCTGCACGATGGGACTCAGGTTGGTCACCCGCGTTCCGTCCGGTCTCATATCGTCTCCCCCGTTCTTTCCTAAACTAGAGGCGCTCCTCTTATTCGTATTATAGTTAAGAATATGTTAAAATTCAACCACTCTCCCGGAATTTCTTCCGAACCTCATTTTTCCGCCGCCTCTTGCCTTATCGGCGAAAAAACGGTATACTGAATCTCAATCACACAAAAGGAGCATTCCCATGAAACTGGAGACCATTAAAATCGGCCAGATCGTCAACGCCCACGGCATCCGGGGAGAGGTCCGCATCCAGCCCCGGGACGGTGACGCGGCCTTTCTCACCAAGTTCAAAACCTTCCTGCTGGACGGGCGGCCCGTCTCCCCCACCGCCTGCCACATCCACAAGAGTCTGGTGCTGGCAAAGCTCCCCGGTGTGGACGACATGAACGCCGCCCTGGCACTCAAGGGAAAGAACCTCTATATCCGCCGGGAGGACGCCCGGCTGCCGGCGGGGGAGTATTTCGACGATGAGCTGCTGGGCCTGGACGTCTATGACGCGGACAGCGGCCAGTGCCTGGGGGAGCTGACGGCGGTGGAGCCCTATCCCGCCCACAAGCTCTACACCGTCCGGGGACAGCGGGAGTTCCTGGTGCCCGCGGTGAAGGATGTGTTCATCAAATCCATCGACATGGAGGAAAACCGCATGGAGATCCATGTCTGGGAGGGATTGGCCGACCATGAGAATTGACATCCTCACCCTGTTCCCCGACTCCGTGGACGCCATGCTGAACGTCAGCATTCTGGGCCGGGCCCAGGAGCGGGGGTACATCGCCATCCGGTCCCACCAGATCCGGGATTACACCACCAACAAGCAGATGCAGGTGGATGACTACCCCTACGGCGGGGGCCGGGGGGCCGTGATGCAGGCGGATCCACTGTACCGCTGCTGGGCCCATGTGACGGAGGTCCACGGTCCCGGACGGACCGTCTTCCTCTCCCCCTGCGGCAGGACCTTCACCCAGGACGTGGCCCGGGAGCTCCACGTCGCCTACGATCACCTGATCTTAGTCTGCGGCCACTACGAGGGCGTGGACCAGCGGTTTTTGGACGAGTGCGTGGACGAGGAGATTAGCGTGGGGGACTTTGTCCTCACCGGCGGGGAGATCCCCGCCATGGCGGTGGCGGACGCGGTGTGCCGCATGGTGCCCGGCGTCCTGCCGGATCCGGAGTGCTTTCAGGAGGAGAGCCACTGGAACGGCCTTTTGGAGTACCCCCAGTACTCCCGTCCCGCGGTGTGGCACGGCCGGGAAGTGCCGGAGGTTCTCCTCTCCGGCGACCACGGCAAGGTGGCGGACTGGCGGAAGAAGGAGAGCTACAAGCGCACCATGCGCCGCCGTCCGGATCTCTTCGCCCGGTTTGACGAGACACAGCTCACCACCAAGGCGGAGAAAAAGGTTCTCCAGCAGGCCAAGGACGAGATCGCCGCAGAGGACGGGGGATAAACAACAGGCGGGCGCCGCTGAGCGCCCGCCTGTTTCTTATTTTCCGGAGCACTTCTCCGCGTCGATGGCCAGCACCAGCATCAGGGCGTACAGGGCGTTCCGGGGGTCCACCACATCGATGGAGTAGGTGTCCGTCCAGTTCAAAAGCTCCTTGGAGATGACCGCCACCACAGCGCCGCAGGGCTCCGTGACGGTGTAGTCCCACTCCATAAAGCTCCCCTCCACCTGCCAGCCGAAGCAGTCGATGTCAAACCGGGGGCGGAAGAAGGAGAACTCCTTCTGGATGCAGCCGATGTACTCCCCGCTCTCGTAGAGCTCGAACTTAGGCAGCAGGGTGAACACCCGCTCCTGCACGGTGCCAATGTGGTTCCCGGCAGCGTCCAGGATGTGGAGGCAGTGGCCCCAGGAGAGCTGGCCCTCCACGGTGTAGACGGTGTTCCCCGCCTCATCGTAGATGTCGTAGCTGTCAAACCAGGAGAAGAAGCGCTGCTTGAAATGAAGACGCATGGACGGTCCCTCCGTTTCCATCAGATGGACCTATCATAGCACAGCCCGCCAGGGGTATGTGTAACAAATCGGTGACAAAACGGGGATGGCCTGCCGACACAGCCCCCTCCCGGAACGCCTCGATCATGCCTTTCGTATTCCCGTTGGGCCGAGGACTGCCGTTTAATACAAGAATGTTCATATTGTCTCTCCTTGTTTTTACAGTTCTAAAGTGGGCGCGGCGCTTTTATCGCCGCGCCCACTTTAGAACGAACTGGAAACGAACTGGATTAGTCGGATTAGAAACTGTTCTTAATCAGCCACTGCTCAGCTTTCAGAACTTCCTCTGTTGCGTCGGTCCCGTCTGCCAGGATCACCCTTTCCTCCGGCAGATGACCGAAGCAATCCAGGT
>CAJTZI010000060.1 GCA_910584075.1 uncultured Oscillibacter sp.
GATAACCGAGATGAAAACGGAGGTAGCCGCCGAAAGGGAGCGGCTGAGGGCAGAAAATAGAGCAAGCTGAGAACTGCGGCCCACTGGGGGTGTCCCGGTGGGCCAGTTTTTCTCTGTCTGTGGGCAAATATGTGGTCAGAGAGTAAACACCCTTGATGGACAGGCGAAAGGAGTTGCGGAAATGGCAGGTTTGAAACAGATAATGGAGATTTTCATGACCATAAATCAGCCCTTATCCTCAGAGCAGCGTGTGCGCTGGTACATCCAAAGAGAAGCTGAGAGTATCAAAGTTTTCTGCCTGTAGGCCTCATTTTGGTATTTCGCTGCTTGGTATGACAACCCCCCAGTACGACCGGAGCTCCGCCGGCCGCTTGCAATTCGGTCGGATCACGGATATACTGGTTGCATGATTCTCTGGCCGGTGATTCTGACCAGACAGAAAGCGGGTGCCGCTATGACTCATTACGAGAACCTGAGCGCCGCCCTCCTGTCCATGCGGGAGGGTATCCTGATCATCGACACGGAAGCCAGGATCGTATTCGCCAACCAATCCTATCTGGACTTCGTGAAGCGAACGGCGGACGAGATCCTGGGCCGTCCCCTGCGGGAGATCCGCCCGGGGGCCCGGCTGCCCGAGGTTCTGGCAACAGGGCAGCCCATCCTCCACGCTCCCCGCACGGAGGAGAACGACGACATCTACTTTGTCAATATGTACCCCGTCTTTCTGGACGGGAAAGTGGCCGGCGGGCTGTCGGTGGTCACTTTCCTCCGGGACGCCTACGACTTCCGCACGGAGCTGGAGGCTTACGAAAAGCGGAACAAGCAGGTGCTCCGCCGGGTAAACAGGACCAACTCCACCCGGTACACCTTTGACTCTATCGTAGCCGTGGAGGAGAACGCGCGCGCCGTCAAATCCCTGGCCCAGCGGGCGGCGGCCACGGATGCGGCGGTCCTGCTGGCCTCGGAGAGCGGCACCGGCAAGGAGCTCTACGCCCAGGCCATTCACAACGCCAGCCCCCGGTGCCGGGAGGTCTTTGTGGCTATCAACTGCGCCAATTTCAACGCGAACACCCTGGAATCCGAGCTCTTCGGCTATGTGGAGGGCGCCTTTACCGGTGCCCGGCGGGGCGGAAAAATCGGGCTGTTCGAGGCCGCCAACGGCGGCACCATCTTCTTGGACGAGGTATCCGAGATGGACATGGAGCTCCAGGCCAAGCTGCTGCGGGTCCTCCAAGAGGGCCGGGCGCGCCCAGTGGGCGGCGTGGAGGAGGTGGAGGCCGATGTGCGTCTTATCTGCGCCAGCAACGCTGATCTCCAGTCCTACATCGCCGCCGGGAAATTCCGCAGGGACCTGTACTACCGCCTGTCCACGTTCCAGATCCGCATCCCGCCCCTGCGGGAGCGGCGGGGGGACATCCCTGCCTTGGCCTTTGTGATCCTTCAGGAGCTGTCCAAAAAACTGAAACGCTCCGTGACCATCTCCCCGGAGGCCCTGGAGATTCTCACCGTCTATGACTGGCCCGGGAATGTGCGGGAGCTGCGGAACGTGCTGGAGTTCTCCGCCTATCTCTCCGAAAACGGCGTCATCGTCCAGGACTCCCTGCCGGAGAGCCTGGTGCGCCCCGCCGTGGAGCGGGAGAGCGTCCCCCTGGCCCAGCGGGTGCGGATGTTCGAGCAGAGCGAGATTCACAAGCTGCTGCTGCGCTACGGCTCCACCCTGGAGGGAAAAAAGCGGACCGCGGCGGAGCTCGGCATTTCCCTGGCCACGCTCTACAATAAACTCGGCTCCGATTGACTTCTATATTTTTAGAATTCGGTTCTAATATTTTAGAACTACGCTGTTTCAGGTATTGTATCGAAAAGCGGTTCCCCACCTCTCTTCAGACTTCTAATTTTTTAGAATTTTCTATATCTATTGGACCGGGATCCGCGGAGTGCACAAGCCGCTCACCGTTACTCTCCCAGCACCTTGACATTTTTTCCAATTTCCTCCCGCCGCTGGCACGTTTCTTGCTTTTTAGTTTGGACATAGCTGCAGCGCGCGTCCCGCATCATCTCCGGGCCTGATGACTCCGCGGTACATACAGGTCCAAGCGAGAAAGAGAAAAACGAGGAGGAAAATTTTATGTTGGCATTCTTGGGCTTTCTCACCGTGGTGCTGATGCTGGTCCTCATCATGACCAAAAAAGCATCTCCCCTGGTGGCCCTCATCGCGGTTCCCGTGGTGACCGGCATCATCGCCTGCGGGTTCTTCGTCACTGACCCGGAGAACGCTCCCGGCGTAATCGACTTCGTGGCAAACTTCAAGAGCATGGGCAAAATGATCACCGGCTCCAGCGGCATCGGCTCCGTGGCCGCCACCGGCGTCATGTTCATCTTCTCCATCCTGTTCTTCGGCATCCTCACCGACGCCGGTACTTTCCGTCCCATCATCAAGAAGGTGCTGGACCTGGTGGGCACCGATCCAATCAAAATCGCCATTGGCACCGCCATTCTGGCCGCCATCGTCCACCTGGACGGTTCCGGCGCCGTGACCTTCCTGATCTGCGTCCCCGCCCTGTTGCCCTTGTATGACGCCTTGGGCATGAAGCGCACCACTCTGGCCACCATTGTGGCTCTGTCCGCAGGCACCATGAACATTCTGCCCTGGGGCGGCCCCACCATCCGTGCCGCCACCGCCCTCACTCCCGAGGGCCAGCAGACCGATGCCGTGGCCTTCTTTATGCCCGTGCTGCCCGCCGTGCTGGCAGGTCTTGTGTGCGTGCTGGTCATCGCCGTGTTCCTGGGCCGCGCTGAAAAGGCCCGTCTGGGCAATGTGGCCCTGGCCGGCAAGGCCTATGTGGAGCCCGAGCTCTCCGATGAGGAGAAAGCCCTGCTGCGCCCCCAGCTGTTCTGGGTAAACATCGTCCTCATCATCGCCGCCATCGCCGCCCTGCTGAAATCCGGCTTTGCCCCCGCGGTGATCTTCATGGTGTTCTATGTGCTGGCCACCCTCATCAACTATCCCAAGGTGGCTGACTCCAAGGCCCGGGTGGACGCCCACGCCAAGAGCTGCCTGATGATGTGCTCCGTGCTGTTTGCCGCCGGCTGCTTTACCGGCATCATGAAGGGCACCGGCATGATCACCGCCATGGCCGACGCGCTGGTAGCCATCATCCCGGACGCCATGGGCAAGTTCTTCCCCATCATCGTGGGCGTTGTGGGTATGCCCGCCTCCCTGCTGTTTGACCCCGACTCCTTCTACTACGGCGTGCTGCCCGTGCTGGCCCACACGGCCGAGGGCTTCGGCGTTGCCGCCCAGTCCGTGGGCCGCGCCGCCATCCTGGGCCAGATGACCACCGGCTTCCCCGTGTCCCCCCTCACCGCCTCCACCTTCCTGCTGGTGGGCCTGTCCGGCGTGGACTTCGGCGAGCACCAGAAGAAGACCATCCCCATGGCTTTCATCGTGACCATTGTGATGCTGGTGGTGGCTGTTGTCACCGGCGGCGTAACTCTGTAAAAGCCATCCCGATCCGTGACCATACAATTCTGCTGAAAGGAAGCGTGTCATTATGAAATCCATCCGCATCGGCTCCGGCGCCGGATACGCCGGCGATCGCCTGGAGCCCTCTCTGGAGCTCATCGAAAAGGGCAATCTGGATTACATCAGCTACGAATGCCTGGCTGAGCGCACCATCGCCATCGGCCAGCAGGCCAAACTGAAGGACCCCAGCAAGGGCTACAACGGCCTGCTGGAGTACCGCATGGAAAAGGCCCTGCCCCTGTGCTGGGAGCACAAGGTAAAGCTCATCACCAACATGGGCTCCGCCAATCCACAGGCGGCGGCGGCCACGTGCGTGGAGATCGCCCGGAAGCACGGCCTCACCGGCATGAAGATCGCCTGCGTCACCGGTGACGACCTGCTGCCCGTCATCGACAAATACATGGACACCGAGGTGTGGGAGACCGGCGAACCCCTCTCCAAGCTGCCCGGGCAGATTGTCTCCGCCAACGCCTACATGGGTGTGGAGGGCATCCTCAAGGCGCTGGAGCAGGGCGCCGACGTGGTCATTACCGGCCGCGTGGCAGACCCCGCCATCTTCATGGCCCCCGCCATCCACGAGTTTGGCTGGTCCCTGGAAGACTGGGACAAGCTGGGCAAGGGCACCATCATGGGCCACCTGCTGGAGTGCGGCGGACAGGTTACCGGCGGCTACTTTGCCGAGCCCGGCAAGAAGGACGTGCCCGGTGTGGGACACCTGGGCTTCCCCATCATCGAGATCGCCGAGGACGGCTCCTTCTTTGTCACCAAGGTCCCCGAGGCCGGCGGCCTTGTGACTGTGGAGACCTGCTCCGAGCAGATCTGCTATGAGATCCACGACCCGGAGAACTACTTCACCCCTGACGTAGTGGCCGACTGCAAGAACATCACCTTCACCGAGGTGGAGAAGGACAAGGTAGTGGTCACCGGCGTCACCGGCAAGCCCAAGACCGAGACCTTCAAGTGCTCCATCGGCTATCGGGACTGCTTCATTGGCGACGGCGAGATCAGCTATGGCGGCCCCGGCTGCGTGGCACGGGCCAAGCTGGCGCTGGAGATCATGAAGGAGCGGCTGGAGCTGGTGGCTCCCGGCCAGTTCGACGAGCTGAAATTCGACCTCATCGGCTGCAACAGCCTCTATTGGAATCCGGACCATCCTATGGGCGGCGAGCCTTCCGAGGTCCGCGTCCGGGTGGCCGGCCGGGCCAAGACCAGGGCTGTAGCCGACCTGGTGCCCAACGAGGTGGAAGCTCTGTACACCAACGGCCCCGCTGGCGGCTGCGGCGCGGTAAAGCGCACCCGGGAGATCGTGTCTGTGGCATCCATCCTAGTAAGTCGCTACGACGTGAAGCCCGAGATTCAGGTCTTTACGGTATAAGAAAGGAGAATTCGCCATGAAACTCTGGGAAATCGCCCACTCCCGCACCGGAGACAAGGGGAACATCTCCAACGTCTCCCTGATCGCCTATGACGCCAAGGACTATGAGATGCTCAAAGAGAAAGTCACTCCTGAGCGGGTAAAGGAGCACTTCAAGGGCATGGTCCACGGCGACGTGGTCCGCTATGAACTGCCCAACATCCACGCACTGAACTTTGTGATGTACGCGGCCCTGGGCGGCGGCGTCACCCGCTCCCTCTCTGTAGATATGCACGGCAAGGGCCTGTCTTCCTACCTGCTGGATCTGGAGATCTGAGCTGTTCACCATATTTCCATATTGTGAACAACGTGCGGTCCGCCGGTTTGGCGGACCGCACGTTGAACGTTGAAGGGGGACTCCTCCCATTTATTTTTAGAACGGTTCTTTTTGAACACCGCAATCCTCTGGGGAATCTGGCGGTGTTATTTTTATTGTGGTAATACTATTCCCAAATTAAAAATTCGGAAACAGCACGTAAATAAAAACGGGTTTCATCCCTCCGCGCCGGGTGGGAAACAAGCGAATACTCTGTTCTATCAATTTATCTCTGCTTCCAGCCCCGCATCCGATGAACCTTTTCACCGAGGAAGGAAATAATAAAAACTCAAAATGACAGGCTGACAGGTTGAGGGAATGCATACATTTCCTTCAGCAAGGCCAATTCGAGTGGACCCGCATGGCAACGCCCGCCGTACTGAGGGCCGGCTCATGAAGAACCGGACCGAGCTGACTGCGGACCCCATGTGGGGCGAATCAGTCTCAGCAGGCGCAAAGCCCCGATCCCCAACAAGCGGCGCCCCCCAGCGAATGCCGGGGGGCGTTCTTCTGTTTGGGACGGATATGCGGTCCGGCGATTTCAAAGAAACAGGGCGCTAATCTCCCTGCGGCGTCCCGGTGGGCTGGCGGGTGTTCAGCCACTCCCTCAACCGCTCGATCTCCTGGCAAATTCCACGATCGGAGGGTGAATCCCACAGATACCGCCGCTGCTCGATCAGACCCAGGGCCCGCCGGCAGAGCGCGGCAGAGAGCGGAGGCGTAGTTTCTCTGAGGTTCAGCCAGACGAAACGCAGATGTTCCAGCTGCGACAGGGTTGCCAACAGTGCGGCTCTCTGCTGGAGCGAGTTCTCGTACCACTGATACATGGCCGTCTCGGCCTGGACGATGACCTCCTCTATCGCCTGCTCGCAGACGCCCGGGGTATCCATTCGGTTCAGCAGAATATTGATCAACAGATTTGAAACTTCATTGTAAAGAGAGCTCCAGGCCGTCCCCTCAGCGGCGGCTTTCTCCAGGGCCCTGTGCCATGCCCGGAGCAGAGGCTCCGCACGGGGTCCAATAACCTGCCAGTCCTGCCCGGACGCGCACTGGTTCCAAAATCGAAAATGCTTTTCCCCCATGTCCGCAAAGGTAACGCAAGCGCTCAGCCGGGACCACCCTTCCTCCGTAAGACGGGGGAGCATTGCGCGTACGGTCCCAACACAACCCTCCCGGAAGAGTACGCTAATTTGCAGGAGATATTGAAATCGTTCTGGGGAGAAAGCGCAAAGCTGAAGCAGACCCTTTGCCGCGGCAGTTTCCGCCTGTTCCGGCAGCGGCCCGCCCTGGGGGATCCTCCGGAGGCACTCAAAGAGAACGTTTACATTGGAGATCATCCCCGTTTCCATCCAATGAAGCATGGTCTCACTGTCCACATGGAGCAGGATGACAACGATGTCCATCATGGACGGCTTTTCCCCTAAAATCCGCAGAAACTCTCCCTCGTCGCACGCGATTGCCTTTTTGCAGAGTTCCTCCAGCTTTGGAAATGGCGGATAGCCGCATCCTTGTTCCAATGCATCGACCGCCTGGTAGAACGTCCGCCAGTGGTCCTCCACCTGGCTGGCCTGCAAGTCTTTTGCGTAATTTTGATCTGTCCTGCGCCGTGAGGCCTCCGGAGTGGTGGTGCAATGTACGGAGCGCAGCGCTTTCCAGAGTTCATCCATGACAGCGTTCCTCCTCGCTATCCCAGATCTGACAGGAATCATCCTCCAGCGCCGCCCACAGTTCCTCAAAGTCGTCCAGGATGTACCGGGGGTTTGCGACCTGCTGGAGGATGTGGTGTTTCTTTCCGAAGCTGTTGACAGAGGTGCCCAGGGACCACACCCTGGGCGCCCCCTCCCGCGGAATCAGGATCAGGAAGCGGTCGTGGAAAGGAAAACCAAAGAGGCTGTGCTGGATCCGCCAGCGCAGATTGATCCCCAACTGGTTGCTTCCGCCGGCCAGCGTATCCCGCTGAGCCGCTTTCCAGCTCTCCAGCGTACCCTCCTTGATAACCACGTTGGATGTGATCGCCCGGAGCTCCTTGCCGCCGGTGTTGGTAAAGTACCACGTCTCCAAAAGGTCCTGGGCCGTCAGGTAGGGGTCCCACAGGCAGGCGCGGGCCAGCGGCTCCATGCGCATCAGCCTGCGCAGGTCCTCCAGGGCCTTGGCCCGTTCATCTCCGGCCCTGCCGTATCGGACGAACTCCAGCCGCTTGACCAGCTCCTCCATGCGCCGTTCATACTGCCTCTGCCGGGACGCCTCCTCCCAGGGAGGGGCAGGCTGGCCCGCGGAAATCGGGATTACGGAGTTGACCGTGATCTGTTCGGATGTTCCGTCTGGCAGTCTGACCGTCCGGACGCAGTCCGCATCGCCCTCGATTTCCAAAATCCCGCCGACCTGCCGGATCGTGGAGGTTGTCTGCCACAGGATGGGAATGCCGTTCTCCATATCCGTCAGAGCAATTACATAGGGGCCGCCTGTATTGGAGAGATACAGCGCCAGACTGCCGTCCTTTCCCATCGCGGCATGGTGGTCCATCAGCAGTTCGTCATGATCCGTGAACACGTTCAGGGCATACTTCTCTGTGGACTGGACCCGTTCATCAAAGCTGACGGAACAGGTAACGGCCGTCTCTGTGTGCGAGAGTTTGCAAAAAGCGATCTCCTGAGGAAATTGAAAGAGGACATTCCCAATATGGTCCGAGAGCGTGAAGAGGTCAATGGGCAGCAGTTCCCGGATTCGCAGAGCGGCTTTCTGAAGCTCTGCCGCTTTCAGCATTCGCAGGATCCTATCCTGTTCGCCGAACCACTCGGAGACCATGCTGCCACGAAAATTGTTTTTCAACACAGAATTTACCAGTATGGTCACAGTGCTGCATCTTGGTACAAAGTACGCGGGAACCGGCGTCATAAGGGCCGTCTCCAGAGGACCCAGCGGCGTGGCAATCTGCCCGTTTTGCGCCTGAATCTCACGGAGTATGTCAGCCGCCGCCTCCAGTGAAATGTGATATTGCACCGCCAGGAGGCGAATGCCGTCTCCAAACCTCTCGTTTTTTTCGTGAGAAAGACAGGCTCGCCAGAGGCCAGCTCCCGATCCTCGAAAACCAGTATCGTAAAGAGGTTGTGGGCCCTGCCGTCATGATCCAGCAGGCCGCAGACAGTGACCTCACAGGAGCGGTAAAAACCGAGTACGCCGGGCCTCAGCCACAGTTCAAATTGTTCCAGGTCCATAAATCCTCTCTCACTAAAATCTCTTTGTGTTCTTCCCCGGCGGGCTGTTCTTTTCGCCCATTTGGGTATACTGGCTCCAGCCAATGGGAAAGTTTCTCCAAAGGCAGCGCCTCGCCCAGACAGCGGTCCCACTGCCGCACTATACAAATGATCTGCACCAGTGTCTCCAAAGAGGTCAGCAAACATTTTTTAGACAATTTTGGGCGGCTTATAGCCGCTTTTGTTCCACTCTATTTGCTTTCTGGCACTCTTTGAAACCAGTGTTTCCATGTACTCCTTGTTTGTCTGTGGCTGTTTATGTGGTCAGGAGGATTGACGCTCCGGAAGAGGCACCCTACAAACACAACGAAGCACTGTATAATTCGCTTGCTTTTCACCTCTGTATTTCTACATTTTATTCCCGAAAATCGCTCGACTTACGGACTCCATTCCAGTATTGTATTGCTTGCAAAAGTACCCCAAAATATGGAATACAGGAGGAATACGTATGACCAACATGAAAAAATGCATTTCCGCCGCACTGACCGCAGCCGCCCTCACTATCGTTCTCACCATCCCTGCAATGGCAGCGGAGACGCCTGATGAACCCGTCCGGGTGAGCAGCTACAAGGGCAGTACCCTGGAGGTAGGAGAGCGTAGCGGCCTCATCATCGGTCCCAGCGGTACGGAGTACGCCGTCACCTCCAGCAACCCAGACACGGTAGCGGTGGAGCAGGTGTTGACCTTCTGGGTGGCTGTCGCCAAGGCGGAGGGGAGCGCGCAGATCACCGCATCCAACAGGGCCGGGGAACGCGGGAGTGTAACTCTGACGGTCGGTTCCTCAGTCCCCGCCGCGCCGGAAGCACCTGCCAGCGGGGACAACACTGGCCTGATAGACAACCTGGAGATACGGCAGGAGATGATCCACCTCATCAACCAGACCAGAAAGACCAATGGAGTGTCAGAGTTGCCGGTCAATGAGGCTCTGATGAACGCCGCGCAAGTCTGCTCCAACCGGCGCTACACTTGGCACCACGCCCCGGAGGAGGGTCAGGCCGCTGCCGAGGTCGGATATCCCTACGGCTTCGGTGATAACCTCACCGTGTTCACTGGTACAGACAACGCCGCTCAGCGCGCCGTCGATAACTGGATCAACTCCCCCGGTCACTTTGAAACCATGATCGACCCCAGATGCGACTGTATCGGCGTGGGCGTGACCCAGTACGACGGCATCACCTACTGCTATATGTTTGTCGGGATACCCAACAGCGTCAACTTCTATGCATAAGCGAATAGTAGAGGAGGGCCGTCCAGGAGACTGGATGGCCCTTCCTCGTGGCGGCACAGAGTATAGACAGGAAAATACAACACCGGGGAGCAGGTTTACTGCTCAGATATTGCGTACCAGTAAACAATGAAATAAGCCCCTGAACGGATTGCAAATATTTCCTCGAACGTATATAATAAATGTC
>CAJTZI010000061.1 GCA_910584075.1 uncultured Oscillibacter sp.
GTTCCTTTCCCATTTTTCTGCCCTCCTTCTACTTTGAGGACTATTATATCACACTTTTATTGACGACACCACCTAGTAGACCACATCAAAATTTACGAAAACGGCAATATCAGCGTTCACTTTAAGTTTGCAAACGAGCTCCGCAAAATTAACGAGTACATTGAAATCAACACTACTGACACCGCCGCGGCGGGCTGCCCCCCGCCAAAGCATGAAATCCTTTTGACAGTGTGTTTTCCCAATAAAACGCAATCTTATGCTGGGCCATGACTGCCACTCCATCGTGGCCGGGGCGGATCACGCAGACGCCATGATTGCCCAGCTGCGGGGCTATATCCGGGCGGGCTTCGGGCTGATCCTCACCTCCCACTATACCCCGGAGGAGCTGAAGGACGCAGAGACCAAGATCGGATATCTGGAGCAGCGGAAGGCCATCGCCGCCTCCTGCCGCGGCGGCGTGTCATTCAAGGCTGCGGTCCGGGAGCAGTATCCCGATTACAGCGGGGAGAACTACCTGAACATGACCGCCGGATTTTTCTTCACCTGATTTCGGGAGGAGGGGCCGCCCCGAGAGCTGCCCGGGGCAGGGCGCCGCCTCTGTCAGCCGTTTTGCAGGTCCGCCACAATGGACTCCAGGTGGTCTGCGATGCAGTCCGCCTCCGCCTCAGTGCTGGTCTCCGCCAGAGAGATCCGTATGGCGCCGTAGGCCTCCCGCCTGGACTGGCCCAGGGCGGTCAGGACGTGGCTGGGCTCGCCGTTCCCCGAGGAGCAGGCCGCCCCCGTGGACACCTGTACCCCGGCCAGATCCAGCAGGATTACCAGGGTCTCGCCCTCCACGCCGTCAAAGCGGCAGTTGATGTTCCCCGGTAGGCGGTTGGTCATGCTCCCGTTGATCTGTGCGCCGGGAATCTCCAGGATCCGGGCCGCCAGCCTGTCCCGAAGACGCCGGGTGTGCGCCGCCGCCTGTTCCATAATCCCGCAGGCCTCCCCCAGGGCCGCGGCCATGGCGGCGATGGCCGCCGTGTTCTCCGTCCCCGGCCTGCGGCCCCTCTCCTGGCCTCCGCCGAAGAGAAGGGGCTCCAAGGGTACGCCTGTCCGGCAGTACAGGGCGCCCGCGCCCCTGGGGCCGCCGAACTTGTGGGCGGACAGGGATAGCAGATCGACCCCCAGCTTCTGAACGTCCACGGGAATGTGGCCTACGGCCTGTACCGCGTCCGTGTGAAAAACCGGGCTCCGTCCACTTTTTTTGAGGGCCTTCGCGATTTCCGCAATTGGCTGGATGGTCCCGATCTCATTGTTTGCCGCCATGACGGAGACCAGGGCTGTGGACCCGTCCGCCGCCGCGGCTACTTTCTCAGGGTCCAGGACGCCGTCCGCCCCCGGCCTGATCTGGACGGTCGTCCGCCCGCCTGCCCGCTCCAGGGCCTCCAGCGCGCGGAGGACGGCGTGATGTTCAAAGGCGGACGTGACCGTCTGTCCGGGCCCCTGCCCGGCGGCGCGGACCGCCCAGTTGTCCGCTTCAGTGCCCCCGGAGGTGAAATAGATCTCCGATGGGCGGCAGTTCAGCAGCTCCGCCATCTCTTTGCGGGCACGCTCCAGCCGCGCGGCGGCCAGCCGTCCGGCAGCGTGTATGCTGGAGGGGTTGCCGCACTCCTCCAGGCACTCCAGCATAACCGCCTTTGCGCTCTCCCGCATGGGGGAGGAGGCGGCGTGGTCAGCGTAGATGTTCACGCCTCCGTCACCTCCTCCGCCGCGTACCAGAGAGCCAGGCTCCGCTTTCTGCCGCAGCTCCAGCAGGTCCCCCGCTTTTCCTGCACCGCCTCGATTCCCGCGGGCCGCTCCATGACAAAATCTCTCCGCAGGACCGCCGCGCACTGGGCGCACAGGGGCTTGGGGTCCTCCCGGCTGAAAAGATCATCTCTCCAGCCCACCCCGATGTAGTCCAGCACCCGGCCCCAGCCGTACCACGCTCCGTCCTCATCCTGGCAGATGTGGTTCATCCACATATCCCACTCCCGGGGGTTTTTGTACCGTATGCGGTCGAACCGGTGGGGGCGGCGCTCCAGGTGGATGCCAAAGCCGCACATTTGGCACCCGGTCCGCTGGGCCTTGGTGGTCCGCAGCGGTCCCTCAGGCTCCGCTCCGCCGTGGTCCCGGCGGTATGCCTCCAGCTCCTCCGGTGTCATGTCCGGCGGGTCTCGGACGATCTTTCCGTAGATGGCCGGCACAATGGTCTCCAGGTGTATGGGTTCGCCATAGACCTCCGCCCCGTCTTCCTCGCCGGCGATGGGCCGGAACTCCCGCCAGTGGCCGTGATACCACTCCTCCATCTCCAGGGCCAGGGTCAGAAGGTCCTGGCGGGTGAAGATGGCAAAGGGGGCGCTGCGCCGGGTGCTCTTGGTGATGTAGTTGCACCCGTGAATTGCCAGCGTTTTTTTCCGCCTGCCCTCCTCGCTCGCCATGAGGCCCATATAGGGGAATACGCCGTTTTCCGCCGTGTAACTGCTCAGGGGCTTTTCCTTCAAAAAATAGCAGCACTTGTCCGAGACGGGAAAGGGTGCTGTCTGGTAGTCCGTGCCCTCCCGCTCATTTTCGGGTCCGCCGAATTTTTCCAGCCATTTTTGGGACAGCTTCATGTGGGTGCCCGTCCGGAAGCCCCCGTATTCTCCCGTCTCTCCCGTCATGATGGCATGGCGGGTGGTGGCGTTTTTCTCGGTGGGATTTTGCAGGTCGCAGATCTTTCTGGCCGCCTCCTTTGACAGCACCGGGAACCCGAAGCCCCGGATTACCTCGATCTTGCTGTACGGCCTTCCCTGGGGGCTGCTGGCGGGCTTCAGCCCCTTGACGCCCAGGGCCCGGTGAATTCTCTGGATGCTCTGATCCTCCAGCATGGATACGGAGACCGCCGGAACATCGATTCCAATGGACCGCAGGAACAAAAACAGGGTGATGCTATCCAGACCGCCCACCGCCGCGTAGCAGCGCCCCGCCACCTCCGGGTGGTTGTAGAATTCCCAGGCCCGACGGGCGGCATATGCCCTTTTGAAGGCATAGCCCCGGGTCATCTTGGCCTGAAAATCTCTGATCTTCTCCTGGTTTTCCCGCTCTTTGTCCTGGTTCCAGCGCATAGTTTCACCGTCCTTACAGCATTGCCCGTCCATCGGGCCGGAAAAGCGGCGGCATCCGCGCCGCCGCTTATGAAAATCCCCGCCGTCTCACCCATGGCATCCCCCGCAGGAGCCGCGGTCCGGGAAATTCCCGGGGTCATACGAAATGCCCTGCCGGTCATAGTAGTCCTTCACCGCCGCCCGGATGGCCTCCTCCGCCAGCACGGAGCAGTGGAGCTTATGAGGGGGCAGGCCGTCCAGCGCCTCTGTGACCGCCTTGTTGGAGAGCCTCAGGGCCTCCGAGAGCGGTTTGCCCCTGATAAGCTCGGTGGCCATGGAGCTGGAGGCGATGGCGGAACCGCAGCCGAAGGTCTCAAACTTCACATCGGCGATCACGCCGTCCTGGATTTTCAGATAGATCCTCATAATATCGCCGCAGACGGCATTGCCGGCCTCGCCTATGCCGTCCGCGTCCTCAATCACGCCCGCGTTTCGGGGATTGCGGAAGTGATCCATCACCGTTTCACTGTACAGCGCCATAGCAAAGACCTCCTTACAGGATAAAATTTCTCTTTCCGCTGACCTTGTCTCTCCACAGCGGGGACAGATCCCGGAGGTGATTCACGGCCTCCGGAACGGCTTTCAAAATCGCCTCCGCGTCGGCCTCGGTGTTCTCCCCGCACAGGGAGAGCCGGAGGGAGCCATGGGCCGCCTCGTGGGGGCGCCCAATGGCCAGCAGGACGTGGCTGGGGTCCAGGGAGCCAGAGGTGCAGGCCGAGCCGGAGGAGGCGCAGATGCCCCAGCTGTCCAGCAGCAAAAGCAGGCTCTCTCCCTCAACACCCTCGAAACAGAAATTGACATTTCCGGGCAGCCGGTTTACCGGATCGCCGTTGAGGGCGGCGTGGGGGATCTGAGAGAGCCCCGCGATGAGCCTGTCCCGCAGGGCGGAGACCCTGGCGGCGTTCTCCTCCATATGGGCGCAGGCCTCCTCCAGCGCCGCCGCCATGCCCGCGATGGCCGGGACGTTCTCCGTTCCGGCCCGTCTGCCCCGTTCCTGGGCGCCGCCCTCAATGAGGCTGGTCAGCGGGACGCCCTGCCGGGCGTACAGCGCTCCGGCCCCCTTGGGACCGTGGAACTTGTGGGCGGAGAGGGACAGCAAGTCAATGTTCTGGGCCCTTACGTCAATGGGCAGATGGCCCGCCGCCTGCACCGCGTCGGTGTGAAAGAGGACGCCCCGCTCCCGGCAGGCCGCGCCGATCTCCGGTATGGGCAGGATGGATCCGATCTCGTTGTTGGCGTACATGACGGTGACCAGGGCGGTGTCCTCCCGGATGGCGGCTGCCACCTGTCCGGCGGTGACGGTTCCCAGTCCGCCCACAGGCAGCAGCTCCACCTCGAAGCCCTCTCCCTCCAGCCTTTTCAGCGTGTGCATAACGGCGTGGTGCTCGAAGGCTGTGGAGATGATGTGCCGCTTTCCCCGCTGCGCTCCCAGCAGGGCGGTGGAGCGTATGGCCTGATTGTCCGCCTCGCTGCCGCCGGAGGTGAAGGTGATCTCTTTGCAAGAGGCGCCGATGCAGGCGGCAATCCGCTCCCTGGCATCCTGCAGAACCTCCGCCGCCCTCTGCCCCAGGCCGTACAGGCTGGAGGGATTGCCCCAGGCCTGTTCCATGCAGCTGCGCATGGCGTCCGCCGCGGCTGTGTTCATTTTTGTGGTGGCTGCGTTATCGGCGTAAATCATAGAAAAATCCTTTCCAGGCGGACATGCGCCGGTGCGCCTCCGCCGTGTTCAGTCCGCAAACAGCGGTGTGGACAGATAGCGGTCCCCGGCGTCCGGCAGCAGCACCACGATGGTCTTTCCCTCGTTCTCGCTCCGTTTCGCCAGCTCCATGGCCGCGTGAAGGGCCGCGCCGGAGGAGATTCCCGCAAGAATTCCCTCGCTGCGTCCGATCAGCCGTCCGGCGGCAAAGGCCTCCTCGTCGGACACGGGAATAATTTCGTCATAGACGGCGGGGTCCAGCACCTCCGGAACAAAGCCCGCGCCGATCCCCTGGATGTTGTGCGGCCCGGCGCGGCCCTCGCTGAGCATGGGGGATCCCTTGGGTTCCACCGCCACAATTTTCACCGCCGGATTCCGCTCCTTCAAGTACTGCCCCACGCCGGTGATGGTGCCGCCGGTGCCCACGCCCGCTACAAAGATGTCCGTCTCGCCGCCGGTGTCGGTCCAGATCTCCGGCCCGGTGGCGGCTCGATGGGCGGCGGGGTTGGCCGGGTTGACGAACTGGCCGGGGATGAAGCTGCCGGGAATCTCCCGCGCCAGTTCCCCGGCTTTGGCGATGGCCCCTTTCATCCCCTGAGCCCCCTCGGTGAGCACCAGCTCGGCGCCGTAGGCCTTCATCAGCTGCCGCCGCTCCATGCTCATGGTCTCCGGCATGGTGATGATGATGCGGTAGCCTCTGGCCGCCGCTACGGAGGCCAGACCAATGCCCGTGTTGCCGGAGGTGGGTTCTATGATCACGGAGCCGGGCTTCAGCCTGCCGCAGGCCTCGGCCTCGTCGATCATCGCCTTGGCGACGCGGTCCTTGACAGAACCGGCGGGGTTGAAATACTCCAGCTTTGCCAGAAGGCGGGCTTTCAGGCCGGCCTCCCGCTCAATATGGGTCAGCTCCAGCAGAGGCGTTCTGCCGATCAGCTGGTCGGCGGATGTATAAATGTTGGACATGGTGAGATCACTCCTGTTTGTTCCGCGCGATGACGTGGAAGCCGCTCTCCTGTTCAGCTGCCTTGATTATAGCCTCATAAACCTACTTTGTCAATAGGTATAAAGGGAATTCTCAAAGTTTGATCTGTCCTGCAGCACCGCGGGATCAGGCAGAGAGGAATTTTTGTGACGATTTCCCCAAATGGGATCTGTGCTGCGGCACCTGCCGGAACTGGCGGCAAAAGGCCCCCTCAAAATCAGCGGTTGACAAATCCGCCGCCGCTTTTTATAATATTCCTCAAAGCGATGACGGAGAGGGACGGGGACACGGGCCCTCAGAGAGTCGGCGGACGGTGCGAGCCGGCGGGAACAGTCCCCGGCGCCTATGGCTCCTGAGCTGGACGTTCGACAAGGTAGGGCGTCCCGTGAGGCCGCGTTAAGGCAAAAGGGCTGTTGGGCCCTGAGGGGCGTCTGGCCGCGAGGCCGGCGCAATTTGAGTGGTACCGCGGAAGCACTGGCTTTCGTCTCAAAGAACTTCTTTGGGACGGAAGCTGTTTTTTCGTCCCATGCAAACCGGAAAGGAGCGCGATTTCTATGAGCAGTTACCGTCCTGAAACCATCTGCGTCCAGGGGGGCTATGCCCCCGGCAGCGGCGAGCCCCGGCAGATCCCCATCGTTCAGTCCACCACCTTCAAATACGCCACCTCCGAGGACATGGGCAGACTCTTTGACCTGGAGGCCAGCGGCTACTTCTACTCCCGCCTCCAGAATCCCACCTGCGACTACGTGGCCGCCAAGATCGCCGCCCTGGAGGGGGGCGCGGCAGCCATGCTCACCTCCTCCGGTCAGGCGGCCAACTTTTTCGCTCTGTTCAATCTGGCCTCCTGCGGGGACCACATCGTCGCCTCCTCCAGCATCTACGGCGGGACCTTCAATCTCATCTCCGTCACCATGGCCAGGATGGGGGTGGAGGCCACCTTTGTCTCCCCGGATTGCACGGCGGAGGAGCTGGAGGCGGCCTTCCGGCCCAATACCAAGGCGGTCTTCGGCGAGACCATCGCCAATCCCGCCCTGACTGTGCTGGACATCGAGAAGTTTGCCGCCGCCGCCCACAGCCACGGCGTACCCCTGATCGTGGACAACACCTTCGCCACTCCCGTGGGCTGCCGCCCCTTTGACTGGGGCGCGGATATTGTCACCCACTCCACCACCAAATACATGGACGGTCACGGCGCCGCCGTGGGCGGGGCCATTGTGGACTCCGGGAAATTTGATTGGATGGCCCACGCGGAAAAGTTTCCCGGCCTCTGCACGCCGGATGATAGCTACCACGGCGTCACCTACGCCGAGAAGTTCGGGACAGAGGGCGCCTTCATCACCAAGTGCACGGCCCAGCTCATGCGGGACCTGGGCAGCACCCCCTCCCCCCAGAGCGCCTTTTACCTGAACCTGGGCCTGGAGAGCCTCCACGTGCGCATGGCCCGCCACTGTGAAAACGGTCAGGCCGTGGCGGAGTTCCTGGCGGCGCACCCCAAGGTGGCCAGTGTCAGCTACTGTGGGCTGCCCGGGGACAGATACCATGCCCTGGCGGAGAAGTACCTGCCCCACGGCTCCTGCGGCGTGGTGTCCTTTGAACTGAAGGGCGGCCGGGAGGCGGCCGGGATCTTCATGCGCCGTTTGAAGCTGGCGGCCATCGAAACCCACGTGGCCGACGCCCGGACCTGCTGCCTCAACCCCGCCTCCACCACTCACCGGCAGATGACCGATGAACAGCTATCCGCCGCCGGCGTTCCCGCGGGCCTCATCCGCATCTCCTGCGGGCTGGAGAGCAGGGAGGACCTCATCGACGACATCAAGCAGGCACTGGAGGGTGTTGACTGATGCCCATTAAAATTCCAAACCGTCTCCCCGCCACCAGGACCCTGACGGAGGAGAACATCTTCGTTATGACGGAGACCCGGGCCATCACCCAGGACATCCGGCCCCTGCAGATTCTGCTGCTGAATCTCATGCCCACCAAGGTGGACACGGAGACCCAGCTGGCCCGGGTGCTGGGCAACACCCCTCTCCAGATTGAACTGGAGCTCATCGCCCCGGCGGGGCACATCTCCCGGAACACCTCCCAGGAGCACATGCTGTCCTTTTACAAGACCTTTGATGAGGTGAAAAGCCGCACCTTTGACGGTCTGGTCATCACCGGCGCGCCGGTGGAGCACCTGCCCTTTGAGGAGGTGGACTACTGGCCGGAGCTGTGCGAGGTCATGGAGTGGAGCAAGACCCACGTTCACTCCACACTCCACATCTGCTGGGGGGCCCAGGCGGGGCTGTACTACCACTTCGGGATTCCCAAGCGTCAGCTGGAGGAAAAGCTCTTCGGCGTCTTCCGGCACACCCTGGAGGACCCCAATTTCATCCTCTTCCGGGGCTTTGACGACACATTCTGGGTCCCCCATTCCCGGAATACCACCGTGGACCGGGCGGATATTGAGGCGGTTCCGGAGCTGAAGATTTTGTCCAGCTCTCCGGAGGCAGGGGTCTACGCCGTCAAGACCGCCCAGGGGCGGCAGGTGTTCCTCATGGGCCATGCGGAGTATGACCGGGACACCCTGAAAAAGGAGTATCTGCGGGACGTGGCCGCCGGAGTGGACATCCGGCTTCCCCGGCACTATTTTCCGGAGGATGACCCTGCCCGGGAGCCCCTGGTCCGCTGGCGGTCCTGCGCCCACCTGCTGTACGGCAACTGGCTGAACTACTGCGTGTACCAGACCACGCCCTACGACATCGGCGGCATCCGGCACGGTGTGCGCACGGATGAGTGATCAAAGACCCGGTCCGCTTCCAATGGGAGGCGGACCGGGTCTTTGATCAGTCGAAGTAGAACAGCTCCTCAAATTTCTTGTCCAGGGCGATGCACAGCACCAGAGCCAGCTTCGCCGTGGGGCTGAACTGCCCCGTCTCGATGGAGCTGATGGTGTTCCGGGACACACCCACCAGCTCCGCCAGCTGGGTCTGGGAGAGTCCCCGCTCCGCCCGGGCCACCTTAAGCCGGTTTTTCAAAATCAGCTGGCCATCCATCCTGTCACCCCGCTCCGTTCGTCATCTATGAAAGCATTGTACCAGATAATAGACGAAGAAAGCAAGAGAGATTAGAAGCGTAATGATGTCGGAGGCATCTCTCCGCTGGGCGATGCGGTACACCCGGTTCCCCACACAGGAGGCCCAGAACATCACCATGACGTCCGCGATGGACTGGTTGTGATACAGCTTCCACCCCGCCAGAACACCGCCCGCCAGCAGGGTGCACATCAGGCTGAAAGACTCCCCCCGGATGCGGACCTCCCGCTCCATCTCGTCCCGCTCCCGGTTCTCCCGCCGGCTCTTCTCCAGAATTTCCTCCCGGTCCATAAAACCACTCCTTACATAGTTTGGTTTGCATATTACCAAGTTAACTTGTAATCATAGGATAGCATATGCAAAGTTCGCTTGTCAACAAAAAGATAAAAACGCCCCGGAGAAATCTGAACTGCTCCCCGTCAAGTAGACAGCGAAATAATTAAAAGAAAGTTTACAGCGCTGCGGCGCTGTGGCAACCGGAGATTCGGACAGTCCGCTACGCGGACAGCCCGAATTTCCGGTTTTTGTCAGGCGGCGAGGTAAAGCTCATGCTTCTCCATAGGTGTAAGGATGCCAAGACTTCTCTGCACCCGACGAGTATTATAGTAACGGATGTAGTTCACGATCATTTGGGTCAGTTCCTGTTTGCTGGTAAAGCGTCTGCCATAGTAGCGTTCTCTTTTCAAAATTCCCCAGAAGCCCTCCATAGGGCCGTTATCAATACAATGGGCGATGCGGGACATGCTTTGCGTCATACCGGCCTGCTCCAGCTTGCGGTGAAAATCCCGGCTGGTATATTGAAAGCCTCTGTCACTGTGAAACAGGGGATGCGCGTCAGGATTGGCTTTTACCGCC
>CAJTZI010000062.1 GCA_910584075.1 uncultured Oscillibacter sp.
GGGAATTGTGACAATGCTTATCAATGCCGGCAATTTATGGAAAGTAACGGGTGTGAAGGCTGCAAGGGTAAAAACTATAAAGAAAATCTTATTGATTATGGAGGATATTGGAACACACAGGGCTCCTTGAGGGACAGCGTGCCGATGATCTCCCGCATATTGCCCTGGAGGGAGTCCTGGAGATCCCGGGTGATGTCCACGGCCTTCTTGTTCAGAAAGTTCTTGGCCGCCAGCTTGATGCCCTCCGGCGTGGGGGAGATGCGGACCTTGGCCACGGCATCCACGTTGACGTTGATGAAGTCGTTGGTAGGGACGGACTGCTCGGTCTTGATGTCCACGGTCATCTGGCCCAGGTACAGCTTATCCAGCCGCTCAAAGAAGGGAATTTTGATGCCGGCCCGGCCGATGAGGATCTTGCCGTCCTTTTTCAGGCCGGAGATGATGTACGCCTGGTCCGGCGGGGCCTTGACATAGCCCATCAGCAGCAGGACCAGCAGAATCGCCACCGCGATCACAATGGGCAGGAAGGATAAAATGGCGTCAAGCATATTGGGGACCTCCTCTACAAATTGTTTTTTTGGATATTGCTATCCTATGTGAAGGACGGGGTTTTTTGCCGCCGTTTTCACCAGCCTGACAAAAATCGACATTCTTCTTTTTTATCATACCACGTTCCAAACTCCGGCACAAGGGTCAAAATTCCCCAGGGCCGCCGGGGGCAGGGGGAAAGGGCGGCGGCGCGGCGTCCTGAAAGGCGCGGCGCAGCTGGAACAGATAGAGCATGAGGGCGATGCCCAAAAGGGCGTACGCCAGGGCCAGGGTGATCACCGCGCTGTCCGCCAGCCCATCCGCCAGCCACCCGGGCCGCGGCAGATGGGGCGACAGGGCGATGGCGGTGACCAGAACGGTCTGCACCGTGCGGCAGAGGCGGATTTTCCCGCTCAGGTCCGCCGCCTCCGGCTCCCGGCACCGGACCTTTGCCAGGGCTGCCAAATCCGTGAGGAACTGGAAGAGGAAATAGAGCTGAGCCACGGCCGCTACCATGTCCAGAGGCGGGAACTGCCCGTCCACATCCATGCCGGCCCAGGAGGCCAGCCAGTCCGCCCCGGTCCACAGGGCCAGCAGGATGCCAAGGGGCCGCAGGAGGGCCAAATCCCGCCGCTCCTCCTTCAGCTCGTCGATGGCACGGAGAAACAGCAGCCACCCCGCGAACCGGGGCAGGATGCTCACATTTCCCAGATTGAAGTCCAGATTCAAAAAGAGGTAGCCCCAGGCGGCGCAGGAGAGACCCTTGTATAAGCTGGATCGGTCCGTCATGGGAGGCCTCCTTCCACGACGAGCAGCGTCAGCTCCCCGATTTTTTCGCCATTGAGGTAGAAGTCCGCGGCGCAGCAGTCCGGGGGCGGATACACCCAGGGCTCGCTTCCGCCGCTTCCTCCTACGCCGCCTCCGCCCAAGCGAATCTCATCGCCGTGCATGGCCCAGTCGAAGTCGTCTCTAAAGCCCCAAATGCTGCCCGTGGAGTTGGAGCCGCTGGAATTTCCCATGCCCCTTTGCAGCTCCGGCCGCTCCCCGCCCGCCTCCATGGGGGCGCAGGAGGCTCCCACGCTGAGGATAGACGCCCGGTCTGCCGGGTCCCCGGTGTAGACGGCGGTGAGATCTATGCTGTAATAACCGTTGATAAACTGCCCGCCGGGTTTTGGGGTGGTGTCGAAGGTCCAGGCGTTGCTGAGGAAAGCGCCCATCCGCACAGACCTCACCTCCGCGTAAGCGACGGTCTGATACCGCATCCGCAGGGTGAAGTCCCCGCACTGCGCCTCATAGGTCCAGGCGGGGAGTCCCAGGTTTCCGGTGTCCCTCTCATCTCCCTGCACCACCTGGAAATCCCCCAGGGGCAGAATGACCCAGCGGTCCCCCTGCTTCTCCGCCCGGAGGGGCTGGATGGCCAGATACCGGCTGTGAACGGTGCCATCCCAGGGGGGCAGCTCTTTTTCGACCCACGGCGCGATGGTGTCGGGCTCCAGCACCAGCAATCCCTCGTAAGCGCCGTTCTCCACAGGGCGGAGGTTGTAAAGCCGGTAGCCGGACTGCCGGTCCACAGTGAAGCTCTCCAGCCGTGGCATCCTGACGCTGTCCCAGCTCTCCAGCCGGGAGGCCCGCCGCATGCGGGCGCTGATCCACAGCCGGTCCTGGTCCTCCAGGGGGGTGCACATGGCCAGGTAGACGGGGTTCTCCGCCAGCATTGCCTTGGCGTAGGTGTCAAAGGCACCGGCGTAGGTGGTGCAGGGGGTGGTGCGGGCGGAGGCCATGGCGGCGTAGGGACGCAGCCGCTGGGGGAGGGGGCCGCGCGCTCCCGTATAGACGCTCTGGGCCCGGGTGCCCACAAGGCAGGGGCCCGCCAGCACCAGCACTGCGCACACGCCCACCAGGGCCATTCCGGCGGGGTATCTCTTGAACCGGGCGATGGCCTCAATCCGGCGGCGGATATTTTTCCCGCCGTTTGCCATGGAGGAGGTGCCGGGAGTGCGGGCGTATTTCTCGTTGGCCATGGAGAGGAGGATGCGGCCGTAGTCCCGCCGGTCCTCTCCCTCCAGCCGCTCCAGCGCCCGCTGGTCGCACAGGGACTCCAGATCGTTACCCGCCAGGTCCGCGCAGTACCACAGCAGGGGGTTGCACCAGTGGACGCACCGCAGGAGGCAGATCAAAAGCCCCCAGGCGGCGTCGCGGTGCCCAAGGTGCAGCAGCTCGTGGAGGAGAACCTTTTCATCCGTCTCCTCCCCGGCCGGCAGGGCCAGCACGGGCCGAAGTACCCCGCAGATGAAGGCGGAAGGAAGCCCCTCCACCTCCACGGCGGGGCAGACAGGCAGGCCGTACCGCTCCGCCGTCTCCCGAATCAGGGCGGCCCGGGCCTCCCCGGCGGGTGTCCCCCGCCGCAGGGCCAGCCGCAGGCGGAGGTAGGAGACGGCGTACCGGCCCAGGAAAAACACTGTGCCTGCCAGATACACGGCGTAGGCCCACTCCGCCCCGGTCCGGGGAGGTCCTGCAAACTGGGGCAGGGGCACGGGGACGGAGGCCCGGGCCAGCGCGCCGAACTCCTCTGTGAGGAGAGAACGCAGAAACTCCACCGCCAAGGGCCAATTCATCAGGGCATACCGCCCCCCAAGGCCCGCGGGGACCGCCAGCACCAGGGCCAGCACTCCCCACGCGGCAAACTGCCACCGGGGAGACAGCTTGTCCCGCAGCATGGCCTTGACGGCCAGCAGCACCACCGCCGCCCCGGAGGCGGTGAGGGTCTGTAACAGGAATGACCAAATATCGGACATAGAGACCTCCTAATCTGTGGGACCGTTTTGGACAGCGCCGCGTTGCCGAGCGGCAGGCGGAGAGACCGCCTATATCCGTAACGCGATAAAGCTCTTTTTGGATACTTTCTCTCTCAAGAAAAAGTATCACACCTCCATCTCGTCCAGCAGCCGTCGCAGTTCCTCACGCTCCCGGGGAGAGATGGGGCTCTCCTTCAAAAACGCCGCCACCAGATCCCCGGCGGCCCCCCGGTAGACCCGCCGGAGAAAGGTCTCCCGCTCCCGGGACTGGCAGTCCTCCCGGCTCAGGGCGGCCCGGTAGACATGGGGAGAGCCATCCTTGCGGATGGACACCAGCCCCTTGGCCTCCATGCGGGTGAGATAGGTCAAAACTGTGTTCCGGCTCCAGCCGGTCTCCGGCCGCAGGGCCTCCGTCAATTCGCCCAGTGTGCTGCCGCCGGAGGCCCACAGGGCGGTGAGAACCGTCCACTCCCGATCCGATAAATTCGCCATGGCAACCCCTCCTACAAGTGTAGTCGTATCAATATACTACACTTGTAGGAGCGGGATGTCAAGAAAAACCGTCACCGCGGCTTGGCCGCGGTGACGGTTTTTGAGGTCTTTAGCGTTTTCAGGCGGGAAGAGGGGCCGTCCGCCCGAGGAAGCCGGCCCGTTTCAGGGCCATCACCAGCAGGGGGATCAGCGCGATATGGACGACGATGCCCGGAATGGCCTTGAGAAACGCCCCGGCCATGAACATCTCCCAGGTGAAGGGCTCCCCGGACACGCCGCTGAGGATCACCCGGGCGACGCCCCAGACCACCCGGCCCGCCAGCATGGCGGTCAGAAGGGACACGTAGATGTTCCCAACCCTCTTGGGCAGGGCACGGTACAGCAGGCCGGACACCAGCCCGTAGGCCGCCAGCTCAAAGCACATGGCCAGACCCGTGGGGTAGAGAGGGGGCTTGTGGAACAGGAAGAAGCGCAGCAGCGGCACCACGGCTCCCACCGCCATGGCCCACCAGGGGCCGCAGAGGAAGCCCGCCAGCAGCACAGGGATGTGCATGGGGCTCAGGGCGCTGCCGATCTGGGGAATCTGCCCCGTCAGGAAGGGCAGGACCAGGCACAGGGCCAGACAGACCGCCGCTGTGACCAGGTTCTTGGTGTTGAGATTTTTCATCATGCTGTTCTCCCTTTCAAATGTGTCTGCCGTCTTGAACGGGAGGCCGCGCCTTCATGGCGCGATTGTCTGCGGGGGATCTATATGAATCTCCGGCTTGGCCGGGGAATTGCGCGGGGATCAGGGCTCCGGACACATGGCCCGCAGCAGCTCCACCGCCTCGTCCATGAGTTTGGAGAGGGTCATGGACTGGGTGCCCACTACCACATTGCTGCACTGGTTTACCGGCAGCAGCAGCTTCCGGGCGGGGCTCTGGCCCACAGCCACAGCCATGGCGGGGGTCACCTCTCCCATCAGGGAGTCGGCGGCCAGGATGCCGATGGGGCCGGTGATGACGTCGGCGTCCCGGCAGTTCACCACCACCGGATTCTCCCCGGTGGCGCCGGCGTCCGCCCCGGCCTTCAGCATGGCGGAGGTGGCGATGGCGTTGGTGCCTATGGCGACGACGCCGCAGGGCAGGGCGGCGGCCTTGATCCGCTCGATGAGCACCTGGCCCATGCGGCCGCTCTGGCCGTCGATCACGACTACTTTCATGTGTCCACCTCCAGAATCAGATCACACCGGCCCGGCGCGTCCGTGGCGTCAAAGTACCGCTGTTCCAGGGGAATCCAGGTGCTGAAAAACCGCGCCTGCGCCTCCGGGTCGTTCCGACTCCGGATGCGGGCCCTTTGCGTCTCTGGGGAGACGCGCAGAAAGGCGGAGAGATCATAGCCGTCCGCCAGAGCCGGGTGCATACTGTACGCCCCCTCCACAATATTCAACGCCCCGGGAGCCATTGGAACCGGGCCGCCCGCCGTCCGGGTATGGCAGTCATAGGGCTGGTACTGGACAATCTCCCCCCGGGTCAGGGGCAGCAGGACCTCCTGAGAAAACCGCTCATAGTCCACGTTGCCGCCGGGTTCCGCCAGCCGCTTCTCTGTCCGCTGTTCCGGGCGGAGGAAGAAGTCGTCCATATGGAATACGCGGCTGTCCGGGCAGATCCGCACCAGCAGGGCCGCCAGGGTGGTCTTGCCCGCGGCGCTGCCGCCTTCCAGGGCGAGAAGGACTTGCTTTTTTTTCGCCAGCTGCCGGTCCAGGCCGGACAGCAGGGGCAGGAGCGGAACGTATTCCCGCCGGACCACCCGGTAGGCCGGGGCGTAGGCGGCGCGGAATTCCTCCGAGTGGTGGCAGGGGGGACATCCGGCCGCCCGCCATGCTTCCACGGCCTGGGCCGTCTCCTCCCGGGAGAAGGGCAGCCGCCCCTCCTGGGCCAGGGTCAAAAGGCAGAGGAGCTTTTCCTCCAGTGCCGCCCCGTTTCCGGCGGGGGCCCCGGCGGACAGGGCAAAGAGCCGGAACAGCGCCCGGGGAGTGAGGCCGGTCTCCGCCAGAGTCCGCAGGTGCAGGCGGCAGAAAGGGCCGTCCAGCATTTCCGGGGCAGAGCTGCTGTCTTCGGCAGGCAGCAGCGCCAGTTCCTTCTGAATGAGGCGGAGGCCCGCCGCCTCGTCCGTAACAAAGTGACCGCAGCCGAACACGCTCTGGTGCAGAGCCTTCAGCAGGTCCTGGGGACGCAGGGCGGGATAAGCGCTGCACTGGGCCAGCAGAAATTCAGTCGTGGACCGGAGGTCGTTCATGGGGTTCCTCGCTTTCGGAGACTGTATTTTCTCTATTATACAGCATGGAGCGGGGTCCAAGTCAAGCGTTGATCGAAAAACTTCCGCGCAGCATTTGCGCTCGTAGATGTCTGCAAATTTTCCCCTCTGGCAAAATGACAGCCCAGACCGCGATGCAGTCAGCCTGTGCCGCGGAACACATGCGCCGAAAGAGGAGACACGCTGTGCGTGTCTCCTCTTTGAATGTAAGCGCCCGCGTTCAAACCCTTGACCGTGGGGGGCCGTGTACGCTCCTCTTTCCGCGGAGATGCTTAAAAAGAGGAATTCACTTTTAAAACGCCGCCCTTGAGCTTAAACCTTCCCACAAGCCCCTTCATAAGCTGGGATTGGCTGGACAGTTCTTCACTTGCCGCCGCGCTTTCTTCCGCGGTTGCCGAATTAGTCTGTACAACACTGGAGATCTGGTCAATGCCCGTCGTAATCTGAGAGATGGAACCGGCCTGTTCGCTGCTGGCCTCTGAGATCTGTTCGATGATCCCGGTCATCTCATTTACATCGTTGACCGCCTGAATCAAGGACTGGGCCGTATCATCCGCGATCTGCGTTCCGTTTTCCACCGCCTTCAAGGAGTTTTCAATCAGAGCGGAGATGTTGTCGGAGGCCGCTGTGCTTTTGTTTGCCAGATTGCGGACTTCATCGGCTACTACGGCAAAGCCCTTTCCGGCGGTGCCCGCGCGGGCGGCCTCTACGGCGGCGTTCAGAGCCAGGATGTTGGTCTGGAAAGCGATGTCCTCGATGATCTTCATGATTTTCCCGATCTCACTGGAGCAGCTGCTGATGTCGTTCATTGCCGTGATCATCTGCTGCATTTTTTCTTTGCTCAGATTCATCTTCTCACTGACGCAGCCTGCCGCAGCACTGGCCTGCCGCGCGTTGTCCGCGTTCTGATTCACCCTGTTGGAAATTTCTTTAACCATGGCGGCGAGCTCCTGTACAGAGCTGGCCTGCTCAGTCGATCCCTGGGCGAGGGCCTGGGCGCCATTGGACACCTGCTCCGCCCCGCCGGCAACCTGAGCGGAACTTTGGCTGATCTGCTGCATCGTGTCATTGAGCTTTTCCGAAATTCCCCGGAAGGAGACAAGAAGGGGATAAAAACCGCCCGTATACTCGCCCTCGCAGGTGGAATCCACCGTAAAATCTCCCTCGGCCATCTTCGCAAGAAATTGATTCTCATCATCAATGATCGCCCGCAGCTTACGGATGAGCCTGCCTACCTGAGCGGCCAGTACGCCCAGTTCATCCTTGGAGGTATAGGAGATCTCCACGTCCAAATCGCCCTCCGCCATCTTTATGGCGGCGTTTTCGATTTCGGAAATCGGGAACTTGATCAGGCGTATGATCACAAATGAGAAAAACACGCCCACAAGAATGATGGCAATGACAATCGCGGTCATCAGCCAGGTGGCGGTTTTGTAAAGGGAGGCGCTTTCCGCCGCCGCGCCGTCGCTGCCCTCCGTGTTGTAGACGATGATATCATTGAAGGCGCTGTTCAAAGAATTGTAAAGGGCGACACATTCGCCGTCCAGAATCGCTCGGGCCTCTGCGGTGCGGCCCTGTTTGCCCAGCGCTATCATTTTTTCGTCTGCCGCATTGTACTGCGTCCAGAAGTTCATGGCATTGTTATAGAAAGCGGTTTCATCTTCATCAATGAGCGCCCCATAAGCGGACAAAAGGGCGGACATATCCGCTTTTTCGCTCTCCAGGTACTGAAGGCTGAATTCCTCCACGTCATCCGAAATCGCCGTCAGGTATCCCAATTCATTGAGGCGAATGTTGGAGATGGTGGTGCTCAAATCCCTTGCCAGATCAACGCTGGGGAGCCAGCTTGTTGCAATGTCATCGGTCATCTCGTTCATTTGACCCATCAGAAGGAAGGACATACCGCTGATGATCAGCATTCCAAGCAGCGCAACCCCTACAAGGATATAAAGTTTTAACCTGATTTTTAAATTTCGTATGCAGTTAATCATGTTTACCAATCTCCTTTTGTCTTTCGCTGTCTGTAATAGCCGGTTTTTGAAAATGGGCAGATCCTTTAACAGAATCTCGTAAAGTATATCGGCAGATCCTCCCTGTCTAATAAGTGGGATCAAAAAACTTTATGGGTCAGGGGAATCCCGGCTGGTAAACCGCTTTACATAGATTTTGGTGGGACAGCCCTGGCCATGCCGCCCACGCTCAATCAGGCCAAAGTCGTTTTCCCGTTGTCCAACTCCACCAGGAGTTTCGTTGCCTTGTCATGCCCGCAGTTCAGATCCTCCTGGATTTTTTCCGGGGTATAGTAGATATAGACACGTCCCTGTTTGTCGTACCAGCTGTTTTTTTACGGACAGGCCTATACGGTCCAGCAGCAGGCCATACAGCAGCTTGGCGTCCGTGGATCACCGTTTGAAACGTTCTCCCCCAAAATGCTGTTGGAGAGCTATACGGCCCAGCGAGGTTTTACAAATTGTGTCCACTACACGGACGATGGATGGTCCGGGGGCAATTTTGAGCGTCCAGACTGGAAACGGCTGATTGCCGATATTGAGGCCGGGAAGGTCGGCTGTGTCATCGCCAAGGACATGAGCCGAATCGGACGTGATTATCTCCAAACTGGATTTTATACCGATATATAATTTATTTAAGGATACACGCGGACAATAGCTATGCTGAAGATCACCGCAATCGGGAACCTGACTAACGATGTGGAACTGAAGTGCCATGAGGACGGCAAGCCCTACGCCATCCGGCGCATCGCCTCCGACCGCCGCTACCGGGACCGGGAGGGCAACAAGCTCCTGTCGGTTCTCATAGAGCCGACATTCCTCCATAACGGCGGTAACCTCGTTCGGCACTTCCACAAACGTGTCCTTGGTGTAGAGCGGGTAATAGTGCTTCCACGGCTTCGACATCCCCGGCGCGGGCGGCTTCGATCACCGGCATGGGGAGAAGCGCCCGGCCCTTGTAATCAGGTTCCGACATTCGCGTTCAACCTCCTTTCGGCATCAGCGCCGCCACCCGCATTTGCACCGAAGTGTCCACATGGCCGTGCTGTATCTCAAAGCCGTCCTCGCACAGCTCATTGATAAGATCGGCAACTTTTTTATAGTCCCGGATAACATTGGCATAGTCCACGATCAGGCAGCGTTCCCCGTTGCCTAGCCGCTGGCCGTCGCGCTCGGCAAAGTCGATCAGGGCGTTGGCCTGCTGCTCCGGGGTGGCCCCCGGCATGAAAGGCTTGTCGTTGATAAGGCCGTCCAGCCCGTTCCAGATGGCCGGGGCCTGCTCCTGCTGGGCCTCCCGCTCCTGCTGAAGCTGGGCCAGGTGGCCGTCGATCTTGGTAATCAGGTCGTTGGCCGTGGCCCGGATGGTTTCAAGGGAGGCTTTCAGCTCGGACAGCTCCTTGCCGGAACTCCAACCGGCCACATAGCCGAAAGAGTAATCCGATGTGTCCAGCCCGTAGTGCTGGCAGACGGCGTAGGCCACGCTCTCGGCCTGCACCTCGCGGGTGCGGCGGTCGGGGCGGTCGGCCAATTCCTCCGGCGTGGCGTCCTTGTCAATGGCGTGTAGGGTGGCGTGGGCGATCTCATGGATAGCGGTTTTCAGGTTTTGCAGCTCACTCATG
>CAJTZI010000063.1 GCA_910584075.1 uncultured Oscillibacter sp.
CAGCTTCCGGCGGGAGGCCGGGAGGGCGCACAGGGCGCTCACGGCCAGCAGCGCCGCAGCCGCCGCAGCCGCGCACAGCGCCAGGACCTCCGGGCGCAGCGCCACCCGGCTGGCTAGAACCCGGTTGGTAACGAAGTCGTACAGCGCTGCGCCCAGCAGGCCGCCCAGCGCCGCCGAGCCGGCGGCCAGCAGGGCAAGGGCCGCCGTCAGCTCCCGCCAGACCCGGCCGGGCTCCACGCCCATCAGGCGCATGCCACGCACCGCCGGGGCCATCCGGCGCAGGCTCAGGAACACAAACAGCGCCGCCGCCAGCGCAAACGCCGCCGCCCCCAGCGCCACCAGACGCCGGGCATTGGCGGTCATCACCGCGTAGGTGTCCTCCAGGGCACTGTACTGCTGGTCGAAGTATTCAAACATGCCGCCGAAGCCCAGGGAGGCAAGGTAGTCCTCAAATTCCTCCGCCCTGCCGTTTTCCAGAATGAGAGAATACAGCAGAGACATGTTGGGATTCTCATACCGGGAACTGTTGGGCACAGAGCTTTTGGGCACAAAAATGGTGTCCCCCTGGAAGCTGTGCTGTCCATACTCAAACTCCGGGGCCGTATAGATCCCGATAATTTCATAGTCCTTCTGCACGCCCAGCCGGGCCTCCGGCATGCAGGGACCGTGGATTAAAACCTCCTCATCTGATTCCTGTACTGCCCACCGGGATTTCAACTCGTTCTGGTAGAAATCCAGATGGATGGTATCGCCCACAGAGAGGCCGTTCTTCTGCGCGTAGGCGGCGCCGACCAGGCAGACCTCGTCCCCGTTCGCGTACTCCTCCGCCGTAAATCGCCGCCCCTCAAGCAGGGAGGCGGCGCCGGTGTTGAACTGGTAAAGGCTGTCCACATTGTCCGTCAGCACAACGGCGGCACTCTCGTAGTTGAGCTCGCAGAGGGGTATCAGCGTCTCCTGCCAGATTTTTCCTTCCTCTGTGCGCAGAAAATCCCGCCAGTCGCCGGTGTATTCCGCGTAGAAGGGGAAGGAATCCTCCTCCAGGAGGTGATAGTGCTCCGCCTCCTCCGTTCCCCAGCTGGCCTCGATTTCCCGCCAGTAAAAAAGCATGTTCCCCGTGCGGGGCGGGGCCGTCCCGTTGTCCCCCATCAGGTCCACCGTGAGAGAACCATATTCGGGGAGATAGGGCTCCCAGCCATCGGGGTATTGAAGCGCCCCAGGACCGTCAAAAACGCCAAACAGCAGGTATGTTTTTCCAATCTCAAAGGGAATGCTTTTGTCGGCGGTGTAGATTTGGGTGGAAAGGGAAATCTCTTTCAGCTCCGGCAGCTCCCTGTATGCGGGATGGCGGCAGACCAGCTCCTCCACGGAAAAATTAGCATCGTAGGAACAGTTCTGATACTTTACATTCACGATGGTTCCGTCTTCCAGGCTTCTCCTGCCGTCTATGGAACGTGAACTGTCTCGTACCGACGTACACTTTGCTGCCACAACCGCCATGGCGGCTCCATAGACGTCAAAATCTGATTCCCGGTATTCCCCAACGTCATAGCAGGACAGGGTTCCGCACCCGGCCACATGGGCTGTCAGAAACCCGCGGAGGTCCTCTGCCAGCAAGCCCGGATACTTACGCTCCTGCCGGGTCAGCGGGGTCGGGTCACCAGACCCTTCTTCCCAAAAAATTAATTGCTTGAAATTCTCGGGACTGCTAGGGACAGCAATCGTCGTATACTGCTCCCCCACCCGTTCCAGCTGGGCGCGGGTATCACACCAAGCGCAAATGCCGATGGATAGAAGGGCAATAGCAGCGGCCATGAACAGGACTGTTAAAGCTGTAAACATTTTACTGCGAAATAGTTTCTTTGCCAATATGTTCATGATACATGCCCCTTTCTACGGCCGGCCGGCACATTGTGCCGGCCGGTCGCAAGCTAAAATTTATTTCTTTACAGTCTCGGGGGGCACGACACAGGGCAGGGCGGTGCAGGAACCAGAGTGGGGCGCTTTGGGGCACCTGTGGAGCTCACTGAAGCCGTGGTTGCATCTGGAGCAGTTACGCCACCAAGTCTGCATAGAGCCGTTGCAAGACGAGCTGTAAACCGCTCCCCCCACGTGCTCGCTGCCCAGGGACACAGTCCCCTTTATAAATTTCTGGCCGCAGTTTTTGCAGGTCCACGTTACCTCGTACTCCGCCTCGCACTGACTGCTGGAATAATACCGGTAGCCCGACACCTGCCTGAGGGTCTGGTGATGCGCCTCGTGCACACAGGCCGCCAGCGCCGTGATCCCCATCGCCATCGCCAGCACCATCGCCAGCACCAGGCACAGACCTCTCTTCAACGTCTTTTTCATGCTGCGCTCCTTTCATCGTTCGATTTACTGCATGTTACTGCCGGAACATTGCCGGCGCCGGAGGTCTAGGCTGCCCGCATAAGCACCACCTGCTTCCCTGACGGGCAGGGGACGAGTGGAACGGGGAGTATTCTGCAAATGGCGGCAGGGTACGAAAAAACCCCTAAAACCATGGAATTTCAGGGGTTCTCCGGTGTCGGCGGGTGAAGTTACGTCTATTATACACGAACGAGGCGCGAATTGCAAGAAAAAATTCCCATATGGGAGACATTTGTTTACAGACTGGAGCCAGGGGCCGGGAATGGAGCATTGCAGGTTTCCGCTGTCGTGGAAAGCAGTCTCCGATCTGCTCCTATTGTCTCTCTTCTATGTTCGTTCTTTTATCACAAGCCATAACAAAATCCGAACCGCTCCCTTGTCGGAAACAGGTTCGGATTTGTTGTTTATCGGGACTCGCTCATTGTCTCATATATTTCTTCAATTTACACGCGACGGCCTGAATGTCAATCGGCTTTGCCAGATGGTCGTTCATGCCGCACTCCAAACACCGCTGCATATCCTCCGCAAACGCGTCGGCAGTCATGGCGATAATGGGAATATCCGCGTCCTCCCGCTCCAGCGCCCGGATGGCCGCGGTGGCCTCGTAGCCGTCCATCACGGGCATGCGCACATCCATCAGAATCGCGTCGTAATACCCCACCGGAGACTCCTCCAATTTTGCGACGCAGTCCCGCCCGTTCTCAACCCAGTCCAGCTCCATTTCAAGAACAGAGAGCATCGCCCTCGCCACTTCCCAGTTGAGCTCGTTATCCTCCGCCAGCAAAATACGCTTCCCCCGCAGCACCGGATCAACCGCCTTGTCAGCGCCGGCGGCCTCCATGACGCCGGTACCGGCAAACGCGCTCAGCGCGTCGACCAGCGTGGACCTGAACAGCGGCTTGGAGATGAAGCCGGAAACCCCCGCTTCTCCGGCCTCGTCCGCCGCCTCGCTCCCGTCGCAGGCCATGAGCAGCGCCGCCGGACCGTCCTCCCCCCAGTTTGAGCGAATGGCACGGGCGGCCTCGATCCCGGTCATGTCCGGCAGCTGCCGCCCCAAAAGGACCAGCTGGCAGGGGACGTCCGCCATCCGCTCCATCGCCTGCGCGGCGCTTGCGCACCACTCGGAGCGGATGCCGATGGATTCCAGCAGGCGCACCGTATTGACGCACAGCCGCTCATCGCTGTCAACCACCAGTATATGCCAGTCCGGAAACGCCGTATCCGGCTTCCGCTCCGCCGCCCGCTCCAGGTCGAGCACAACGTGGAACTCGCTGCCCTGGCCCTGCTCGCTGCGGACAGAGATGTCGCCGCCCATCGCGTCCACAATATACTTGGTGATCGTCATCCCCAGCCCGGAACCCTCCGTTTTCTGCACCCGGGTGTTGTCCTCTCTGCTGAAGGATTCAAATATGACCTTTTGGTACTCCTTCGACATGCCGATTCCCGTATCGCTTACCAGGAAATGGGTGCGGACAAAGGAGGGCGTCTCCGGAAGCGCCTCCTGATACACCACCGCCTGAATCGAGCCGTTTTCCGGCGTAAATTTGGCGGCGTTGCCCAGCAGGTTGATCAGCACCTGGTTCAGCCGCACGCCGTCACAGTACACATCCTCCGAAAGAATGTCGTAGGCGGCCGCGTCGAACCGCTGATGCTTTGCCTTGACCTGGGGCTGCATGATATTGACAATGCAGTCCATCGCCTCTCGCAGTGACACCGCCTCAACATTCAGCGCCATTTTGCCGCTCTCAATTTTGGATATATCCAGCACGTCGTTGATCAGCCCCAGCAGGTGATTGCTCGACAGCGCAATTTTGCGCAGATAATCCTGCACCTGCCCCGGATGATCCGCCTGGTTCATGGCCAGGGACGTCATCCCGATGATGGCGTTCATAGGCGTGCGTATGTCGTGGCTCATGCTGGAGAGAAAGTCCTGCTTGGCCATGTTGGCCTGCTCCGCCTCCTTCCGCGCCCGCTCCGCGTCCTGCCGGGCCCGGTCCATCTCCGCGTTCATGCGCTTGAGCTCGGACATCTGGCTTCTGAACAGCCGCAAGTACTGCACGAACAGGCAGAGGAGCATGGCGATGATGGCAAAAGAGGCGGCGTAGACAATGGTCAGCCAGTGACCGCCCATCCCCGCGATGGCGTCGTCCAGCGCGTCAAAGGGGAGGACCGTCACCAAGTACCAATCGCAGTAGGGGAGGCCGGTGCAGTACAGGTGGCGGCGCGACGCGCCGCTGCGCAGAATAACGGAATACTCCTCGTTCGCGTCCATGGCCGCCGTCAGCTGCTCTATGTAGGAAGCGGCCTCCTCGTCCTGGCCCTCAAAGATGCTGTAGAGCCTGTCAAAGTAATTTGTGTGGGCGTCCTTCTCGTTTCCGACAACGTAGCTGCCGTCCTTTCGTATGACAAACGAGTAGCTCAGGGAGTCGTCCGAATCGAGGAAGAGGACCTCCCCCATGTATTGGGTGGAGAGCCCCACGACCATGGCAAGGCTGCTGCCGCCGTCGGACATGGGATACTCGCAGGGGACGCCGAACAAAATCACGCCGTTCCCGCTGCCGTCGGCAGCGGAGGCCGTCCTGCGCTCCCCGCTCCGCAGGCTCTCCAAAAACGGCTCGGGGTGCTTGAGCTCCACGGGATCGCCATACACCATTTCAATGCCGCCGTCGGGCGAATACAGGGCGGCGCACAGAAAGTGCCTCGCCCTTGCGCCGTATTCGATCTCCTCCCGGGAGCCATAGCTGGAATTTCCGTCGCCCGCCGCGATATGCGCGATGGATTCCGCCATCGTCAGGCGGAGCTCAATGATCGTTTCAAAGTGCAGCGACACCTGCTCGTTCATTCCGGCCATATAAGCGGTCCCAATGTCTTCAATCGTGTCTTCGCTCATATTGTGAATGGATATTCCAAGAAAGGAAAACACAAAAATAGTAAAACAAATAATCACCGCTATGCTGATTTTAAAAGCACGCGGCAAAGCCTTGCCTTTCATATTTTTCCATCTCCACAGTTTTCAGCATGTAAGTTGTCTGGCTGCCCAACATCCGTTTACCGGCTCTGTCAGCCCCTCAGCCGGCTCATAACCTGAAACATCTTATGCATGTCCACCGGCTTTGCCAAATGCTCGTTCATCCCCGCGTCCTTTGCCAGCGCAATATCCTCGTCGAACGCGTTGGCCGACAGCGCAATGATCGGCACGGCCGCCGCGTCCCTCCGCTCCAGGCTGCGAATCACCCGCGCCGCCTCATATCCGCTCATGACCGGCATCATCAGATCCATGAGCACGCAGTCAAAGGCCCCGGGCTCGGCCGCCGTGAAGGCGTCCACGGCGGCCCTCCCGTCGCTGGCCGTCACGACCTCCACCCCCGCGCCCCGGAGAATGTACTCCACAATTTCACAGTTGATCTCGTTGTCCTCCACCAGAAGCACCCGCATCCCGGCAATGTTGTCCGGCATGCTCCAAGCCTCGCCGGCGGACGCGCCGCTCTCCGCCTCGCCGGCCCGCAGGGGGAGCGTAATCTGAACCACGCTTCCTCTGCCCACACGGCTGTCGATCTCCACCGCGCCCTTCATCTGGTCGACCAGCTTCTTGACGATGGACATGCCCAGCCCGACGCCGTTATAGTTTGTACGCGCCCCCTGGTGCTCCTGTGTGAACGGCTCAAAGATGTGCGCTTTGAAGTCCTCCCCAATGCCGATGCCGGTGTCCTCGACGACAAACCGGCACTCCGCCGTCCCCGCCTGGAAGGAGGCCTCCTCCGCCCGGACAAAAACCGCGCCGTGGGGCCGGTTATAGCGGAGCGCGTTGTCAATGACGTTCGTCAGAATCTGCTTCAGATGCAGCGGATTTCCAACGACCCTGCTGTGCCGCAGACCGGAATCCTCCAGCTCCAGCCGGATGCCCCGCTCCTCCGCCAGGGGGGAGAGAATCGTGATGCAGTCCTCCAGCGCGTCATGGAGGTCAAAGGGCTCCTCCACCGCCGCAAGCCGTCCGCTCTCCAGCTTGCTGACCTGCAGCACATCGTTCACCAGAGACAGAAGATGCTCCGTCGACACGCGGATCTTTTTCCGGCACGCCCGCTGCCGCTCCGGGTCGTCCTGGCTCCTTTCCAGAATGGCCAGCATCCCCAGAATCCCGTTGATCGGCGTGCGGAGATCGTGGGACATGTGGGAGAGAAATTCACTTTTGGTGGAGTTCGCCTGCCGCACCCGCTCCAGAAGCTCCATGATGGACTGCTCCTGCTTCCTTCGCGTCACCATCGTCTCCGTGATGTCCTGATGGTATCCGTTCAGGCTGACGCCGGCTTTTTTGAAGCTCCTGTCCGGTACGCCGCCGCAGCGGACGTAGATCTTTCCCAATTCCGGATGGTTCCAGGGATATACCACCTCAGAGCGCCCGCTCTTCAGCATCTCCTGTACGGATTCCTCCACCATCTCCACATAGTCCGGCTCAATGCCTGCAAACCAGTGCCGGTAGCACGCCTCCGGCCCGATTTCGTCCGGCACGCCCAGGAGGATCCGCATGGTCCGGTCCGCGTACATTCTCGGCGGGCAGCCGTCCTCCAGCTCAATTGTCCAGATTCCGGTCCGGGCGCCCTCCAGAATGTCCTCAAGACTCTGCCGCGCCTCCAGCTTGTATTTCTCTTCCTGCTCCACCAGGGCGTTGACGTCCCGCAGTGCGAAAATCGCGCAGTTCTCCGCCGCCGTCTCCTCCGTGGCGGAAAAATGGAGCTCCAGGTGCTTCAGCCCCCAGGCGCTGTCCTTCACCTGGTACCGGACGGAGAACTTTTTCTTGCTCCTGAGCCGGGCGAGCACATAGCGCTTCTCTGTCACCGTGCGGAGCCGCTCCTGGTCCCGGGGGACCACGCACGCGGCAATATACCGCTCCACAGCCGCCGCGTAGCCCTCCTGAAAACAGGCCGCCCAATCCATGCCCAGCCGTTCGCTGCTGCGGTAAACCTTGCACTCGCCCGTGTCGAAGTTCACCTCATAGATGCCCAGGTAGTCCACGCTGAGGGCGTGGAGCACGGTATAGCTCCGCTTTTGGAGCTCCCGGACCAGGTTGCGCCGCTTCAGGGAGGATACAATAAAATACGCCGCGGTCTGGAGCATGTTCGACGTGTACTCCAGAGACCGCACGGGGGGATTGTCCACGCCGTAAAAGCCGATGATCCTTTCGCCGTCATACAGGGGAACCACCACCAGGGAGTGAACCCCCTGCCGCTTCAGGTTCTCATACTGAAGCGGGTCCGTCTCCCGAATATCCTCCAGGCTTTCAATGACGATATGCTTGCCGACGCTGAACTTCCGGTACCAGCTTGCGCACACCTCCGGGGGGACGTTTTGGAGGCTCTCCTTTTCCGGCTCCACCCCGTCGGCCGCCCATTCGTAGGTGTTGTCGTCGCCGCCGGCCTCGTTCTGCTCGAATATATACGTCCGCTCCCCGTTCAGCGCCTTCCCCAGATGCTCCAGCAGCACCTCCAGGGACTGATCCGGCGTTTCCTCCAGCAGGGCAACGCGAAGGCCCTCGTTGATGACGGCCTCCAGATTCTGAACGCTGCGCATGCCGCCGTGCTGCTCGCCGGCCCCGGCAGCCGGAGCGCCCTCCCCGGTCCGTTTCAAACGTTCCCCTACATACTCCATATGTCTGTCCTCCATACTGACCGGTATCCGGCCATAGTTGCCGCAGCGGCTTTCCATGTGCAGAGGAGATTTCTGGAAAGCGCTGTTTCACAATGCCGGAATTCTTCCGCCTTGCTCCAGCAGCTCCACCGCAGAGATCAGAAAATCTGTGTCATAATACCATGTACGCCCCGATCATGTCAATAATATGCAGGAGAAAACTGTATGCGGCAGCGGGCGGAGAAAATTGTGCGGCGGATCCGGCCTGAAGGGTTGCATTACCGGCGGATTGTGGTATGATGGATGTGCCGTAAGCGAACCGCCGGTCCGAACGGGGCCTCTGCCAGGAGCGCCGGACAGACAGAGGCAGGGACCACAGCGCCGCCCCCTTGACCGTGCGGCGCAATGAGGGGGATTTGGTCCGGCAATTTTTTGGTTTTATTTTATGCGCGCAAGGGCAGCTGGGCGGCCTGTGGCCGTCCAGCTGCCTCGCCGCCCGGAGGCGGCGAAGAAAGGAGCTGATGCTGTATGTTCCGTGCTCTCCGCCGGGAGCCCGGCTTTTACCGCAGGCTGTGGGTCCTCTCACTGCCGATCATCCTGCAAAATATGATCACCACCTCCCTGGGATTCGCGGACACCTTTATGGTGGGGCTGCTGGGGAACGCGGAGATGGCGGCGGTAACGGCGGCCAACGTGCCCATTTTTATCATCCAGGTGGTGATCTTCGGATTCCAGAGCGGGATGGCCGTGCTGGTCAGCCAGTACTGGGGCCGGGGAGATGTGGACAACATCAACCGGTGTATGGGGGTGGCCCTGTACGCCGTCACAGGGTTCTCCACCCTCATCGCGCTGACCACCTTCCTCTTCCCCGCCCAGGTGCTGGGGCTGATTACGCCCAACCGGCAGCTGGTGGAGCTGGCGGTGCGGTATATCCAGATCGTGGGCTTCTCCTACATCTTCAACGGCATCAGCAGCATCTACGCCGGGGTGCAGAGGAGTACGGAGTACCCGGCCTTTGGGATGCTGCTGTTCGCCATCTCCATGTGTGTGAACACCTTCCTCAACTTCGTGCTCATCTTCGGCAAGTTCGGCGCGCCGGCGATGGGCATCACCGGGGCGGCGGTGGCGACCTTCACCAGCCGGGTGGTGGAATTCGCGGTGGCGGCGGGCTTCGCCCTGTGGAACAAGCGGCTGCCCCTGCGCTGGGGCTGCATCCTGCGGCCGGGGCGGAGCATTCTGCGGGGGTTCGTGAAGTACTCCACCCCCGTGGTGTGCAACGAGGCCATGTGGAGCATCGGCACCTCCATGCTCACCGTCATCATGGGCCACATGGCCAACAGCCAGGACATGCTGGCGGCCTACGCCCTCATCGGCAGCATCGACAAGCTCTCCACCGTGGTCTGCTTCGGCATCGCCGCCTCCGCCGCCGTCATCGTGGGCAAGGAGATCGGCCAGGGGCGGGATAAGGAGCACGTGTTCTCTGTCAGCTGGACGCTGCTGCTGGTGTCCATGTTTGTCGGCGCCTTTGTGATGGTCTTGCTGCTGATCCTGCTGCCCACCTTCTTCCGGCCGGTGCTGTTCCCCCTGTTCAAGCTCAGCCCCGGCGCCACCCAGGCGGCGGTCTACCTCGCGGTGGTCTACGCCCTGTTCATGCCCATGCGGTCCTTCGACATCACCAACATCACCGGCGTGCTCCGGGCCGGCGGC
>CAJTZI010000064.1 GCA_910584075.1 uncultured Oscillibacter sp.
GGCAAGAACAGCAAACCGGGGGACAATAAGCGCCAGCGCCCCTACTTCATACAATGCGATGCGCTGGAGGCTGGGTAAATATATCCGGCTCTCCAAAGAAGATTTACTCCGTGGCCGGGACGAAAGCAACAGCGTTATCAACCAGCGGCGGCTTTTGGAACAATACCACCAGACCCATCTGGACGAGTTTTATGACGGAACCGAGCAGGATGTGTATGTGGATGACGGCAAAACCGGGACGGATACTGACCGTGAAGATTTCCAGCGGCTCCTGGCCGATGTGTATAGCGGCAGGATCAACTGCGTGATTGTCAAAGACCTGTCCCGCCTCTCCCGTAACTATACCGATGCCGGGAACTTGATTGAAAATCTGTTTGTCCGGCTGAATGTACGGTTTATCAGCTTGGCGGAGGGTGTGGACAGCTACCGCAACCCGGACAGCGTATCAAACATTATCGTGCCGATCACGAATGTAATGAACGATCAATACTGCTACCAGACCTCAAAGAAAATCCGGCAGGTATTTGATATGAAACGCCGCAACGGTGAGTTTATCGGTTCGTATGCCCCCTATGGCTATGTGAAAGATCCGAATGACAAACACGCCTTGTTGGTTGATCCCGAGGCCGCCGAAGTGGTAAAAAGCATTTTTGCGTTGTTTCTGTCCGGCATGAACAAACGGGGGATCACCTATTACTTGAACGACCACGGGACACTTTGTCCCACAGCCTATAAGCAACAGCAAGGGCTCAAGTACAACGCCCCCAACGCCCAAGGCAATCCTATGTGGAGTACAATCACCATAGACACGATCTTAAAAAACCGTGTTTATGTGGGGGATATGGTACAAGGCCGCCAGCGGGTGAAAAGCTATAAAATCCATATTCAAGAAAGGGTGCCGGAGGAAGAATGGTTTATCGTGGAGAATACCCACGAGGCCATCATAGACCGGGAAACCTTTGCAAAGGTGCAGAGCCTGCTCAAACGGGATACCCGCACCGCTCCAAAAGCGAAACAGCTTTACCTGTTCAGTGGTTTTCTGAAATGTGCCGATTGTGGCCGGGCGATGTCCCGGATCGCATCCAAAGGGATTTATGTATATTATCAATGCGGTACTTATAAAAGCCTGTCAAAAAAGGCTTGCACCATGCACTCGATTAAAAGTGACCGCCTTGAGGCTGGAGTGCTGTTTGCGATCCAGCAACAGGTACATTTGGCACTTACCTATTCCGAGTTCGTTGCCCGTATCAACTCCGCCCCTCTAAAAAAGAGCAAGTCAAAGCGGCTGGAAGATACCATCGCCGCAAAAGAAAAAGAGCTTGCTAAAATCATGCGATACAAGCAGGCCCTTTATCAAGACTGGAAAGACGGGGAAATTACCCGCAACGATTACCGGCACATGAGCGAGGACTATGAACAGCAGTTTGAGGCCCTCACACGCATTATGCAAACGCTGACGGCGGAGCAGGAACAACTGGAAAATGGCGTGGATGCGGAAAGCCCATGCCTTACCGCATTTCTCAAATACCGGAACATTGACAAGCTGACACGGGAAATTTTAGGCGAGCTGATCGACCACATTAAGGTTTACGAGGGCGGCAATATCAGCGTGAAATTCAAATACGCTGACGAGTTCCGCCGTATAGCAGAATATATCGAGCTCAATTCCCCTATGGTTACGGGGGCCACAGGCTGACCCCCTAATCTAAAACAATTCCGTTTGCTTGTTTTCCTAATATATAACGCCCATAAGCCCGTTTTATGAGAGAACCGGAGTTCGCGGCGAGACAGGCCGGCGAGGGCGCCGGCCCCTGCATTTCCCCCTGCACTGCGCTCAGGAAATATCACAAAACGCGCAATTGGACACTTCCGGTTCTCCGGTCCCCTTGACAGCCCGCTCCGCGCCGTGGTATCATTTTCCTGTCTCCGGGAAGCTCTTTCTGACCGGCGGACAGCAAAATTCATTCTGTCGTTCTGGCGGCGAGGCGTGAAACCCGAGCCGTAAGAGGAGAGAGGCGGCGCGGGAACTCCCGCGTCCTGTCGGCCTGTGCCCATCCCCTCCGCCGGACGGCGGAGGGGATGGTTTATATTTTCGGAGAGGAGGGACAAGGATGGAGACCCGGGTGGCAGTGATTGCCGTCATCGTCCGTCAGGGCGGTTCCGTAGCGGAGCTGAACGGCCTGCTGCACCAGTACGCGGAGCATATAATCGGCCGGATGGGCGTACCCTATCCGGCAAGAGGCGTGAGCGTCATCAGCGTCGCCATGGACGCGCCGGGGGATGTGATCTCGGCGCTGTCCGGAAAGCTGGGGCGGCTCCCAGGCGTCACCGCCAAGACGGTATACGCGCCGGAGGCGGCGCTGCAATCGTGAACGCTCAGGGCCGCCCTTTTCAAAGGGCGGCGGGGCTGCGGGGCAATGCCTCGGCAAAAACAAGAAAAAGAGGCATTTATCATGAAACTGTATCAAAAACTCCTATCCGTATCCTTGACCCTTTTCCTCCTTCTCTCCCTGACCGCCTGCGGCCAGAGCGCGGCGGTACCGGACCAGTCCCCCGCGTCTCCGGAGGCCGCCGCGCCGGAGCCAGATCAGCCCGACGCTCCGGCGGACCTCCCCGCGGACCCTGTCCGGGTGCGGACCGCCGCGCTGAAAGGCCCCACCGCCATGGGCCTGGTCCATCTGATGTCCACCCCCGGCGCGGAACGGGACTACGACTTCACTCTGGCTGGCTCCGCCGACGAGGTGACCCCCGCCCTCATCAAGGGAGACCTGGACGTGGCCTGCGTCCCCGCCAACCTGGCGGCAGTCCTCTATAACAAGACAGAGGGACAGATTGTCACTCTGGCGGTAAACACCCTGGGGGTGCTCTACATTGTGGAAAACGGCGGAGAGAGCGTCCGGTCCATGGCGGACTTGAAGGGCAGGACCATCGCGGCCGCCGGAAAGGGGTCCACTCCGGAGTACGGCCTGCGCTACCTGCTGGAGCAAAGCGGCCTGGACCCGGACACGGACGTAACCGTGGACTGGAAAAGTGAGCACGCCGAGTGTGTGGCCGCCATGGCGGCGGGAACGGCGGACATCGCCCTGCTGCCCCAGCCCTTCGTCACCGCGGCCCAGAGCAAGCTGGAGAATCTCCGGGTGGCCCTGGACCTGACGGAGGAGTGGGACGCCCTGGACAACGGCTCCGCCCTGATCACTGGCGTGGCGGTGGCCCGGCATGCCTTTGTGGAGGAGCATCCGGAAGCCGTGGAGCAGTTTTTGGAGGCATACGCCGAATCGGTGAACTGGGTCAATAGCAATCCCGCTGAGGCCGCGGAGCTGATTGCTGAGTACGGCATCATCGACAATGCCGCCGTCGCGGAGAAGGCTTTGCCCCACTGCAACATCGTCTGCCTCACCGGGCAGGAGATGTGCGAAAAGCTTTCCGGCTACCTCCAGGTTCTGGCGGCGGCCGCCCCGGAGGCCGTAGGCGGCGCGATGCCCCGGGATGACTTCTTCTATGGCGCGTAAAAACGGCCTGCGCCTGTGGGCCGTGGCTTTCTGGCTGCTGGCGTGGCAGCTGGGGGCCATGGCCCTGGCGGCGGCCTATCCCCACGGAGAGCTGCTGCTGGCCTCGCCCCTGGCATCCCTCCGGCGGCTGGGGGAGCTGGCGGCAACCTCTGCCTTCTGGCGGGCCGTGGGGTGGTCGGCAGCCCGGATCTTCGGCGGCTTTTTGCTGGCCTGTCTGGCGGGGACGGCGCTGGCGGCCCTGGCGGGCCGGTATCCGCTGGCGGAAGAGCTGCTGGCGCCTCCGGCGGCGGCGGTGAAAGCCACGCCGGTGGCCTCCTTCATCATCCTGGCCCTGGTGTGGCTGGACAGCCGGCACCTGCCGGTGTTCATCTCCTTTTTGATGGTGTTCCCCACGGTGTACCTGAACCTGCTGGAGGGCATCCGCCAGACGGACCGGAAGCTTTTGGAGATGGCCCGGGTGTTTCACGTTCCCCTTACCCGGCGGCTGAGGGGAATCTACCTGCCCCAGATACTGCCCTATTTCCGCTCCGCCGTCTCACTGGGGCTGGGTCTTTGCTGGAAGGCGGGCATCGCGGCGGAGGTCATCGGCCTGCCCGCCGGGTCCATGGGGGAGCGGCTGTACACGGCCAAAATCTATTTCCAGACGCCGGATCTCTTCGCGTGGACTGCCGCTGTTGTGGCGGTTTCCGCGGTCTTTGAGCGGCTCTTTTTAAGGCTGGTGGACACTCTGGCGGGAAAGGCGGCGGCATGATGGAGATACGGGTGCAAAACCTCTGGAAGTCCTACAGCGGCATGACGGTGCTGCGGGATGTGACCTTTACCGCGGGGCGCGGCGTCACCTGTGTCATGGCGCCCTCCGGCCGCGGCAAAACCACCCTGCTGCGTATTCTGCTGGGTCTGGAGACGGCGGACAGCGGCGCGGTGACGGGCCTGGAGGACTGCCGCTGGGCGGCGGTCTTTCAGGAGGACCGGCTGCTGGAGCATCTGGACGCCGCCGGGAATCTGCGGCTGATCTTGGGGCGGGAGTGCGCCCAAGCCGCCGCCATGCTGGCGGAGCTGGGGCTGGAGGACGCGGGGAACAGGCCCGTCCGGGAGTACTCCGGCGGGATGCGGCGGCGGCTGGCCCTGGCCCGGGCGCTTCTTGCAAAGAGTGACGCCCTGGCCCTGGACGAGCCCTTTGCCGGATTGGACGGCGAGACGCGGCAGCGGGCCCGGGACTGTCTCCTCCGCCACGCGGGGGAGCGCCCCGTCCTGCTGGTGACCCACGACGAGGAGGACGCGGCGGGACTGGACGCCGGGATCATCCGTCTGGCCTGATGAAATCCATAAAAAACCGAGGCGGCCTGAGGCCGCCTCAGTTTTTGTCTGTGCGGGGGCGCTCAGTCCACGGGTCCCCGGCGCCGCCGCTTTCGGACGGTCCCTTACAGAGACTCCGGACCGAAGCTGTGGGGCAGCAGGTCCGGCAGGGTGAAGACCCGCTCCTCCCCCGCGCCGTTGAGGCAGATGACCTCCAGATCCGGGGCAAACTCCCGCATCACCTGGCGGCAGATGCCGCAGGGGGTGCAGAAATCCTCTCCCCGTCCGGCAATCACGATGCGGCGGAAACGGGTGTGCCCCTCCGCCACAGCATGGGAGATGGCGTTGCGCTCGGCACAGATGCCGGCGGGGTAGGCGGCATTCTCCACGTTGCAGCCGGTGCAGACTGTTCCGTCCTCACACTCCAGCGCCGCCCCGACGGGGAATCGGGAATAGGGGCAGTAGGCCCGGTCCAGCATGGCTATGGCGGCGGCCTTCAGTTCCTCTCTTGTCACGGTGATCTTCCTCCTTGTCATTCTTCGCTTTGGGAGACATACAGGACGGAGACTGTACATTCATCCGCAGTTCCCGCGTCCATGGACTCCGTATCATAATAGATCGTGATGCCGCGGAGCTCGTCCGGCCAGTAGACATTGCAGAGGCCGTCCCATTTGGTGGTCATCTCTCTGTGGGGATCACCCCAGGCGGCGTGGACCTCCTCACGGGTATGACCCTCCAGAGCAAGGGAAAGGAGACAGGCCGGCCTCCTCCAGCGGGGGGATCACCGGGCAGGAGATATACTGTACCGGGATGGTGCAGGAGTCGGCCGCTCCCCGGTTCATGGGCTCCGGGTCATAGTATACGGTGATGCACTTGCCGCTCTCCAGCTGGTAGATGTCCCCGAAAAAACCGGAGAGTGACCCGTCCGGCTCTCCCCAGGCGTTCAGAATCTCCTGCCGGGGAAGTCCCAGCAGGGCGGCCTCCGCCGCCTCCCGGCCCATGATGGGCAGCTCCTCCGGACCGGGCAGCCCCGCCGGAGCGGTTTTCCCAGCCAGCAGGAACACCGCCGCCGTCAATGCCGCCAGCGCCGCAGCGGGAGGGGTCCGTCCTCTGAAAAACGCTCCCATACGGGCTCCTTTCACTCCCAGAGGATCTCCCTCTGGGGCCGGACGTCCACATCCATGATGTCCTTGGCGTCGTAAAATTGCAGGTACCGCTCCCGGGAGCGGCGGAGGGTGGTTCCATCGGGGTGGAGCCGGTCGCAGATCACGGCGCAGAGGTCCTTTTTGATAAAGCTGAAGCTCTCGGTGCCCACGGAGCAGAACACCCGGAATCCCTGGCTCTGGAGATACTGGAAGATGGGGCCGGTCTCCGTCCAGTCGTTGCCGTCGGGCCGCGCACCGTGGGGATAGTACAAAATGGGGGTCTCCCCCACCAGGGAGCCCACCTCGTCAAGCCACTTCTCCGTGTCGGCCTTAACGGTGTCCAGAGGCTTCTTGGCCAGGTTGATGTGGCCCCAGGTGTGGCTTCCGAAGGTCCAGCCGGTGCGCTTGAGCTCTTCGATGATGGGCTTCACCGCCTCCCGCTCCCGCTGGCGGTTGGCCTCGTGCTCCGCCGACTGGTCCTCCCTCTCCGTCTGGGTGCGGTAACCCAGGATGCCGCAGTACCCTGTCAGACTTAGGCTGGCCTTGGCGCCGAAGGGGGAGAAATCCGGATGCTCCTCCACAAATTTGTCCAGCATGGGAATGGCGTCCAGGTCCCGGCTGACCACCTCGCCGCCCTCCGGATCCCGGCCCCAGGAGGCGATTTTGCCGTCATCGCCGATGATGAGCTTATAAGTAAAGCCGTTTTCCAGCATATAGGGGTAGTAGTTGGTGTCGTCATAGGAGAAAATCACCGGCTTTTTCCCCTCGGGGAGGTACAGGGTGTTGCGGACCATTCTGGGCTGGCCGTCCTCTCCGGCATCCTCCCGCCACACATCGCCGATGTCCACCAGCACATAACTCTTGTCGTAGACGCTCTGGAGAATTTTGCTGAACTCGTCCGCCGTAACCATGTAGTCGTCAATGCCGTCGGCCTGGGCGTCTCCGTCAAAGGCCAGCTCCGGGTATGCCACCACGGGGTGGAAAAACAGGTGCTCCACGATCCCGTCCCAGGCGGCGTAGGGCACGCCGTCCCGGCTGCCTCCCGCCGGCATCACCGTGGGGTCTAAAATCTCATAGGGTTCCGGCTCGGGTTCCGGCTCAGGCTCCGGGGTCTCATCCCGGACAGGGGGCGCGGGGTCCTCAGCCGGAGGCACGGCGGAGGGCGCTTGGCCGCAGGCGGTCAGGGACAGCAGCAGGGCCAGCAGAAGGAGAAGGGCAGTCAAACGGGGCATCGAAAAAACGTCCTTTCTGTCGAATGTTCTAACAGATACAGTATGACAGAAATGACGAAAAAAAGAATCACAAAAAAGTGACAAAAAAAAGACAAAATCTGAGCGAATTGTTACAATTGCGAAAAGCCGCCGGAGGGGATCCCCTCCGGCGGTCTGCACCCGCGTCTACCGCTTGTCTCCCGGCCTGAAGATCAGCGCCATCACCACGCCGGCCGTCACCGCCATGGTGATGCCGCCGGCCGTGGCGCTGAGGCCGCCGGTGAGGACCCCCAGCCAGCCCTGTTCGCCCACGGCCTTTTTCACGCCCTTGGCCAGGGCGTGGCCGAAGCCGGTGAGGGGCACCGTGGCCCCGGCGCCGCCCCAGTCCGCCAGGGGCTGATAGAGTCCCACAGCGCTGACCAGCACTCCGGCTGCCACATAGCCCGTCAGGATGCGGGCAGGGGTGAGCTGAGTCTTGTCGATCAGGATCTGACCGATGGCACAGAGAATGCCGCCGCAGAGAAACGCATTGAGATATTCCATATTCCTGCCTCCCGTGTATTTTTCTCAGTGTTTCCCACGGGCGGAAAAAATATGCCGGGTTTCAGAACCTGTGTTCACAGAATTCCCCGCCTGTGAATACGGGCTCTCAGACGATGAAGCCGCCGTCAGCGGAGAGAATCTGTCCGGTGACAAAAGAGGCGCCCTCGGAGGCAAAAAAAGCCACGGCGTGCGCCACATCCTCCGGCGTGCCCAGACGGCCCAGAGGCGTCTGCTCCGCCAGGTCCCGCAGAGTCTCTTGTCCCAGGACCTGCACCATGTCCGTGTCGATGACGCCGGGGGCCACGCAGTTCACCCGGATGCCGGAGGGGGCCAGCTCCAGGGCCAGGGAACGGGTCAGGCCGATGAGAGCCGCCTTGGTACAGGCGTAGGCCGCCTCGCAGGAGGCCCCCCGGAGGCCCCAGATGGAGGAGATGTTGACAATGCAGCCCCGCTTTTCCGAGATCATATGGGGCAGGACCGCCTGGATGGCGTTCCGGGCGCCCCCCAGGTTCACGCCCAGGTATCGCTCCCACAGCTCGTCCGTGATGTCCTGGAACAGGCACTGGCCCGCCACGCCGGCGTTGTTCACCAGCAGCTCCACAGGGCCCAGGGTCTCCGCCGCGGCGCGGACCATCTTGTTTACGGCGGCGCGGTCGGAGACATCGGCCCGAAAGGCCATGGCCATGCGTCCCTCCCCGCGGAGGAGGTCCACCAGCTCTTCCGCGGCCTGCCGGTGCTCCATGTAGTTGACGCAGACGGGCCAGCCCCGCCGGGCCAGCTCCAGGGCCGATGCCCGGCCAATGCCCCGGGAGGAGCCGGTGACCAGTGCGGAACGATTCATAAAACCAGTCCTTTCGTAATGGGATTCCCCTGCATTATACCAGCTCTGAGGGCGGATTGGAACAGGGAGTTTTCCACCGGAACGTGCGGGTGGTGTGCGGGGCCCCGGTCTCTCCTCCCCCGCTCCCGTCAAAATCGGCGGGGGTGCGCTTTATGGAAAGGAGGCCGTTCTCCCTTTTCAGATTAGGGCTTGTTTGATAATTGGCGATATGCCCAACAGCGAGAAGTTTTTTTGCCAGACAAGGCAGATTTTCGCAGGCATCCTGACGCATGGCAAGAAAATTGAACGATGTATGGCAGAAAAAGGCCCGCTATTTGGGCGTTTTGCCATTTTTCAAACAAACCCTAATGTTGCTAGGTGGTGTCGTCAATAAAAGTGTGATATAATAGTCCTCAAAGTAGAAGGAGGGCAGAAAAATGGGAAAGGAACA
>CAJTZI010000065.1 GCA_910584075.1 uncultured Oscillibacter sp.
GTTCCTTTCCCATTTTTCTGCCCTCCTTCTACTTTGAGGACTATTATATCACACTTTTATTGACGACACCACCTAGTCCGTTTTGCCGGAGATGTAAAGAGAATTGGTCAAATCTGAGCCATCCAATTCTTTGGTATTGGGTAACAAAAATCGCCGTTTGCCACACGGGCGGATGTGTTGTTTAATGGAGGGCAGAAAAGTGGTTCTGTTTTGGCAAACACCCACAAGAAAGGAATGTCGCTATGTACGGATGGAGAGCAAAGATCGGCCTGATCACCCCCATGAGCGAGAATGCGGAGCACGCATTTCACATCTACGCGCCGGAGGGCGTGTCCTTCGCCTCAATGAAAATCAATTTCCCCGGCCCCACCCCCGAGGGCCTGACCATTCTGACTGACCGCCTGGAGGAGACCGCCGCCATGTACAAGGACTATGACGCAGACCTGGTGGTGTTCGGCTGCACCTCCGGCAGCTGCATCAAGGGTTTTGGCTGGGATCAGGAGTGCATCCGCCAAATCGAGCGGGCCAGCGGCCATCCCGGCCTGACCACCAGCACCGCTGTGCTGGAGGCGCTGAAGGCCCTGGGCGCGAAAAAGGTGGCCGTGCTGACCCCCTACCCGGAGGATACCAACGAGGCGGAGCGGAAGTTCCTGGTGGACAACGGCTATGAGGTCACCAATATCGTGGGTATGGATGTCAGCTATATTCGCTGTGAGGGCCGGAAGATGGAGGCCTGCGATGAGTACTTCCTGTATCGCAACGCCATGGAGATGGACCTGAAGGGCGCGGACACCTTCTTCCTCAGCTGCATGGGCCTGAGCACCCTGGAGATTGTGGAGGAGCTGGAGACCCTGATGGGGGTCCCCGTGGTCACCAGCCATCAGGCCACGCTGTGGAGCGCCCTGCGCCACTGCCGCGTAGGCGCCAAGCTGCCGAATCTGGGCAGGCTGTGTACGCTTTGAGTTTGAAAACCGGAAAGGGATGATTTCATGTATAGAGACGGAATGTACAGCATTCGCGCCAGAATCGGCGTCATTGCCCCGATTGATGACCAGGTAGAGCATGCCTTTAATAAATACGCGCCCGAGGGGGTCGCCTTTGACAGCTCCCGCCTCTGGTTTCCCGGCCCCACGCCGGAGGGCTTGGTCTACCTCTCCGACCAGCTGGAGGAGGCCGCCAAGATGTACCGGAAGAAGCGGCACGACGTGGTGCTCTTCGGCTGCACCTCCGGCAGCTGCATCAAGGGCTACGGCTTTGACAAAGAGTGCATCGAGCGCATCGAGCGAGCCAGCGGCTGGCCCGGTCTGACCACCAGCACCGCCGTGCTGGAGGCCTTCCAGGCCCTGGGCCTGCGGCGCACCGTGGTCATGACCCCCTATCCCGAGGACACCAATCAGGCGGAGAAGAAATTCCTGGAGGACAATGGCCTGGAGGTCACCTCTATCACCGGCGTGGGGTTCAACCGGGTGGGTGAGTTTAGCCACCCCAGCAAGTACTTCCTCTACCGCAAGGCCAAGGAGCTCAAGACCGAGGGTGCCGAGGTGTTCTTCCTCAGCTGCATGGGCCTTGCCACCATGGAGCTGGTGGAGATTCTCGAAGAGGATCTGGGGATGCCCGTCATCACCAGCCACCAGGCCAGCCTCTGGGCCTGCCTGCGGCACAGCCGCGTCAACGACAAGCTGCCGGGCCTTGGCAAGCTGTTCACCATTTGACCGGATCGATCAGAGAATTTCCCGAAACAGATCAATAAGGAGGAACCACTATGGGTTTTAATCAACATGCACCGTTGGCCACGGACTACACCCGGCAGATCTGCCATTTTATCAAGACGCTGAAGTACGAGGACATTCCCCCTGCGGTCATTGAGCGGGCCAAGATGATGGTCATGCAGACCATCGGCGTAAGCCTGTGCAGCGCCGAGCTCCAGCAGGTGAAGGACGCCATCGCCATCTCCAAGGAGATGTCCCCCGGCGGCGAGGGTGCCGCCACGCTGTGGGCCGACGGCAAAAAGGTCAGCTGGGAGGCCGCCGCCCTCACCGCCGGCACCATGGGCGACACCCTGGACTGGGAGGACTGCTCCGTCACTGGGCATCCCTCCGCCGGCGTTATCCCCACGGCGGTCATTGCCTCCGAGGTGCTCCACAAGAGCGGCAAGGACCTGCTCACCGCCGTGGTGGCGGGCTATGAGGTCTACCAGCGGGTGGCCCTGTCCGGCCGGAGCAGCATCGTCAGCTACAACATCTTCGGAAACCTTGCCGTGCTGCTGAAGCTGCTGGACCCCTCCGAGGAGAAGATGAACCAGGCCTTCGGCATCGGCACCGCCTGCGCCATCATCCCCGCCAACGTCCACGAGATCACAATGTCCGACTCCCTGAACTACCTCTATGGCTTCCGGGCCGAGAGTGCCGTCACCATGGTCAAGACCGCCCTCAACGGTATTGAGAACATGGAGGACGCCTTCGACGACCCCACCGCCTATCTGCTCCACTGCGGCTATCAGGAGCCGGAGTGGCTGACAAAGGAGCTGGGCGAGCACTGGATGATGATGGATATGCTGCTGGTGAAGCACTGGCCCGCCAACGTCTTCGTCCAGACCTACGCCGAGCTGGCCGCCCGCCTTGTTACCAAGAACAAGTACAATCCCGACGACATCGAGGAGATTATCATCCGCCCCTCCGTGGCCTTCCGCCACTGGTACTCCGAGACCGGCTACGAATCTGTGACCCAGGCCCAGTTTTCTATCCCCTACGCCACGGCCTGTGCCATGTACCACCCGGAGCCCGGCGCCGTGTGGTACCAGCCCGAGACCATGAAGGACCCGAAAATCGTGGCCCTGATGAACAAGGTGAAGGCCGACGGTTTTGTGAAGATGACCGGCATGAAGTTTATCAAGGACCTCATTGACGGCAGGCACCCGGAGAAGTTCATGATCGTCCACATGAAGGACGGCACCGAGTATGTGGAGAGCGCCTTCACCCACCCCGGCCACCCCAGCTACATGCTGACCCGGGACGAGTTCAGGGACCGCTTCCGCCTGGAGACCCGGAACATCCTCAGCCCGGAGAAGACCGAGGGCGCGCTGGAGTGCATCTGCCATTTGGAGGAGTACGAGGACGCCTCTGTGCTACCCACGTTCCTCTATTGACCCGTTCCGTTCCAAATTGAATGAAGCAGGAGGTACTGTATGCGGTACAATCGTCTGTATAAGGATAACAACTTTCTTACGCCCACTACATATACCCAGGAGCTGAGCGAATATGCCGAGAGCCTCAAATACGAGGATCTGCCCCCCGAGGTGGTGGAGCGGGCCAAGATGATTATGCTCCAGACCGTGGGCGCGGCCCTGGCGGCCAAGGGCACCCCCATTTACGACAAGATCATGAAGATGGCCCGTGAGGCCAACGGAGGCTCCGGTGGAGACACCACGGTGTGGGGCTCTGGGGAGAAGCTGGCCGCCGTCAACGCGGCTCTGGCCCTGGGCACCACCACCGACGCCTTGGACTGGGAGGACTGCTCCTGGACCGGCCATCCCTCCGCGGGGATCATCCCCTGCGCCTGGCTGGCGGCGGAGGAGAGGCACAAGAGCGGCAAGGATCTGATCTGCGCCATCGTGGCGGGCTACGAGGTCTACCAGCGCATCGCCATGGCGGTGCAGCCCTCCGACGAGCGATGGAAGAAGAAGGGCTGGGGCCTGACCAGCTGGCAGATCTTCGGTTGCATCCTGCCCATCGCCAAGCTCTACGGCTTCGGCTCCCGGAAGATTAACCAGGCCATCGGCATGGGCTGTGAGTGCAGCACCCTGCCCGTGGCCTACCACGCCACCACCATGTCCGACTTCTATCACTACGAGCACGGCTACCGCGCCCGAGACGGCTTCGTCATCGCCAAGGCGGTGGAGAAGGGCATTCACAACCAGCGGGACGCCCTGGATGAGCCCCGGTGCTACACCGGCGTCATCTGCGGCGACGATGGCAGCAACGGCTCCGGCGAGACCACCATTCGATCCGGTGAGGCGGACCTCACCTGGCTGACCAGGGATCTGGGCAAGCGGTATCTTATCATGGAGACACTGCTGAAGCACTGGCCCGCCAATATGTGGGTCCAGACCCCCGTGGAGCTCATCAAGGACCTGGCGGAGAAGCACGGCTTCGGCCCGGACGACATCGAGGAGATCGTGGTGGATCCCCCGGTAAAGGGCCGGATGTGGGCCCCTGACGAGGGCTTCACCTCCGTGACCCACGCCCAGTTCTCCATTCCATTTGTCATCGCCTCCTGGCTGCGGGACCACCACCCCGGTGCCCACTGGTACACCGCAGAGAAGATGAAGGATCCCGAGACCATCGCCCTGGCCAAGCGGGTAAAGTTCGGAGATTCCCCCGAGGAGTCCCCCATGTCCAGCTTCAAGATGTTCCGGGAGGAGCGGGGGTATCCCATGAAGACCGTCACCGTGACCCTGAAGGACGGCACCCGGTATGAGGGGAAGATGGACTGCCACCCGGGCCATCCCAGGAACATGATGAGCCGCAAGGAGTTCTCCGACCGTTTCCGGATTCAGGCCGCCCCCGCCCTGGAGGGCGAGAAGCTGGAGAAGGTCCTGGAGACGCTCTGCAATATCGAATCTGTGGAGGACATCGCCTCCCTGGCCGGACTGCTGGGCTGAGCGTGTACCACCGCCCATGCCCGCCGCGCCTGTGCGGCGGGCATGGGCGGACAACATGGGAGGAACTATGAAAAAAATTGCAATCATCGGCTTTGGCGGCGCCGGCTACAATGCCGCCAGAGAGGTGCGGCGGCGGGACGCGGAGGCAGTCATCGACGTGTATTCGGACACGGATATCGGCCCCTACAACCCCATGCTGACCACCTACTATGTCAAGGGTGCCATCCCCTATGACGCCCTGTTTCCCTTCGGGGACCTGGAGACTATCCAACAGGAGCTGGACCTGCGGGTTCTCACCGGCCGCCCCGTCACCGGGCTGGTGCCGGAGGAGAAAAAGATCCTCTTCGACGGCGGCGAGGCCGTGTACGACGAGATCCTCATCAGTACCGGCGCCTCCACCGTCATGCCCCCCATCCCGGGACTGGACCTGCCGGGCGTGTTCAAGATGCGTACCGCCCAAGACGCCGTAGAGCTGAAGCGGCGGCTGGACGGCGGCGAGATCAGGAGCGGCCTCGTGATCGGCGCCTCCTGGGTGGGCATCAAGATCGTGGAGGATCTGGTGGAACGGGATATCCCCTGCACCCTGGTGGACGGGGCGGAGTGGATGTTCTGCGTGGCCGCCTTCCGGGAGACTGCCCTCCGGGCCCAAAAGGACCTGGAGTCCAAGGGCGTCCGGGTGGCCTGCGGGCAGATGCTGGGTCATATCGAGCGGGAGGCGGACGGCCGTCTTACCGCTGTGATGCAGGGCGGCGGACGCTTTACTGCCGACACGGTGGCCGTGTGCATCGGCGTGCGGATGAACACGGGATTCCTGCGGGACAGCGGCATTGCCATGAACCGGGGCGTCCTAGTGGACAGCCATATGCGGACCAATTATGAGGGCATCTACGCCGCCGGGGACTGCTGCGAGGCCGTGGACATCCAGAGCGGCACACACCGCAACATCGGCGTGTGGTTCAACGCCAACAAGCAGGGCGCCGTGGCCGGGGCCAACATGGCAGGCAGTCCGGAGAAGTTCGACGCCAACGTGCTGGTGAACCTGGCCCATTACCTGGACTACGATTTCATCAGCATCGGCGATGTCAGCGCCTGCGGGCCGGAGGACGAGGTCTATGAGTACGAGGACGCACGGTATTACATCCGGGCGGTCCGCTCCGGAAGGGACATCAAGTGTATCAACATGATCGGCTCCGCCGACAGCAACGGCATCGTGAAAAACGCCTTTATCAAGGCCATTGAGATCCCGGAGGCGGGACTGGACATCCGGACCGTCTGCCTCCTGCAGGGAAAGGGGTTCCCGGATGGCTTTATCAACTTTTTGGGAGGGAGATCTCTTGACTGAGTTAGAGAAGAAGATCCAGGCCAAGATCCCCGGTGCGGACACCGGGATCGAGGTGAAGCACTCACTGTGTGCCATCTGCAGTCCCGGCCACCACTGCGGTGTGGACTGCTATGTGAAGGATGGGAAGATCATCCGGGTGGAGGGCACCCCGGAGCACCCCTACAACCACGGAAAGCTCTGCACCAAGGGCTCCTCCCTGCGGAACTACGTCTACCGGGAGGACCGCATCCGCACGCCTCTGCGCCGCGTAGGAGAGCGGGGTGAGGGCAGGTTCGAGCCCATCAGCTGGGACGAGGCCTACCGGATCATCGCCGAGAACCTCCTCCGGGTCCGGGAGCAGTACTCCGCCCACGCCGTGGCCTTTTTCAGCGGCTACTGCAAGTGGTACCGGCCCATCCTCCACCGCCTGGCCCATGTGTTCGGCAGCGTGAACTTCGGTACAGATGACAGCACCTGCATGACCGCAAAGTACCTGGGTGACAAGGTGACCGCCGGCTGCGGCGCGGGCCCCGACATGGCCCATGCCCACACCTTCCTGGGCTGGAACTTTGACGGCTACTACTCCGCCCACCTGTCTGTCGCCGGCGTGCAGAAGCTGAAGGAGCGGGGGGGCAAGGTCATCATCATCGACATCCGGGACACCCCCGCCTCCAAGAATCTGGCGGACATCTTCCTGAAGATCAACCCCGGCACCGATGGCGCTCTGGCCCTGGGCATGGCCAAGCTCATCATCGACAACGGCTGGGCCGATATGGAGTACGTAGAGAAGTACACCTACGGCTTCGACCGGTACAAGGCCTTGGTGGACCAGTACCCCCTGGAGAAGGTGGCGGAGATCACCGGCCTGCGCGGGGAGGACATCCTGGCGGCCACGGAGCTCTATGCCACCAACGGCCCCGCCTGTACCAACTACTCCGCCTCCGCCCTGGTGCACCATATCAACGGCTTTAACGCCCACCGGTCCATTTTGTGCCTGTCCGCCCTCACCGGCAACTTTGACCGCGTGGGTGGAAATATCCCCAATCCGCCCACCTACCTGCACAAGCCCGCCGGCTTCAAGGTCCGGGAGCACGAGTTCCGCTCCGACCGCTATCCCGGCGGACAGGAGCGCATCGGCGCGGAGCGCTTCCCCCTGTGGAACCAGCAGTACGACGAGTTCCAGGCGGTGGACCTGCTGCGCCAGCTGGAGGAGGGCACGCCCTATCCCGTCAAGGCCATCTTCGGACTGGGCATGAACGCCAAGATGCTGCCTGAGGCCGACAAGCTGCTGGCGGCCATGGCGGAGCATCTGGACTTCTTCGTCAACACCGACCTCTTCATGACCCTCACCTGCAAGTACGCCGACATCGTGCTGCCGGCCTGCTCCTCTGTGGAGCGCGGCGAGCTGAAAGCATATCAGGGCGGCTATCTGACCTTCACAAAGCCGGTGATTGCGCCGCTGTACGAGTCCCGCTCTGATGTGGACATCATGTGCGATCTGGCCCGGGTGATGGACCTGGACGACGACCTGCTCAAGCAGGGGTATGAGGCCTGCATGGACTGGATCATCGATGGCTGCGGTCTGACGGTGGCCGACCTGAAGGCCAGCGACCTGCCGGTGAAGGTACCCATCGCCAAGTGGCCCGCCCAGGCCGGAAAGGTGCTGGAGAACGGCTTCAAGACCTCCACCGGGAAGTTTGAGTTTTACGCTACCGCCATCGCGTCCATCGACCCCAAGTACGGCCTGGACCCCTTGCCCAGCTACAGCGACCCGCTGGCGGACCAGAACGACCCCGAGACCCGGGAGAAGTATCCCTTCTACCTGTGCAGCGGCGCCCGACTGGCCCATGCCGTCCACTCCCGCACCCATGAGACACCGTGGCTGCGCAGCATACGGCCCAACCCCACCGTGGAGGTCCACACTGCCGACGCCGCCCGCCTGGGGCTGAAAAACGGCGACAAGGTGGTCCTCTCCAGCCCCTACGGCCAGATCCGCATGGCGGTGAAGGTCACCAGCAAGGCCAAGGAGGGCGTCCTGATGACCCTGCACGGCTATACAGAGGCCAATGTCAACGAGCTGATCGGAAGGAACCATTTGGACCCCTACTCCGGCTTCCCCGGCTTCAAGGGAATGCGCTGCAACATCAGCAAGATTCAGGAGGCGTGAGACCATGAAACATATCTTTGTATTTGACCAGGACAAGTGTGCGGCCTGCTCCGCCTGCATGATGGGCTGCCTGGATCAGAATGACACCGATCTGGCGGCGGGGGACCAGTGTTTCCGCCAGACCTTTGACAACGAGGTGACGCTGGAGGACGGCGGCGTCTACTGCGCCTATATCTCCGCCGCCTGTATGCACTGCACGGACGCCCCCTGTATCGCGGCCTGCCCGGTGGGCTGTCTCAGTAAGGACCCGGAGACGGGCTTCACCGTCTACGACAATACCAACTGCATCGGCTGCAAGAGCTGCGCCATGGCCTGCCCCTTCGGCGCCCCCCGCTACCGCAGGTCCGACGGGAAGATGGTCAAGTGCGACGGCTGCAACATCCGGGTCAAGAACGGCCTGCAGCCGGCCTGTGTCCGGGCCTGCTCCTTTGGCGCACTGACCTGCGTCACCGAGGAGGAGTACAAGGCCAGCGGCAGCACCAGGGCCTGCAGTGCGCTGATCGATCAGCTGGGCTTGCGGAAAAAGTGATATTCTCCTCTGTTTGACAACCCCAGATGGATAGAGACTGTTGCAAAATGTGATTTTAGGCCCCAAAATATCCCATCAAAAAGCTAGTGGGAACTGCTTGATATGCAGTGCCCACTAGGTGGTGTCGTCAATAAAAGTGTGATATAATAGTCCTCAAAGTAGAAGGAGGGCAGA
>CAJTZI010000066.1 GCA_910584075.1 uncultured Oscillibacter sp.
GGGGCAACAAGAAGTACATGAATATGAACCACTTAGAGGCTACCCTGGAGGATACCTCGATTGCTTGCTGATTTTATTCTGCCAGAGCCTGCAAACTATTTTGCGCATTATTCTTGACATTACCGAGCATTATCCCAGCAGTTGCCTCTGCGGGACATGGACTGGCACAGACTGCTGTCTTTGAGGATCTGGATGAAACGCAAGCTGTCCAAATAAAAAAAGTCCGGCGATCTGTGTCGTCGGGGCAAAGCGATCTATAACAAAAAGCCGCGCAGCAGCTGATTGTTCGTCAGTTACTGCACGGCTTGTAGTTTCGATATTCGGTTTTTTGTGGTGTGCCAGAGTAGGCTATCTTTTCTACATTTTTTGTCGGAGTTTTGACAGATAATCGGACATTTCCCCTGTTTTTCTCGGCGTTTTCCTCTACGTCTATTCGTCTGGTCGTCAGACGATGAACTGCAAGGCGAGAGTTTTCCAATCCAGAACCAAGAGAACATTTGTCAAGGGGAGATTTACGATTAACTGTTATTTTCTGCGTCCTCTTTCTTTTTCCGATACTGCCCGATGAGCCCATCGTATTTTCTGCCTGTGACCTGGAAGTAGATATCAAAGCCAATGGTCATAACCAAGAAGATGAGGAAAAAGATACCGATAAACATGCCCCATGCTCCTGTCTGATCCGCCGGAAACCATTCTGTTTTCCAGGCGGCAAGGGACATCACCGGGAGAAAAAGAAGCACAAACAACAAACTACGCCACGTATAACGCATCTTTTTGATGATCCAGTCTGAGAAACATACCGCTTGGATGAGAGCCCCGGCGACGCTTACCCAAAACAGCCCCCACAGTAATGCAGTGGATACTTCTCGGTTATCGTATACAAGGCAAAAGCACAGATAGAGAAACATAGCGGCAGTAAACATGGCGCAGGCCGACAATTTACATTCGATTAAACCCTTGAAAAACTTTTTCATTTGAAAATACTCCTTTCCGCTTGCTGTAATTTTTCCTTCAGTTCCCCGGCGTACTGACGGGATACCCAAATCTGCTCGTTGTTATCCATGGTTACCAGCCACCGCCTCCCCAATTCCGGGCGGACGGACCGCACCCGTCGGAAATTGAGGATGGTAGATCGCCCAGCTCGAAAGAAGTCCAGTTCCTTTAAGGTATCCTCCAGCTCATACAACCGCAACGCACTTTGAAAAACCTGTTTCTCTGTGTAAAGAAACGTCTTCTTGTCTGCTGTGTCGATGTAGAGGATATCCTTCACGTCCAGCAAATGCCGCTCTCCATCCAAAATACCGACCAGTTTTTTCTGGTATATACGGAGCATAGCTACCAGTCTTAAGATATCCTCGTCCGCCTGATGACAGTTGATGATGACCTCTGTTTCAGAATAAGATTGATCTTGATTTATTGTGATTTTCATGGCCTCCTCCTTTCGTAACTATTTTATCAGATAACAGTAGGATTACAATCCAATCTTCCTCTGTGACCGTTTTCATCAACTAAGACGTACACCTTGAAGGTCGATAGCAGTGGTAGCAAGCACTGCACCGGTATATACCCGGGCGCAGCTTGTTGGTGGCCAAAGGCCCCCAAGCCCCCCAGTGCATTGGCGCGGCTACGTTCGACGCACAAGCCGCCGTTGGCGTCTGCTGGTATATACCGGCAGGGAGCGCCCCCCGGAGAGCGCACGGCTGCCGTCAGGCAGTACCACCGCAGGCCCCTGGCCGGTGGTGAGTAAGTACGCCCTAGCAGAGGGCCGGCAAAGAGAACGGAGCGCCCAGGCCATCCCCGGACGCTCCCCCTCGGTTCCCTCCTGCTGATCGATCACCGCCCCTCCAACCCGTGCCATTCTGCCACAAATGAACCGCAGTCAATGTAATGTAGTGGCCTGGTAAAACCATCCTTTATACATTACATCTCATGATGGCTTTATTCAGGAATTTGTCAAGCAGCTCGATGCAGCGGGGACGGCTGTCCATTGGACAGAATTTTCCTGCGATCCCTCACTACGTCTGAGAATTTTGCTGAAATGCCTCGCTGCCGGTCAAACAGCCAAAAAGCCTCTGGCAAGCATGCCATATACCGGGGGGAGCACCAGAGGACAGGAGCCCATTGTGTGCAAAAAATTGTGGAGCAATTTGAAAACCGGGATATCTGACCCTTTCCGCCAGCTAAGGCGGGGCGCCCCAGGCAAATGCCCGGGGCGCCCCGCCTTCTTTGGTATGGAGTAAGGAATCAGCAGCAGGGAGTGGGATTGCAGTTGCAATTGCAGTTGCAGTTGCAGCAGTTGCACCCGCAGCCGTTGCTGCCGCCGTTGCAGCACTCGCAGCAACAGCAATTGCTGCCGCCATTCCAGCCGCTGTTGCCACAGCAACACCAGATGATGATCAGCAGGATGATGATCCAGCAGCAGTTGCCGCCGCCAAAGCCGTTATTGCACATAAGGGGAACCTCCTATGAATTGTTGGCCGGCCGAACCGGTCTCAACCCATAGTATGCGCCCCTGCGCCAGGGGTGCGAAATTCTCTTGAAGCCTGTTAAAGCCGCCAGGAGGGCACCAGAGCCCGGGCGGTCTCCCACTCCCAGGCGGTGAAGACGCCAGCGTCCATCAGCTGACCGCCAAGGGTTCGGCTGCTGTTTGGCAGCAGGGCCTCCAGGGCGTAATAGGAGATGTACACCAGCTCTGAGCGCAGGAAGCGGTCTCGCTGGAGCATGGCGGTTTCTCCGGCGGTCAGGACCCCGGCGTTCATGGCCCGGTCAAAGACGTCCGCCAGATTGGTGTTGGCAGCGGAGCTGTATCCCATGGCCCTGAGAACGAACTCTGTGTACTGAGAGGCGTTGACGGCCCCGGCGGGCCGGAACTCCGTGGCGCTGTATCCATTGGTATAGCCCCGCTCATAGGCGTAGCCCACGTACTTCTCCGCCTCAGAGCCTCTGGCCACATCGGTAAAGGGTGTGGTCCCGGTCCAGGACAGGGCCTGCTGCTCCTCTCCCAGGACGCGGATGAACATGATCAGCGCCTGGAGCCGGGTGGGAGCTGCCTCCAGGTCAAAGCCCTGGCCAAAGCCGGTGAGGGTGCCTTTGAACAGGTGAAGCTGTTTCAGGGCGGCGGCCATGGCGTTGTAATCTTCGGCGCCGGAATAGGCGAACTCCACGCTTCCCTGGTAGTCCAGCACCGCCGTCTTGGAGGTGATGACGAAGTGGGCAATGGTGTCCTCCGCCGCCAGGTAGCGGTGGTTCACGGCCAGGGCTGTGCCGCTGGGCACCACCGTGCCGGCGGTGACGTCCACCACCGTGCCGGGGGCGGGGTAGGACACATAGGCGCCGCCCGCCAGCAGCATCACGCTGGAGCCGGTGGTGCAGACCGCGTCGTCCGCCCCCTTGAGCCGGGTCTCCGCCCAGCTGAGGGCGGAGGCGGCGGGTGCGGCCCCGGAACCGCCGGAGAGGTCGGCCTCGTTCAACCGCTGGTCTACCCGCTGGTCTACCGCCTCTTTGAACGCTCCGGTGAGGTAACTGAGGGTGGTCAGGGGGTCCGCAGCGTCTCCCGCGGCCATGGCCCAGCCGGCGGCCAGCATCAGCACGCAGACGGGCAGCATGATCAGAAGTTTTTTTCTCATAGGCGTTCCTCAGCGGTTGGCGATGCGGTAGCTGAGGGTCAGCAGGCTGTCCGCAAAGTGGATATTTTCAAACTGCACGTCGGGGTTCACGCTGCTGAGCTCCACGTTGGTGAAGTTCCAAAAGCCTCGGACTCCCAGCCCGATGAGATAGTCGGCGATGTCCTGCGCCACCGACTGGGGAATGGTCAGCACCACCACGTCCACGGCGTGGCTCTGGATATAGCTGTCCAGCTCGTCCATGGCGTAGATGGGCACGCCGTTGACGCTGGACCCCACCACCGCGGGGGAGATATCAAAGGCGGCGTCCACGGTGAAGCCCGCCTGGTCAAAGTGAAAATTCTGGAGCAGGGCGTGGCCCAGATTGCCCACGCCGATCATGATCAGGTGGTGGTTGTTGTCCACCCCCAGGATGTGCCCGATCTCGGAGCGCAGCTCCTCCACGTTATAGCCGTAGCCCTGCTGGCCGAACTCGCCGAAGCAGCTGAAATCCTGCCGGATCTGAGAGGCGGTGATGTTCATCTCCTGCCCCAGGGAGTGGGAGGAGATGCGGATCACGCCGCGGGCACAGAGGTCCGTCAGCTGCCGGTAATACCTGGGAAGGCGGCGGATGACTGCGTCAGAGATGTTTTCCTTCTTCAAGTCGATCAGCTCCCATCGAGAAAGTTTGTTAAACTTATGATTAGTTTAGACCAAATTCACCGACTTGTCAATTTTTTTAACAATCTTTTTCTCAAAAAATTTCTCCTTTTTTTGTACAACCACGCCAAAGCCCGAGGGCGTGTGCCCCCGGGCTCAGATGCCGTCCGCTCAGTAAATGCTGGTGTAGATTCCCGCCCACTGCAGCGCTGCGGCGGCCAGCACAAAGAGATGCCACACGCAGTGGTCGTTTTTTCGTCCCCTGGCAAAGGGGATCATCCCCAGAGTGTACACCAGCCCGCCCCCCAGGATGAACCACAGCAGCGAGCGGTTGTTGGCGTAGAAGTCCGGCAGGAACACCAGCCCGCTCCAGCCGATGAGGAAGTACAGCGTGAAGTGCAGCGCCCGCCAGCGGCCGGGGCCGAAGACCAGAATCAGCGTCACGCCGGTGAGGATCACCGCCCACTGGAGGCAGAACAGCGTGATTCCCAGCGCACCGCCCAGATACACCAGCAGGATGGGGGCAAAGGTGCCGCCGATCAGCAGGTAGATGGAGGTGTAGTCAAACCGGCGGCAGACCCGCTTTGCCTTGGAGCCGGTCCGCATGGCGTGGTACACGCTGCTCATCACCATCATCAGCACCATGCTGACCCCGTAGAAGCAGGAGGCCATGATTTTTAAGGAGGTGTCGGACCGCAGGAGCAGCAACGCCATGGCCGCCGCCGCCAGTGCCGCGCCGGCGCCGTGGCTCACTGTGTTGAAGCGCTCCTCTCCCGCCGTCAGATGCGGGGGCTCGTTTCGGGCCTGGACCTTGGCCCTGCGGATCGCCCGGGCCCTGGCCCGGTATATTTCATTTGTCATCGGCATCGCTTCCATAGTCGTTCTCCTCTGCCGCGCTGTGACGGCTGTCAAAATCACATAATCTAGTTTATAAGACTATATTACATGATTTTGACTTGTATTGCAAGTAGTTTTTTCAAAATCTCTTCGAAAATTCTGTGAAATTTTCACCAAAAAAGGAGGACGCCGCCGCGTCCTCCTTTGGAACTGCGCTGTTTTGCCGCTATTGACCGTCCTCCGCCAGGGGCAGGCCGCAGAGCTCCACGGTGGTCAGGCGCTTCGCCTCCGGGTCAAAGCACAGCGTGCCGCTTCCGCCCCCCGCTGTTTCGCAGTTCAGCAGCAGGGTGCCGTCCTCCCGCCAGGAGAGGCCGGTGATGGCCGTCTCCAGGCCGTCCCAGTTCCGGAGGTCATGGACTTCACCCCAGTTCCCTTCACCGGGCTTCTGCCAGCTGACGGAGAACTCCGTGGGCGTATCCGTCAGCCCGGCGGACCATGCGCCGTCCCGGGACCAGACCAGACAGCGGGTGAAGTTCCCCTCCAGACGGTCCGCTGTCGCGGACTCCACGGCGTTGATCAGCTCCGCCGGTACCTCCACCGGGATCAGCGGGGCCCGGCTGTCACGGTACTTTTCCCCGCTGGCCCAGTCCGCGCCGTTGGAGAGGTACAGGTCCTGTCCGTCTGTCACCAGGTAGGAAAAGCGCTGCTCCATGATGGCTCCGTCCCTCCGCTCCCGCCGCAGGAAATGGCCGTTTTCGTAGATCACATCCGTGATGATGGGCGTTCCATCGCCGCGGTACCGCACGGTCCGCAGCTGGCAGGGGGCTCCCAGACGGGACTTGTGCAAAAACGCCTCCAGATTTTCCGGATTTTTCATGCCGTTTTTGAGGAACACCACGCAGTCCGCGGACGCGGCGCGGTAGTCCTCCGGCAGGTCCTCCAGCGGACCGAAGCCGTAGGGCGTCTCCACAGTATAGGGACTGTCTCCCAGTGCGAACAGGGCCTCGGCCTCCCGGTCCCCCAGGGGCTTTACGAGGCGGTAGCTGCCCGGCTCCGGCATCTCCTCGTACCGGTCCAGGGTGCAGGTGCCGGACATCTCGCCGCCGGGCTTCAGAATGAGTCCGATGCGGGTGAAGCCCCAGTTCTCCCTGGGGGTCAGGTCCACCCAGGCACCGTCGTCCGCCAGACGCTGGATGCGGTAGTCCTCTCCGAATTCCACCGTCTCATCTGTGTGATTGTAAATAAAATAGGTAAATGTGGTCAGCGAGGGGGCATAGACCTCCCGCTCCACAAAAATATGGAGGCCGTCCCGGTCCGGCGGAACCGGCTCCGTCAGGACACACATAACCCCCTCCGACTCCGGAGGCTCCGGTGTGCTCTGTCCGTCGCAGGCGGTCAGAGCCAGAAGCAGCAGGAGTCCCAGCAGTAATTTTTTCATCGGCGTCACCCTCCTTTATTGGGTATAGTCGGTTTATGGGAGCAAAAAGTTCTGCCGGTTTCCGGATTCTGTCAAAACTGCACAAAATTTTTCTCGTTTTTCTCCCATCTGCATCTTGTGTCCCGCCGCTGTCTCTGGTACAATAAAAATACAAACTGAGAATGATAGCTGTAACGGAGTGCCGCGCGCACGGGCTGACACCTATCATTCCTTTTCTTTTGGTAGGTGTTTCAAACCAGTCCGGTTTGAGGCGCCTTTTTCTTTTGGCCCTGTTTGGTCAATGGTGAAATGCACAGCGACGAGAGACTTTTTTGCCAATCAAGGCGATTTGACGCAGCCATACTTTGCATATGGCAAGGAAAATCAACGCAGAGTGGCGGAAAAAGATCCGCCGATTGGCGTTTTGACATTTTCAAACAAGGCCTGGATCGCCTATATAAAAAATGCGGGAGGTTTTTCTATGATTTTACTGGCAAACGGCAGACTCATCACCCGGGACCCCGACGGCACCGGCTATCTGCCCGACGGCGGCGTAGTCACCGACGGCGGGCAGATCGTGGAGGTGGGGGAGACCGCCGCCCTGAAGGCCAAGTATCCCCAGACGGAGTTTGTGGACGCCCGGGGCGGCGTGATCATGCCCGGCCTCATCAACGCCCACACCCATATCTATTCCGCCCTGGCCCGGGGCCTCTCCATCAGCGGCTATGCCCCCACCAACTTCTACGAGGTGCTGGACGGCCAGTGGTGGTACATCGACCGCCATCTGGACCTGGCCGCCACCCGGGCCAGCGCCCAGGCTCTGGTGATCGACTCCATCAAGCAGGGTGTCACCACCATCTTCGATCACCACGCCTCCTTCTGCGAGATCCCCGGCTCCCTGATGAAAATTGCCGAGGTTACACAGGAGATGGGAATGCGGGCGTGCCTGTGCTACGAGGTCAGCGACCGGGACGGGGAGGAGAAGTCCCTCCAGTCCGTTCAGGAGAACAAGGACTTTATCGATTACTGCGAGAAGAATCCCTCCGATCTGCTCAAGGCCATGTTTGGCGGACACGCCCTGTTCACCATCTCCGACAGGACCTTCGACCGCATGAACGCCGCCAACGGCGGCCGGGTGGGCTATCACATCCACGTGTCCGAGGGCATGAACGACGTGTACGACAGCCTCCAGAACTACGGCCGGCGTCCGGTCCAGCGGCTCCAGGACCACGGCATTCTGGGCTCCAAGACCATCCTGGGCCACTGCATCCATGTCAATACCGCCGAAATGGACATCATCAAGGCCACGGACACCATGTGCGTCAACAACCCCGAGAGCAACATGGGCAACGCCGTAGGATGCTCCCCGGTGCTCCAGCTCTTCAAAAAGGGCATCCTGGTGGGCCTGGGCACCGACGCCTACACCAATGACATGCTGGAGAGCATTAAGGCGGCCCTCACCATCCAACGGCACAACGCGTGCCTCCCCGGCGTGGGCTGGTGCGAGGTGACGGATATGCTCTTCAAAAACAACGCCAGGATGGCCCGGCGGGCCGGGTTCCCGGAGATGGGCGTGCTGAAAGCCGGGGCGGCGGCGGATGTCATCGTCATGGACTACAAGCCCTTCACCCCGTTCAGCGACGCCAATATTGACGGCCATATGCTCTTTGGCATGACGGGCCGCCAGTGCCAGACCACCATGATCAACGGTAAAATTCTGATGCGCGACCGCCAGCTCACGGAGATCGACGAGGAGGCCGTCAACGCCAAGATTCTGGAGGTCTCCAAGAAGCTGTGGGGGACCTTGAATCACTGCGAATATTAAAGCGCCCCTTGCAGGAGGGGAGGGTTCTGTCCTGTCCTCCCTGATTTCCGAGAAAACGGACGGGCACAGGGGCCCGTCCCTACAGGGCAGTTCATAATCATATTTTGATCATATTTTGGAGGTATCAATATGTCCGAGCTCATGACCCCCATTCCTTTCCGGGAATTGATGACCTGGGTGACCGCCGAGTACCAGCGGGAGGGCACCGTCTTCGGCGTCCACAAGCCCTATAAGGCCGGCGTCAAGACTCTGCCCATCTTCGGCGAGAAAATCGAGACCCCCTTCGGCCCCGCCGCCGGTCCCAACACCCAGCTGGCCCAGAATATCATCGCCAGCTATTTCGCCGGTGCCCGGTTTTTCGAGCTGAAAACCGTGCAGAAGATGGACGGCGCGGAACTCTCC
>CAJTZI010000067.1 GCA_910584075.1 uncultured Oscillibacter sp.
GTTGCTCTTTTTCACCTTCCTCTATGTCCACAAATTTATTTCATTTTCCTATTGACTTTTCCTTTGCAGACTTTTTACAGTTGTAATCCCCTTCCATTATAGTATAGTCTGCCTCTGTTTCCAAGAAAATTTTCAAAAAGCCGGGAACATTTTTTAACGAAGGACCGTCTTTTTCATGAGATGAAAGAAGTTTCTGACAGTACGGGGAGAATTTTGTAATCAAATGGACATTTACTTTATACTCCGGATGTGTTATTCTGAACAGGTATTATGTAGACCGGACCCTGTTCCGAGACGGGACAAGTCCGGCGGCAGGTCCCTCCGCCGCCGGAGATCTTTTGGAGGCACGCTATGAAAATATTCTTCCGCAAGACCCTGGCGCTGTTCCTGGCGCTGTCCCTCATCCTCTCCCTGGGCCTGAGCGCCGCCGCGTCGGACGCCATGGGCGAGGATTTGACGGCCCTGGACACGCTGCTGCACCAGGAGACTCAGCTCTCCACCAACACATTCTGGAGCACGGCGTACAACGATATGCGAACGGAAAACCTGATTACATACACGCCCAATCCGGATGTGACACCCATCGTCACCTACGGACAGGTCCTCACGGACCGGAACTCCGTCACCGGCACGGCCCGGGAACTGGAGAGCCAGGGCTGGCGCGTGGTAGCGGGGATCAACGGCGACTTTTACAACGTCAACACCGGCCTGCCCATCGGACTTGTGATCTCCGAGGGGGTGCTGCGCAGCAGCGACGGCGGCTATTACGCCATCGGCTTCCGCGCCGACGGCACCGCCGCCATCGGCAAGCCCGGCGTGAAGGTCACTGCCCGCCTGGGCTACATGGATGCCGAGGGCTATGGGGAGGAGGTTTCACGTCAGCTCACCGCGGTGAACAAGGCCCGGGTCTCCGATGGGGGGACCTACCTCTATACCTACGATTTCAACAGCAAGCACACCACCGGCAACACCGAGGCCGGGGTGGACGTGCTCTGCACCATACAGGAGGGGCGCCTCTCCATCGGTGAGACCGTCACCGCCGTGGTGGAGCGGGTGGAGGAGACCACCTCCGCCACGGTCATGGGACCGGACCAGATCGTCCTCTCCGCCAACCTGAAATCCGACGCATCCCATGTGGACGCCCTGCGGAACATCCCCGTGGGCACGGTTATTACCCTGGAGGCCAGCGCCGCCGGCGAGGAGTGGAACGACGTGGAGTACGCCGTGGGTGCCCTGTACTCCCTGGTGGCGGACGGTGCCGTGACGGCGGGCCTGCCCACCGGCGTGAACCCCCGCACAGCCGTGGGCGTGCGCTATGACGGCAGTGTGGTCTTTTACACCATTGACGGCCGCCGCTCCGGCTATTCCGTGGGTGCGTCCATGGATCAGGTGGCCAAGCGCATGATCGAGCTGGGCTGCGTTACCGCGCTGTGCCTGGACGGCGGCGGTTCCACCACATTGGCGGTCACCGCGCCGGACAAGCTGGAGACCGGCACCATCAACCGCCCCTCCGACGGGGCGGAGCGGAAGGTCTCCAATCAGATTTTCCTGGTGGCACCCAACCAGCCCACCGGGATTTTGAGCCACTTTTATGTCCAGGCGGACAACCAGTACGTGCTGGCGGGCAGTAAAGCGACCATCTCTGCATCCGCCGTGGACACCAACTTTATTCCCATGGAGGAGGACTACCGCCTGGAGACCGACGGCGGCGACCTGGACGGTAATGTGCTGACCACGCCCCTCTCCGGCGGTGAGATCACCGTCACCGCCGGCGGCGGCCACGGAACGGGCACCACCACCGTCCACGCCGTCACAACGCCGGATGCCCTGGCCATCCGCAGTGCCGACGGCACCGCCCTCACCACCCTGGGGGCCGCCCCCGGCACGGTTACACAGCTGACCGCCACCGCCGCCTACCAGCACAAGTCTTTGAAGGCGGACCCGGAGGCCTTCACCTGGACGGTGGAGGGCAATATCGGCACCATTGACCAGTTGGGGAACTTCACCGCGGGTCTCCCCGGCGAGGGTGCCATCACTGTCTCCGCCGGGGGACGGAGCACCTCTATTCAGGTGACGGTGTCCAACCTCGCCATCCAGCCAGTGGAGGACTTCGAGGAGCAGACCACCATCTTTGACGGCATCTATGGCGAAGGGCTCCAGTTCAGCCGCTCCGCGGCACCGGAGAGTGTGCGCATGGGCCGGGGGGCCGGCAGGCTGGACTACACTCTGGCGGAGGAGAGCGGCTTTGCCGCACATTGGCGGGCGTTCCTGAATACGCCGATCAACCGCCAGCTCTATTCGAGCCTGAACCTGTGGGTCTGCGGCGACGGCTCCAATAACATGCTGTCCCTGCTGTATGACGACGGCACGGAGGAGCTTCAGGTACTGCCTGTGGCCACGCTGGACTTCACCGGCTGGAAACAGGTGTCCGTAGCGATGCCTCAGATGAGCTTCTCCATCCAGGGCCTGCGGATCAGTGCCGGGGAGCCGGTATACACCTATGATGAGGAGACCGGCGCCCAAATCGTCACCTACCCGGAGACCGCCCGCACCGGAACGGTCTACATCGACCACATTGCCGCCGCCTTTGACGGCCAGGTGGACACCGTGGTGCCCACCGTTACCGCCCAGGTCAGCGGCACCACCCTCACCGGCACGGTGAACGACGATGTGGACGGCGTACTGTCCCAGACCTCCGTGTCCGTGCTCTATGACGGCGCACCCCTGGCCTTCACCTACGACAGCAGGACAGGGGCCGTCTCCGCCGCCCTGCCGGCGGCGGACGGGGCGGCTCATCGGGTTACCATCACCGCCCGGGACGGCTCCGGCAATATCGGACGTCGCTCGGCAGACATCTCCGCCGGCGGCACGGAGCGCCGGTTCAAGGACACGGCGTCGCACTGGGCCGCGGACTACTGCGACTACCTGTATGACCACAACATCTCCAAGGGCTATGCGGACGGGACCTTCCGCCCCGACCGGCTGTTGACCCGCCTGGACTTCTCCGTGATGCTGTACAACAGTTTGAAGCTGGACCCGGCGAAGTACACGGGTGTATCCGTGCCCTTCGCAGACCTGGGGAAGATTCCCGACTCCGCCCTCCCGGCGGTCCGGGCGCTGTACGCCGAGGGCGTTGTCACCGGCACCCAGGGCAAGGACGGAAAGCTCTACCTCAATCCTGACGGAAATCTGACCCGGGCTCAGGCGGCGGCCATGATCGGCCGGAGCCAGGAGAAGGGTTTCGCCTTGGCGAGCCTGATCTTCACCGATGCCGGGAAGATCCCCGCTTACGCCGCCTTCTATATCCAGACCATGACGGCCCAGGGGATCATCAACGGATACAGCGACAACACGTTCAAGCCCAACAACAACATCACTCGGGGCCAGATGGCGAAGATTCTTTACAACCTCATGTGATCGGCATGACAAGAGAAGACCGCCCGGCGCGAAAGCGCCGGGCGGTCTTGAATTTTTATCACATCTCTCTTCGCCCCTCCAGCGCCCGCATCAGCGTGGCGTCGTCGGCGAACTCCAGATGTCCGCCCACTGGGATGCCGTAGGCCAGACGGGTTACCCGCAGGTCAAAGGGCTTCAAAAGGCGGGCGATATACATGGCGGTGGCCTCTCCCTCCGTGTCCGGGTTGGTGGCCATGATGACCTCCTCCACGCCGCCCTTTGCCACCCGCTCCAACAGGGGCTTGATGGACAGATCGTCTGGCCCCACGTGATTCATGGGGGAGATGACGCCGTGGAGGACGTGGTAATGGCCGTTGTACTCCCGGGACCGCTCCACGGCGGCCACATCCCGGGGATCCGCCACCACGCAGATAGTGGAGCCGTCCCGCTTGGGGGAGGCGCAGATTGGGCACAGGCCCCCGGCGGTGAAGTTCTGGCACACCGGGCAGTAGGTGACGCTGCGCTTGGCGTCTATGATGGCGTCGGCGAAGGCCTGGGCCTCCTCCTCGGGCAGGCCGAGGACGAAAAAGGCCAGCCGCTGGGCGGATTTGCCGCCGATGCCCGGCAGGCGGGCGAATTGTTCTACGAGTTTTTCCAAAGGGGCGGGGAAGTATTCCATGGGCAGGTTCTCCTCTTGACAGAGTTGGGGGGGTGACCGCCCTTCGGGCGGGGGGAGGCTTGTTCTCGCCCTGGCGGGCGGGGTAGATTCAGCCATAATGATGGCTGGTTCATTGCACCCCCCGTTTTCTCTTTTTCTGAGCGAAGAAAAAGGGAAAACCCTCCAGAGGGCCCTCTCGCCGCTTTGCGGCTCACCTTGGCGGGCCGTGCACGGTCCACTGCGCAGCCCTTGGTGGTCTTGCCGCTTAGGACTGCGGTGTCCCCCTTGCGGGGAAAAGAGAAAAAGACTTTTTGGTCCTTGTGGGAGTGCACTCCATTCATCGGAGCTGCTGAGAAAACTTGATGCGTGGACGCAGGGACTTTCTTCTCTTCCCGCGCTTCGCGCATGGCCGGTGCCGTGGGGGATGGTCCGTCCTCCGCTGCCCCCCGGCACTTTCGGTAGACTGCCTGTGGGGCCCGGCCCGGTCCCCTGACCGGGCCATCCTCCCCAATAACCGGGTGTTTTCAGGAGAATATCCTGTAGGGGTGATGATTCATCGCCCGTCTCCACCAATACCGGTCCCCGGTAAACACTGCCAGAACCTATGGCTCCTGATCCGGCAGGGGGGCACGGCCGGCCAGCTGATCCAGGGTGACACCGTAGAAATCGGCCAACTTGACCAATACGGGAGCATCCGGATTGCGCTCGTTTTTCTCATAGCGCTCGTAGGTTTTGGCGGAGATGCCGATTGCTTTAGACACCGCATCGCGGGAAAGTTTCCTTGCGGCTCGAAGAGACAATAAATTTTTGGCCAATTGTTCCATAGTTTTTCTCCAAAACCTTGACAGACCGTACGGTCTAATATATCATTCGATTTGTACCAAACGATCGAAGTTGAAAGGGGGATAACTTTAGATGCGATCTCTCATAGAAACACTCTATTTTTATGCCCAAGAACACCGCGTTATGGACCGTCTTCAAACCCGGGAATACCGTCAGGTTTCCTCCGGCCTGGAAGCGGACTGGGAGGATTTCCGCACGACGTTGACGGCGGATCAGGAGCGGCGGCTGGAAGCGTTTCTGGTCCGGCAGTTTAAGGCCGGATGCCTGGAGGACAGGGCCTCTTTTCTGGCGGGCGTCTCCGTTGGCCTGGAGCTGGCCCGTATTTAGGCCTGGTTCCCCCTTAGCTGGGCGATGCGGGCCGGAATATCCGCCGCCTTGTACACTGCGCTGCCGGCCACCAGCACGTTGGCCCCGGCGTCAATGCAGGTCTGACAGGTGTCCGGGGCCACGCCGCCGTCCACCTCCAGCTCACAGGCGGGATTTTTCTCGTCGATCAGCTTCCGCAAGGCGGAGACCTTGGGCATCATATCCGCCATGAAGCTCTGGCCGCCGAAGCCCGGCTCCACGGTCATCACCAGAATCAGCTCCACTTTTTCCAGGAAGGGCAGCGCCGCCTCGGCGGGGGTTTTGGGCTTGAGGACGATCCCCGCCCGTCTGCCCTTGGCGTGGATCTTGTCAATGGCGGCGTGGATGTTCTCCTCGCTGTCCGCCTCCACGTGGACTGTCACCAGGTCGGCCCCGGCGTCGCAGAACTGCTCCACGTACCGCACTGGCTCCACGATCATCAGGTGGACGTCCAGGGGCAGGGAGGTGGTGGGGCGGATGCATTTTACTACCGGGATGCCGATGGAGATGTTGGGCACAAACACGCCGTCCATCACGTCCACGTGGACGTAGTCGGCGGTGGAGATGCGCTGAATGTCCCGCTCCAGATTGGCAAAATCGGCGGAGAGGATGGAGGGCGCGATTTTAATCATGAAAAAAAGCCTCTTTTCTCTTTTGAAATCCGGGAAAACCGGCGGGGACGGGCGGCGGAGGGCCGGTGGCGGAAGGCGGGAGCGCCGCATAGGATGGTGCAAGCGGACCGGGTGCCCCCAGTCAACAGCTCCGCGCAGCGTCCGCCCCTGGGCGCGGCACCGCCGCTTTTTTGAATAGGGAGCCGGTGGGGAAGCCCGCCGGCTCCCACCTGCGCGTTCGTCCTTATATTGAGTGTAGTGTATCAGACTTGCGCCGGAAAAGCAAATCCTTCTGAAAAAAATGTGCCGGAATATGGGAGTTTGGTTTGGAGGATTGCTTTGAAGGTGGTCCGGTATCTGTGATGCAATCAAAAATAAGAGCTTCAAGGAGGAGGAACGGTGAAAATGGGGAGAGCGAAAGGGGCCTTTGCCATGTGGGCGGTTTTGCTGCTGGCTGGCCTCTGCTGCGCCTGCGTGGTCAGCGAGGCCGTCATTGACTGTGGGGAATCGGGACTCTATGCGGTGGAGGATCTGGAGGCCGCGGCGGAGATCATTTTGACGGAGTTTGCAGATTTTGACGGCTGTGTGCTCCACACTCTGGAATACGCCGGAGACGATGTGAGCGCCAGAGAGCTGGAGTATTACAGAGGCACGGGCCGGGAGCATGCCCAGTGCGCGGTATTCACCTCGTCGTTCCACTCCCCGGTGAACGGCGGCGGGGCCTGGGAGGCGGACCGGGAGTATACCGGCTGGTCCTGGCTCCTGGTTCGGGAGGAGGACGGCGGCGATTGGGAGCTCCTTACCGCCGGATACGCCTGAGAGGAATTTTACAGCTTTTCCAGTTGACAGGCTTGCACAAGTCTGCTATGATGATTCTACTAAATTGATGAAGAGGAGTGAAAGGATGAAGTCTGCTTCCTGCTGAAATGATGAAAGGCGCCGTGGAATGTTCCAAGGGGGCAGTCTGTCCGGCGCCGGGAGCAGGAGAGAATTTCATCCTTTCGCGCCATCCGGACGATTGACGCCCGCTTTTAGAGCGGGGCATTCTCGTCGCGCCGAGGGCCGTGGGACTTTCCTGCGGCCTGTTTTTGCGTTTGGAGGGATGCCATATGTCTATGATTCGGGTGGAAAACCTGACCTTTGCCTATCCGGGCAGCTACGATAACGTATTTGAAAATGTGAGCTTTCAGTTTGACACCGGCTGGAAGCTGGGCTTCCTGGGCCGCAACGGCCGGGGGAAGACCACCTTTTTGCGCCTGCTGCTGGGGGAGTATTCCAGCGGCGGAGGGATTTCCGGCGCGCCGCCCTGCGCGTACTTCCCCCATGAGCCGGAGGACCCGTCCCGCATGACCCTGGAGGTGCTCCAGGAGGCGGCCCCCACGGCGGAGGAGTGGGAGCTGCTGCGGGAGACGGGGCTGCTGGGCGTGGAGGCCGAGACGCTGTACCGGCCCTTTTCCACCCTCTCCAACGGAGAGCGGACCAAGGTGCTGCTGGCGGCGCTGTTCTGCGGAGAGGAGCGGTATCTGCTGATCGACGAGCCTACCAACCACCTGGACGCCCGGGGACGGCAGGCGGTGGCGGAATACCTGGGGCGGAAGCGGGGCTTTTTGCTGGTGTCCCATGACCGGGCTTTTCTGGACGTGTGCGTGGACCATGTGATGGCACTGAACCGGACGGGGGTGGAGGTTCAGAGCGGAAATTTTTCCTCCTGGTGGGAGAACAGACGCCGCCGGGACGCCTTCGAGCAGGCGCGGAACGAGCAGCTCCGAAAAGAGGTGGGCCGCCTGCGGCAGGCGGCGGCCCAGACCTCCCGGTGGTCCGACAAAGTGGAGGCTACGAAAAAGGGGACGCGAACAGCCGGTCTCCGGCCGGACCGGGGCTATATCGGCCACAAGTCCGCCAAGATGATGCAACGGGCCAAATCCATCGAGGACCGCCGGCAGCGGGCGCTGGAGGAGAAGGAGGGGCTTTTGAAGGACCTGGAGCGGGCCGAGGCCCTCAAGCTCCGGCCCTTGGCGGCCCGGGGCCGTCTGCTGGATGCCCGGGGACTGTCCCTCTTTTACGGGGAGCGGCGTGTCTGTGGACCGCTGGACTTCAGGCTGGAGCCGGGGCAGAGAATCGCCCTGGACGGCGGCAACGGCTGCGGGAAGTCCACGCTCCTGAAATTTCTCCTGGGGGAGGAGATTACAAGTGAGGGGACGCTGGTGAAGCTCTCCGGGCTGACGGTGTCCTATGTGCCCCAGGATACGTCCCATCTGCGGGGGCGGCTGCGGGACTATATCCAGCAAAGCGGCGTGGAGGAGACGCTGCTGCTGGCGATTTTGCGAAAGCTGGATTTCCCCAGGGAGCAGTTCGAGAAAAATATGGAGGACTGGTCTGCCGGACAGCGGAAAAAAGTGCTGATTGCCCAGAGCCTCTGTGAGAGCGCCCACCTGTATATCTGGGACGAGCCGCTGAATTATATCGACGTCTGGTCCCGGATGCAGATCGAGGAATTGCTGCTGGCGTTCCGGCCCACCATGCTGTTCGTGGAGCACGATGAGACCTTCAGACAGCGGATTGCCTCGGAGACCATCACAATATCTTGTGGATAACACCACGCTGTTCAGAGGGACCGCGAAAGCGGTCCCTCACGGAGTGGAAAATAACCGCGAAAAATTTTGAAAAAAATCGAATTTACCTCTTGACAAATAGCTCTTTGTCTGGTATCCTAGCAAAGCTGTCGGGAACTTCTGGAAAATCCCAAAAGGAATTCAAAAAAGTTCTTGACAAGCCTGCACTTTTGTGGTACAGTAATCAGCACCCGCCGAAAGCGGCATGCACCTTGTAAATTAAACAACGTAACGAAAAGAAAGCACCAGAGTTCGTGGTTCTTATGGA
>CAJTZI010000068.1 GCA_910584075.1 uncultured Oscillibacter sp.
GGTTATCCCCACCCTGTCGGCACTGTGGGGCTGATTTCTCCTTCTAAGCAGCAAAAGACCGGCGGCGGAGCACTTCCGCACCGCCGGTCTTGCGTTTTTCCCCGTGCCGGGTCCTGTCATATTATGTAAAGCGGGGAACCGGACCTCCGTCCCGCTCCGCGGGCTCTTCCGGGGGCGCTCCGCCGCCGTACCTGCCGCAAAAATAGGGAACGGGCCAGCCAAAAGGCTGGCCCGTTCCCTATTTTTTGGAAGATTGGATGAAAAGAAGTTTTGTCTCTTGCAAGTATTAAGATACAGGATAGTTGTTAAGCAAACCAGCACCAATTGTTACAAAAGATTTAAATCTCAAAATATTTTTATGTCAACTTGTCCCGGCCCTGCCGCAGACCGGCGAAAAACGCCGAGAGCACCGCCCTGCACTCCGCCTCCAGAACTCCGCCCACCAGGGCGGGGCGGTTGGGGAAGTCCTCCATAAAGAGGTTCACCACGCCGCCGCAGGCGCCGAAAACCGTGTCCCGGGCGCCGTACCACACCCGGGAAATCCGGGCGTTGAGAATCGCCCCGGCGCACATGGGACAGGGCTCCAGGGTGACATACAGCTCGCAGCCGTCCAGCCTCCAGGAGCCCAGGACCTCGTTGGCCTGGGCAATGGCCTCCATCTCCGCGTGGGAGGCGGCGGACTGTCTCTCCTCCCGCCGGTTGCGGCCCCGGCCCACAATCTCGCCCTTCCGGACGATGACACATCCCACAGGCACCTCACCCGCCAAGGCGGCCTCCCGGGCCAGAGCCAATGCCTGACGCATGTAAAATTCCCGGTCCGCTGTCATTTTCTTTTCGCCTCCCGCATGAAAATTGGAATATTTGTCCAAACTCCCAGTATGAATAGAGACAGGAGGGACATTGCCTTATGAAAAACGTTCTCTTTGCCAAGCGGGTCCGTCCGGACCCGGAGCTTTTGATTCTGAAGGCCGAGCTTCTGGAGGCCCAGGGGGAACTGGCCTGCGCCTACCAGCAGTTTGACCACGCCCTGGACCCGGAGCTGGTGGAGTCCTGCATCTACCAGATCAGCGCCGTAAAGGCCCGCTGCAACTACCTCATCCGCGCCATCAAGGAGCGCAGTCCCGAGGCCGCGGCAGCGGCGGCGGACCTCCAGGGGGAGGCCGCATGGACCTGAATCAGAAGATCATTGCCGCCCTGCTGGCGGGGTTCTTCCTCATCGCCCTGCTGCGGGTGTTCCAGGCCCCTCTAAAGGTGGCGGTCAAGCTGCTGGCCAACACCCTGCTGGGCTTTCTGGCCCTTTGGGTGGTGAACCTGACGTCGGGGATCACCGGCCTCACCCTGGGTATGAACTTCTGGAACGCCCTGGTCATCGGCGTCCTGGGCCTTCCGGGGTTCGGCCTGCTGCTGCTGGTGCACTGGGTATTATAGCCGCCTACATAGTAAAGGCAAGCGCGGGGGAGCAGATCTTCCGCGCTTTTCCAATTGCATTTTGAAAATCACACATGAGCATTTGAGAGATATCAAGAGAAAATCAGCGTTTTTTTGAGATTTATCCGCTCTAAATGATTTTCGTGTTGACAGAGCCCGTCCGCTGTGTTATAAATAGTCTTGCTCCGATTTTACCCCGGAGCGCTTGATTTGTAAAGCAAATACAAATATATCATACGGAGGAAACACCATGTCCACTTTTATGGCAAACAAGGCCAATATTGAGCGCAAGTGGTACATCCTGGACGCCGCCGGCAAGCCCCTGGGCAAGACCGCCGTCCGGGCCGCCGACCTGCTGCGCGGCAAGACCAAGGTCACCTACACCCCCCACGCCGACTGCGGCGACAACGTCATCATCATCAACGCCGGCAAGGCCGTCCTCACCGGCAAGAAGGGCACCCAGAAGATCTACCGCACCCACTCCGGCTGGGTGGGCGGTCTGAAGGAGACCCCCTACCGCATCCTGATGCAGGAGAAGCCCGAGGTCGCCATGCGGGTGGCCGTCCGCGGCATGATGCCCCGGAACACCCTGTCCAAGGACTCCCTCAAGCGCCTGCACATCTATGCCGACGCCAACTACGAGCAGCAGGCGCAAAAGCCCATTGCTCTGGACGCTGAATAAGGAGGAGTAGAAGAATGTATCAGTCTAAGAAGCCCTATCTGTACGGCACCGGCCGCCGGAAGTCCTCCGTGGCCCGCGTCCATCTGTTCCCGGGCGGAACCGGCTCCATCACCATCAACGGTCGCGACATTGACGAGTACTTCGGCCTGGACACCCTGAAAATGGTGGTCCGTCAGCCCCTGGAGGCCACTGGCAACACCGGCAAGATGGACATCGTGGCCACCGTCTCCGGCGGCGGCGTATCCGGTCAGGCTGGCGCCCTGCGCCACGGCATTGCCCGGGCTCTGCTGCTGGCCAGTGAGGATAACCGTCCCATCCTGAAAAAGGCCGGTTTCCTGACCCGCGATCCCCGTATGAAGGAGCGCAAGAAGTACGGCCTCAAAGCCGCCCGCCGCGCGCCTCAGTTCTCCAAGCGCTGATTTCTCAGCAAACCCCCGAAGCCACAACGGTTTCGGGGGTTTTCCATATAACAAAATCTGACAAAACAGGGCTAAGCGAAACAAGAAAAGTTGAGGTTCATTTGAGGTTCAAAGCCCTTAAAATCAGTTTTTGAGGTTCAATTTGCGGTTCATTTTGACACCCCGTTTCCAGCAAAATCAGCAGGCCGTCCGTGCTATACCCCGGCCATAAGGAGAGCGGCTTGGTTAGGATTTCACTGTCCATCGGGCGGCAGGCCTGGATGGGCGCGGGGCTGTACATGGACAGAGAAAAGCAGGGAGGCCCGGCCTCCCTGCTCAAAATGGAATATGCCCCTGCTCTCCCCTCCCGGACGCTCATTAGGCGTCCGGGCTTTCTTTTTTGGCAGGGATGCACTCGGCCTTCCCGGCGGTCATCAGATCTCCGGGGCCGCAGTCGAGGGCCTCGCAGATGCTGCGGATCATGGAGAGGGTCACCGTGTCCTGGTACTTGTAGGTGTTCCGAATCACATCCACCCTCACGCCCACTTTCTTAGCCAGCTGAATGTCGGTCATGCCCCTTTCTTGTATAAGGCGGTGCATGGGGTCAAAGGAGAGGTACACCTTTTCGTAGCTGTCGGGCGTTGAAAAGTAGCTCATGCCTGTCCTCCTCAAATCTCGGTTCCGTCTGGGTTTGTTGGATAGATTTTGCCGGGTCTGCCCAGGCGTCACCTCCTACTATTAGTATACATCAATCCGTTTCGCTTGTCAAAAATTTTTCAAAATTCACGAAAAAATCTAAAATACCTATTGACACGACATGGCAAACGGGCAGCACCCGTGAGCCGTGGTCTCTTGCTGTGGAAAGGCAGCTCAGCCCAAAATCCAAAACGTCTGGGAATTTTCCGCAAACGGAAAAGCCCCCTCGCAGGCCAAAAACCTGCAAGGGGGCTTTACTGCCGCCACGTCCGCCGTTTACTGACCCACAGGCGGGGATCAGCGGCGTGGACGTTTTATACTGCTGGGGCCTCAGCGCCCTCCTGGGAGCTGCTGGCGGGCTCCTGCGGGGTCTTTGCAACATCGTCGCCGGAAGGTTTCGCCGTGGGCGCGTCCTGGGCCGTTTCTACGGCAGTTTTAATGGCTGCGCTTACACCGGCACCGACGGCCTTGGCGATCTCCTCCGCGGGGAAGCCGTCTGCCAGGTTGACCGAGCCGATCTCCGCCGTGAGCAAGGCCTGGGCACCGCTTTCAATATATTCACGGGCCTTGCTGTTTTCCTCCCAATATTTCTTCGCGTCCGTCAGAACAGTGTCGATCATGTCCTGGATTTCCTTCTGGGTAAAAAGGGGCTTCAAATCGTCCGGGATATACTTATAAATCATGGCGGCGACCTTAGAAGCCTTTAATTTGCCGGTGCCGCCGCCGAGGTCATGCTCAGCGTCCGTGACCCAGCCGAGGATGAGCTGTCGCAGGTTCTCGGTGACGGCGGCCTTGGCGGCCTTCTTTTCCTCCGCCGTGGCATCCTCGACATCCTGGATGCGCTTCACGATGGCCTTGACGCCCTTGGCGATGGCCGCGATGTTCAACAGGATCAGGGCCGCGACGGCGATGATGCTTTGAATATTCTGGATGATGTTCATGATGATTCCTCCTCAATTATTAGCGTCATACAACGCTTCCTTGGCGTCAATATAGGCATCAATTAAATCCAAGATGAACTCACGGTTGGCGTCATCTCGGAACAAGCACATACCCTGCCGTTTCCATTTATAGAATCTGGCAAGAAACTCCTGCTCGGTTTCGTTTGCAAATTTCATTGCCACAGGACGTTCCGCTCCGCCCGGTCCTCCAGTCGGCGGTTCAGCCACATCAGGGCCTCCTCAATGTGTGTCATGGCGCAGGCATTTTCCCGGCAGGAATACGGCCCGGCCTGGAATGCCCGCAGCCGGTCACGGACGATCTCCAGCAGGTCCGTATCGCACACGCCCTTCCGCGACTCCGGGTCCTTGCGCGGCCCGGCCTGGAACCGGATGTGCACCCCGTCCCCGTCGCTCTCCGGCAGACCGCCGCCGAACGACACCACGTAATCGTGACGCGCCCCACCGGGGCCAGCCTCTCCGTCCATATAGACGGTGTTCAGGTTGTTGTGCTTCTGGATGGTATTCAGCTTTTCCATGTCTTTTCCTCCTATGCTTTTTTCAGGTACGCCCCAGAGCTGAACCCCGTGTATTTGACGCCCTGGTATGTAACCTGGATATACAGCCACTTCACGCCGTTCACTTCTGTGTAGTAGCCATAGTTCTGCACCTTCGTCCCGCAGGGCAGGACCACCATGCTCCCGGTCTTGGAGCCCGCTACATTGCGAATATGCAGCCCGCTCCCCGCCGTCACGGCGTAGGTCCCGGCCAGCTTCTTGTCGCACGACTTCGCTGTGCCTGTCGCCTTTCGTTCCGCTGTCACGCCCGGCGCGGCCTGCGGCACCTTCTCCGGCTTGATCTCCGCCACGGTCCCGTCCACCAGCTTCCCGCTGTTGTTGTACTCCCGCGCGTCCACAATCCAGAAGTAAGCGGCTTCATTTTTGAAGGTCGCCAGGTTGCCGTTTACCCGGTTGTCCCCGGTGGACGCCGGGTCATTGATGCGTACCTTGTCGTCCGCCCACCACATCACAACGAAATGTCCGCCGCCGGTCCAGGTGCCCTTCTTCATCAGAGCAATGGCGTAGTATCCCTGTTTCAGATACTTCACCGTCTCGTCAAAGGATGTGGCCTTCGTGTTGTGGTAGGCGTTCACCCAGTTCAGTTGCCAACACTTGATGCCGTAGGCCGCAAACTGTGGAGCAAAATAGGCGTAATAGGTGCCGTTGCCCAGGGCTTTGTACCCGTGGTCCACGGACCATTTGCAGGTATCCTCCGGCGTGATGCTCTTCCCCGTCAGGGTGGACAGCAGCATGGCCGCCGCCGTGGGGCCGCACCCGGCGCTCCCGATGGTGGCGCTCTCCCCCTTCACCCGGTAGGGCTTGTTCTTCCATCGAGGATCAGTCTGCAAGTAGGAAACAGGCTTCCTGTTCATCTTGGTTCCTCCTGTCACCGCCGCCTTTGCGGCGTTGTATACGTTTTTCCGCCTGGTGGAGTATTTGCCCATGACACGGTCGGCAAGTCCTGCGGCGTGCATCGCGTCCAGCGTTACAGGCTTTTTTGCGGAGGCTGCCACCCTTGCCGATGCACCGCCGCCGCCCTGGTTTTCCAGATCGGCAAAATAGATGAGGGCCGCTGGGTCTTTCACGCCCATTTTCAAGCCGTGGTCCACGTATGCGCCCACGTCCGCTTCCGCCTGGGCATCCTGTACGCGCTTCCCGGCATCGGTGGAAAGCAGCTTGCCGATTGCCGCCTTTTCCGCCGTGCTCACCGTCCGGGCGTTCCATGCACTTGCCGCTGCCGTTGTGATTTCCTGATACAGGGCGGCCCCCAGGATGGAAGCTGCCCTGCTTTCCTCAGCACAAATCTTTTTCAGGAGGGCAAGCGCCCGTCCAGCGTGCCATTGCGCCTTGCCCACGCTCACGGCGCCGTTGTCATCCGCGTTCACAGAACCGTAATTCCCCTCTTGCTCGAAGATAATTTTTTGCGCAGCCAACACAATTTCTGTTCTTGTTTTCATATCCATCGTCTGCCTCACCTTCTCAGTCTCTCAGCACGATCTCAGCCGCCCGAAGGGCCACGTCTGCCCCGTATTGGCCGGCAAACTGCTTGAGAAATCGCTGGGCGTACTTGGCCCGGTTCTCATTTTTGGACTTCCACAAATAGAAACCGCCCCAGGTTCCGTCTGTTACCAGTGAGGTACCCGCCAGGACAGCCACGGCGCCGACATCCCAGCTCAGGAGGGTCCCGGCCACGGTGACGCCGCACAGAACCACGGAAACAAAGATGTGCAGCACCAGCATTTTTTTGGAAAACTCCATCCAGCTTTGCTCCCTTCTCAGTAAAGCGCCTGGACGCTCTGCTCCGTCATGAATTCCTTGTGCTCGTGCTTGACCTTACGGGCATATTCCAGAGCGGCGTGCATATCTCCGTTGCAATGGGCATCCGGAATACGCTGGACGGCCTCCGCCGTAGCCTCCCCCAGAGCAATGGCCGCCCCCATGCCTTTGATAATCAGTACCACGTTTTGCTCACGGGCCCGCTCCCGCTCCTCCTGGGCCTTTTCCCTCTTGGTGATGCGCCGCTGGAGCATCCAAGAGCAGAACGCTGTGATGGCGGTGGGAATACCCAGCAGCGTGACCAGGCCGCCAACCGAGAGTTCAATAACCATTTTCTTTTACATCTCCTTCAAATAATGGAGCGCATCACCGAAGTGATGCGCTCCCGCTCTTGTCTTACACCTTGACCACCGCCCCCACCAGGGCGGCGATGCAGCGGAGGTCCGCCACCGGCGCATTGTAGAAATCGTGGTTCCAGATCCAGATGTCCTCATGCTCCGTCCGCCTGTACTGCTGGCACAGAGGTTCGGCCCAAACCTTGTCCCACCGCGCCTGAATCTTCTTCCGGCATTTCTCCCCGGCATTGGGCGGCGTCTCCAGACGGGCGAGGATGGCAGCTGCCAGCACCCCGCGCTCCCGGCCCTGTCCGTCATCGTCCTGACTGAAATACTCGTGGGCGTTCTGGCTGGTGTCCACGCAAATCGGCTCCCCTTTCCACAGCAAAAATCCATCCTGGGCCTCCAGGATGGAACCGTATGGAATGTTGACCTGCTGGCCGTTGCAGCCCTTGAACCGCGCCCGCCGCCGGGCGACGTACCTTTTGTGGATGATCTGCTCCATAGCTTACTCCTCCGTGGTCTCGGCGGGAGCCTTGCTGGGCAGCATACCCATCAGCTCGGTATACTCCTCCGCCGTGATCTTGCTGGATGCAAGAAAAATGTCCAGCTTCTCCTCCATGCCCTCAGTCTGGCCGCGCTCAATCATGCGCTTAAGAGTCCGATACAGCATCTTCTACACCTCCTCTCTCAAACGGTCTCACGATCTGCCGTCACACCAAGCTCCAGCAAAGTGATGCGGTATTCGTGGTCTACGGTCAGGCCGTCAATGTCTGCCGATCGGTTGTGTGCCTCGGCAACCATCGGACCGGCGTCCAGTTCCTCCAGCATGACGGCGTCCAGTTCTTCCATACCCTCCTGGGCCTCCCGGCCCAGCAGACGGTAGGGAACCCCGGAAACAGCGATGCCCGAGGCCTCGGGCTCCGGGCACAGAGTGTAGCTGCCGTTCCCGGCCCGCTTGATGTAGGTGGGGGCTTCGGTCATGGCCACGGTTTTTCCGTCCCTGGTGATCTTATACATAATTCTCCCTCCTTTAGATTAGACAGCAAATCCGGGCCGCACACCCCCCGAAAAGTCAGCAAGAGTTTGACTGTTGATGCCGTCATTTCTAACCACACAAAATCCATCGTTCGTGTTGCACCGAGGCGATCGCTCCCACCACATCACAGCCTGTGCCGCGTCGATATGATTATAAGCAACACAAGAGTTCCCGGCCCGGAAGTAATCATACTGCTATAAATGAGCAAATTCGTAAAATGACAAAAAAGGAAGGCATAGCCCAAATGTGTTATAATGGAAGTGCAACCACCCATAAAACACAAGAGGGAATGCCTTGTGGAGATTATAACACCGAAAGAGCAGATACGCAAATTCTTTTTTGAGAAGCACCTTGATTTTTTGACCAGCGTGCCCCAGCGGCGGCTCCAGGAGATGATCCTGTCCAGCTGCGTAAAAGGGAACAGCGGCAAAATGACGGACTACGCAGAGACCGGCCCGGTCCACCGGACGACCTACAGCCATTTTCTGTCAAAGGGGAAGTGGGATGATGCCCGGCTGGAAGAAACGCAAAAACGCGAGAGCTTCCAGACGGTCACAGAGCTTGCGCAGACCAACAGGACGCCGGTGTTTGTCTGCATTGACGACACTGTCCTGCCCAAAACGAAGCCGTCCTCCAAGGCGAAACGGCCAACGCAGGGCGCCGGATGGCACTATTCCCATTTGGAGGATGTATTGTGATTGTTTGCGGAAAAACCGTTTATAATAAGATAGAAAGAGCATGAGGTGAGGTAAATCCATGGGAAAA
>CAJTZI010000069.1 GCA_910584075.1 uncultured Oscillibacter sp.
GGGCGTGTTGACAATTTTCAAACAAGCCCTGCTCAAACCGGTTCAAATCGTGGAAATATTTTCGTTCCACCCCGTCAGCGGCGCGCCGGCGCCGCATAGCGGGGACATCTCAAAAACATAGCGGGGGACGGGTCATAGTTGGCCCGCCCCCCGCTTAGTCCCCCGCAACCGGGGAATACTGTGTTTGTTACTTCAGGCCGTTCTCGTAGGCCTCGATCATCTTCTTGAACGTGTGACCCGTACGACCAGCGTGCCGCTGGATCCCCTGGGCGCTGCGCGCCGCGCCCGCCCGGAGGCTTTGCAGATACTTTTCGGTGGACTCTCCGGTAAATATCTTGATTTGCAGCCGCAGGGAGCCGTCCTCCTCCGGGGTGGCGAAGATCTTGTCAATATACCTGTCCACAAACTCCTTGCTGATGAGTCCCTGGGCCGCGTCCCGCTCCGCCTCCCGGAGCACCCGTCGGATGGTCTCAATCTGCTTGCGGAAATCCTCTCGGGACATTTGCTGCTGCTCCAGGTCGTAGATCTGCCGCTCCGCCTCGCTGATCTCCCGGTCACAGTCCTTGTTCATGGAGAGGAAATCCCGGTCGGAGAGCTGGCCGGAGGCGTTGTACCCCAGGAGCTTGCTTTTCTTCTTCTGGGCCAGCTGGATCTGCTGGCGGAGGCCGTCGATCTGCTTTGCCGTATCCTCCCCATCTCCCAGGGATTTGTACATCTCGATGTACTCCTCCACCAGGGCCTGAGCGTCCTCCTCGGTCTCCCGGAAGACCTCGAAGAGCAGAGGCTTCAGTTCTTCCTCGTAGACAGCGAAGGAGGGACAGCTGTCCGCTCCATTTTTGATCTTGCCGGAGCACACCCACTTGCTGTTTTTGTTCCCCTGCCGGTCCACCGACTCCCGGCGGTAGTAGGCCGCGCCGCAGTGGGTGCAGTAGAGCTTGCCTGTCAGGAGATTGGCGTGGTTGCAGATGCCCTGGCGGCCCTTCACATCCTCGCTGCGCTTTTTCAGCACAGCGTTGGCCCTGTCCCACAGCGCCTCCTCCACAATCGCCGGGACGATCTCGCCGCTCTCATCCTTGAACATCACCCACTCCTCCGGCGGCAAAAATTTCTGCTTTTTGGTGAACAGGTCGATGACTTTGACCTTGTTGCCCACATAATAGCCCTTGTACTTGGGGTTGGAGATCATCCCCGACATGGTGGTGTGGGCGATCTTCTTGCCGTTGTGGTTGCGGTAGCCCTTTTCCCAGAACAGGGTTTCTATCTGCTTCATGGAGTAGTCCCCCGTGGCGTACAGCTCGAACAGCTCACGGACCATGGGGGCCTCGTCCTCGTCGATCACAAGCCGCCCCCCGTCCTTGACGTATCCAAAGATACGGCTGTTGCCCAGCACCACATTTTTCTTGATGGCCTGGGCGTGGCCGAACTTTACCCGGCTGGAAAGCTTGCGCAGTTCGTCCTGGGCGATTCCGGACATGATGGTCAGGCGTAGCTCGGAGTCCTCGTCGAAGGTGTTGATGTTGTCGTTCTGGAAGAACACCCCCACTCCGGCGCTGAGCAGCTCCCGGGTGTAGAGAATGGAGTCCAGGGTGTTTCGGGCGAAACGGGTGATCTCCTTGGTGATGATGAGGTCGAACAGCCCCGCCTTACCGTCCTCCACCATGCGGTGGAAGTCCTCCCGCTTTTTCGTGGTGGCGGCGGACAGGCCCTCGTCCACGTAGCCTGGCACATATTTCCAGGCAGAATTTTTGCAGATGAACTCCTCGTAGTAGCTCACCTGGTTGCCCAGGGAATTGAGCTGCTCGTCACTCTCGGAGGACACCCGGGCATAGAAGGTCACCCGAAGAGGGATATCGTAGACGGATTTTGTGCGCAAGGCCTGACGAATGCTGTGTATATCCATGGCTCGTCTCCTTTATGGTTCGTTTTATCATTTTCTTCTTTGCAGTATATCACAGAATATGAAGCAAAGCAAGGGGGGGCCGCAACAATTGCGGTCCCCCTGTTTGTCAGCTCATGGTCATTTTCCAGCCGTCGATTTTCAGCGCCATCTTGTTGCGCTCTCGCTCCGTGATGACTCCCTTTTCATACAGCACCCGGTTGTAGTAGGACAGCCAGATCTTTGCCGCTGTCTCCTTCCTGCGCTGTTCGTTGGACTTCTGCTCAGACATGACTGTACCTCCCCTCCCTGAAATAGTTTCCGTATTTTACCTGATTTATACGGTTATGTTTGCAATCTTTGTTTAATTGAGCAGAGGCGGGCAATGGAACCGTGCTCCACAAAGCATTTCATGACATCCAGAGAACATTTCATTGCAAAAGCCTTGAATCGGTACTCGCCGCCCGGTAAACTTAGAACAGACGTACCCAAAATCTGCATTGATAGAGGAGGAACCATTTATGATGCCTATTTCTGGTATAAACACTGGCGCAGTCCAGCCCTTGGCAGCCGCTGAAAAGGTACCGGGCGCTTCCAAAATTCAAAAAGAGGAAGAGGAAGTTCGGCCGCTGAAGCCCACGATGGATGAATACGTCCCGGAGGAGCCCCGGGAACCGTCCGGCCGCTACTGGCTGGGCAAAGACGGGGACGGCCAGCCCAAGATTCACTTCGACGATCCGGAGCGGACGGCGGATGCGCCTCAAAAACCGGGTGCGGATGTTCCCGAGGAAGAACCTGATCCGACAGATCAGGCAGTGAAGGGCCCGGAGAAAAAAGAGAGAAAAGAAGAGCGATGGGAGGGCAATACCGATAAAGTAGACCGGGAGATTGAAAAGCTGAGGAAAAAACAGCAGGAGCTGGAACAGCGGCTCAGCACCGAGACCGACGAAGCCAAGATCAAGGACCTGGAGCGGCAGCTGGCCCAGGTAGAACGGGAGCTAACGCAGAAGGACAATGACGCATACCGGCGGCAGCACTCCTCACTCACACGACTCTCTTAATTCCTGAAAAGCGGCGGTTTGGAAAATGAACCGCCGCTTTTCTCTATTCAAAAGTGATTGAAGGTAATGTTACAGCCTGGAGGCAGCGGGAACATGCGCAGGAAAAACGGATCACTCTGGCGCCGGTCTGTGCTGTCACATGTACTGCAGCAGCCTTATTGAACCGTGTATGATCTTTGCAGCGGCATTGATAAAGGCCCTGGCTGCGGCAGTATGAAGGCTATATCATTAACAGATAAAAACGATTTCCATCTGTTCCACAGGAGGGTACTTCTCCGTGCAGCAGTCTTTCCGGCACACCGTCAGACCGGTATACGGAGAGGAAAACATACAGAAATTGCTGGACATATGCTGCCCGATGAAGAGCGCATAAACGAACAGCATAATGCAAGACCGGGACTCTGATCACAGGGTCCCGGTCTTGTTTTCTGTTCAGAATATGTGTCATTGCAAATATGGAGAGAACATCTCAAGCAACAGGCCGCAGCATATGCGCAGAACCCCGTTTTGATATATTTCTGCCCCCTGACCTGTTGTCCACATCAGGGAAATCTTTCTCTGCTTTTCCCAGGGCCGCTTCACTATCCTCAGAGGATTTTTAATGAGTAATATCACGTTTTGTATTCGGCTGTCCGTTCTCCGGCGGCTGCTCTCTCCGTCCGGGGAACGCGCTCCGATTCCGGGAGTTCTCCCCGCAGAGCCTCAATCCACTTGTCCAGCCGTTTCAGCAGGTCCACCCAGGCCTCCCGCTCCTCCTCCGCAGCTTTGTCCTCCTTCAGCCGCTCCAGCAGTTCGCCCTGGGCCTCCGTCAGGGCAGAGAGCAGGTCCTCCCTGCTCTGGGCCGGGTCCGCCATCTCCTGCCGAACAGCTCCGGCAATCAGGCCCCGATACATGGACAGCAGCGCCTCACCGCCCGCCGCTGTGACGCCGCGCTCCTCCCGCTCCCGGTCCGCCGCGTCCCGCTGGGCGTCAATCCAGCTGTCCAGGCACTTCATCAGCCGGTCCCACTCCTCCTGCTCCTTCTTCCACTCCTGACCATCCCTGGTCCGCCGGAGCAGCAGAAGCCGGGCGTCGTTCAGTGTGTCCAAGGGGTCCTCCCGCAGGAGCGAAGAGCGGTCCAGGGAAGCGGCGCTCCGGGCGGAAGCTCCGGAGGCGTAGGGCTGATACAGCGCCAGCAGCTCCGCGGCCTGGGCCCTGCATACGCCGCCGAAACGGCGGTCGTACTGGTGGCGTTCAATGGCGCTGAGGTAGTCCCGCTTTACGGTGAGATCGCCGGTCTCCAGTCCGGTGGGAAGCACGCCGCCGCCCAGGGCGCTTTGATACGCACCGGTCTTCACCAGGTGGCCGTACAGCGCCGCCATCTCGGCGTAAGAGGCGTTAGAGGGGTCAATGTCATTAACGCGGCAGGTGAAGCTGTACGGCCCGCTGTCCGACGTGCCGGTGACGCGGACGACGGGGTCGTCGGGGGTGGAGTCCGCCGTATACTCGGCGTAGATCTCCTGGGCGGTATTGCTCCTGCCGATGCGGTTCCCGGAGAAGACAGTGTTCTCCCCGGGCATGCGGAGGTGGAATGCGGGACCTGTGACGGAGGCAGAGGTTCGGGTCAGCTGGTCCCGGAAGGACGTGCCCGCCGTCCGGGCCGGAACCGCGGGAGAGGTGCGGCGTTCCGCCGCGCCATGGGCGCTGTAAAGACCTTGAATACTCATGGAAGCATCGACCTTTCATTGATTGAGTGAAAAAAAGACAGAAAGCGGCTGTGAGGGGTTCACTGCCGCTTTCTGTTCCGTGCGTTTTATGCCTCCGCAGTCCGTTGCGGAGAATTATTTTGCGTATTCCACAACCTTGGTCTCCCGCAGGACGTGAACCTTGATCTGACCGGGGTACTCCATCTCCTCCTCGATCTTCTTGGCCAGGTCCCGGGCCAGGATGACCATCTGGTCCTCGCTGACCTGCTCGGGCTTGACCATGACCCGTACCTCACGGCCCGCCTGAATGGCGAAGGCCTTGTCCACGCCGGGATAGCTGCCGGTGATGGTCTCCAACTGCTCCAGGCGCTTGATGTAGTTCTCCAGATTCTCCCGCCGGGCGCCGGGCCGGGCGGCGGAGATGGCGTCCGCGGCCTGCACCAAACAGGCCACAATGGTCCTGGGCTCCACATCGTTGTGGTGGGCCTCGATGGCGTGAATGATGTCCTCCCGCTCCTTGTAGCGACGGGCGAATTCCACGCCCAGTGCCACATGGGTGCCCTCCATCTCGTGGTCCACGGACTTGCCCAGGTCGTGGAGCAGGCCCGCCCGCTTGGCGGCCTGGACGTCGGCCCCCACGTCGGCGGCCATCATGCCCGCGATGTGGGAGACCTCAATGGAGTGGCGCAGGACGTTCTGACCGTAGCTGGTGCGGTAGTGGAGGCGGCCCAGCATCTTCGCAAGCTCCGGGTGAAGGTTGCGGATGCCGCACTCAAACACGGCCCGCTCGCCCTCGCTCTTGATGACGGCATCCACCTCCCGGCGGGCTTTCTCCACCATCTCCTCAATGTGGGTGGGGTGGATGCGCCCGTCGGCGATCAGCTTCTCCAGGGCCAGACGGGCCACTTCCCGCCGCACGGGCTCAAAGCAGCTGACCGTGATGGCCTCCGGCGTGTCGTCGATAATCAGATCCACGCCGGTCAGGGTCTCGATGGTGCGGATATTGCGGCCCTCGCGGCCGATGATGCGGCCCTTCATCTCGTCATTGGGCAGGGGAACCACACTGACGGTCATTTCGGACACCTGGTCCGCAGCACAGCGCTGGATGGCCTGGGCCACCACCTCGCGGGCCCGGGCCTCGCACTCCTCCTTCATCCGGGACTCCACCTCTTTGATCTTGACGGCGGTCTCATGGATGACCTCAGACTCCACCTGGTCGATGAGGTACTGCTTGGCCTCATCGGCGGTGAAGCCGGAGATGCGCTCCAGCATCTCGGTCTGGCTGCGCTTGATGGTCTTGATCTCTTCGTTTTCCCGGTCGATGGCCGCGTGCTTCTGGGCCAGGGATTCCTCTTTTCTCTCGATGGCCTCGGTTTTGCGGTCCAGGTTCTCTTCCTTTTGCTGCAGGCGGTTTTCCTGCCGCTGCAGATCGGCTCTGCGGGCTTTTTCTTCCCTCTCGTACTCGCTGCGGCTCTTTAAGATCTCTTCCTTCGCTTCCACCATCGCCTCGCGTTTTTTTGCCTCGGCGCTCTTGATGGCCTCGTTGATAATGCGCGTACCCTCTTCCTCCGCGCTTGAGATCTCCTTCTCGGAGACTTGTTTCCGATAGCGAATACCGAGGGGGAACCACACCGCGCCGCCGACCACCAGCCCGATCAGGGCTCCGATCACATATGGCACCATGGCTGTCTGCTTCCTCCTAAAAATCGGTATCGGTTTTCCGTAATCGAATAAACGACCGGAGAGCACCCCTATCGCTCCCCGATAATTATCCGTTATCAGTTTAATCGCTTCTCTGGCAACTGTCAAGGGAAATATACAAAATCTTTGGCAAAGAATGGTGCTTTTTCACAAAACAGGCGGAGACACTGGTCGCCCGGGCACACAAACCGGGGCCCCGTCCTATGGACAGGACCCCGGTTTCAAATACGCCCCATCCGGCGGAGACCAAAAATCCGCCGCGCCTCAGGGAGACGGACTCCGAACGGGGCAGATGATCCCTCCGCTCCCGTGTTCCGCGCCGCAGCCGCCCGCCCCGGACGCCGCACCCGCGGCGAACGCAAATCCCTATTGGGGCTTCACGATCAGGTTCACCAGCCGGTTCTTGACCAGGATGGTCTTCACGGTCTTCATGCCCTCAGTGGCCTTCCGGACCTTCTCCACCTGCATGGCGGCGTCCACCACGGTCTTCTCATCGCTGTCCACCGGCACGGTGATGGCGCCCTTCAGCTTGCCGTTGACCTGCACCGCCATATCCACGGCGGAGGCCACGGTCTTGCTCTCGTCGTACACCGGCCACGCCGCCTGGCAGCACATGGTCCCGGTCTGGGCGGCAAAGCCCAGCGTCTCCCACAGCTCCTCGGTGATGTGGGGAGCGAAGGGGTTCAGCAGGAGGAGGAGGGGCTTCATGTCGCCCCTGGTCACGCCGTTGGCGGTCAGCTCGTTGACGGCGGTCATCATGGCGGCGATGGCGGTGTTCATCTTGAGGCTGTCCACGTCGTCGGTGACCTTCTTGATGGTCCTGTGGAGAACGGCCTCGTTGGCGGGGGTCACGCCGAAGCTCTCCTTCGCGCTCTCCGCCAGATTCCACACCCGGTCCAAAAACCGCTTGGAGCCCTTCACCGCCTCGGTGGACCAGGTGGCCGCCTGTTCAAAGTCGCCCACGAACATGATATACAGCCGCATGGTGTCTGCGCCGTACTGGGCCACGATGTCGTTGGGATTCACCACGTTGCCCCGGGACTTGCTCATCTTCTCGCCGCCCTCGCCCAGGATCATGCCGTGGCTGGTGCGCTTGCCGTAGGGCTCCTTGGTAGGTACCACGCCGATGTCGTAGAGGAACTTGTGCCAGAACCGGCTGTACAGCAGGTGGAGCGTGGTGTGCTCCATGCCGCCGTTGTACCAGTCCACGGGAGACCAGTAGTCCAGAGCCTCCTTGGAGGCCAGGGCCTTGTCGTTGTGGGGGTCCATATACCGCAGGAAGTACCAGGAGGAGCCCGCCCACTGGGGCATGGTGTCCGTCTCCCGCTGGGCCTGTCCACCGCACTGGGGGCAGGTGGTGTTCACCCAATCCGTCATCTTGGCAAGGGGGGACTCGCCGGTGTCGGTGACCTCGTAGCTCTCCACCTCGGGGAGCAGCAGGGGCAGCTCCGTCTCCGGCAGGGGCACCCAGCCGCACGTGGGGCAGTTCACCAGGGGAATGGGCTCGCCCCAGTACCGCTGGCGGCTGAACACCCAGTCCCGGAGCTTGAAGTTGGTCTTGAGCTGGCCGAAGCCATGCTCCACGGCGTACTTCTTGGCGGCGGGAATAGCCTCCTTGACGGTCATGCCGTTCATAAAGCCGGAGTTCACCATAATGCCGGTGTCATCCTTGAGGACAAAGGCCTCCTTGGTGATGTCGCCGCCCTTGACCACCTCCACGATTGGCAGGCCGAACTTGACGGCAAACTCCCAGTCCCGCTGGTCATGGCCCGGCACGCCCATGACGATGCCGGTGCCGTAGCCCATGAGGACATAGTCGGAGACGAACATGGGCACCGCCTCGCCGTTAACGGGGTTTGTGACCTGGATCCCCTCCAGGCGCACACCGGTCTTGTCCTTGTTGAGCTCGCCGCGCTCGAAGTCGGATTTGCGGGCGGCCTCCGCCCGGTAGGCCTCCACCTCCGCCCAGTTGCCGATGCGGTCTCTCCATTTGGCAAGCAGGGGGTGCTCCGGAGAGATAACCACGTAGGACACGCCGTAGAGCGTGTCCGCCCGGGTGGTGTAGACGGTGATGTCATCCTCAGTGTTGGTCTTGAAGGTAATCTCGCAGCCCTCGGACCGGCCGATCCAGTTGCGCTGCTGGATCTTCACCCGGTTGATGAAGTCCACATCCTCCAAATCGTCGATCAGACGGTCGGCGTACTTGGTGATGGCCAGCATCCACTGGGATTTCTCCTTGCGGATGACCTCGCCGCCGCAGCGCTCGCAAACGCCCTCCA
>CAJTZI010000070.1 GCA_910584075.1 uncultured Oscillibacter sp.
GGTCCACGTCGCACTGGAGGTTCACCAGGGTGGGGCGCTGCTCCAGGATGCCCTTCTCATAGCCCTCGTCCAGAGCGCCCATGAAGGTCTTCTGGTACTTGTGGCCCTCGCCGATGAACATGTCGTCCCGGATGCCGATGACGTCGGCCATGAAGGAGACCATGTTGGCGGTCTCCCGGACGGTCTCGCCGTGGGCGATCTGGCTCTTCTTCTCGTCCAGGTCCTGGACGTTCAGGCCCAGCAGGTTGCAGGCGGAGGCGAAGGAGAAGCGGGTGCGGGTGGAGTTGTCCCGGAAGATGGAGATGCCAAGCCCCGAGTCAAAAATCCGGGTGGACTTGTTCCGCTCCCGCAGGTCCCGCAGGGCGTCGGCCACGGTGAAGATGGCCTCCAGCTCCTCGTCGGTCTTGTCCCAGGTCCAGTAGAAGTCGGACTTGTACATGTTGTTGGTGTGCAGTTTCTCCAGGTGCTTGGCCAGCTCGATGGTCTTAGACATATTGAAAATCTCCTTATATTTATTTTGTTTCCTGCCCTCGGAGGGGGTCGCCCCCACAGAGGGGCGGGCCCCACAGGGCTTCTTTTGTGGGGCCTGGTCCCCAGACCAGGCCATTTTCCAACAAGAATTATTTAATGTCGTTGTCCGTCAGGCTCTGGCGGAACTCCGTCACATCATCGCTCTTATTCTCGGGCTTGTAGAGGGGAATGGCGGCGGCGTACAGGGCCGCGCAGGTCACCAGATCCTGCTTCCAGGTGATCTCATTGGGGGCGTGAGCCTGAGACTCCGCGCCGGGGCCGAAGCCCACGCAGGGAATGCCGTAGCGGCCCTGGATGGAGACGCAGTTGGTGGAGAAGGTCCACTTGTCCGTCAGGGGACGGCCGGTGCGCAGGTGCATGGCGTCCTTCTTGGGGTCGGCGTCAGCGTGGCCGATGCGCTTGTCGCCCCACAGGGCGTGGTGGGCGTCGATGAGGGCCTGGACGTGGGCGGCGCTCTCCTTGTTGATCCAGGTGGGGAAGAAGCACTCCGTCTCATATACGGTGCCGGTCCAGGCGGGGCGGTCGTACATGTACATGCTGACCTTCACGTCCTCGCCGTACTTCTGAACGCTGGGCAGCTGGCGGATTTCCTCCAGGCAGGAGTCCCAGGTCTCGCCGGCGGTCATGCGGCGGTCGATGGAGATGGCGCAGCTGTCCGCCACGGCGCAGCGGCTGGGAGAGGTGTAGAAGATCTGGCTGGTGGTGCAGGTGCCCCGGCCCAGGAAGCGGGCGTCCTCGCAGTGCTGGGGATTGAACTCCTCGTTGAGCATCTTCACCAAGCCCTTTACGGTGTTGGAGGGACCGTCGCCGTTCTCGTTCAGGGCGCGGACGTCCTGGAGAATGTCGGCCATCTTGTAGATGGCGTTGTCGCCCCGCTCCGGAGCAGAGCCGTGGCAGCTGACGCCCTTCACGTCCACACGGATCTCCATGCGGCCCCGGTGGCCCCGGTAGATGCCGCCATCGGTGGGCTCGGTGGAGATGACAAACTCGATTTTGCTCCGGGCGTCCTCGGGCCCTGCGAAGTACTTGTTGACGATGTACTGCCAGCACATGCCGTCGCAGTCCTCCTCCTGCACGGAACCCACCACCATGATCTTGTAGCCCTCGGGAATCAGGCCCATGTCCTTCATGATCTTGGCGCCGTACACGGCGGAGGCCATGCCGCCCTCCTGGTCGCTGCCGCCCCGGCCGTAGATGATATCGTCGGTCTCGTAGCCGGTATACGGGTCGGCTTCCCAGTTGCTGATGTTGCCGATGCCCACGGTGTCGATGTGGGAGTCGATGGCGATGATCTTCTCGCCCTGGCCCATCCAGCCGATGACGTTGCCCAGGCCGTCGATCTCCACCTTGTCAAAGCCCAGTTTTTCCATCTCGGCCTTGATGCACATCACCACGTCCTTCTCCTCGCAGCTCTCGCTGGGATGGGAGATCATGTCCCGCAGGAACCGGGACATATCGGCCTTGTAGCCCTCCGCTGCCGCTTTGATCGCTTCAAAATCCATGATACAGCCCTCCATAAAGAATTATTTTGACAGGTCGTTCTCTGTTGCTTACAGCCCTATCATATCACAAGATTTCCCGTTGTCAAACAAAATTTTTGAAAACCAAAAAAATTTTTTGCAAAAGTGTTGCTTTATACAAAAAGTGTGGTATTATATAGATGTGTGATAGATTGTTTATATAAACTTCGCCATAGAAAGAGGGGATATTCCATAGAAAATGGAAAACTGGAACTGCTCAAGCAGGTGGCGGCGGGCATTGCGGCCCAGTTCGGCAGCAGCTGCGAGGTGGTCATCCACGACCTGAGCCGGAATCCGGACCACAGCATCGTGGCCATCATCAACGGCCACGTTTCCGGCCGGAAGGTGGGGGACGGCGCGTCCAACGTGGTGATGGAGCAGCTGCAGACCAACGACCCGGAGCCCAAGGACCATCTGTCCTACCTGATGAAGACCCCGGACGGCAAGATCCTGAAATCCTCCACCGTGTACATCCGCAACGGCAAGGGGAAGGTCTCCGCCATTCTCGCCATCAACTACGACATCTCCGCCCTGCTGATGGTGGAGAGCGCCCTCCACGGCCTGGTCTCCACCGAGGGACCCCAGCCCTCCGAGCCGGAGAAGATCGTCAACATCAACGACCTGCTGGAGGAGCTCATTCAGCAGTCCGTGGCACTGGTGGGCAAGCCCGTGGCGCTGATGAACAAGGACGATAAGGTCCGGGCCATCCAATTTCTGAACCAGAACGGCGCGTTCCTGGTCACCAAGTCCGGCGACAAGGTGGCCAAATACTTCGGGATCTCCAAGTACACCTTGTATTCCTATATTGACACAAAACTGGAGGAGGACAAACCACTATGATCGACCTTTCCATCAACAAGCAGGGCCTGGCCCACAACATCAAAAAGGCAAAGGAGAACGGCATCGTCATCCCCACTATCGCCCAGATGCAGCACCCGGAGACCATTCCCGAAAAGGTCCAGGACCGGCTCAAGACCCTGGGCCTCTGGGATGTGGATCCCATGAACCTGTTCCGCATCACCTGGAAGAACGAGGCCAGGGAGTCCGGCGGCCTCTTCCAGGCCGTGCCAAACTATATTGAGCTGCCCTCCGCCCTCACCGGCGTGCCCTGCCGCATCATCGCCATGGTGGGCAAGTGGTTTCCCACCGGATGCCACAAGGTGGGCGCCTCTTTCGGGTGTCTGGCTCCTCGCCTTGTGACGGGTCAGTTTGACGTAGATGTCCACAAGGCCGTGTGGCCCTCCACCGGCAACTACTGCCGCGGCGGCGCCTTCAACTCCCGCCTGCTGGGGGCCCAGGGCGTGGCCATCCTCCCCGCCGAGATGTCGAAGGAGCGGTTCGACTGGCTTCACGAGATCGGCGCCGAGGTCATCGCCACCCCCGGCTGCGAGTCCAACGTCAAGGAGATCTTCGACAAAACCAACGAGCTGAAGCTGGACCCCCAGTACATGATCTTCAACCAGTTTGAGGAGATGGGCAACCCCCTCTGGCACTACAACGTCACCGGCAGCGCCCTGGCGGACGTGTTCGAGGCCGTCAAGCGCCCCGGCGACCGCTTCGCCGCCGCCGCCTTCACCTCCGGCTCCGCCGGCACCATGAGCGCGGGCGACCGCCTCAAAGAGCTGTACCCCCACCTGAAGCTGGCGGTGGGCGAGGCCCTCCAGTGCCCCACCATTCTGAACAACGGCTTCGGCGGCCACCGGATCGAGGGAATCGGCGACAAGCACATCCCCTGGATTCATAACGTGAGAAACAGCGATATGGCCATCGCCATTGACGACGAGGACAGCCAGCGCCTGCTGCGCCTGTTCAACACCCCCGAGGGGCAGGCCTATCTGAAAGAGGCCCTGGGTCTGGACGGCGAGCTGATTGAGAAGCTCACCTGGCTGGGGATCAGCGGCATCGCCAACGTCCTTTGCTGCATCAAGATGGCCAAGTATTACGAGCTCACGGAGCACGACGTGGTGGGCACCGTGCTCACCGACAGCGCCGTGATGTACGGCAGCCGCATCGCCGAGCTGAACGCCCAGCACGGGGCCTACACCGCCCAGGCCGCGGAGCTGGACCACAACCTGCACATGCTGGGTCTCAAGACCGACAACCTCATTGAGATGACCTACGCAGACCGCAAGCGGGTGCACCATCTGAAATACTACACCTGGGTGGAGCAGCAGGGCAAGGACATGCACGAGCTGAACGCCCTGTGGTACGACACCGAGGGCACCTGGGACGCGGTCCACGCCCAGGCGAAGGATCTGGACGAACTTATCAATGCCTTCAATGAGGAGACCGGCGTCCTGAAAAATCTGTAACAGACTGGACGGGATGGCCTGCCCCGCCGGAGAGAGCCGAGTTCTCTCCGGCGGGGACCTCCCCCTCTCCTGCCGGGAAGTGATGAAAATGACCAAGCGAAGCGCCGCCTGGCTGCTTCTGGCCGCCTCGGCCATGTGGGGCAGCAGCTTTGTGGCCTCCAAGTACTGCATCAACAGCGGGATGCTGCAATTTGAGATCGTGTTCTGCCGCTTCTCTCTCGGCACCTTTCTCACCGCCCTGGTATTCCGAAAGCAGCTGCGCCGCCCCCCGCGGTCCGCCGTGCGGACCGGTTTTATTCTGGGACTTGTGACATCCCTGACCTTTACTCTGGAGATGTTCGGTCTTGCCATGACGGAGGCCTCCAAGGCCTCCTTTCTCACAGCCACCAACATCATTATGATGCCCTTCCTCTGCGCGTTGTTCTTCCGGGTGCCGCCCGCCCAACGTTCCCTGCTGGCGGCGGCGCTGGCCATGACCGGCGTGGGGCTCCTCAGCCTGAAGGAGGGCTTCGGCGGCGCGGCGCCGGGGGACCTGCTTTTGCTGGCGGACGCCGCCACCTACGGTATCAACAGCCTCTTGCTGGTGAAGCTGGCAGGGGAGGACTCCCGGGTTCAGATCTCCTTTTTCCAGTTCCTCACCACGGCGGCTTGTATGGGCGTTCTGACGCTGATCCAGGGGACGGGAGGAGCGTACACCCGTCCGGCGGTGCTTTCGGTGCTGTATCTGGCGGCGGTGCCCACGGTGCTGTGCTACCTCATCAAGAACTTCACCCTGAAATACCTGGACCCGGTGCGCTGCACCCTGATTTTGTCCACGGAGAGCATCTTTTGCGCCATCCTCTCCGCCGTTTTGCTGGGAGAGCGGATGACCCCGCGGATGCTGGCGGGCGCGGCGCTGATCTGCGGCGGCGTGGCGGCGGAGGTTCTGCGCCCGGCGGAAGCCCCGCCGGAAAGGGCGGCGGAGGATTCACAAATTTTGACGGAGGAGACGAAATGAAACACGTAAAATACGGAAAGTGCGTCAAGTGCGGCAGGACCTATTCCGCCGTACCGGATCTGACCACCTGTGCATGCGGCGGTATTCTGGACATCGTCTATGATTACGAGTACGTCAGGGCCCATCTGACAAAGGAGAAGCTGGCGGCCCGCCCAGAGCGCTCCATGTGGCGCTACCGGGAGCTGCTGCCCGTTGCGGACAGCACGGAGCCCACGCCTCTGCGGGTGGGCTGGTCTCCCCTGTACGAGGAGCCCCGCCTGGCGGAAATACTGGGCTTGAAGCGCCTGTGGGTGAAGGACGACGGTCAGAACCCCACCGCCTCTTTGAAGGACCGCGCCAGCGCCATGGCGGTGGCCAAGGCCCGGGAGGCCGGAGCAAGCGTGATCGCCTGCTCCTCCACCGGCAACGCCGCCTCGTCCCTGGCGGGCAACGCCGCGGCGGCGGGCCTTTCCACCTACATCTTCGTCCCCTCCCGGGCCCCCAAGGGCAAGGTGGCCCAGCTGATGACCTTCGGAGCCACGGTGATCTCCGTCCAGGGCAGCTATGAGGAGACCTTCGAGCTCTCGAAACAGGCCATTGACCGCTGGGGCTGGTACAACCGCAACGCCGCCATCAACCCCTATCTCTCCGAGGGCAAGAAGACCGTGGCCCTGGAGATCATGGAACAGCTGGACTGGCAGACGCCGGACTACATCGCCATCAGCGTCGGCGACGGCTGCACCATCGCCGGACTCTGGAAGGGCCTGAAGGACCTGTACGCCATCGGCTTCATCGACCGCCTTCCCCGGCTGATCTCCGCCCAGGCGGCGGGCTGCTGTCCCCTGAACCGGTCCATTGAGACCGGGGAGGACTGGCGGCCCATGGAGGAGAACACCCTGGCGGACTCCATCGCCGTGGGCGTGCCCCGGAACGCGGACAAGGCCCTCATGGCCATTCGGGAGTCGGACGGTCTGGTGGTCAATGTCTCCGATGAGGAGATCATGGCCGCCCAGAAGCTGCTGGGCCGCACCTGCGGCGTCTTCGGGGAGCCCGCGGGCGTCACCGGCGCGGCGGGGGTGAAAAAGCTCTGCGAGGCCGGCGTGATCGGAGAGGACAACACCGTGGTGTCCGTGGTGACGGGCAACGGCCTCAAGGACGTGGCCAACGCCATCAAGTCCTGCGGCGAGCCCATCTCCATTCCCTCCGATATGGACCGCCTGCTGGCGGCCTTCGCGGAGCGCCGTATTACCGTGGATTGACACGCCGGAACCGGCGGGGCCCCCGCAGCCCCCGCCGGTTCCGTTTTTTCAGGCGGCGGGACGGCAGGAGGCGGGGAGACGCCGCGTCCCTTTGGCGGATGTGTAAGAAAATGGATGGGGAGCGCCGGAAATTATATCGCATTTTTCCCGGAAACAGGAAAAATTGCATTGAATTTTCCGGCATTTTCTTGTATGATGATAGATGACGAGGTAGTCTCACCCCGTCCGGTTCCTTTCCACATTCATTTATAAGGAGGATAACCAGAATGAAGAAGTTTCTTGCAATCCTGCTGTCCCTGGTGATGGTTTTGAGTCTGGCCGCCTGCGGAGGCGGCTCCGACCAGCCGCCCCTCACCACCGACAAGCCCGCTGAGAACCAGCCCGCCGGAGACCAGAACGGCGGAGACGCTCCCGAGACCAAGACCGTGAAGGTGGGCCTGATCTGCATCGGCGACGAAAACGACCAAGGCTACACCTACAACTTCATCCGCGGCAAGGAGGCCGCCACTGAGGCCCTGGCCGCCAAGGGCATCACCGTGGACTGGGTGGTCAAGTGGAACATCGCCGAGAACTCCGGCTGTGAGGACGCCAACATCGAGCTGGCCGACGACGGCTGCGACCTCATCATCAACAACTCCTTCGGCTTCGAACCCTTCATGCTGAAGGTGGCTCCTGACTATCCCGAGATCGAGTTCATCGCCTGCACCAACCAGGCCTCCTGGGGCGATAACCTGGACAACACCCACAACGCCTTCGCCAACATCTACGAGGGACGTTACCTTGCCGGCGTGGTGGCCGGCATGAAGCTCCAGCAGATGATTGACGAGGGTGAGATCACCGCCGACCAGGCCGTCATCGGGTACGTTGGCGCCTTCTCCTTCGCCGAGGTCGTCTCCGGCTTCACCAGCTACTTCCTGGGTGCCCGGAGCGTCTGCCCCAGCGTCACCATGAAGGTCCAGTTCGTGGGTTCCTGGTCTGACGCCACGGAAGAGGCCAACGCCGCCTCGGCTCTTGCCGACATGGGCTGCGTCATGATCTCCCAGCACTCCGACAACACCACCCCGGCCACCACTGCCCAGAGCAAGGGCGTGTATCACACCGGCTACAACAACGACATGATCTCCGTTGCCCCCGAGGCCTCCCTCATCGGCACCCGGATCAACTGGGCCCCCTACTTCGAGTACGCCATTGAATCCGTGGCCAACGGAGAGAGCTTCGACCAGGACTGGTGCCACGGCATGGACATGGACGCCGTAGTCATGACGGATCTGAATGAAGCCATCGCCGCCCCCGGCACCGCCGAGAAGCTGGCGGAGGTAGAGGCCAAGCTCCGCTCCGGCGAGCTGCAGGTGTTCGACACCAGCACTTTCACCATCGGGGGTGCGAAACTGGAAACCGCCTTCGCCCTGGACACCGACGGCGACTTCGCCCCCGACTCCGAGGAGGCCGTGTTTGACGGCGCGTTCCACGAGTCCCACTTCCAGTCCGCTCCGTATTTCAACCTGCCTATCGACGGGATCCAGCGGTTGAACGAAGAATTCGGCTGATTTCCCAACAAGTAAGCAGGGGGCCTCCGCGGCCCCCTGTTCTTTTAAGCACCCCCGCTCCCGCCCCATCCGGACTCCGCCCGGCAGCGCGTTTCCCCGCCGGGACCTCTTAGAAAGGGTGAGCAACTATTGGAAAAAACTGTTTGCGCCATTGAACTCAAAGGCATCACCAAGCGCTTCGGCGAGGTGGTGGCCAACGACGGTATCGACCTGCAATTG
>CAJTZI010000071.1 GCA_910584075.1 uncultured Oscillibacter sp.
TCTCATTTCAATTCGTTTTCCCATGTCTGCTCCCCCTTGTTTTTATTGTTTCGCTGTCTGTCTTATAGGGAGCATATCACTTTGTCTCGCTTGGACGGCTGGGCCTCGCCGGGGGCCGCCTTGTCAGCCTTGGGCGGGCGGCCCTTGCGGGGCTTTGCCGCCTCCTTGCCAGCGGGCTCCGCTTTATCCTCCTTCGGGGAACGGCCACGGCGGGGCTTTTTCTGTTCGCCAGCGGCGGGCTGTTCCGCCTCACCGGGAGCCTGCTCCTTTGCGGGGGCATCCCCGGCTTTCTCTACCTCAGCCCGGGCCGCCTTTCGCTTTTCGCCCATGAGCTCATTGATCTGCTCAAAGGACACTACCACATCGCCGGGGTCGGGCTTTGCGGGCCCGGCCTGTTCCTGCTGGGGTGTGGGAGCGGCGGCCTGTTCGGGAGCCGGGGCCTGGGGCTGGCCAGCCGTTACAGACTCGGGAGCCTCCGGGATTTTTTTCTCACCGGGGCCCGTGTTCAGTTTTTCATCTGCCATTCATTAACCTCCTTTTCGTTAAAGTTGCACAAATTTCAGACTTAAATTTCTGTAATTATTTTTTGCCTCCTTCCCGTCTACCCACGCAAAAAAGCCGCCCGGTTTTGATGGCCGGACGGCCTTTCAGCGTAATGTGATAGATCAAATATTATTTTTGTTGTTGGTAGGCTCCGAAAAGCCTTGTATTTGCGGTTTTCCTAATTTATATGGCCCTTATGTGAACAGGCCCTAGAAAACGTCTCCGGATCGGACACTCCTGGAGAACCATCCTTGCTCCGCGGCGGCCTCCGGAATGGAGGAGTTCTATCTGCTGCCGGTGGGAGACCGGCTGATCCGGTATGACCGCATCGCGGTAAACGCTGTCGTCGCTGTCCGGGACGGCGGGATCAGCACCTGTGACACTCCCTTTTCCCGGGAGCTGGGACAGTTTGAGCAGGACTACCTGTCCCTCACCGCCCAGGTGCGCTCCAGCGGGCAGCCCCACGACCTGGAGGAGTACATGGTCATCGGCACCTCCGCCCTGGCCCGGTACGACATTGACGGCGCCGTGAATATCTACGCCAGCGTTTACAACAACCCCTTCCTAATCTGGGGCCGGTACCGCAAAAAACTTTTGCGAACGGAGCTCCCCGTCTCCTTCCAGTTCCGCCACACCCAGCTGGACGGTATTCCCGCGGCGCGGTTTCTGGAGCATCTCCAGGCGGAGATCCGGGGACTGAAATTGTAAAATTCCGCGCCTTCCCATCTTGGCAGGACAGCGCCCCCGTGATATAATTTTTACATCATATTTCGGGAGGCGACTATATGCGTCAGATCAAGCCCATTGCATACGGCTCAGCGGAGTACCTGGAGACGCTGGAGCTGCGGAACCGAGTCATGCGGATCCCCCTGGGGCTGGATATCCACAAAGAGGATTTCAGCCACGAGCGGGAGTCCGCCGTCATCGGCTCCTTTGACGGCGGGCAGCTCCTGGGCGTGGGCGTCATGAGTCACAAGGACGTTTTCAAGGTGGAGTATCTCTGCGTGGACTTCCACCTCCAGGGCAGCGGCATCGGCGGGGCGCTGCTGGACCGTATGGAGGCCATGGCGGCGGAGGGCGGCGGGAAGACCATGTACCTGGACGCCCGGGTGACGGCCCAGCCCTTCTACGCCCACCGCGGCTACAAGACCACCAGCGAGGTCTTCATCATGGAGTGCGCCCCGGTACCCCACGTGGCCATGGAGAAGCCCCTGTGACGGCGGAGCCGGAGAATATTTTGGAAGGGAAGCGTTGATATGTGGTTCATTTTGGCGCTTTTGTCGGCGGTCTTTGCCGCTCTGACCTCCATTCTGGCGAAGGTGGGCATTGAGGGTGTGCCCTCCAACCTGGCCACCGCCATCCGTACCGCCGTGGTGCTGGTGATGGCCTGGGGCATGGTGCTTGTCACCAACACCCAGGGCGGCATCACAGACATCAGCCGGAGGAGCTGGTTGTTCCTGATCCTCTCCGGTCTGGCCACCGGGGCCTCCTGGCTGTGCTATTACAAGGCCCTCCAGATCGGCGAGGCATCCAAGGTGGTGCCCATCGACAAGCTCAGCGTGGTCATTACGCTGGTGCTGGCCTTTGTGTTCCTCCACGAGAAATTTACCACCAAATCTCTGGCTGGCTGTGTCCTCATCGGCGCGGGAACGCTGCTGATGGTGCTGTGAGCACCATAATGAAAGAGCGGAGACGTCCTTTTGGGACGTCTCCGCTCAGTCTGTCAAAAGGCGCCGGAGGTTTTCTCAACGGAAAGGAAGGCTGTGTGCGGGACACCCAAGCGGGGTTTCCCGCGCTCCTGTTTGCCGCTCAGCACCGGCTGAAAGCCGCCGTCATGGCGCGGATCTCCTCCGCCAGAGCCTCCGTGACCTGTCCGGGCAGCAGCCGCCAGCACCAGTTGCCCTCCGCTACACCGGGGACGTTGAGCCGTGCCTCGCTGCCAAGGCCCAGGTAGTCCTGCATCTGGGCCACGAACAGCTCCGCCACGCTGCCCTGCCCGCACCGGAGCAGGGCCCGCGCCGCGCTCTCCCCGTCGGACACCCCCAGATAGGTCTTCACAAAGGCCCGCTCCTCCTCCGAGGTGTGGGCGTACCAGCCTGCGGCGGTGTCGTTGTCGTGGGTGCCGGTGTAGCAGATGCAGCCGGGCTTGTAGTGGTGGGGAAGATAGGCGTTGTCCGGCCCGGAGAAGGCAAATTCCAGTACCTTCATCCCCGGCAGGCCCGCCTCCTCCCGCAGCCGGTGGACATCGTCGGTGAGAATTCCCAGGTCCTCGGCAATGTATGTGGTATTGGGAAACCAGCCGGTGAGCACCCGCAGCAGGTCCATGCCGGGGCCCTTCTCCCAGGCCCCTGTCTTGGCGGTGTCGGACCCGGCGGGAACGGCCCAGTAGCTCTCCAGTCCCCGGAAGTGGTCGATGCGAATGGTATCGAAGAGCTTGCTGGCCCCCTCCACCCGGCGAATCCACCAGCCGAAGCCATCCCGCTTCATGGCCGGCCAGTCGTACAGGGGGTTGCCCCAGAGCTGGCCCTCTTCGGAGAAGTAGTCCGGCGGCACTCCCGCCACCTTGGAGGGACGGCCCTCGCCGTCCAGCAGAAATTCCTTTCGCTCCGACCACACATCGGCGGAGTCCAGGGAGACGTAGATGGGCATATCGCCGATGATCTTCACGCCGTTTTCACCGGCGTAGTCCTTCAGCTCCGCCCACTGGGTGAAAAACCAGTACTGTACATAGGAGCGGAAAGCCACGTCCTCCGCCAGCTCCCGCCGCCAGCGGTCCAGGGCCTCCGGCTCGTGGCGGCGCAGGCCCTCGTCCGGCCAGTCGAACCAGGCCGCGTTTTGAAAGTGGATCTTGGCGGCCCGGTACAGCACGTACTCCGCCAGCCAGGGGTTTTTCTCGGAGAAGCTCCGGACAGCCGCGTCTCCACTCCCCCTGGCCCGCTGGAAAGCCTTGCGCAGCAGGGGCTCCCGCAGCCGGTAAAGCTCCCCGTAGTCGATTCGGTCCGAGGGCGGCACCCGGGCGGATTCCAGGTCAGCCTCATCCAGCAGGCCCTCCTCCGCCAGACGCTCCAGGTCGATCAGCAGGGGGTTGCCCGCGAAGGTGGACTCGCTGGTGTAGGGGGAGTTGCCCGCCCCGGTGGGGCCGATGGGCAGAATCTGCCACCACTTCTGTCCGGCGCCGCGGAGGAAGTCCACAAACTCCCGGGCCTCCGTCCCCAGGACACCGGCGCCATAGGCCCCCGGCAGGGAAAAAATCGGCAGTAAAATACCGGCGGAACGCTCCATAAAATCCTCTCCTCTTGTCTGCTTGAACTGCTATTCTATTTTAGGGCCTGTTCACATAAGCCCACGCGCACGGCTGTCAAGCCGGTTTTGGGAAAAAACCCTCCGCGTAAGGCAGACGCTCTGAGCTCGTGTCTTTCGCGGAAGGGAGCGAAGGAGAACCTCTGAGAGGACACCTCCTGTTTCCCGCCGGTGAAAGGTCTCCCTTCACCCGTCCGGTCTCCTCCGCCGTCAGGGGCCCCCTCCGGCAATTCCGCAGGATTCTCAGGCCCCTCGGCCTCCGGGACGGAATCTGCGGCAGGCGGGACCTCCCCCGGAGGGAGGCGCTTCCGCTGCCCATCAGCCGCAGGGGCAGAAAACGCCGTTTTTCACGCGGCGTTCCTCATCCGTTTTCAATGATGACCTGGCAGGCTCTCATGGCCGCCAGTGCGTTTTTGTGGCTCTCCGGCGTCACCCCTGCGCAGCAGGAGGCGTCCACCACAATCTCCACCTCTGGCAGGAAGGATTTTACCAGCAGCGCGTTGGAGATGACGCAGATGTCGGTGCACAGCCCGATGAAGGTGGCCCGCTCCACCCCGGGCTGTCCCTGCTTTTTCAGGTCCTCGTCCCGGGCCTTCAGCATGGCCCCCAGATACCGGCTGCCGAAGCCGTGCTTGTCGATGGGCGTCCGGCCCACGGTGTACGCGGTCAACTGGGGGACGATTTCCCAGCCCTCCGTACCCCAGATGCAGTGGGGCACCGGGAGGTTCCGGCCCTCCTGGGTCTCCAGGTAGTTGGGGCTGTGGGTGTCCCGAGTGAAGATGATCTCCTCCCCCTTCTCCAGGGCCTTTGTCACCCGGCGGGCGGCATAGGGCACAATGGCCCGGGCCTCCGCCGTCCCCAGGGCCCCGGTGACAAAGTCGTTCTGCAGATCCACGACGATCAGATACTTCATACTTCAAACCTCCCTGCGTTTTTTTCATTCTACTCCCTTTGAAGAAATTTTACAAGACTTTTCCCCTGCCTCCGTGGTGCCATATGCTCAGCACGAAGGGGAATGTTGCCCGTTTCCGCAGGCACTGCGTGCCGGGTCTGACCGGGGGCAGCCTGCCTTGGGACTCTCCCGGAGCCGCAGGGACTTTGCCCTCCCGCCCTTTGAAAGGGCGGCTCTGAACCGGACCGGATCAGCCCTGCCGGAAGCGCTCCAGCATCGTTACATAGCTGTCCAAATGCTCCCGCAGGTCCGCCTCTCCCTGGTAGGACACATCCAGCACCTGCCCGCCCCGGCGGAGCAGCAAAAACTGCCAGCCCTTCAGCTCATCCCGCCAGTACCAGGCGCTGTCCGCCCCCGGCACGGACACCCGGAACTCCGGATCCTCTCCGATGTCGATCGCAAAGGACCACCGCTTCAGCATCTGCGCCTCCAGATTCTTCGCCATGGAGGGGAACCGGAGACTGTAATACTCCGCGCTGCAGCGGGGCCCGTCGCCGCCCTCCTCCAGGTGCTCATAGTCCCCCTCCAGGGTCCACCACGCGGCCTTTCCCCAGAAGCTGTGGAAGTCCACGGCCTCCGCCTCCTCCGCCGCCGGGGTTCCCAGCTCCGCCAGGGAGACATAGGGCACCGCCCCCTCGTACTGCGACACCGGCAGGTAGGGCCGGGAGTCATAGGGGCGGAACAAACTCCCGGTCATCACCAGGAGGATCAGCGCATACAGCCCCTGAAACACCCACACCCTGGCCCGGGCCCAGCCCCAGGGGGCCCGCTGGGGCGCCGGCTCCTGCCGCCGCAGCTGCCGGGTGAAGCGGATCAGCCGCACAGAGCGGCTGATCAGGTGCAGAACCAGCAGGCCGTGACAGCACAGCATCAGGGGTGTGCTGGAGGTGCGCAGGTCCAGCAGGTATCCCCGGGGCCGGTCCCACACCAGCCACAACATCAACGCCAGCGCCACCGCGGCCAGCGGCACCCCCAGCCAGATGTTCCGCCAGCCGCGGCGCAGGAGGTCCCCGTAGGCCTCCTCCCGCAGGGTCTGGTCCGTGTCCAGCTCCGTCGCCGCGGGGTCCTCGCACCGCCAGATGTGGAACTCCGTCCTCACGCCGCCAAAATTCCTGCTCCCAACGGTAGAGCAGACGTAGGTCCAGCCCATCTCCCGATAGGCCTCCCGGGTGTCCTGGTCCGGCTCTCCGCCCTGAGGCCCCGAGGGCTGGAGGCGGTAGCGGATGTGCTCCCGCCTCTCCCCCCGGGCAAAGCTGACCAGGTTCCGCCCGTAGCTCTCCACATACCAGCCTTGGGCGGCCCAGTCCTCCAGCCACGCCTGGACGGCGGGGACCTCCATGGGGTCCAGCGCCAGTTTTCTCATGTCTCTTCCTCCTCTCCCAGCTCCCGCTGTCCGTCATCCACACAGCGGCGCATATTCTCCAGCTCCTGCCGGAACAGCGCCCGGCCCGCATCGGTAATTCGGTAGACCCGCATCCGGCCCTGGGACCAGCTCTCTTTGATCAGCGCCTCCTCCTGAAATTTCCCCAGGATGGCGTACAGCGTCCCCGGGCCCAGGGCCACCCGGCCCGCCGTCAGCTGCCGGACGTAGGCGGCGATCTCCGTGCCGCACCGCTCCTGCCGCCACAGGGCCAGCAGAACGTAGAACATGCTCTCCGTCAGGGATTTCAGGGGCTGTCTCGCCATGGCGGCCCTCCTTTCATGCCTCAATATCGTCTTACGATATCATCTGCTTTCATTATAATATCGTAAGACGATATTGTCAACGGCAAGTTTCAGAAGCCGGATTATCAGCCGGAGCATACAGATTTGCGACAAAATGGCCGATAACAAGACAAAAAAATCGCAGGAAAATCTGCGAGGATATGACCTTCGGGCGGGACAAGGCCATGAAGCTGCTGGCCGAGCTGGACACGAAAAAGGGCGTCGGCCTGATCGAGCGGATCAAGCAGGGCCGGGGGAAATCCAAGAAAATCTACGTCAAGCGGTTCACTACTCGGACCGTTCCGTCCAAACCAGCCCCGCCTCCCCCGGAGCCTTTCGTGCCCATTCCACAGGTCGATTTTTCCAACGTGCAGCCGTCGAAAAAACCGACCCTAATTATACTAGATAGCGTCGTCAATAAAAATGTGCTATAATAGTCCAAAGTAGCGGGAGGGCAGAAAAATGGCGGGTGAACAGCAACAACATGATATAGGCGGCAGAGCGTGGGAGAAAATCAGGCCATACACGATAGGCGAAAAGGGGACGCGTATCTCGGGCATTGCCTCCTCGCGTCCCCCTTTCGCCTATTGATATCTCTCACTCAGACCCGCTTCCAGCAGGCCCCGCCCTTGACGTCCGTGATCTCGATCCCCCGGCCCTTCAGCTCGTCCCGGATCCTGTCCGCCTCGGCGAAATTCTTCGCCTTTTTGGCTTCGTACCGCTTCATCACCAGAGCGTCGATCTCCGCGTCGCCCTCGCCGGTGACGGTGTACTCCCCGCCGCCGGACTGGGCCGTTTTCGCCTGGGCGGCTTTCTCCCGCACTGCCGCCGCCTTCTCCAGAAGGCCCAGGGACAGCACCTGGTCGAAATCCCCGATCAGCGCCAGCTTGGTGGCATCGCCGGTCTTTGCCTTCAATACATCAAAGATGGCCGTCACGCCCATGGACGTGTTCAAATCGTTCCCCATCTGCTGGAGGAACCTGGCCTTGTATTCGTCAAACACCGCCCGGTCCACGTCCCCGCCGGGGGTCAGGGCCGCCACGCGGCCCACCAGCTTGCCGTAAGCCGCCACGGCGTTGTCCAGGTTCTCCCAGGTGAACACCAGCGCCTTGCGGTAGTGGCTCTGGAGGCAGAAATACCGGTAGGCCAGGGGGTCGTACCCCTTCTCCTCCAGCAGCGAGACCGTCAGAAACTCGCCCTTGGACTTGCTCATCTTGCCGTCATTGGTGTTCAGATGGTGGACGTGGAACCAGTGGGAGCACCAGGGGTGGCCCAGGAAGCTCTCAGACTGGGCAATCTCGTTGGTGTGGTGAGGGAAGGCGTTGTCCACGCCGCCGCAGTGGAGGTCCAGGTATTCCCCGTTGTACTTCATGGAGATGCCGGAGCACTCGATGTGCCAGCCGGGATAACCCACACCCCAGGGGGAGTCCCACTTAAGAGCCTGGTCCTCGAACTTGCTCTTGGTGAACCAGAGAACGAAATCGTTTCGGTTGCGCTTGTTGATGTCCTCCTCCACGCCCTCCCGGACGCCCACGGCCAGATCCTCCTCGTCGTGGTCGTTGAAGACGTAGTAGCGGCTGAGCTTGGAGGTGTCAAAGTACACGTTGCCGCCGGCGAGATAGGCATACCCTGTG
>CAJTZI010000072.1 GCA_910584075.1 uncultured Oscillibacter sp.
CCAGTGTGTAAGATCCAAAATACACCGTTGATAAACTGCCGCGTATCTCGGGCATTGCCTCCTCGCGTCCCCTTTTCACCTATCGTGTATGGCTTGATTTTCTCCCACGCTCTGTTGCCTATATCATGTCGTTGCTGTTCACCCGCCTTTTTTCTGCCCTCCCGCTATTTTGGGGACTATTATAGCACAGTTTTATTGATGACCCTATCTAACAGAAAATGGGTGGACTCAGGGTCCTGTCTCTACAAATGATTCATTGGCGCAATAAACGCCCGGAGCGTGTCGCGCTCCGGGCGTTCCCCTTATTTCTTAAAGCTGTCCTTCAGGCTCACGCTTCGGTTGAACACCAGGTTCCCCGGCCTGGAGTCCTTGTTATCCAGGCAGAAATACCCCAGGCGCATGAACTGGAAATTCGCCGGGGCCGCAGCCTCCCCAAGGCCCGCCTCCACCTTGCAGCCGGTGAGGACCTCCAGGGAGTTGGGGTTCAGGCAGTCCAGGAAGTCCTTGTCCGCCGCGTCAGGGGCCTCGTCGTCAAAGAGGTTGTCGTAGAGCCGGACCTCGGCGTCCACGGCAGAGGCGGCGTCCACCCAGTGGATGGTGGCCCCCTTCACCTTCCGGCCATCGGCGGGGTCGCCGCCCCGGCTCTCGGGGTCGTACTCGCACAAGACCTCCGTCACATTCCCCGCCCCGTCCTTCACGCAGCCGGTGCAGGTGATCAGGTACGCCCCCTTCAGCCGGCACTCCGGGCCGCCGGGGTAGAGGCGCTTGTACTTGGGCACCGGTGTTTCCAGAAAGTCGTCGGCCTCAATCCAGAGGGTGCGGGAGAAGGCCACCTCCCGGGTCCCGGCGGAGGGGTCCAGGGGATTGTTCTCCACCGTCAGGGTCTCCGTCATTCCCTCGGGGTAGTTGGTGATGGTCAGCTTGACGGGCCGCAGCACCGCCATGACCCGCTCCGCCGTCTCGTTCAAATCCTCCCGCAGGCAGTGCTCCAGGAAGCCATACTCCACGATGTTGGCGGATTTGGCCACGCCGATGCGCTCACAGAAGTTCCGGATGGACCGGGGGGTGTAGCCCCGGCGGCGCAGGCCGCAGAGAGTGGGCATTCGGGGGTCGTCCCAACCGGAGACCCGTCCCTCCTCCACAAGACGCCGGAGCTTGCGCTTGCTCATGACGGTGTGGTCGATGCCGAGGCGGGCGAACTCGATCTGCCGGGGCTTGGAGGGCAGGTCACAGTTGTCCACCACCCAGTTGTACAAGGGACGGTGGTTCTCAAACTCCAGGGAGCAGAGGCTGTGGGTGATGCCCTCCAGAGCGTCCTGAATGGGGTGGGCGAAGTCGTACATGGGGTAGATGCACCACTTGGTACCACAGCGGTGGTGGGGCAGGTGGTTGATGCGGTAGATCACCGGGTCCCGCATGTTGAAGTTGCCGGAGGCCAGGTCGATCTTTGCCCGCAATGTCATGGCTCCGTCGGGGAACTCGTCGTTTTTCATCCGCTCAAAGAGGTCCAGGCTCTCCTCAATGGGTCGGTCCCGCCAGGGGCTGCGGGCGGGCACGCCCACGCTTCCTCGATACTCCTTGAACTCCTCCGGGCTCAGCTGGCACACGTAGGCCAGGCCCTTTTTGATCAGGCCCACCGCCTGACGGTAGTCCTCGTCAAAGTAGTCCGAGCCGTAGAAAAACCGGTCCCCCCAGTCGAAGCCCAGCCAGTGGATGTCCTCCTTGATGGCCTCCACATACTCCTCGTCCTCTTTGGTGGGATTGGTGTCGTCCATCCGCAGGTTGCAGAGGCCGCCGTATTTCTCCGCAGTGCCGAAGTCAATGGTCAGCGCCTTGCAGTGGCCGATGTGGAGATAGCCGTTGGGCTCCGGCGGGAAACGGGTGTGGACAGTCATCCCCTCGTACTGTCCGCCGGGGGCGGTGTCCTCCTCGATAAACGCGTGGATGAAGTTGCGGCCCTCCGCCGCCTCCTCCCGGGTGGTCTTGATGTCCTCTGCCATGTGTGTTTCCTCCCTTGCGTACAGCAGGTTTTTGCATAGGGCTATATTATACAAAATCCTGCCGGAAATTGCAAGGACTTTGCACCCGGTTCAGCTCATGCGCAGAATCTCCTTTTTCAGCCGGGAGATGATCCGTTTTTCCAGGCGCGAGATATAGCTCTGGGAGATGCCCAGCTGGTCCGCCACCTCCTTCTGGGTCTGCTCCCGTCCGCCCCCTAGGCCGAAGCGCAGGGTGATGATCTGCTTTTCCCGGGGGGACAGGGCGTTGATGGCCGCCGCCAGCAGGCTCCGCTCCACGTCCTCCTCGATGGGGCGCATCACCGTGTCCTCCTCCGTGCCCAGCACGTCGGACAGCAGCAGCTCGTTGCCGTCCCAGTCCGTATTCAGGGGCTCGTCGAAGGAGACCTCCCCCTTGCGGTTGGCGTTTTTCCGTAGGTACATCAAAATCTCGTTCTCAATGCACCGGGAGGCGTAGGTGGCCAGCTTGATGTTCTTGTCTGTACGATAGGTTCCTACCGCCTTGATCAGGCCGATGGTGCCGATGGAGATTAGATCTTCGATGTTGATGCCCGTGTTCTCAAACCGGCGGGCGATGTACACCACCAGCCGCAGGTTGTGCTCGATCAGCTCTTTCCGGGCGTTCTCGTCCGTAAGACGTGCCAGCAGCTCCGCCTCCCGCTCCCGGCTCAGGGGCGGCGGCAGGGTGTCGCTGCCGCCGATGTAGTGGATCTCCGGCTGGGGCAGCAGTCCCATCCGCCGCAGCAGTCCCAGCAGCCCCAAAAGGCCTTTTCGCAACGCTTCCATGGTCTCCTCCTTTTTTGACTTCGCCCCCCCACAGGGCCGTGTATCCGTCTCCCAGGGCCGTGGGCGACAGCGCCGCCGTCAGTCCGGCGTACCGCCGCCCGCCGATCTCCGCCCAGTCCAGCCGCACCGCCAGCAGCAGTCCCCCCGCTCCCACCGCCCGGTAGGGCAGCAGGCGGGGCCGCAGCTCCGGCGAGGCCCGCCGCAGGGGCTCCAGCACATCCGCTGGGGACCGCAGGCGCTCCACCGCCACCAGGCGCCGTGCCTCCGGCGGCAGCAGGCCGTCCAATGCGCCGGGGGCTGCCACCAGCACTGCCTCTCCGCTGCCGGGCTCCCGCAGGGCGCTGCCCGTGTCCCACAGGGCCGTCAGAGCGGCGGAGCGGCCATTCAGGCCCGCCCGCACCGGCAGCAGGCAGCCTGCCATTCCGTGCCGGGCCGATGCCCGGAACACCACCGCCAGCACCGCGTAGGCCGCCGCCGCCGCGATCAGCAGCACCCCGGCGTCCACGTCCGTGTAGAACACGCCGTTTACCACCGGCACCCGGCTCCCCGCCAGCAGTCCCAGGGCCAGCACACACCCGGCCATGGCGCTGGAGACCATAAAGAGCAGCAGCGTCAGCCGGAAAAACCGCGTCTCTGTGCCGAAGGCCGCCAGAGACATCAGCACCCCCGCCGCCAGCTTCACCGGCGGTGAGGCCAGAAATCCCCATCCCGGCAGAAACACCGCCGCGGCGTAGGCCCCGCCGGCCAGCGCCGCCAATATGTACCTCCTCCGCCGGAGAGGAATCCCCGCCAGCCGGCCCACCGCCAGCAGCAGCAGATAATCCATTACCGCATTCAGGATGAATACGCTGTCGATGTACACCACCGTCACAGCCCCGCCCCCTTTATCCGATGGGGCTATTATAGGGCAGGTCCCCGGAAAAAAGAGGTCGGAATATGGACGGTTGACGGGGGGGAAAAAGAGCTTTAATATAGTGGGGAGGAAACCCGTTTTGATTCTGTTGTGGAGAGGAGAGTTCCGCCATGCTGCGTGAGGAGAGAAAAGAGGAGCTGATCGAACTGACCCGGGCCCTGGTATCCAAGAGAAGTGAGTCCGGCCATGAGGCGGAGGCCGCCGGAGTGCTGGAGCGGTATATGCGAGGCCGCGGCTTTGACCGGGTGACCGTGGACGGGCTCGGCAGCGTCATCGGAATGATTGCCGGGAACCGCCCCGGCCCCAGAGTGCTGTTCGACGGACACCTGGACACCGTTCCCGTGGCCGACCCCGCCGCCTGGACCCATGACCCTTACGGCTGTGAGATCGCCGGGGGCCGGATGTACGGCCGGGGCACCTCGGACATGAAGGGCGCTGTGGCGGCCTTCACCGCCGCCGCCCATTTCTTTGCCCAGGACCGGAACCGGGACTTTCCCGGGGAGATCTATATCGCGGGCACCGTCCACGAGGAGTGCTTTGAGGGCGTCGCCTCCCGGAGCGTCAGCCGCATCGTCCGTCCGGACTATGTGGTCATCGGCGAGGCGTCCCAGTGCGATCTGAAAATCGGCCAGCGGGGCCGGGCGGAGATCGTGGTGGAGACATTCGGTGTCCCCGCCCACTCCGCCAACCCGGAGAAGGGCGTCAACGCGGTGTACGCCATGTGCAAGGCCGCAGAGGCCATCCGGCAGCTGCCCTGCCCGGAGCACCCGGTGCTGGGCAAGGGAATTCTGGAGCTGACGGACATCAAGTCCGCCCCCTATCCCGGCGCGTCCGTGGTGCCCTCCCGCTGCCGGGCCACCTATGACCGCCGCCTGCTGCCCGGAGAGACGGAGGAGAGTGTCCTGGCCCCCATTCAGGCCCTGCTGGAGCGTCTGGCGGCAGAGGACCCCGCCTTCCGGGCCAGGGTCTCCTACGCCGAGGGACAGGAGTCCTGCTGCACCGGGGCCTCCATCCGGGGGCGGCGGTTCTTCCCAGCCTGGCTGTACAGCGAGGAGGACGCCTTTGTACAGGCGATCCTGTCGGAGCTGCGGGCCATGGGCCGGGAGGCGGCAGTGACCCAGTACAGCTTTTGCACCAACGGCAGCCACTACGCCGGCGAGGCTGGCATCCCCACTGTGGGTCTGGGCCCCTCCCGGGAGGATCTGGCCCACACCGACAACGAGTACATCGAGCTGGAGCAGCTGTTCCTGGCCTGCGAGAGCGATCAGGCCATTATGCGGGCACTTCTGCGGTATGATATGCTCCCCCTATGAGAGACAGTGAAAAACAAAACAGTCTCTGATCGAGGGAGTATTCATATTGAAGAAACAGGATTTGACAGCAGCGGAAAAAGTGAAAATAATACGAAACTATATGAGCGGTACAGTAGGACGGACAGAATCGGTGAAAAAGGCCAAATGCAGTGAATATGTATTTCAGCAATGGGTAAGAAAATACTAAAGAGAGGGGATAGCGGCATTCCTTCCTCGCGAAAAGAACAGCGTATACAGTCCCGAACTTAAGCGGCAAGCCGTGCAATCGTACATGGCAGGAGAAGGCAGCCAACAGGAGATCAGTTGAAAACATGGATTGCGTTCACATACTCAACTCCAAAATTGGATAAAGTTGTACAATACTCATGGAGATTTCAACTCCGTTAAGTATTCAGGAGGTGGGAGCTATATGAAACAGGGACGGGGGACCACACCGGAGGAACGCGTTCAAATCGTCAGGGAGTGTATTGCCAGCGGTAAGAACTATGGAGAGATGGACTTAAAGCATCAGGTAAGCTACCAACAGGTCCGCAACTGGACACTACGTTTTGAAGAGATGGGAGAGGCCGGGCTGCAAGACCGGCGCGGTCGCCGTAAGAAAGACCAAACTCCCCGGACGGAATTGGAGCAGGCACAAATTGAAATTGAGCAGTTGAAACACAAGCTGTATCTGGCAGAAATGGAGCGTGACCTGCTAAAAAAATTGGACGAGGCGGAGAGGGAGATGCCTCTCAGAAGTAAGACAGCGCCAGGTTTACATGGCAGTCAGGGAATGTCATGAAGAACAGGGGTATCCCATTGAAACGGCTTGAAGTCTGCTCCATGCTGCTCGTTCTGCTTACCATAATGGGCTACGGGGAACCTGAGCCGCAGAACTGAGGAAAATGAGCGCCTGGCGGATAAGATTGAAAAAATCCATGCGGAAAGCCCGGATAAAGGTTACCGGACGCTCAATGATGATCTGCGCCACGACTATGGTATCCATGTCAATGATAAGCGGGTGCTGCGTATCTGCCGGGCCAGAGATATACGCTCTACTGTGAAATACAATAACCGTGGCTGCACCAGACCGGCCAAAAATTCTCAATACGTTGCCAAAAATCTTCTGAACTGCCAATTTTATGCGGACAAACCCAATGAAAAGTGGCTGACTGATGTGACTGAGTTTAAATGGTATGGGGGTTACGGTACATAAGCTCTATCTCAGCGCCATCCTTGACCTCTGTGACCGGCGTATCGTGTCCTATGTACTGAGTGAGCATAATGATAACCCACTTGTGTATAAAACCTTTGACAAGATACCATATCCCTCTGCATTGACAGGACATCCATAGGTGCAGGTATATTTATCTCCGATTTCTTCACCATTCCGACAGTAATGCTCTGTATGATCGCCACGCAAAAAACCAATCACTTCAACTTCAAATTCATATTCTTCATCGAGCCATTTTTTCATGTTCAAACTCCGTTGTTTATGGATTTTACCGTACTTAAAAAGCGGGAATGTTTTCTGATCGCCTCTGGCCACGATGACCAGAAGCAATCAGGGAAGCTCCTCCTTTCTGGTTTCCCGTTACTGAGCATATCATGGGCTTTGAATACCATCAAGGCTATGTTATAAACGGAAAACGAAACGCAGTCATATTATTCCCACTGAAAGTATTTCACTGCAATTCCAGAACAGGCCAGAGTGACGCACAGCATCACAAGAATCGGAGCCAGCAGCGCCCTGCTCCGGGGGAGCCTCCCCAGGGGCGGGGGCCTCCGGCCCGGTCTTGCCAGCCTCCGCCCGCACGTCCGACAGGTCGATCACCTTGCCGGAGGGGGCGGGGCCGCCGTCCATGCCGGGGATCACCGCCTGTTCCGTCTGCTCCGGCGCGGGAGGGCCGCCCGGCGCTTCCGGCGTGGCGTTGGTCTTGGTTTCGTCTGCTATGCTTGCAAATACCTCCTGGTCTCGATTTTGGCCGTATACCCTGGCGGCCAGGGTTCAGGGATTTTCCGCCGCATACAAAAACACCGCCTATTGTCCCTTTAGGCGGTGTTTTGTGTAAGGTTGGTAGCACTTTTTTTGCTTCTTTTCCCTGTATGCCCTTGTCAAGTGATGTTTTCTAAGCAGATTGACACACGAAAATTCTTTCAGTTAAGCCGATGTATAAGAAACCTAACTGAGGAAGACCTATTGTTTTTAAGCAAAAGAATTGAGCCAGGCAATATATCACAAGACGAAGAGTGTGTTGATGATTACAGAGCATTAGGACTGCTCTATGAAACTGATGAAGGCTTTTCATACTCTAAGCGAGCATTTGAACTGAAGAAATATGCTCTGTGCTATGAAACTCATATCGAAATTCCAGATAGTTTTCCCCAAAAGTATGAACCCTTTATTAGGCAAGAAATATCGGAGGATCAAATTAATGCGTTAGTTGAAGAAGTTGATCAGGTTAAAGAAAATCAACAATGGAAAACATTCATGTAACCATTATATTTTCAACGAGGCTTCTTAATAGGAGCCTCGTTTTATTTATACTCGCCGCGTCTTAGATGGTGTCGTCAATAAAGAAGGAGCCAAATAGCAATACAACGAATTTGGACAGTAGCGACGAAGGAAGCGACATTTTTGGCGTAGCACACAGCAATGCCGCGCCATCGGCAGAAGCGGCGGTGTACATTCTTCCAATTTCCATACGTTTCTGGAAAATCCCGCCAGGTCACCCCAGTGTGTAAGATCCAAAATACACCGTTGATAAACTGCCGCGTATCTCGGGCATTGCCTCCTCGCGTCCCCTTTTC
>CAJTZI010000073.1 GCA_910584075.1 uncultured Oscillibacter sp.
GAGTTCGACAGTCCCCTGGGCACCGGCACCGGCGCGGCGGTGATCTTCGGCGTCACCGGCGGCGTCATGGACGCTGCCCTCCGCAGCGCCTACTATCTGGTCACCGGGAGAAATCCGGACCCCGACGCCTTCCAGGCCGTCCGGGGCAGCAAGCCCTGGCGGGAGGACGTCTTTAATATTCCCGGGGCGGGGGACGTCCGTGTGGCGGCGGTCAGCGGTCTGGCCAACACCCGGAAGCTGATGGAGGCCATCGACAGCGGCGCGGCGGAGTACGACTTCGTGGAGGTCATGGCCTGCCCCGGCGGCTGTGCCGGGGGCGGCGGCCAGCCCATCCACGAGGGCGTGGAGATGACGGCGGCCAGAGGCGACAAGCTCTGGAAGCTGGACGCCAAGTCGGAGCTGCGGTTCTCCCATGAGAATCCGGACGTCCAGGCCCTGTACCGGGTCTATCTGAAAGCCCCTCTCAGCGAGAGGGCCCACCACCTGCTGCACACCAAGTATTGAGATTGGAAGCGTCCTGCCGCCTTTTGGCGGCGGGGCGCTCCGTCTTTGCCGATAATTTCAGCTTTTGCCGCATATACTAGCGTTATTCAGATATGAGAAAGGATGACGCACCATGGAGGCACACTATCCCTTTACCCTGCCGCCCCTGCCCTATGCCTACGATGCACTGCTGCCGGAGCTGGATGAGCGTACCATGCACTTTCACCACGACAAGCACTTCAACACCTATGTGGAAAACCTCAACAAGCTCCTTCAAGACCACCCCCAGTACCACGATTGGTCCCTGGAGCGGCTGATGCAGGGCTGGCCGGAGCTGCCGGAGGACATCCGCCAGGGGGTGCGGAACAACGCCGGCGGCGTGTACAACCACGACCTGTACTTCAAGACTCTGCACCCCACGCCGGCCTCCGCTCCGGGGCCCGCGCTCCAGCAGGCCATTGACCGAGACTTCGGGGACCTCCAGGGCCTGAAGGCCGCCATGCGCTCCGCCGCCCTGGGACAGTTCGGCTCCGGCTGGGCCTGGCTGATCACGGACAGGGAGGGGCATCTCTCCGTCCGCAAGACCCCCAATCAGGACAGCCCCCTGCCCCTGACGCCCCTGCTGGGGTGCGACGTGTGGGAGCACGCCTACTACCTGCCCTACCAGAACCGGCGGGACGAGTACTTTGAGGCCTGGTGGCGGCTGGTGGACTGGCCCGGCGTCACCCTGCGGTACGGAGAGCTGACATCCCCCCGGACCCAGTACCCCGCCCCCTGACAGCGGCTTGACAAGACAGGACTTTTTTGGTATAAAAAGATAGAGATGAACGGGAGCAGGACGGACCGAGAAGCCGTTCTGCTCCCCGGGTTTTTCTGAGAAAGAGAGAGGAGGCTCCGCCGTGAGACAGTATGTCGCCGCCCTGGACCAGGGGACCACCAGCAGCCGCTGCATCCTCTTTGACCGGGCCCAGAGCATCGTGGGCATGGCCCAGAAGGAGTTTACCCAGATCTACCCCCAGCCGGGCTGGGTGGAGCACGATCCTATGGAGATCTACTCCAGCCAGTACGGCGTGCTGAACGAGGTGCTGGCCCAGACCGGCGTTCCGGTGGAGGAGGTGGCCGGCATCGGCATCACCAACCAGCGGGAGACCACCGTGGTCTGGGACCGGGAGACCGGCCGGCCTGTGTGCAACGCCATTGTATGGCAGTGCCGCCGCACGGCGCCGCTGTGTGAGGAGCTGAAAAAGGACGCGGAGTTTGCGGACTATGTCCGCCGGTGCACGGGTCTTTTGATCGACGCCTACTTCTCCGCCACCAAGATCCGGTGGATCCTGGACCACGTTCCCGGGGCCCGGGAGGGGGCGGAGGCGGGACGGCTGCTGTTCGGCACCGTGGACAGCTGGCTGATCTGGAAGCTCACCGGCGGAAAAGTCCACGTCACGGACTATACCAATGCCAGCCGCACCATGCTCTACGACATTGAGAACCTCCGCTGGGATGAGGAGATCTGCCGCCGGCTGGGGATCCCCATGGCCATGCTGCCGGAGGTCCGCTCCTCCAGTGAGGTCTACGGCACGGTGAACATCCAGGGAGTGGAGGTGCCCATCGCCGGCATCGCCGGAGACCAGCAGGCCGCCCTCTTCGGCCAGGCCTGCTTTGACGCCGGGGAGGCCAAAAACACCTACGGCACCGGCTGCTTTCTGCTGATGAACACTGGGGAAAAGCTGGTCCGCAGCCAAAACGGCCTTGTGACCACCATCGCCGCCGGGGCGGGCGGGAAGGTCCAGTACGCCCTGGAGGGCAGCGTGTTCGTGGGCGGGGCGGTGATCCAGTGGCTCCGGGACGAGCTGCACCTGATCACCGAGGCCGCCGACAGTGAGTATTTCGCCCGGAAGGTGTCCGGCAGCGGCGGCGTGTATGTGGTGCCCGCCTTCACCGGTCTGGGGGCGCCGCACTGGGATATGTACGCCCGGGGGGCCATACTGGGGCTGACCCGGGGGACGGGCCGGGACCACATCATCCGGGCGGCGCTGGAGTCCATCGCCTATCAGACGGGAGACGTGCTCTCCGCCATGGAGGAGGACACCGGCATCCCGGTCAGGGAACTGCGGGTGGACGGCGGCGCCTCCGCCAACGATTTTCTCATGGAGTTCCAGGCGGACATTGCGGGCCGGTCCATCCTCCGCCCGGTGATCCGGGAGACCACCGCTCTGGGGGCGGTGTATCTGGCGGGACTGGCCGGCGGCGTCTGGCGCAGCCGGGAGGAGATCCGAAGCCAGTGGACCCTGGACCGCCGCTTTGACCCCGCCGTCTCCCAGCAGGAGCGGCAGCGGCTGCTGGCCGGGTGGCACAGAGCCGTGGAGAGGGCCAAGGGCTGGGAGACCTGAGAGCTGTCAGAATATCCGCCGGGCGGAACCGTCCCGGCGGAGAATAAAGAGAGGTAACAGATATGGATTACGCGAAGGAATCCCTGCGGCTCCACGGAGAGTGGAAGGGGAAAATTGAGGTGGTGGCCACGGTCCCCGTGGAGACCCGGGAGGACCTGTCCCTGGCCTACACCCCGGGTGTGGCACAGCCCTGCCTGGAGATCCAGAGGGACATTGAAAAAAGCTATGAGCTGACCCGGCGGCACAACCTCTGCGCCGTCATCACCGACGGCAGCGCGGTCCTGGGCCTGGGGGACATCGGCCCGGAGGCCGGCATGCCGGTGATGGAGGGCAAGTGCGTGCTGTTCAAGGCCTTCGGCGGGGTGGACGCCTTCCCCCTGTGCGTGAAGACCCAGGATGTGGACGAGTTCGTCCGGACGGTTTACAACATCTCCGGCAGCTTCGGCGGCATCAACCTGGAGGACATCGCCGCCCCCCGGTGCTTTGAGATCGAGCGGAAGCTGAAAGAAACGTGTGATATCCCCATTTTCCACGACGACCAGCACGGAACCGCCATCATCACCCTGGCGGGTCTCACCAACGCCCTGAAGGTAGTGGGGAAAAAGAGGGAGGACGTGCGGATTGTGACCTCCGGCGCCGGCGCGGCGGCGGTCTCCATCGCGAAGCTGCTGCTGTCCGCCGGATTCCGGCACATCACCATGTGCGACCGCAAGGGCGCCATCTTCCAGGGCCGGGAGGGTCTGAACTGGATCAAGGAGGAGATGGCCCAGGTGACCAACCTGGAAAAGCGGTCCGGAACCCTGGCGGAGATGCTGGCGGGGGCCGATGTGTTCATCGGCGTGTCCGCCCCAGGCACTGTCACCGCGGACATGGTGCGGACCATGGCGAAAGACCCTGTCATCTTCGCCTGCGCCAACCCCACGCCGGAGATCTTCCCCGACGAGGCAAAGGCCGGCGGGGCTGCCGTCATCGCCACCGGCCGCAGCGACTATCCCAACCAGATCAATAACGTCCTGGCCTTCCCTGGCGTGTTCCGGGGGACCTTCGACGTGCGGGCAAGGGACATCAACGAGGAGATGAAGATGGCCGCTGCCCGGGCCCTGGCGGAGCTGATCTCGGACCAGGAGCTCAGCGCGGACTACATCATTCCCCAGGCCTTTGACAAGCGGGTGGGTCCCGCCGTGGCCAAGGCCGTGGCGGAGGCCGCACAGAGGACCGGCGTGGCCCGGCTCTGAGAGGGGCGGCGATGGCGCATCACGATGTGACCTTGAATATTCACTGCTCTGCGCCGGATGAGCTCTGGCGGAGAATGGGCGCTGTTTACCAGTCCATGCCCTGTTGGGCCGGGAACGCCCGGGGGCCCCGCTGGACTGGCGAGGGGATTGATTTGTGGGCGTCTGTTGAGCCGGGCGGCCTTCAGATTGCCGGCGAAATGCCGGAGGAGATCTGGCAGGAGTGGTACCGCCGGCTGAGAGCCGCCCTGACGGACGCCCTGGGATATGAGATCGGCGAACCGGCGGACGGATATGAGTTTGTGTATTGGGAGTGAGGCGGCGCTTCTGATTCCAAGACCACACATGGAAAGGATGGTTCACAATGACTGCTTATGCCAAGATGACCCCCGCGGAGCGGGAAGCGGAATACAAGCGGCTCCAGGGGGAGTTTGAGACTTTGAAAGCCCGAGGACTGAAGCTGAATATGGCCCGGGGCAAGCCCGGCAAGGCCCAGCTGGACATGGTCTCCGATATTTTCGGCCTGATGCAGAGGCCGGAGGACTACGTGTCCGACGGCATCGATGTCCGCAACTACGGCGAGATGCGGGGTCTGCCCGCCGCACAGCGGCTGTTCGCGGACATCCTGGGCTGCAGGCCGGAGCAGGTCTTCGTTGGCGGAAACGCCAGCTTGCAGCTGATGTACGACACCATCGCCAAGGCCTGTACCCACGGCCTTCTCCACAGCCCCCGCCCCTGGTGCAAAGAGGAGACGGTAAAGTGGCTCTGCCCCGCCCCCGGCTATGACCGCCACTTCAAGGTGACGGAGAGTTTCGGCTTTGATCTTGTCACTATCCCCATGACCGGCGAGGGTCCCGACATGGACGCCGTGGAGGAGGCCGTGAAGGACCCCGCCGTCAAGGGCATTTGGTGCGTGCCCAAGTACTCCAACCCCGACGGCATCATCTACTCGGCGGAGACCATCCGCCGCATCGCGGCCCTGCGGCCCGCCGCCCCGGACTTCCTGGTGATGTGGGACAACGCCTACTGCATTCACGAGTTCGAGGGGGAGTACGTGGAGTTCCCGGACATTCTCTCCCTCTGCGCCCAGGCGGGAAATCCGGACATGGTCTTTGAATTTGCCTCCACCTCCAAGATCACTCTGCCCGGGGCGGGCGTCAGCTGCTTTGCCTGCTCCGAGGCCAGCATGGCCTACATGGAGAAGCTCCTCACCGCCCAGGTCATCAGCTTTGACAAGGTGAATCAGCAGCGCCATGTGCTCTATCTCAAGGACAAGGCCCACACCCTGGCGCTGATGAAGAAACACGCCGCCATCATGGGGCCCAAGTTCCGCTGTGTGGCGGACACCCTGGACCGGGAGATTGCCCCGCTGGAGATCGCCTCCTGGCAGCGGCCCAAGGGGGGGTATTTCGTCTCCCTCAACGCCATGTCCGGCACGGCGAAGCGGACCCTGGCCCTTTGCAGGGAGGCCGGCGTCACCATGACCGGCGCGGGAGCCACCTTCCCCTATGGCAAGGACCCCCAGGACAGCAACATCCGCATTGCGCCCTCTCTGCCGCCGGTGGAGGAGCTGGAGCAGGCCATGGCCGTGTTCTGCGTCTGCCTCAAAATGGCGGCTCTGGAGAAGCTGGGCGTATGAGATACTACGGCAGCGTGTACCGTCCGCCCTCCGAGGCCCGGAGCCTGATCGTCCAGGTGACCTACGGGTGCAGCCACAATACCTGTGCCTTTTGCAGCATGTACAAGGAGAAGCGGTTCGCCCTGCGGCCGTTGGACGAGGTGCTGGAGGATTTCCGTCTGGCCCGGCAGGTCTACCGCCATGTGGATAAGGTTTTTTTGGCCGACGGCGACGCCCTGGTCCGGAAAGCTGGAGAGCTTTACACGATTTTGGACACGGTTCGGGAGCTGTTCCCGGAGTGTGGGCGGGTCACCAGCTACGCCTCCCCCGCCAGCATCCGCATTCGGACGGAGGAGGAACTGCGGACGCTGCGGGAGAAGGGACTGACCATGGTCTACATGGGCCTGGAGTCCGGCAGCGACCAGGTGCTGACCCTGATGTGCAAGGGCCATCCGGCGTCGGAGATCGTGGAGATGGGACGGAAGGTCCGAGGTAGCGGCATCGCCCTGTCCGTCACCGCCATCACGGGCCTGGGAGGGCCGGAGCTGCTGGAGCGCCACGCCTTGGACACCGCCGCCGCCTTCAACGCCATGAATCCGGAGTACATCGGGATGCTGACGCTGATGGTGGAGCCGGAGACGCCTCTGTACGACTGGGTCCACGACGGCACGTTCCACCTGCTGGACCAGCGCCAGGTGCTGGAGGAGACCCGTCTTCTGGTGGAGGCGCTGGACAGTCCCGGCAGTGTGTTCCGCATGAACCACGCCAGCAACTACCTGGCTCTCCGGGGGACGCTGAACCGGGACCGGGATGCCATGCTGGCGGAGATCGGCCGGGCGGAGCGGGATTTGAGCCGCCTGCGCCCCGAGTCCTGGAGAGGCCTGTAAAGAGTTGACGTTCAAGGTCACCCGTTTCAAAGAACGGTGGGGGTGCGGGGGCAGAGCCCCTGCGGTTTTGAGCGAAACAGGAAAATGGCGCAGGGGAAGCTGCGCCGCCGGCAAAATCCAAAAGGGCCGCCGCCTCAGAACGAGGCGGCGGCCCTTCCGATCTTCAAAACTTCCTGTCAATCGCGGTCTCGCAGTAAGCGCAGCGATAAGTGTGCCGTTCGGGGTCGCTGAGCAGAAATACGGCGTCCAGCTGGGGCTCCGCCGTGGTGATGCACCGGGGGTTCTTGCACCGAATGACATTCACCAGTCTCTGGGGCAGCTCCAGATGCTTTTTTTCCTTCAGCTTCCCGTCCCGGATGATGTTGACAGTGATGCTGGCGTCGATATAGCCCAGGACGTCCAGGTCCAGGTCCATGGGGGAGTCGATCTTGATGATGTCCTTTTTCCCCATATGGCCGCTGCGGGCGTTTTTGATGATGGCCACCTGGCAGTCCAGGCGGTCCAGGTGCAGGTGCTTGTAGATCTCCATGCTTTTGCCGGATTGAATGTGATCCAGGACCACGCCGTTGGAAATGCTGTCAATATTCATACCGTAAAACCCTCCTCAGACGTGGATGTCCAGCAGCTTCAAGATCAGCGCCATGCGGATGAACTTGCCGTTTTTCACCTGCTTCCAGTAGGCGGCCCGGGGATCCTTGTCCACGGCTACGGCGATCTCGTTGACCCGGGGCAGGGGGTGGAGGATGGACAGGTCCGGCTTGGCGTTTTGCAGCTTCTCCGGCGTGAGGATATAGCTGTCCTTCAAGCGCAGGTAGTCCTCCTCGTTAAAGAACCGCTCCTTCTGGACACGGGTCATATACAGGATGTCCAGCTGGGGAATGACGGACTCCAGGTCCGTGGTCTGGGTGTAGGGGATGCTGTTGGACTTGAGGGACTGCTCCTTGACATACCGGGGCAGCTTCAGCTCCTCCGGGGAGATGAGGACAAAGTTGATATTGCCGTACCGGCTGAGGGCGTTCACCAGGGAGTGGACGGTGCGACCGAATTTCAGGTCGCCGCAAAAGCCGATGGTGAAGCCGTCCAACCGCCCTTTCTCCCGGTGGATGGTCAGAAGGTCCGTCAGAGTCTGGGTGGGGTGGTTGTGGCCTCCGTCCCCGGCGTTGATGATGGGGGCCTCGCTGAACTGGGCGGCGGCGT
>CAJTZI010000074.1 GCA_910584075.1 uncultured Oscillibacter sp.
CTGGGCGGCCATCAACGTCAACTCCCTGCCCATGGTGGTGGAGATGTGCCGGGGCAGCGACGTGGGCAAATTCACCGGCTACTACTACACCGCATCCATGGCGGCGCAGGTGATCACCCCCGTGCTGGCGGGCACGCTGATGAAGCACATCGGCTATCAGATCTTATTTCCCTATGCGGCGGTTTTTGTGGCGCTGAGCTTTGTTACGATGTGCTTTGTGCGCCACGGCGACAGCAAGGCGGAGGCCAAGCGGGGACTGGAGGCGTTCGGGGAGATGGAGGACTGAGCGTCGCGTCCCCCGGGCGTGAGGGGGGCTGCAGCGCAGCCCTAGAGCCCCCACAAGCTTCCGAATAGAAAAATTCACCCCTCGCCGCCCGGAGGGCGGCGAAAAAGGAGGCCCCCATGCTGATTTTCTGTGCCATCCCCGCCATACTATGTATCTCCTGGTGCCTGCTGCTCCTCCCCAGGAGGAGCCACCCCGCCTGGGCAGGGCTGGCGGGCGTCCGCTACGCCCACCGGGGCCTCCACGACGCCGGGCAGGGTGTGCCGGAAAACTCCCTGTCCGCTTTTCGGGCGGCGGCGGATCGTGGCTTCGGGGCGGAGCTGGACGTCCACCTGATGGCCGACGGCCATCTGGCCGTGGTCCACGACAGCAATTTAAAACGCGTGTGCGGCCGGGAAGCGGTGATCGAGGAGCTGACGGCGGAGGCGCTGGCAGACTACCCCCTCCTGGGGTCGGGGGAGGCCGTCCCCCTGCTTGAGGAGGTGCTGGCTGTCTTCCGGGGGAGAGCGCCCCTGATTATCGAGCTGAAGGTGGAGCGGGGCAACGCGGCCGCCCTTACCGACGCGGTGATGGCCGTGCTGGAGGGCTGGGAGGGTACATACTGTATCGAGTCCTTTCACCCCGGCGTGCTGCGGCGTCTGCGGCGGCGCTTCCCCGGCGTGGTCCGGGGACAGCTCAGTCAGAATTTTCTTCGCCGCGGCGAGGAGGGGAATCTGCCTCTGCCGGTGCGCTTTGTGCTGACTTACTTGCTGACCACCGCCTTTACCAGGCCGGATTTCATCGCCTACCGCTACGAGGACCGGGGGTGTGTCAGCCTGCGGCTGATGCGCCGGCTCTACGGCGTGGGCGAGGCCGGCTGGACCGTCCGGGACCGGGGAACCATGGAGCGGCTGGAGCGGGAGGGCGTGCTGCCTATTTTTGAGAAGTTTGTTCCGTGAGAGGAGCCTCCCGGCAGATCTGGTGGATTTGCCGGGAGGCTTTTATTGGCCTATCGCAAAAAAAGCTTGACAGAACCGCCAGTTCGGTATATAGTTCATTTTATGAACTATCGAGAGGGGGGAGCTATGATTGGCGAGGAGCTGCTGAGCGCCTGGCTGCAGCTGACCAGCGTCATCAACAATCAGCGGCTGGTGGACCGGCAGGCGGGGCTGTCCTTTAACGAGGCGATGATCTGCGGCCTGCTGGCCGGGGCGCAGCGGCAGGGGGAGTTCCTGACCGCCAGCGACCTGTGCGCCAGGACGCGCATTTTGAAATCCCAGATGAACGCCATTCTCCGCGTCCTGGAGCAGAAAGGGGCCGTCAGCCGCCAGCGGTCCCGTCGGGACCGGCGGCTGGTGGAGCTGCGTCTGCTGCCGGAGGGGCTGGCCTGCTACGAGGAGACCCACCGCCGGGTGCTGGCGGTGGCGGACGCATTGGCGGAGGAGCTGGGCGAGGACGCCGTGCGCACCCTGCTCCCCCTGCTCCGCCGGGTGGCGGACATCTTTGACAAGACCTGTCAGGAGGTATAAATACTATGGCTATTCGCATTATCACCGACTCTGCCGCCGATTTTGAGGCTTCTGTCGCCAAGCGCCGGCGGATCGACGTGGTCCCGATGACCATTCAGTTTGGGACCGCCTCCTTCGTCTCCGGCAAGACCATCACCAACGAGGTCTTTTATCAGCTGCTCCAGGAGGGCAGGGAAAACCCCGCCACCTCCCAGCCTGCCCCCGGCGCTTTCCTGCGGTTTTTTGAGGAGGCCAAGGCCGCCGGTGACCAGGTGGTGGTCATTGTGCTCTCCGGCGCTCTCAGCGGCACCCTCCAGAGCGCCATGATCGCCAAGGAGATGTGTGAGTACGAGCCGATTTACATCGTTGACAGCCGCACCGTCTCCGCCGGCATCCAGATCTTGGTCAACTACGCCTGCAAGCTGCGGGACAGCGGCCTGCCCGCCGCCGGCATCGCGGAGGAGGTGGAGCGGCTGAAGGACCAGGTGCGGGTGTTTGCCGTCGTGGACACCCTGGAGTACCTGCGCCGGGGCGGACGGCTCACCGGCATTCAGGCCGGGCTGGGCGCCGTAACCAGGCTCAAGCCCGTGATCGCGGTTCGGGATGGCGTGGTAGCCATCGCACACAGGTCCTTCGGCATGGCCGCCGCCGTCAAGCACCTGCTCAAGCTGCTGGAGGAGCAGCCTGTAGACGACGATTTCCCCTCCTATTTTCTCTATACCGGGGACAGGAGCCGCGAGGAGCTGCTGCTGCCCAAGCTCAAGGAGCGCGGCATGCTGCCCCTCCGTCTCCACTACTGCTCCGTAGGACCCACCATCGGCGCCCACGCCGGTCCCGGCGCGCTGGGGCTGGCGTATATGGAGCGGGAGGCGTAGGCGCGGCGGGAGGAGGCGGTCCGGGGTTGGGGGACGCCGGGCCTCTCCTGCCCGGGAGGCAGAGGCCTGTAAAAATTTTAGGAGAAATTTAAAAAAACTCTTGCAATTTTGCGCGGAGTGTGCTATCTTAAGTGAGCTGGCATGAGCGTTGGCAAATATGGTCCATCCGGGTGTGGCGAAGTTTGGTATCGCGCTTGAATGGGGTTCAAGAGGCCGCTGGTTCGAATCCAGTCACTCGGACCACCCGAAATCCCTGTAACCGCAGTGGTTACAGGGATTTTTCCTGTTTGTTGGAAGATGTTTTCCCTTAATTTTCCCTTATGGCGTTTTTTCACTTGTTTTCCCTTATCCAGCAGCAACGCCCCGGATAAAGTTCTCCATCCGCTGTGCGCTTTCCCGCTTCATCTGATCGGTGACATGACCGTAGACATCCAGTGTAAAGGCGGCGGTGGCATGGCCCAGGTTGCCCTGCACCGTTTTGATGTCGTCCCCGCTTTTTATCGCTGCCACGGCATAAGAATGGCGCAGGTCATGGAAGCGGGTATCTGAACAGCCAATCGAGGCGGCGACCTTCTTAAACGCCTTATATACCACATGGGGCATGAGATGTCTGCCCATTTCGTTGGTGAACACAAGGCCGCTATCCTCCCAGGCGGAGCCAATCGCTAGTTTCCATTCCGCCTGCCGTCTCCGCTGGGTCTGTAACAGCTCCATCACAAAGGGGGCTGGGGTGATTGTCCTGCCCTTGCCGTTCTTCGGCGTGAGAAGCCGGTATTCTCCTGTGCTGTCCGTGGCCTTTTGGAGCTGTCTGCGAATAGAGATGGTTCCCCGGTCAAAGTCTACGCAGTCCCAGGCAAGGCCAAGGACTTCCCCTTGACGCATTCCGGTGAACAGCGTGACCAGAAAGACCAATTCAAAGCGGTGGCCTTTTATGGCCTCCATAAAGCGGGTAATGGCATCCTCGTCCAGCGGGTTCAGTTCCTTGCGTACCACCTTGGGCAAGGTGCATTTGTCAGCGGGATTGGATTGCAGATAGCCCAGCGCGACAGCCTGTCCCATAACCTTGTGCAGCACACCATGAACAATCTTGATGGACTTTGGAGACAGTCCGGGTTTGCCGTCCTTCTCTTCCCCCAGGCCGTTGTAAAACCGTTGTATCGTATGCGGGCTTAGAGCATCCAGACGGATAGCTCCCAACTCGGGGCGAATATGGTTTTTAATCTGACAGAGATAGGACTCAACTGTCCGGGGCTTCACGCCGCCCAGGTAGTCAGCCGTCCAGATGTCCAACCATTGCCCCACGGTCATTTTGTTGGGGGCGGTGTAGGTGCCAGCGTCAATAGCGGCGGTGGCTTTCCGTAATTTTTCCGCTACCTCACTCTTTTTCTTGCCGGTGATGGAGCGTTGAATCTGCTTTCCAGTGCTGGGGTCATAGCCCTCGGTGTAGCGGCCCTCCCAATAGATATATTTTTTGCCATTTCGGATAACGGTTTTCTTATGGACGGCTCCGCTGCCGTTGGCGTTGCGGCTTCTTTTTTCTTTCGTGCGTGGCATATTTATATCCTCCTTTTCGCCGCCACGCAGATGCACTATGGGTATATAGTACATCATGCGTGGCGGCAGGTCAATAGGTTTTAGGCGGTTAGATAGACTTCCAACGCATCCTTCGGGATTTTGTACTGCCTCCCGATACGGACGCTTCGGATACTGCTGCTTCTGACAAGCTGGTAGGCGTTGTTAAGCCCAATTCCCAGCACGTCGGCAAGCTGCTCCACCGAGAGGACGAGGGGGAGCTGTTCAATATTAGTGTACTTTTTGTTCTCCATGACTTCCTCCTTAGTTTGCGCCATCCGGCAGGATGTAGGACTTGAATACGGTTGCGCTGGTATCCCTGCCGCTGCTGTCATTGAGCATAAACAGGCCCTTGGCGTTCTTGGGGATGAGTTCGTCGGCGGCGGTGCTGTCAATGATGATGGACGAGAGGATACTGTCCGCCCTGCCGCATACACGGTAGTCGATGTTGGAGCGCACCTGGGCGGGCATGACGTTCGCGTCCGGCCTCTGGGTTGCCAGAATGAGGTGGAGGCCGAAGCTGCGCCCCTGACAGGCCATGAGGGAGAGGACCGCGCTGGCCTTGTCGATCTTCTCCTTCTGCTCCTTGCTCTGCCCGGTCTTGTCCAGCATCATGGCGATCTCGTCACAAGCAAACGCCCAGCGGTGGAGCTTTGTTTCGGTGAACATGGCGTTGTACTCGTCAATGTTGGAGCAGTTGGAATCCCGCAAAAGCGTCTTGCGGCGGTCCAGCTCATTCTCCCATTCAGCCAGAGTTTTCAGCGTTGTGTCCATATCATAGCTCATGCAGCAGTTCTCCCGGAACCACGATTTGAAGTCCACGCCGCCTTTGAAGTCAGCGATATACACCCTTGCTCCCTTATCAATGGCCTGCCGGAGCAGCACCTTGAGCAGTACTGTCTTGCCTGAACCTGTTACGCCGCCCAGGAGAATATGGGCATTGGTTCTCAGGTCCACGGTCACAGGACCGAGCTGACTTTCTCCCAGCGTCAGGACAAAGTTCTCCAGAGAGACATTGCGGTCATACCACACGATACGCTCAGGCCACTTTGTCGCAGGCGGGGCGAGAGACAGTGTAACAGTTTGATTGTCCTCTCCATAGCTGATGTCAGCAATAGAGCCATTCAATGCGGATTGGATTTTATCGGCGCAGTCCAGCCATGCAGAAACCGGGATGCCGCAGGTGTAGAAGGTGTAATCTCTGACTTTTGGATTGCCGGGATTTACGGTGACGGACAGCAGCGTGGGCGGCTCCCCGACGGCGTTGACCAGCCCAATACGGAGCAGATTGTCCTGCACCTGTCCAGCCTGCCAGGGCCCTCCCCAGGCCCATAGGAGGGCCAGGGAGAGGGCCGCTGTCAGGAGCAGCAGCACAACCACCGTCAGAGCGTCCAGCACCGGAGCAAACGGCGTATCCGGACCATAACCTATCATGGGATGCCGGATCAGCCAGATAATGCCCGCTGTAATCCAAAGACTTGCCAGAATTATCAGCTTTGCCCGGCTGTTGCGGACTGCGCCGGTGCCTCGCCGTATGCGCCGGAAGGTCTGAACCGTCTGGGTCTGCCGTGCCAATTCCTGGCGTTTATCAAAATTGCTGTACATAAGCAAATCACTCCATTTCCTGTAATAATTTATGTTTCCTCTGGTTGCAGAGGCGGAAATTCTTCCGTTATGATACAAAGTCCGTCATCGAAGCTCTCGTAGATTTTGGCTTCATATTGGACGTTAGTTTTCAATTTTTCAGTGTCTCGAAATTCGTCATAGCGTATCGGGTCCAGTGGGATTATCTCCGGATGCTTGACCAAATTCCGGCTGGATAAATACCATTTGCCGAAGATTTTTTCCTCGGTTTTGGTGACATACTTCACGACATAGTTGACAGCGCGCTCATAATTCTGGTCCAGGGGCACGCAGGTGGAGTATCCCCACGTCCAGGAGGTCATGTTGTAAATGGGCCTGCCGCTCCTGTCGGAGAGGGGTTTACCCGCTTTGCTGCGTGCTCGGGTAATTGGCACCTCTCCCAGAATACAAAGGCCGTGCATGTGGATGGCACGAATATCCTCGCCTTCCTTTAAGGTGTGGTATTCGGGAACCAACACATAGGCGAAGCCCTTGCGCTTGACGGCGTTGTTGAGGAAATTACGGACCTTGGGATAAATAGTTTCCGGGTCATAGCGGTCTACCAATGTGCCGTCCAGCGTCCAGGTGAAAAAATACTCGAACTGGTTGCAGAGGGCAATATCCCTTACCCGCGCCGCCGCTCTCCGTTGGCTTTCTTCTTTGGCTCTGTCCGGGTCCTCCGCCATTCCAGGAGGCGAGACATCGTAGCCGCGCGGCTGGCTGACACCGGGGGCGTACTGGAAAATTGGCTTGCTGGCAACTTGAACAACGGCTTTGCCGGGGTAGGATTTGATGCGTGCGTTGGTGTAAACAGCAGGGGTTGTGTTCTCTGTCAAAGGATGAAATCCCCCTTTCCTGTAGGGTGGGTGACTTCAATTTGTTGTCTTATCGAGTAGCCCCCTCCCCTCCGGGGAGGGGGAACCAGACGGGTTCGCTACTTAATGACCGTGATGATGTCGGGCTTGCCGAAGCGATTAAAAGAGACGTTCACCTCATCCCCTACGTGGGGCTTGTACCCGCTCCGGGCGAGTTTGGCGTCCGTCATGTAGTACCGCTCACAGGCTGAGCCGTCGGCATCCTCGCCGGTAATGGGGTAGCTGAGGTAGAGGTTATAGCCAGTAATGGGAGCTCCCTCCTTGGACATAAAGTCCGCTCTTTTGAATCCGATTACTTTCATGGTTATCAAGTCCTTTCATCATAAGATTTTTATTGGGATGGGGTGTAGTCGCACCCCGCCGCCCTTTGCGCATCAGCTCGCCAGGTTGGCTGCTGGGAAACTCTACGCGGTTCCAGCCCCGCATAAACATACGCGAAACACAAAACAGAATATCAGAAGACGTTTTTCGGGAAAACAAAGGGAAAAACTGAGTAAAAGGAACAATATTCAATTTTCAAGGTGCTTGACGGACAACAAAAAAGGCAAATCAGGATACGGAATCACCAGACTATACTACTCCCACTGAGTACTACAGCCTAAATTCCGTATTCTGATTTGCCTTTTCATCCGTCCCTTTTATAAATATCCAGCGAAACAAGTTGTCCACTTGCTCCCTGCACTTATCAGTATACCAGCCTAAAAGCATTCCTGCAAGATGGGATTTCGACGAAATATCGGTTGTTTTAGGGCTGAAAAATTCTGAAATTTCGGCGAAATATTCTTGATATTTTTAGAGGTGTACGCATAGGGGTTGCAAAATTATCCAATTT
>CAJTZI010000075.1 GCA_910584075.1 uncultured Oscillibacter sp.
GGCAAGGCCCAGTCCTTTCCTCTGTCCTGTCGTATATCGAACAACGCCCCGGTGCCGCCCAATCACTTGACCAGACAGATCAAGGACATCGCCAGTTGGATAGGGTTTGCTTGTATACTGTTCCAGAAAGGCAGCATAATCTCCACCCAGGATAAAGCAAATACCCTGGCTGTCCGGCTTTTCGGAATTGCAGAATCCTCGAGATTCCGCAATACTCCGAACTTCTGATTTGCTCAACTCTCCCAGGGGAAAGCGGATATGGGCCAGCTGCTCCTGTGTCAGCATATACAGCGCATAACTTTGATCTTTGCTTTTATCCAGGGCTTTTTTCAAAATATACCGGCCATTCTGTTTCTCAATCCGGGCATAGTGCCCGGTGACAATGGTCTCGCCGCCCAACTCCCTGGCCCGCTGAAAGAGGCGTTCAAATTTCAGATGGGATGGATGTAAAGACCCTGCTGCAAAGCGGACAGCGGTAAAGGTACTCTCTGTCATCATCCGCTTCCTTTTTCGATGAAACGGTTTCGTTTCATCGAAAATCAGTTTGAAAAGCCTTTCACTTGTATAACGGCGCCGGACGGCGGAATATCTCATGCCCCCGCAAAAAAATAAAAAACCGCCGCGGGCCGGATGGGTTCCGCGGCGGTTTCGGTTTATAGGGGGACGGGCCGCCCAGGGGGCGGCCCCTACGGTTTCGTCTTTCGATAGAACGCCGTGTAGGAGCCGCCGCCCTGCGCAGCCCTTGGCGGCTTTGCCGCTTAGAGCTGCGGCGTACCTCTTGCGGGCGCTCGGCGGCCCGGTCCCCGCAGCGTCACAGCTTAAATCTTCACCAGCTCGTATTCCCGGCTTCCCAGCCCCAGCCTCTCGGCGTGCTCCAGGCAGGACTGCCAGTCCGTATCCGGGTGGGCGGCTTTGAAGTGGTCCTTGTCACAGGTGCCGCCCCCGTCGAACAGGGCGGAGTTGGGGGCTGCCGGCTGGGCCAGCACCGCATCGGCGCAGGCCTGGTCCAATGCCACAGGGTCGAAGGAGGCAAACATCCCCACGTCCGGAGCGATGGGTACGTCGTTCTCGCCGTGGCAGTCGCAGTTGGGGGAGATGTCCAGCACCAGGGAGATGTGGAAGCAGGGACGGCCGTCCACCACGGCCTTGGTGTACTCGGCGATCTTCTTGTTCAAAATGGCGGGGGCCTCGTCGTAGAGGCACTGGATGGCGTCCTTGGGGCACACCGCCAGACACCGCCCGCAGCCCACGCACTTGTCCGTGTCGATGGAGGCCTTGCCGCCGGGGCCGAACTGAGGCGCGCCGTGGGCGCAGATCCTGTCGCAGGCCTTGCAGCCGATGCACAGCTTCTCCTTCACAAAAGGCTTGCCGGAGTTGTGCTGTTCCATCTTGCCCGCCCGGGAGCCGCAGCCCATGCCGATGTTTTTCAGGCACCCGCCCATGCCGGCCTGCTCATGGCCCTTGAAATGGGTGAGGCTGACGAACACGTCCGCGTCCATCACCGCCCGGCCGATCTTGGCCTCCTTGACGTACTCGCCGCCCTCCACGGGGACGCAGACCTCGTCGGTGCCCTTGAGCCCGTCGGCGATGATGATGTGACAGCCGGTGGAGTAGGGGGTAAAGCCGTTGACATAGGCGGACTCAATGTGGTCCAGGGCGTTTTTCCGCCCGCCCACGTACAGCGTGTTGGCGTCCGTCAGGAAGGGCCGGCCCCCCTGGCTCTTCACCAGATCCACCACGGCCTTGGCCCAGTTGGGCCGGAGGTACGCCAGGTTCCCCGGCTCGCCGAAGTGCATCTTGACGGCGACGTACTTGTCCTCCATGTCGATCTCGCCGAAGCCCGCGGTCATCATCAGCCGGGCCAGCTTCTGGGGCAGGTTCTCCCGCCAGCTGGGGCAGCGGAAGTCCGCAAAGTAGACCTTGGATTTTTCAGCCATGTGTCGTTCTCCTTTTTCTGTTGGTTTTCTCAAGACGTGTAAAGCTATTGTAGCGCATGGAGCCCGGTCCATGTCAAGTCCTTTTTGCGGTTTCCGGGAGTGAAAGACGCGAAAAAGAGGCGGAAATCCGCCTCTTTTATGTTTGGTCCAGATCTACGGAGATATTATCTGTGCCGTGCTCGTCAAACTCGTTGAGGTAGACGTCAATGCGGTCCATCAGCTCGGCGTAGTTCTCCCGGGTCAGCGGTTCGCCGTCCATGTCCCGCAGGGCCAGCTCCTCCGCCAGAATCTCGTAGAACACAATGTCCTCGTACTGTTCAATGGCCTCGTGGATGCCGCCGTCGGCATAGGCCCGGGAGGGGATCAGGTCCCCCTGGTACAGCTCCACCAGTTTGGGCATCCTGTGCCGCAGGCAGTGGGAGAACACCAGGCTTTCCACCTCGTCATACTCCCGGATGCGGTCGTTCTCCCGGGTGGAGTTGATGACCCAGTTTCCTATGTAAACGAGATCCAGCAAATAGCGGTATTGCTGTTCCGTCAGCTCGATTTTCACGGGCGGACACCTCCCAAAACATCGTAAGTTACAACAGCCGGTATGATTATAACAAATCCCATTGGGAAAAGCTATATAAAAAAGCGGGAAAAAAGACTAAAATCTGTCTTGCGGCAGTCTCCTTATCATAGTATAATATATAATCCTGGCGTGTGTCCGGTGCGGCGGCCGGGAGATCACGGTTGATAAGGAGCTTGGGATACTTATGGATATGCGGCCGATCGGCGTGTTTGACTCAGGCCTGGGGGGACTGACGGCGGTGCGCTCCCTGCGGGAGATTCTGCGGTCGGAGAACCTCGTCTACTTTGGAGACACCGCCCGGGTGCCCTACGGCGGCCGGGCCCGGGAGACTCTTTTGAAGTACGCGCGGCAGGATGTTCGCTTCCTGCGGACATTCGACCTCAAGGCCATCCTCATCGCCTGCGGCACGGTGTCCACCACGTCCCTGGAGGCCCTCCAGGCGGAAAATCCCCTGCCCATTGTGGGGGTGGTGGAGCCCACCTGCCGCCGGGCGCTGCTGGTGACAAAGCGGAAAAAGGTGGGCATCATTGCCACGCTGGCCTCCATCCGCTCCGGCGCCTACGAGGCGGTGCTGCGGCGGCTGGACCCATCGGTGGAGGTCTATGGAAAGGCCTGTCCCCTGTTTGTGCCATTGGTCGAGAACGGACGGGTGGACCGGGGGGACGTGGTCATCGAGACCGTGGCCCGGGAGTATCTGGAGCCGCTGCTGGCCGCCGGCATCGACACGCTGATTCTGGGATGCACCCACTATCCGCTGCTGGAGGAGATCATCGGGGAGATCTGCGGCCCCGGCGTGACACTGGTGTCCGCAGGGGAGGAGTCCGCCTTTGAGCTCAAGCGGCTTTTGAAGGTGCGGGAGCTCCGGGCCCCGGAGGACCGCCGGGGAGAGGTCTCCTTCTATGTCAGCGAGACCCCGGAGAATTTTGAGGACATTGCGTCGCTGTTTTTGCGGGAGAACCTGCATCACGCGGCCCGGAGGATCAACATTGACGAGTATTGAGGAAAACGGGGTGCCGGTGCTGCTGACCATCCGGGGAGAGCAGTACTTTGACGGCACGGACCCGGACGCCACGGAGCTGATGACCGAGGGCACCATGACGGTGACGCCGGAGGGGATCTCCTTTTCCTATGAGGAGAGCGCCCTCACCGGCATGGAGGGGACTACCACCACCTTTGAGGTGCGGGAGCCCCAGGTGATTTTGACCCGCAGCGGCGCCGTGAACTCCCAGATGATCTTTGAGGAGGGGCGGCAGCACACGTCGCTGTACGAGACCCCTTTTGGGGAACTGACGGTGGACATCCAGACCAGCCGCCTGCGGCACAACCTCACCGGTCGGGGCGGGCTGATGGAGATCAAGTACTCCATCGCCGTGGAGCACACGGTGACAGGGCGGAACTGCTTCAAAATCCGCGTCCGGCGGAGGTAGGGGGTGCTCACCCTGACGGGCGGGAAGATTTCAGCTATGATGATGGCTGGGCAATGCCCCCTATTTTCTCTTTTTCTGAGCGCAGAAAAAGAGAAAACCCTCCAGAGGGCCTTCTCGCCGCTTCGCAGCTCACCGTGGCGGACCGTGCACAGTCCACTGCGCAGCCCTTGTCGGCTTTGCCGCTGAGGACTGCGGCGTCCCCCTTGCGGGGAAAAGAGAAAAAGACTTTTGGAAGCTTGCGGAGGTCATTGGCTTCGATTGAATGGCGCGCAGAAAATTTGATGGGCAGACGCAAGGACTTCCTTCTCTTCCCGCGCTTCGCGCCTGATTTGTACCGTGCGGAAAGGCTCCCCCCCTAACGGCCGTTTTCTTTCGCCAGAACACTGTAGGGGCGATGATCAATCGCCCGTCCCCCCCCCAAAAAAAAATACCGGACTTCCGATAGCCGCTTCTGTGAGACTTGTCCCCCTGACCGGGCCATTCCCCCAGCACCTCCGGCAAAACACCCCATAGAGCCGGCATCCCCCTTCGCTGCCGGTACAATCAGATATGTAAGGAATTTTAATATAGACGAAAGAGGCATTGACTATGATCAACATGATTCAAAATGCGAAAGACCAGGCGGCGGCACTGGCCATGGCCGCCTATGAGGCGGCCGCGGCGGACGGCACGCTGCCCCGGACGGAGGTAAAGACCGCTCCGGTGGAGATTCCCAAGGACACCGCCAACGGCGACTTTACCACCACCTTTGCCCTGGCGGCGGCCAAGGCCCTGGGGAAGCCTCCCCGGGTCATTGCCCAGGCTCTGCTGGACCACATGGACCTGGCGGGCACCTATTTCTCCTCCGCGGAGATCGCCGGCCCCGGCTTTTTGAACTTCCGTCTGGGCCGGGACTGGTACGCCGGCGTCTGCGCCGCCGTGGAGAGCGAGGGGGCGGACTACGGCACCAACGACAGCATGAAGGGGCAGAAGATCATGGTGGAGTTCGTCTCCGCCAACCCCACCGGTCCCATGCACATGGGCAACGCCCGGGGCGGCGTGCTGGGCGACACTCTGGCGGCGGTGTTGGCGGCCTCCGGGGCGGAGGTGACCCGGGAGTTCTACGTCAACGACGCAGGACACCAGATTGACAAGTTCGCCCACTCCATCGAGGCCCGGTATCTCCAGATTCTCCGGGGGGAGGGCGCGGTGCCCTTCCCGGAGGACGGCTACCAGGGGGACGACATCAAGGAGCTGGCCCGGGCCTACTACGACCAGAACGGGGACAAGCTGGCGGACGTCCCGGAGGCGGAGCGGCAGGAGACGCTGGCCCAGTACGGCCTCTCCGTCAATCTCCCCAAGATGAAGAGCGACCTGCGGCGGTATAAGATCGAATACGACAACTGGTTTTACGAGTCCACCCTCCATGAAAGCGGCTATGTGGCGGAGACGGTGGAGCTGCTGGCGGACCGGGGCTTCACCTATGAAAAAGAGGGAGCTCTGTGGCTGAAAACCGCGGATATCATCCGGGAGAACCTGCTGAAAGCGGGGAAGAGGGAGAAGGACGTGGAAAAGCTGGACCTGAAGGACGACGTGCTCCGCCGGGCCAACGGGTTCTACACCTACTTCGCCGCCGACATCGCCTACCACCGCAACAAGTTCGCCGTCCGGGGCTTTGACCGGGTCATCAACATCTGGGGTGCGGACCACCACGGCCATGTGGCCCGGCTGAAAGGCGCCCTGGACGCCCTGGGCCTCAACGGCACAGAGCGGCTGGACATCGTGCTGATGCAGCTGGTAAAGCTGCTGCGGGACGGCGACGTGGTGCGCATGAGCAAGCGCACCGGCAAGGCTATCAGCCTCTCGGACCTGCTGGACGAGATCCCGGTGGACGCCGCCCGGTGGTTCTTCAACGCCAAGCCGGATACCCAGATGGAGTTCGACCTGGGGCTGGCCGTCCGTGAGGATTCCGAAAACCCCATCTACTACGTGGAGTACGCCCACGCCCGCATCTGCTCGCTGCTGCGGGCGCAGGCGGCGGAGGGCGTGACGGTCCCGGCCCAGAGGGACGTGGATATGTCCCTGCTGTCCGGGGAGACGGAGAAGGCCCTGATCAAGCAGCTGGCCCAGTTCTGTGAGGAGATCAAGCTCTCCGCCCGGAGCTGCGACCCCAGCCACATCAACCGCTGCCTCCAGGAGCTGGCGGGATGCTTCCACCGGTTCTACACCGCCTGCCGGATCAAGGGGGAGGCGCCAGAGGTTCAGGCGGCCCGGCTGAAGCTGGCGGACAACGCCCGCATTGTGCTGCGAAACGGTCTGAAGCTCATCGGCGTGGAAGCCCCGGAGAAGATGTGACAGCAGCGGAAAAGGGGAACCCTGATAAAGAAGTTTTCCTGGCGGGAGACAGCCGCATGATGCGAGAGCATCATGCGGCTGTCTCTTTCTCGTACTTGCTGTACTCCGGGGACAAATCAATCTCCCCAATGAACGTATAATGCACATCAATCCGCTGGACACGGTGTCCGCTGGACTTATCCGGGGCATGAACAACCACCTTCTCCACAAACTCCCGCAGGATTGCCGGGGTCAATTCGGTGGGCTCGGTGTACTTCTTCACGATTTTCAGAAAACTCTGAATATTGACGGCCTGGGTTTCGGCAGCGTTCACGATGCCTTGGAGGTCCTTAACAGACTGTTTCAAGTCCGCCTGTTCCATCTCGTAGCCCTCGGACAGCTTCGCAAACCGTTCTGCGTTCAGCTTGCCCATAACGTGGTCCTCGTAGATTCTCTGGATGATAGCGTCCAATTCGTTGATCCGCCGCTCCTGCTTTTCCAGGGTCCGCTTGGCCTGCTCCTGCTCGGCCCGCTGTACGGCGGTCTTGTTCTCCATAACACGCCGTACAAACTCGTCCTCATCCTCCTGGGCATAGGCCACTACTCTTTGCAGGTTTTGAAGCACCAGCCGTTCCAGGACCACAGCCCGGATATAATGAGCGGAGCATTGCTTCCTGTTGCGGTAGTTGGCGCAGGTGTAGCACTCCTGTTCATGTGTCCAAGAGGCCGTCCGGCAATGGTACAGCTTTGCGCCGCAGTCGGCGCAATATACCAGCCCGGAAAACATTCCCATTTCCCCCATTTTTGTGGGGCGGCGGCGCTGCTCCCTGGCCTTCTGCACGATCTCCCATGTTTCCGGGTCCATGATGGCCTTATGGGTATTTTCAATAATCACCCATTTCTCCGGGGGATTAGTGATTTTCTTCTTGGACTTATAGGAGAGCTTGGTCGTTTTGAAGTTACAAGTGCAAGGCCATCCCTGCCACCGACTGGAACGAGCAGACCAAGGCCGAGGAATGGCGGGCGGCGTGGGCGCAGCTTTGCAACCGGGCGTTGGAGCAGTACGGACACGCCGGGCGCATCGACCACCGCAGTTATGAGCGGCAGGGCATCGACCAGATACCCACCGTCCATTTAGGCGTTGCCGCATCCGCTATGGATAAGCGCGGCATCCGCACCGAGCGCGGCGATCTG
>CAJTZI010000076.1 GCA_910584075.1 uncultured Oscillibacter sp.
GGGCCTGACCTGGGAGGAGTACGTGGTCTGCGGCGTCCACCTGGGCATGGAGCCGATGTACGGCATCCTGAACGGCTGGCCGCGAATCGAGACGGACTTTCTGACATCCATGCGGGACGGCCACGAGACCTGGGCCATGGACTGGCAGGATGTGACCAGAACCTACCTCTCCCGGCAGTACGGCGTGGAGGCGGACGGGGATCTCGCCAGCCTGCGGACTTTCCAGGCGGACTCCGGCACCCAGAGCCATGACCAGGCCATGGTGGTCAAGGCTGTCTGCGGCGCCAGCACCGCCTACCTGCTGCTGGCCCATGTGCGCTACTACGTGCCGGCCTGGGATACGGATATGACCTTCTGGCAGGTCTGCGGCGTCAAGTGGGAGCCCGGCGCGCCGGCGGAGGCCGTTTTGGGCCGGGGAGAACCCTTCTCCATTGAGGACCTGGCGGTGGAGGTAACCAACGTGGTGGCCACGCGGCAGGAAGTCATGCTGGACGACGGCGGGAATGCGCACACCTACACCTGCTTCACCTGCGCCCCCGGCGCGATGGTGAAGGTGACGAACGTAAGCGAGGAGGGCGGCCGCTCCGGCTGGGCCTTCGACATTGCCGGAGAGCGGCTGGACGTGGCCATGGGCATGGACCCGGTGGCGGTGACGGAGGACGTGGCGGGCATCTACGATACGGAGGCCAGCCTGTACGTGCTGCGCTTCGAGATGGCGGAGGAGCTCACGCCTGCCGGCCAGCCCGGCGCGGCGCTGACGGCGGATGAGCTGGCAACCCTCACCAGTTATTTCAACACAGTCCCCCACAACGGACTGCTGCGGATGGCCTACGAGAGCTTCGGCGATCTCCGGCACTATCAGGAGCTCCTGTTCTACGACCTGGGGACCGCAGTGACAGACCAGGCAGAGCGGGCGGCCCTGGAGAATCGTGTGGGCGGCTATTTCGATACAGACTGCTTCAAGCTGACAAGGACCTTTATTCGAGACTACTACGCCCAGAATTTTGATTGGGAGATCTCCGACGCCGACATGGAGCGGATGCTGGGCGAGGACCTGTCTCTGCCCAACCTGCAGGAGTACGACGCCTGGTATCTGATCCACGGGGACACCATGCTGACCGGCTACGAATTTACAGGGGGAACCTGGGCGGAGGACGGCACTGTGCGGCTGTACTACACCACAGACCTGTGGCAGTACAACGAGGAGACCAGCGAGATGGACCTCCTCTGGGACCAGCCCATGACCGCCCATCTGCGGCCCAGGCCCAGCGGCGGCGTGCGGATGATCTCCAATACGCCCGGCAATTGAGCCGGCGGAGGGCAATAGAGAGGCGGCTGTCCCACCGGGACAGCCGCCTCTTCACGGATGAACAGATATGCAGTTCAGATGCCCATCTCCGCCTTGACGGCCTTGAAGCACGCCACGGCGAAGTCCAGGTCCTCCCTGGTGTGGCCGGCGGAGACCTGGGTGCGGATGCGGGCCTTGCCCTGGGGAACCACGGGGTAGCTGAAGCCCACCACGTACACGCCCTTCTCCAGCATCCGGGCGGCGAACTCCCCGGCCACCTTGGCGTCGTAGAGCATGACGGCCACGATGGGGTGGCTGCCGGGCAGCACGTCGAAGCCCAGCTCGCTCAGCTTCTCCCGGAAGTAGGCGGTGTTCTCGTGGACCCGGTCCCGCAGCTCGGTGGAGGCGGTGAGCAGCTCCAGGGTCTTGATGCTGGCGGCGCAGATGGCGGGGGCCACGGTGTTGGAGAAGAGGTAGGGGCGGCTGCGCTGGCGCAGCAGGTCCACGATCTCCTGCCGGGCGGCGGTGAAGCCGCCGGAGGCCCCGCCCAGGGCCTTGCCGAAGGTGCCGGTGATGATGTCCACCCGGCCCTGTACGCCGCAGTGCTCCGGGGTGCCCCGGCCGGTCTTGCCCATGAAGCCGGCGGCGTGGCTGTCGTCCACCATCACCAGGGCGTCGAACTCGTCGGCCAGGTCGCAGATGCCCTGGAGGTTGGCGATGTAGCCGTCCATGGAGAACACGCCGTCGGTGGCGATGAGCTTTACCTGGCAGCCGGCGTCCCGGGCGGCCTCCAGCTGGGCGCGGAGGTCGTCCATGCTGTTGTTCTTGTAGCGGAAGCGCTTGGCCTTGCACAGGCGCACGCCGTCGATGATGGAGGCGTGGTTGAGCTCGTCGGAGATCACCGCGTCCTCGGGCCCCAGCAGGGTCTCGAAGAGGCCGCCGTTGGCGTCGAAGCAGGAGGAGTAGAGAATCACGTCGTCCATACCCAGAAACGCCGCCAGCTTTTTCTCCAGCTCCTTGTGGACGCCCTGGGTGCCGCAGATGAAGCGGACGGAGCTCAGGCCGTATCCCCACTGGTCATAGCTGGCCTTGGCCGCCTCGATAAGGGCGGGGTGGTTGGAGAGGCCCAGGTAGTTGTTGGCGCACATGTTGACGACTTTCTTCGCCTCGGTGGTGTCGATGCGGGATTTCTGGGGGGTGGTGATGATCCGCTCGCCCTTCCAGGTGCCCGCTTCCTTGATGGCTTCCAGTTCCTTGCGGTATTTTTCCAGTGCCTGTTTCATGGTCAAATCCTCCTCAAAATCTGTTATTCCAGTTCCCTCATCCCTTTGCCGGTCCACTCCGGCTTGAGCAGCCGGTACTCCACCCGGGTTTTCAGCTTCCCGCCGTGCTGCGTCCAGTCCGGACGCTCCGATTCCCGGATCAGCCCGCATTTCTCCATGACCCGCTCCGAGCCCCGGTTCTCCGTGAGACATCCGGTGGAGAACCGGTACACGCCGTTCTCCGCAAAGGCAAAGGCCAGCAGCCTGCGGAGAGCCTCGGTGGTATAGCCCCGGTTCCAGTGCGCCGGGTAGGTGAAGTACCCCGCGTCCACCAGCTTCCCCTGAGAGGCGGTCTCCCGCACGGTGTAGCCGATGCTGCCCACCTGCTCCCCGGTGTCCTTCAGCTCCATGTGCAGGAAATAAAATTTCCGGTCCAGGGAGGCCGCGTCCGCCAGGACCTCCCGAAAATCCCGCTCCGCCTCCTCCCGGGAGGAGAGCTGGATGTCCTGGAGGTAGTACATGGTTTTTTCGTCGCTTTTCAGCCGGAAATACGCCTCGAAGTCCTCGTCCACGTAGTCCCGCAGGACCAGCCGCTCCGTCTCCAGCCAGACCGCCAGGATTTCCCTCAGGGACGCGGGGGGAAACTCCGCCAGGGCCGGATGGCCCGTCAGCGTCCGCACGATCCGCCAGCCGTCCCGGCTGTGGACGGCATTCCGGGGAATGGGCCGGAATCCAAGGTCCAGATAGACCTTGCAGGCCAGCCACGTGGTGGTCTGGGTGGGAATTTTTCCGCGGGTATGGCCCAGGGCGCGCATCACCCCCAGAACATAGGAGATCAGCGGCTTGGACAGCCCCCGCCCCTGGTACTCCCTGCGGACGGCCACCCAGTGCAGCCAGCCGCTGCCGGAGCGGTCCCGCCCGGTGATGTCCTCGTAGGCGGTGGCGGTTGCCACCTTCTCCCCGGCGGCGTTCTCCACAAAGACCATCCGGCGGCACAGGGCGTCCTCCCTGCCGCCGTAGTACCGCTCCCAGACCTCCGTCCCCTGGGCATAGCTGGTCAGTTCCCCGGCGGAGCGCTCGATGCCGATCCAGGCGTCCCGGTCCCCGGGGCGGAAAAAGACGAACCGGAAGCCCCCGGGGAGGGGATACCGGGGAACACCGTCCAGATCGCCCTCCAGAAGAAGCTCGTAATACCGGATACGGGCGTCGTGATTGTCAAAACGCATTGCGGCCTCCTTTAAGGGCGGTCATTTGCTCCAGTCCAGAATCACCTTCCCGGATTTCCCGCTGTTCATGGCGGCAAACCCCTCCTCGAACCGGGTGTAGTGGAACCGGTGGGTGATGACCGGGGTCAGATCCAGGCCGCCCTGGACCATGTAGCTCATCTGGTGCCAGTTGTCCATCTTCCGGCCGTAGATGCCCTGGAGGGTCAGGCCCTTGCAGATGATGGAGTTCATGTCCATGGGCACGGGGACGTTGGAGATACCCAGCAGGCTGATCTTGCCGCCGTTGCGCATGACGGAGATCATCTGCTGGAGGCCCGCGCCGCTGCCGCTCATCTCCAGGCCGATATCGAAGCCCTCCACCAGGCCCTGCTTGTGCATGACGGTGGGCAGATCCTCGCTCTTGACGTTCACCGCCGCGTCTGCGCCCATCCGCCGGGCCAGCTCCAGGCGGTAGTCGTTCACGTCCGTAATGACCACGCGCCGCGCGCCGGCGTATTTGCAGATGCCGGCGGCGATGATGCCGATGGGGCCCGCGCCGGTGATGAGCACGTCCTCGCCCACCATGTCCCACATCAGCGCCGTGTGGGTGGCGTTGCCGAAGGCGTCGAAGAAGGCCACCACATCCTCCGGCAGGCTCTCGTCGATGATGATCACGTTGCTCTCCGGGATGCACACGTACTCCGCGAAGGCGCCGTCCCGGTCCACGCCCACGCCCCTGGTGTCCTTGCACCACTGGATGTTGCCGGTGTGGCAGTTGCGGCAGCGGCCGCAGGTGATGTGCCCCTCGCCGCTGACCCGCTGGCCCAGGTGCAGGCCCGTCACGCCCGCGCCCAGCTTGGCCACCTCGCCCACGTACTCGTGGCCGATAACCATGGGGGGCTTGATGTGCTCCCGGGCCCAGGGGTCCCAGTTATAAATATGTACGTCGGTGCCGCAGATGGCGGTCTTGTGGATCTTGATGAGCACCTCGCCGGGTCCCGGCTCGGGGACGGGGACCTGCCGGAGCTCCAGACCGGGGCCGGCAACGGGTTTGACCAGTGCGTCCATAAGCTGTGCCATATATGTCCTCCCATTAAAAACAAAAATCCGGTATATAGTTGCCTATCTGTGGACAGTATATGCCTGGCCGGCAAAAAAGTCAATGGGCAAATTGGCAGTTCAGCCAGTTTTTTTGCCGGTGTATGTTTGACTGGCGGCGGTTTTTTGGGGCATACTAGCACCGCTGTACATTTTGGATGCCGGGGAGGGCAAGTAATGGGAACAATCGTGTTGAAAAAGAGGGCGGCGGCCTGGCTGGCCTGCCTGACGGCTCTGACGGCCTCCGCCTGCGGGGAGCCTGTGGAGCCGGATCTGTCCGCCTATAACGCCGCGGGGCCGGCGGAGATACCGGTGGAGATTCTGGGGGAGCTGGACGAGCAGACCCTGGAGAAGCTGGTGGAGGAGCCCAAGTATGTGGCGCTGACCTTTGACGACGGGCCCAAGGCGGACACAACCGGCCGGCTGCTGGACGGACTGCTGGAGCGGGGAGCCGCCGCCACCTTCTTCGTGGTGGGCCAGCAGATTCCGGGCAACGAGGCCCTGCTGCGGCGCATGAAGGCCGAGGGCCACCAGATCGGCAACCACACCTACTCCCATACCCGCCTGTCCAAGGCGGAGCGGGACACGGTGGTGGAGGAGATCCACAAGACGGAGGTCCTGCTCCAGTCGGTGGTGGGCGCGGGCTCCTTCTGGCTGCGCCCGCCCTACGGGGCCATCGACACCCAGCGGGCGGCGCTGGTGAAAACGCCCATGATCTACTGGTCCGTGGATCCCCAGGACTGGAAGCTGCTGGACGCGGAAAAGGTGGTCCAGGCCGCAGCGGACGCCGTCAAGCCGGGGGACATCATCCTGCTCCACGATTTCTACCCCACCAGCGTGGACGCGGCCCTGGCTCTGATTGACCGGCTGCAGGAGGAGGGGTACGCCTTTGTCACCGTGGAGGAGCTGTTCCGCATCCAGGGGGTGGAGCCCCAGAACGGGGTGCTGTACGCCTCGCCGGTGCGGACGCGGGGGCTGAACTGAGGTGAGGAAAAAAAGAGCATTTCCGCGAAAATTTTGATTGACAAACGGGTATTGCCATGGTATCATATGTACTGCGCTTAAAACCGATTGGGAGAGATGTCCGAGCGGTTTAAGGAACCGGTCTTGAAAACCGGCGGTGCGTGAGCATCCGTGGGTTCGAATCCCACTCTCTCCGCCATTTTCCTGGCCGGGCGCAGATCGTGCGGAAGTACCCAAGTGGCCGAAGGGGCTCCCCTGCTAAGGGAGTAGACGTCTAAACAACGTGCGAGGGTTCAAATCCCTCCTTCCGCGCCAAGTAAAGCAGACAGTATAGATGCCGTGGGCTGAAAGCCCACGGCATCTACTGTTTCCAGGGATTTGACCCCTCAAAAATTGTCAGGTTTGGCGACAGATGCCAAACGCGCGAGGGCAGGATTTGAACTCCTCGGGTTTCGATATAACCAGTCATCGGTATTACCCTGCGCCCATTTTGAAATTGCTCATTTTCAAATATGACACAAATGGCATCCTGGCTTATGCGGTTTCGGCAGGTATGGAAGCCGAGATTCCTCCAAAAAAGAACCGCAAGGAGCAACGCGAATACGACAAATACCTCTACAAACTGCGTCATTTGGTAGAGAATTGTTTTCTTGTTCTAAAACGCTGGAGGGGCATTGCTGCTCGTTGTGCAAAAACTTCCGATGCTTTTATTGCCGCGGTTCACGTTCCTTGTATCGCCATTTGGGCCGCCATTCACGCGTAATTCATGTAGACACTATCTAAGCTGTCCTCCCTGGCCCCGCTGTTCTCGATCATATACATGACCATTTCAAAATTCTGTTCCTCCAGGGGCGCTTCATGGAGCAGGTAAAGGATCAGGGCGGTGTCCAGGGCGATTTCGTTTTTCTCCCCAAATGGGCCATTGTTGATGGCGTTCTTTGGGGTAGTGTTGCGGATCAGGTTATGCACCCAGCTTCATGGCATCCTTGTCGTCCCAGATGTAGGGGAATGGATTGAAAGCGTCGGAGTTGGCCGGGTCGATCAGGTCAAAAACCTTGATAGTATAGCCCCTCTGAATGAGCAGCGGAGCCACGGCCTGCAGCATTTCCCCCTTGGGTGATGTCAAGTAGGGAAACACCCCGTACACCGGAAGAGGAGCTGCGGGTACGGAATGCCCAACTGGAGCGAGAGATATATTTGCTGAAAATGGAGAATGACCTGTTAAAAAAAGTGAAGGAATTAGAGAGGGGGAAGGATTGAGGCAATTTCGCAATGAGCGGCAATACGAAGCGATCCGCCAGTGTTCCAAGGAACGGGGGTATCCGATAGAAACGTTGTGCCAAATCCTCCATGTTTCCAGAGCCGGTTATTACCAGTGGCATGCGGGAAAGCTCAGCCCCCGTGCGGCGGAAAACAAACGCATTGCAGAGCAAGTAGAGGAAATCCACGGGGCAAGTCCAGACAAGGGCTACCGACGCATCCGAGACGATCTGGCACGTTATTACGATACATCGGTAAATGACAAGCGGGTCCGCCGCATCTGTCAGAGTCTGGGGATCAAATCCACCATCAAGTACGCCAGACACAGC
>CAJTZI010000077.1 GCA_910584075.1 uncultured Oscillibacter sp.
TGGACTGGCTGGCTTTGCTGCTGGTTGTCGTTTCTGATATTGTTATCGGAATAATTGTTGTCGAAAGTATGTTGTGGAAAATCAAAAAGATTCCAATCTCCTTGGGGGTATTGCAATGACGAAGATGATTGATCTAAGCGTTAAAGAAAAAATCTATAAGAGCAAAAAGACGCAGATTTCAATACTAAATGATTTCAGGCTTGAAGTCGCCGCCGGTGAAAAAATCGCCATTGTGGGCGAATCGGGAGCAGGCAAGAGTTCTTTGCTCAATATCATTGGATTGCTTGATCGAAATTATGCTGGTGAATATACGCTTTTCGGTTCTCCGACAGATCAGTTACATACAAGTCAGTTGGCGCAATGGCGAAATCAACGGATTGGTTTTGTTCTTCAAGAGTCGGCACTCATTAACTCGTTGACGGTTGAAGATAACATCAAACTGCCTTTTCTTTATGCCAGTCCTGACAAAAAGGGTGTCGGGGGAATTGAGGATTTCGATACGGTCATCAGCGCGATTGGGATCAGATACATACTAAAAAAGAAACCTCTTGAATGTTCCGGCGGAGAAAGAGCCAGAGCCGTATTTGCCAGAGGAATCATCATGAAACCTCAACTCATTTTGGCTGATGAACCTACAGCATCCCTGGATGTGGAGAACAGAGAAAGAATTGTAGCCTTGCTTTTTAACATGAACAAAGAGTTTAACACCACTATCATTACTGTAACTCATGATTTGGAAATAGCCAATCGTCATGTTAGAGTAATACATCTTGAAAGGAGTAGATAAAATGGGATTTTTTGCGATGATTGCGTCAATGCTGCTGGGGATATTGTTTGTTGCAATCGGGATTTCCCGCAGAAAGCAAAAGGGGTGGCCTATCATCCTTATCGCACTTGGAATTGTGTTTGTCCTCATTGCGGTTTATTTGGGATGGCCTAAATAGAAGTCAATAAAAGCCAAGTCTGCCCAGCGGCAGAAAAGAAAAAACCGTTGCTGGGCAGGCCGATTCCTCATGTCCAAACGCTCTTTCCAGCGGCGGTTTTGATTATTCAAAGCCGCCGTTTTTATATCCACCGGCGGTAACAGGAGGACGCCGCCATGCGACTATGAAGAGATAGTCACTTGTCAAAAAAAGCCTGACCTTTGCAACGGCACCCCCTATCTAAGCTTGCGAAAATAGTCGTTTTTTGACGGCTCATAATGTTGTTACTTGCCCCCGAATGGCACCGCACCTTTCGGGGGGGGCTATGTCCAGGCCAACGATACCGGCCCTGCTACCGCTCTCCGCCCATCCCCGTTCAGACCCAAAAAAATCTGAACGGAGGAAGGCAGATTGTCAGTATGGGAGAATCTCCTCCTTTGATTTCTAGTGGTGACACTATAACAGGGATGTTTCAAAAGATCAAAGTGTCCCGTGTTTCAAAAAATTTTTGTTTTTTCAGGAAAAAGGAGAAGGCGGACGGGACTGGCGTGTCCGCCGCCGGTTGCGCAAATAGGCGGAAGCTGGCAGGAAAGCATACTTTTTCGCAATGGATCCTCTCCAAATGATTTTTCCGGATCGGGTGTTGAAATCCGGGAATTACTATGTTATATTATTGTATATATCAAATAGGCGGAAGCTGGCAGGAAAGTATACATTTTTGCAAGACATGTACGCCGTGCCGGCCCGCCATCATGAGGGAGGTGTTTCTGGTGCCAGTCCTGACACCTGGAGTGATCGAGGAATTTTTGACCAGCCAGGAGCGCCAGGGGATCGGAGCTGCGTCTCTGGAGGCCTACCGGCGGAATTTGAAGAAGCTCTGCGACTACCTCCCGGAGGAAAAGCGCCTCACGGCGGAGACAGGCAGGGCATGGAGAGATTGGATGGAGGCCCAGGGGGTTTCGCCCCGGAGCATCAACAGCCGCCTCTCGGCGCTGAACAGCCTTTGCGCCTACCTGGGGCACAGGGAATTCCAGTTCCACGATTTCGCGGAGGGACAGGAGGTTTTCCAGCCGGAGCTGACCCGGGCGGAGTACCTGCGCCTGCTCCAGGCGGCCCGGAGGCTGGAGAAGGAGCGGGTTTATCTGCTGATCAAGGTGCTGGGCGGTGCCGGACTGCGGATTCAGGAGCTGTCCCAGCTGACGGCGGAGGTAGTGGAGGCCGGCACCGTGGATCTGCGGTACCACAACGACCGGTGCAGCCGCAGCCTGCGCATCCCCGCGGAGCTCCGGGAGGAATTGCTGGCCTACATCCGGCGGAAGAACATCTCGGAGGGCCCGGTCTTCCGGACGGCGGCGGGAGCGCCCATTGCCAGGACCTACGCTGTCAAGCTGCTGCAGAGCGTCAGCCATGAGGCGCGGGTGGAGGCGGAGAAGGCCACGCCACGGTGCCTTTGGAATATGTACTGCGCCACCCGGGAGATGATTCTCAGCAATATTTCGATTCTGGCGGACCAGGCCTATGAGCGGATGCTGGCGGAGGAACAGCGAATTGTCGGCTGGGCGGGCTGACCTGCTGGTGTTCCAGTGTCTGCAGGGCTGGAAAGACGTGCCGCCCATTGAAAAAGATGGGACAAAGCCGCCGGGGCCTTGCATCCGGCCAATACCGCAAAATGGATATGAAAAATGAGCAAAAACGCTGGCAGGAGTCTGGCGCGGCTTGCTGTCACGATCTGTTTTTGTGTCCGTGCGGCCTCCCGCGGTGATCTCCAAAACGCCGCTGGCACTGGCTGTCGATCCCGCAGCGGCACAGCGGAGGGCGTGGGCCCCGACCGGTGCAGGGGCGCTTCAGACCCGGATTTCCCGGGCGGCGTTATGATTTTGACAGGGGAGAGGCGGGCTGCGGGCCCGCCTCTCCTTGCCGCTTGCCAGAGGACAGACTGCTGTCATTGGGAGCGTAATCCTGGTCTCTGCTATGCCGCCGGCACGATCTTCTCCTTGTTTTTTTTCGCCAAATATTGTATGATAACAGCAGTACGAGGCCTGATGTCCGGAGAATCCGGCGGCCCGCCCCGGCGGGGGAGTATAATATTCAGAGGAGGCCATCCTATGGAAGAGAAGAGAATGATCAAGGTCACAGTAGACGGTGCGGAGTACGACTATCCCCATGGCACACCCTACCGTACCATCGCGGCGGATTTCCAGGACCGTTATCCCTGGGACATCCTGCTGGTCAACCGGGACGGAAAGCTCTGTGAGCTCCACAAGGTCCTGGACCGGGACTGTGCCCTGAAAATGGTGACGGCCCAGGACAAGCCCGGTATTCAGACCTATGAGCGCAGCGCCGTCTTGCTGATGCTGAAGGCCTTCTACGATGTGGCGGGCCGGAAGAATGTGGAGCGTGTCTCCGTGGAGTACTCCCTCAGCAGCGCCCTCTTCATTCTGGCCAAGGGGAATTTTAACCTGGATCAGGCCCTGCTGGACCGTGTGGAGGAGCGGATGCGGGAGCTGTCCGCCCAGGCCCTGCCTATTGAGAAGCGCTCTGTCAACACCGACGACGCCATAGAGCTGTTCCGCGGCGCGGGACTGATCCACAAGGCTCAGCTCCTCAGCTTCCGGATCAACTCCCGGGTCAACGTCTACTCTCTGGACGGCTTTGTGGATTACTTCTACGGCTACATGGTGCCGGACACCAGCTATGTCAAGTGCTTCGGCCTGAAGCTGTTTGAAAACGGCTTCGTCCTGCGTCTGCCCACCCAGAAAAACCCCAATCAGCTGGGGGATTTCCTGCCCTCCAGAAAGGTCTTCCGGGAGCTTTACCAGTCCACGCTGCGCTCCGAGGCGCTGAACGCATCCAACGTGGCGGAGCTGAATACCACCATCTCCCAGGGCGGCGCCATGTCCCTCATCCTGGCCCATGAGGCCATGATGGAGAAGAAAATCGGCGACATCGCTGAGGAGATCGCGGGGCGGAAGGACGTCCGCTTCGTGATGATCGCGGGTCCCTCCTCCTCCGGCAAGACCACCTTCTCTCACCGGCTGTCCACCCAGCTGCGATCCTGCGGCCTGCGGCCCTATCCCATCGCCACGGACAACTACTTCAAAAACCGGGAAGACACCCCCCGGGACGAGAACGGCAACTATGACTTTGAGGGCCTGGGCGCCATGGACGTGGAGCGGTTTAACGCGGACATGGTGCGGCTGCTGCGGGGGGAGACGGTAGAGCTTCCCACCTTCAACTTCAAAAAGGGCGCGCGGGAGTACAACGGCAATTTCCTCACGCTGGGAGAGGGAGATGTGCTGGTGATCGAGGGCATCCACTGCCTCAATGACCAGTTTACCCACGCCCTGCCCAAGGAGAGCAAGTATAAGATCTATATCAGCTGCCTTACCACGCTGAATATCGATGATCACAACCGCATTCCCACCACCGACGCCCGCCTCCTGCGGCGGATTGAGCGGGATGCCCGGACCCGGGGATACAGTGCCCAGGCCACCATCAAAATGTGGCCCTCCGTCCGGCGGGGAGAGGAGAACAACATCTTCCCCTTCCAGGACAGCGCGGACACGGTCTTCAACTCCGCTCTCATCTACGAAACGTCTCTGCTGAAGCCCTATGTGCAGCCTCTGCTCTTTGGCGTTCCCCGGGACAGCGAGGAGTATATCGAGGCCAAGCGGCTGCTGAAATTCCTGAACTACTTCCTGCCCATCCCCGCGGACAACATCCCCAAGACCTCCCTCATGCGGGAGTTCATCGGCGGAGGCTGCTACCACGTGTGACCTGAGGGCGCGCCGCTTTTCGGGCTGACCGCCCGGAGGGCGGCGCACTTTTTCCGCTCGGTCCGGTGGGGCGGGGATGGCTGGATTGAGCGGCATCTGATCGGCAAGCGCAAGCTGAAAACCGTCACCGCCGGCCATCCGCAAGCCTATATAGACCTGTTGAGCTCCGGCGGGACGCAGAAAACCGGGGCCCATTGGACTGCAATGGACTCCCGGTTTTCTGTGTTTTTGGTCAGGCGTGCTCCGAAGAGGTGGATTACCGCAGGACCGCGTCCAGGTCCCGGGTGGCGGTCCCATCCTCCAGGACAAAGCAGGGGATCCCGATGCCGCCGTTTTCCCGGATGTCGGCATAGGCGGGGCTGTCCTGCCGCAGAGCCAAATAGACCTTCAGGTCGGGCAGACTGGCGGAGAGATTCTTGAACTCGATCTCCGCCTTTGCCTCGCTGAGACGGTTCAGGGCGTACAGGGTGTCAGGGCACAGGTGGCTGCCGATTACAGTGACTTTCATAGTAAAATCTCCTTTTTTATAATTGGTGTTGGCTTGATCCGCGGCAGTTTACTTGACCGCGATGGCCTCGATCTCACAGAGGACGCCCTTGGGCAGGTCCTTCACGGCTACGCAGGAACGGGCGGGTTTCGAGGTGAAGAATTTGGCGTAGACCTCGTTGAACGCGGCGAAGTCGCCCATATCGGCCAAAAAGCAGGTGGTTTTCAGAACCTTGTCAAAGCCGGTTCCGGCGGTGGAGAGAATGGCGCCCACGTTTTTGCAGCTCTGCTCCGCCTGTGCGGCGATGTTCTCCGGGACTGCGCCGGAGACAGGCTCCACGGGGATCTGTCCGGAGGTGAAGACGAAGCCGTTTGCCTCATAGCCCTGGGAATAGGGGCCGATGGCGCCGGGGGCGTTTTTGGTTTCCAGTACATGCATGTCAAGTAGTTCCTTTCATTATTTTAATGGGATTTTATTTCAGCTCACCGGAGGCCAGCTTTTTCTCCAGCCAGTCCCTGCCCTCTACCAGACGGGTGACGATCATGGAGGCGATGGTGTCGCCGGCGGCGTTGAGGCAGGTGGCGGCGGGGTCAAAGAGGAAGCCCAGGGTGGCGATCAGGGGGAAGGCCTCCGCCGGGAAGCCGAACATGCTGACGATCAGCATCTCTCCCACCAGACCGCCGCCGGGGGCGCCGGAGAGGACGAAGGCGCTGAGAATGGCCACGGCGATGGCCATGGCGTAGGTGCCGGCACCGGAGAAGGGCATATCGAAGATACCGAAGAGGAAAGCGATCTTTACGATGGAGCTGAGGACGGAGCCGTCCATGTGCATGGTGCAGCCCATGGGCAGCACCAGGTCGCTGACGTCCTTGGGCACGCCGATGCTGTCGCAGGCCTCTTTGTTTACCGGCAGGGTGGCGGCGGAGCTCTGGGTGGCGAAGGCGGTGACAGCGGGGGTGAAGATGTACTTCAGCATCCGCCGGAGGCCTGTTTTCCCGCCGGCGAACAGGGCGTACAGCGGGAAGAAGATCACCACATACAGCAGGCACAGGGGATAGTACACCACCATGGAGCGGCCGTAATCGCTGAGGAGCTGTGGTCCGAACTCGCCCACCAGATTGGCGAAGTAAGCGCCCAGACCCAGTGGGGCGATGGTCATGATGACACCGACGAACTTCATGATGATGTCGTTGAGATTGGACAGCAGCTTGCCCACGGGGCTGCTTTCCCCGCCGCAGGAGGCCACGCAGAAGCCGGTGATGATGGCGAAGATGATCAGGGGCAGCATATGGGCCTTGCTCCACAGCTCCGGGAAGTCGCTGACGGTCAGAGAGCCCACGATCATCTGGGCCGCGGTCTGGGCCTCGCCCACCTCGGCGGAGGCCAGCTGGATGCTGGTGCCGGCGGAGGGGCTGAACAGATTCACCCAGATCAGGACGCAGGCGGCGGCCACTGCCCCGGTGCCCAGGAAGGTGGCCACCGTTCCCTCGAGAATTTTCCCCAGGCGGTTCATATTGGCCATGCTGCCCACGGCGCAGGTGATGGATACAAAGACCAGGGGCACCACAATGGAGAAGAGCAGATTCAAAAAAATATCGCCGATGGGTTTCAGGGTCTGGCCCAGGGCGGGGGAGATCACCCCGATCAGGGAGCCGGCGGCGATTCCGCCAAGAAGGAGGATGGGGGTCTTATACTGCTGCCAAAAGGAGAGTATCGTAAAGGAACGGGGACACCCCGAAAACAACAGGCAGTCAGGCCGCAGGCGGCACAGGGGCGCGGGAAAGGACGCGCAACGGTAATTTTGACGGTAGTATATCACAGACAACCGAATATGGAAAGGGGGCTAATCCTATGCCGGCAGTAACAGCAGACAGGACGATTGAACGCACCGACAAGCCGCTGCACATTACAAAGCGGATTGGCTCCACGACCTATAAGGTGAGCGTTCATTTCAGCAGGACGAGCAGGGAAACCATGAGCGATAAGCTGGTACGCCTGATTGAAAGGGACGCGGTGAAACAGTGAAAACGACACTGAGAACCGCCGCACCGG
>CAJTZI010000078.1 GCA_910584075.1 uncultured Oscillibacter sp.
CCTTGGTCAGGAACAGGCCGGTGGACTCCACGACGTACTCGGCGCCCAGCTCGCCCCAGGGAATCTCGGCGGGATCGCGCTTGGCGTAGATGGGAATCTGCTTGCCGTTGACCACGATGGCGTTCTCGGTGGAGGAGACCTCGCCGGCGAACTGGCCGTGCATGGTGTCATACTTCAGCATGTAGGCCAGGTAATCGGCGGGGCACAGGTCGTTGATGCCCACGATCTCGATCTCAGGGTGGTTGACGCTGGCGCGGAAGACCATGCGGCCGATGCGGCCAAACCCATTGATACCAACTTTGATGCTCATAATGAAAAGCTCCTCTCAAAAATAAATTGGAATGATATATGCATCATATGGTGTTCTGGGAGTATTATACACCGGGGATTTTCAAATGAAAAGCATTTTTTGTGGAATTTTTGACATGCTTAAGAATTTCTTGTAATTTCGACAAAAATTTGTTATGATAACTCAGTAATTCTTGGAAATTTGCTGTGCGCGGTCCGCGGGAGAGGCGGGTGGGGAAAATTACCACTCTTTAATTTTCCAGCGGTGCGCAGACTACGGGCAGGAGGTGCCGCATGTCGGAACACAATTGTGAGCGGGATCGGGAGCTGGAGGGCGTGCTGCGGCAGGTGTCTGCCCAGCTGAGGGGGTCCCTGGGAAATATTTACGGCGCCCTCTCCCGCATCGCCCCGCCGGAGGCGCGGGACGAGGACGGGAAGATGGACATGGACGCGGCGGTGCTCTGCCAGAGCTACTACCGCATTCTGCGCCTGGCCAACAATCTGGCGGACGCGGCCAACCTGGACGGGCCCAGCGCCGCCCGGCTGCGCAACGAGGACATCGTGGGGCTGTGCCGGGAGGCAACAGAGCGGGCGAAGGTCCCGGCGGAGCTGCTGGGAATCGCACTGCACTTCAAAAGCGAGAGGCCCGGCCACGTCATCGCCGTGGACGGGGAGCGGATCGAGCGGCTGCTGCTGAATCTGCTGTCCAACGCCTTTAAGTTCATCGGGACGGGGGAGAAGCGGGTGACAGTGGAGGTCCGGGTGGGCCGGGATCAGGTGGAGCTGTCCGTGTCTGACACCGGCGTGGGCATCGCCCCGGAGCTGCAGAAGACGGTCTTCGACCGCTATCTCCACACCGACCGGCTGGACCCGCCGCCCCACGGTCTGGGGCTGGGGCTGCCCATCTGCCGGCGCATCGCCCAAGAGCACGGGGGCAGCCTGCTGCTCACCTCGGAGGCGGGACGGGGCACCACGGTCACCGTATCCCTCCCCAACCGGCGGGAGAAGGTGCAGCCCCTGCGGACCTATCTGGCGGATCTGGGAGGCGGCTACAACCGGACCATCGTGGAGCTGGCGGATGCCCTGCCCAAGCAGGCGTTCACCCAGAAGTATCTGGACTGACGGCCATGGAGAGAAAAAAGGTATTGGTGGGCATGAGCGGCGGCGTGGACAGTGCGGCGGCCGCCGTGCTGCTCCAGCGGATGGGGCTGGAGACCGTGGGGTGCACCCTGCGGCTGTATGACGGCGAGAGCCGGGAGGGGGGCTGCTGCTCCCTGGAGGACGTGGAGGATGCCCGGGCAGCAGCCCGGCTGCTGGGCATGGATTTCTTCGTGTTCAACTTCAGCCGCCTCTTCCGGGAGGCGGTGATGGACGATTTCGCGGCGGCCTATCAGGCCGGGCGCACCCCCAACCCCTGCATCCAGTGCAACCGACGGGTGAAATTCACTGCCCTGCTGCGCCGGGCGGACGAGCTGGGCATCGACTTTGTGGCCACCGGGCACTACGCCCGGGTGGACCGCTGCGCGGACACCGGCCGGTGGCGGCTGCTGCGGGGGCTGGACCGGCGGAAGGACCAGAGCTATGTGCTCTACCCCCTCACCCAGGAGCAGCTCAGCCGCCTGCTGCTGCCGGTGGGGGACTACGACAAGGCCGCCGTCCGGGCCCTGGCGGAGGAGGCGGGGCTGGTCAACGCCCAGAAGCGGGACAGCCAGGACATCTGCTTCATTCCCGACGGGGATTACCCCGCCTTTCTGCGCCGGTACGGCGGCGTGGCCTTCGCTCCGGGGGACTTTGTGGACGCGGCGGGCCGGGTGCTGGGCCGCCACCGGGGGCTGCCCTGCTACACCACCGGTCAGCGCCGGGGACTGGGGGTCAGCGCCGGCCGGCCGCTGTACGTGCTGGGCAAGGACGGGCCCTCCAACACCGTGGTGCTGGGGGACGAGGAGGCGCTCTACAGCCGGACGGTGCGGGCGGAGGACTTCAACTGGGTCTCGCTGTCCCCTCTGGAGCAGCCGGCGCCGGCCACCGCCAAGACCCGCTACAGCCAGGGGGAGGCGCCGGGCGTGCTGTACCCCGAGGGGGGCGGGCGGGTGCGCTTTGTCTTCGACGAGCCCCAGCGGGCGGTGACTGCCGGGCAGTCCCTGGTGTGCTACCAGGGGGAGGCCGTGGTGGGCGGCGGCGTGATCTGCGGCGCGGAGTAGGGGAGGAGCGGCGGGTTTTAACGCAATGAACATGTATAAAGGGAGGCCGCCGGCGATGCCGGCGGCCTCCTCCTGTCTTTAGGGCCTGGAAAATATTACGCCTTCAGCCGGATGTTCTCCGGATCGTACATGGTTTTGGAGCAGAGCTTTGCCGCCGCAGGGACGCCGTCCACCGGGATGGTGACCGCCGTGCCCTCCGCCGCATAGGCGGCGTCGATGTAGGCCAGGCCCAGGCTCTTGTCCAGAACGGGGGAGTAGGTCGCCGCCGTCACCTGTCCCGCCGCCGTGCCGCCGGCGAGAACCTGGCCACCGGCGGGGGCCGCCTTGTCCTTGTCGTCCATTATAAAGCCCATCAGTCGCTTGGCCGGCCCCCGCTGCTTGAGGTCCGCCAGGGCGTCGCGGCCGATGAAATCGGTGTCCAGCTTCACGGACCAGCCCACACCCGCCTCATAGGGATTGATGGATTCGCTGTACTCCTTGCCGGAGAGATACCCCTTCTCTAGCCGGAGCATGCCGGAGGCAGCCAGCAGGCCCACCGGCTTCAGGCCGCAGTCCTTCCCCGCCTCCAGAATGGCCTCGTACACGCAGGGGCAGTCCTCCGCAGCGATGAAGAGCTCAAAGCCCAGCTCGCCTGTGAAGCCGGTCCGGGAGGCCATCACGTCGTGGCCCGCGATCTGGATCATCTTGAAGGCGAAATAGGCCACGTCGTCCACCGTCTCGCTGCTGACGCTGTTGAGGAGCTTGCGGGTGTTGGGGCCCTGGACGGAGAGAAGGCCGAAGCCGCCGGTTACGTCGGTTATGTATACCCGCATGTCCCTGCTGTACTCCGCGAAACGCTTGGCGTCCTTGGCCCGGCCGGCGGTGCTGCCCACCAAAAGGTAGTGGTCCTCCGCGTACTGGTAGACGGTGGTGTCGTCGTACATGCCGCCCTGCTCGTTGCACATGCAGCTGTAGAGACCCCGGCCGGGGGTGAGGCGGTTGATGTCGTTGACGATCATCTTCTGGAGAAAGGCCTTGGCGTCGGGGCCCTTGATGTCAAACTTGCACATGGTGCTCCAGTCCGTGACGCCGCAGGCGGTGCGGACAGCGTTGTACTCCTCCAGCACGTCCGTGAACTGGGCCGGCGTGTGCCAGGGCTTCCCGCCGGACATGACCGCGCCCTGGTTCAGATTCAGATAATAAAAAGGGGACTTTTTCATAGCGATTGAACCTCCTAAACAAAAATCAATTTCAAATGTTAGATTGTCTTATAGACGGGGCAGCTTCTGATAGAACTGGACCGCAAAAAGCCGGCAGGCCTCCAGGTGGTAGTCCGCCACGGAGTTCAGCAGCACCTGGTCACGCTGCTGAATTGCCGACAGGATGGCCCGGTGCTCCTCGGTGATGGCGATCTGCCGCCCCCGGTCCCGGGCCGCCAGCAGGTTGAAGGCCTGTACAAAGCCGTAGGCCAGATCCACCGCCTCCATGATTCCCTCGAACCGGGAGATCTCAAAGAGCTTGCGGTGGACGCTCTCGTTGAGGTGGGCCACCAGCTGCATGTCCTGGTCAATCAGCCTCTCGCAGTCCGCTAGGCGGCCGAAGAGCTCGGCGAGGGCCTCCCTGGTCATGTTCTGGATCACCTGGGGAAAGGCCAGGCGCTCCAGGGCCTGCTGAAACTTGAAAATATTCTCAATTCCGCTGACATCCAGCCCCTTGGCCTCCACGCCGCCGCCGGGCACCTCCACCGCGAGGCCGTTGTTGGCCAGCTTGCGGAAGGCGGAGCGAATGGGCGTGCGGCTGACGTTGAAGATCTCCGCGTAGTAGATTTCCAGCATCCGCTCCCCCTTGGGAATCCGGCCGCAGACAATGGCGTCCCGCAGGGTCTCGTAGACCGCCTGGTAGGCGGGTTTCTCCCCCGCGTAAAAGATGAAATCCTCCCGAAGACTCATGTCATCCTCCTCTTTCGCCGGTCAGGCCTTGTCCGCGCGGCGCCCCTGGGGATGCGGAGACGCCGCCTACAGCCGGTAAAACGCCCTGGCGTTCTCTGACAGAATCCACCGGGCCGCTTCCTCCGCAAAGGATACCCCCAGGATGCCGTCCTCCACAAAGCGGTCCATCACCCTGGCCAGCGCCCGCTTGAAATATTTGGCGGAGAACCAGTGGTGGTCGGGGATGCCGCCGCCGTCGGAGCCATACATGACCTTATTGAAGGGGGCAAAGCCCAGAATGGCCCGCAGCTTGTCCTCCACGGTGTGGGCGAAGTAGGGGCACATGGAGGAGACGTCCAGGTACACATTGGGATAGTGTGCCGCCAGATAGGCCGCGTATTCCGTGTTGGGGTTGCCCGCGTGGACCAGCATGACGCTGACATTCCGCATCCGCGGGTCGTTGAGCGCGTCGTAGAGCAGCAGGGGGTTGTTGAGCCGCAGGTCGCTCAGCGGGCTGTCTCCGGCGCCGGTGTGGATCTGGAGGGGAATGTTCAGCTCGCGGCACAGCTCGCCGCTGAGCAGGAACACATAGTCCCGGATGTACTTCTCCGCCCGCTTGTCGGCGTTGTCCCTCAGATAGGCTTCGTACTGCCGCTCCACCTCCGCGCGGGGCGCCGGCAGGACCTCCAGGCCGGTCCGGTAGGCGATGATGGACTTCAGCGCGATCAGGTGCTGCTCTGCGGCCATGCGCCGCGTGTCGGCCAGAAAGCGCCGCTCAAACTCCGAGAAGGACAGCCCCAGGGGCAGGAGGTCGTCGGTGACCCGCTCGATGCGGTTGATGTACCGGACCTCAACGGAGTCGTTGAGGGCGGCAAATTCCGCCAGCTCCTCCGGGGTCAGCCGCTTGTTGGTGACGGGGGAGCCGATGTCCGCCAGCAGCATCTGTATATTGGCGTCGGCCCAGAGCTTCTGGGTGTAGGCGCGGGGGTCCCGCCGGTACAGCTCCTCCCGCAGCAAAAGCATCTCGTCCACGTCCGTGACGCCGTGGTAGCGGCACATCTCCGCCGTGGACATCTGAAAATAGGCGCCGGCACGGATCTCCTGGGGCGTCAGCGGGTTGAGAGAGATGGTCCAGGTGTTTTCGATGACCTTGGGCACCCGGCCCGTGGGAAAGGGGTGGCAGTGGTTGTCGATCACCGGCAGCTCGTCAAAATGAAATCTCATAAGCATTTACTCCTAACCGTTTTTTGGTGTGGCCGGCCCCTCACCAGTCTATCTCCACGATTTCGCCGTTCTGAATCTCATAGATATAGACGGTTTTGGCCGGATTGCGGGACTCGTCAAAGGAGAACGTGCCGGAGACGCCCACAAAGTCCGTGAGATTGGCCGCATAGTTTTTAATGGCGTCCCGGTCCGTCCCGCCGGACTCCGCCGCCAGCAGGGCGATGTGCAAGGCGTCGTAGGACTGGGTCACGTAGGAGTCAATGAAGCTGCCGGTTTTCTCCTTATAGGCCTCCTCCAGCCACATATACTCCTCATTCTGGTTGTTGAGCTGCACAGTGTTGCACATCATCACGCCCTCCACGGACGCGCCGCCCACGTCGAGGAACTCCTGCTTGAACAGGGTGTTGGAGCCCACGTAGGGGACATCCAGGCCCAGCCCCTCGGCCTGCTGGATGATCTGCACCGCGTCGGCGTACACGGAGGCCAGAAACAGTACGTCCGGCTCCGCCTGCTTGATCTTGGAGATCAGGGGGGTGAAGTCCTTGGTCTCGCTGGCGATATAGGTCTCGGCGGCCACGACGTCCGCGCCCAGCTCCTGCAGAGAGGCGCTCATGGTATCCAGCATGCTCACCCCCCAGTCGTCGCTGGAGTAGATGACGGCCACCTTCTTTGCGCCCAGGCTCTCCACCAGAAAGCGGGCCGTCTCGCTGTTCTCCCAGGCGGTGGTGACCTGCGTGCGGAAAATGCAGTCGCCAATGCCGGTGTAGTCCACATGGGAGGCCTGGGGGGAGATCATCAGAATATTCTTCTCCTGGAGGATGGGCGCGGCGGCCATGGAGCAGGAGGAGGTCTGGCTCCCGATCACCGCCAGCACCGAGGGATCCTCCGCCACCCGGGTGGCGATGTTCACGCTCTCCTTGGCGTCCGCCTTGTCGTCGTAGACCTCAAGGACCACCTTGTGGCCGTTGATGCCCCCGTTTTCGTTGTACTTGTCCACCAGAAGATTCATGGCGACCTGATAGGATTGTCCATACTGGGCGTTGTTGCCCGTCAGGGGCGCCATCAGAACAAACTTGTAGTCCCCGCCCTCCCCGGAGGGGGCCGCGGTGTCCGGAGACGGGCCGTCCTGCGGTTTTTCCGCCGGGCCGCCGCAGGCGAACAGGGACAGGCAGAACGCCATACAGAGTATACATGTCAGAACCTTTTTCATGTTGTCTTACCTCCTTGCAGTTTGTTTGTAGGTGGCGCGGTTCCCCCGGAGGCGATCCGGGGAAGCCGGCTGCGGGAAATGAAATGCGTGTGCGCAGGGGAATCGCTTGTCTGCCAGGCAGGCACTTTGCTGAGGTTCTCTCCGCTCTCCAGTTTTTATGCTAGCAGAAACACGGGCCCAATGCAAGATACTTTATTGTACTAAATTCAGTACAAGGACCTCCCTTGACAGTTTCCGGGCCGCTGTGATAATTTAGTAAAAACGCACAAAACTATGCGGGGCATCCCCAACCTTCGCGAGAGCTTTGCCTAAATTTTCCGTATTGCGCTCCATCCCTCTCCTCTGCGGAGGAGACCCGCTGTTTTTGTGTGAAAACAACCGCCTCCCCTCTCACTGCGC
>CAJTZI010000079.1 GCA_910584075.1 uncultured Oscillibacter sp.
GCCGCTTCCTTCGTTGCCGCTGTCCAAATCCGTTGTATTGCTATTTGGCTCCTTATTTATTGACGACACTATCTAGAGTCTGTTTTAAAACCGGCGGAATGCCGGATTGGAGCAGATTTTTCTGTCGGGCAAGGCGATTTGACGCGGGAATCCTGGCGGATTTCAAGTCAAATCAACGCAGCCCCGGCGGAAAAAGGCGCTCTAAGACGGCGTTTTGAGGGTTTTAAAACAGACTCCAGGTTCCGGGAGGAATGGTCAGAGCCCGGCAGGGGCACAACACCCCCCAATCAGCACATCATAAATTGCTTAACAATGAAGAAAGTTGAGGATCACCTGACATGAACGAGATCAAAAACGTGGCCATGGTCACCGTCTGCGGCCGGCCCAACGTGGGCAAGTCCAGCCTCACCAACACCCTGGTGGGAGAAAAGGTGGCCATCGTCTCCAACAAAGCCCAGACCACCCGCAACCGCATCTACGGCGTGGTGAACCGGAACGACACCCAGTTCATCCTGCTGGACACTCCGGGCCTCCACCGGCCCAAGTCTGCATTGGGGGACTACATGGTGAAGGTGGTCACCGCCAGCCTCAGCGACGTGGACTGCGCTCTCTTGCTGGTAGAGCCTATCCCCCACGTGGGGGGGCCGGAGAAGGCCCTGATCGACCGCATCCGGGAGGAGAAAATCCCCTGCATTCTGTGCATCAACAAGATCGACACCGTAGAGCCGGCGGAGCTGCTGCCGGTGATCGCCGCGTACAGCGAGGCCTGGGACGGCTTTGACGCCATCATCCCCATCTCCGCCCACACCAAGAGCGGGCTGGACGATCTGATGAGGGAACTGCAAAAGTATGCGGAGGAGGGCCCCCAGCTCTTCCCCGACGGGGAGACCTCCGACCAGCCGGAGCGTCAGGTCGTGGGAGAGCTGCTGCGGGAAAAGCTGCTTTTATGCCTGGACAAGGAGATCCCCCACGGCACCGCCGTGGAGATCACGAAGTTCTCCGAGCGGGACTCCGGCGTCATCGACGTGGAGGCCACCATCTACTGCGAGAAGTCCAGTCACAAGGGCATCATCATCGGCAAGCAGGGGGCCATGCTGAAAAAGATCAGCTCCATGGCCCGCCACGATATGGAGAGGTTCATGGGAGCCAAGATCTACCTGGAGACCTGGGTGAAGGTCAAGGAGAACTGGCGGGACAACGTGAACTATGTCCGCAGCCTTGGCTACCGGGAGGATTAAAGGGGGCGTTTGCGTAATGCGTGACCCGGAAAAGACAGTGGGCCGCATGGCCGATCAGGCCAAGACCGTCTTTCTCAGCTATATCGACAGCCAGGGCTTCCCCGCCACCCGGGCCATGCTGCCCCCCCGGGAGCGGGAGGGTATCCGGGTGTTCTGGTTCAGCACCAACACCTCCTCTCAAAAGGTGTCGGCCTTTCGGGAGAATCCCAAGGGGAGCGTCTATTTCGTGGACCGGCGCTTTTTCCGGGGTGTCAGCCTCTGCGGCACCGTGGAGGTGCTGGAGGACCAGAAGAGCAAGGAACGCCTCTGGCAGATGGGGGACCGCATGTACTATTCCCGGGGCGTCACGGACCCGGACTACTGCGTGCTGAAATTCACGGCGGAGCGGGGCCGGTTTTACAGCAATTTCAAATCCGAGGATTTTCTGATTCCAGATTGACCGGACATTTCCAGCCATAAATTTCGACCCGCTCCGCAGACTATTCCCATAAAGGAGGTCTGCGCAATGCTGGAGCAAATGGAGCCCGCGCCCCTGTGGGAGCTGTTCTGCATGACCGGGGAGCCCCTGGCCTATATGCTGTACCGGTCTATTGAGGGCGGCGGTGAAAGCGGTCTGCAATAAATGGGGGGGGACAATCCCCCCTGTACATAGGAGGGGAGCGCCGTGGCGTCAACGCCCCATATCGTCATACAGGGCCTGGTCCTCCGGGAGACGGAGACGAAGGAGACAGACAAAATCCTGACTCTGCTCACGGCGGAGCGGGGCAGGCTCTCTGTCATCGCCCGGGGCGCCCGGCGGAAAAACTGCAAGTTCGCCGCCTGCGCCCAGTCCCTGGCCTGGTCGGAGTGGACGCTCTACCAAAAGGAGCAGTGGTACTACGCCAGCGAGGGAACTACGCTGGAGCTGTTCAACGGCCTGCGGAACAACCTGGAATCCATGGCTTTGGGGTTCTATCTGGCAGAGCTGACGGAGGCCGTCACCACGGAGGAGGCCCCGGCGGGGGAGCTGCTGCGGCACCTCCTGAACGGGCTGTACGCCCTGTCCGCCCTGGGCAAGCCCCCGGCGCTGGTGAAGCCGGTCTTTGAATTGAAGCTGCTGTGTCTGGCGGGGTACGAACCCCTGGCGGATGGCTGCGCCTGCTGCGGACGGCCGGAACCGGAAAATCCCCGGCTGGACGCCGTCCAGGGGGTGCTCCGATGCGGCGGCTGCGGCGGCGGGGAGAGCGGACGGTCATTGCCTTTGTGCCGGGACTCTCTGGCGGCCCTGCGGCATACCGTCTACGGGGACCCCCGGCGGCTGTACTCCTTCCGGCTGGGGGAGGAGGCATTGAAACGGCTGTCCGCGGCGGCGGAGGCCTTTCTCACCGCCCAATTGGAGCGGGGGTTCCGTACTCTGGACTTTTACAAGAGCCTGCATTCCAATACAATTTGTTGATTTTTACCGGATTTATACATTTTGGAGTTCACAATGATAGAGTTTACCTTCGGTCCCTACCGGCTCACGGCGGATGTGGAGGCCACCCGGGCCTGGTACGGGGCCCATCCCCTGCGCCGGGTGCCGGAATTTTGTCCAGGCCGTGAAGACCCTGCCCCCCGCCGTGACGGACTTTTTCGCCGCCCCGGGCCTGGACCCGGAACAGCCGGCGGAGATCTGTGTGGACCGCGGGGACCGGGAGAGCTGCCTGTACGGCAGCTGGTATCACCTGACAGGGACGCTGACGGCGGGCGGGCCGCCGTCCGGCCAGCTCTGCGGGGCGTGGCTGACGCTGGCGGAGGGCGTGGAGATCACCTTCAGCCAGAAGTGCCGCCTCCTACCGAAGGACTTTCCCCGGCCCTGTGTCCTGCTGGATCCGGAGTGGCGCCGGCCCTGGCTTTCGGAGAATAAAAATCCATATTTCACCCCGGAGGAGTGACTATGAGCGAGCTGTTTGAAAAATCCATCCGCACCCTGGAACTGCCCCGGGTGCTGCAACTGTTAAGTGACCAGGCCGTCAGCGCCGAGGCCAAGGCAAGGGCCCTGCGCCTGCGGCCCGAGACAGAGCCGGAGGAGGTTCTCCGTCTGCTGGACCAGACCGACGCCGCCAGAACCATGATCGGCCTGCGGGGGAGCCCCTCCTTTTCCGGGGTGAAGCCCGTGGCGGAGGCCCTGGACCGTGCGGACCGGGGCGGCGGGCTGAACACCCGGGAGCTCCTGACCATCGCGGGCCTTTTGACCGCCGCCCGGCGGGCCCGGGAGTACTTCAATGACGAGTCTCAGGAGAAGACCGCCGTCGACCACCTGTTTCTCTCCCTCCACGGCAACCGCTTCCTGGAGGAGAAGATCAAGCGGTGCATCCCCGACGAGGACACCATCGCCGACGCCGCCTCTACGGAGCTGGCGGACATCCGCCGCCATATGCGGGCGGCCCAGGCCAGGAGCCGCCAGATCTTACAGAAGATCATCTCCTCCCCCACCTACGGAAAGATCCTGCAGGAGGCCATCATCACCCAGCGGGACGGCCGCTTTGTGGTGCCGGTGAAGGCGGAGCACAAGGGGGACCTGCCGGGACTGGTCCACGACATCTCCGCCACTGGGGCCACAGTGTTTGTGGAGCCCATGGGAGTGGTGCAGGCCAACAACGAATACGTGGAGCTGGAGGCCAGGGAGCAAAAGGAGATCGACCGCATCCTGGCGGAGCTGTCCGCAGACAGCGCGGCCCACCGGGAGTCCATCCAGTGGGATTACGACACCCTGGTGCACCTGGACCTGATTTTTGCCCGCGGCCAGCTGAGCTATAAAATGGACGGCGTACGGCCGGAGATCCGCCGGGATGGCGTCATTCATCTCCGGAAGGCCCGGCACCCTCTGCTGGACCCCAAGACGGCGGTCAGAATCGACATCGAGCTGGGCGGGACCTTTGACACTCTGGTGATCACCGGCCCCAACACCGGCGGCAAGACTGTCAGCCTCAAGACATTGGGCCTTCTGACCCTCATGACCCAGTGCGGCCTCCACATCCCTGTGGCGGACCGCAGCGCCATCGCCGTATACGAGCATGTGCTGGCGGATATCGGCGACGAGCAGAGCATTGAGCAGAGCCTTAGTACCTTCTCCGCCCACATGGTGAACATCGTGGCCATTCTGGCGGAGGCGGACCAAAAGAGCCTGATCCTCTTCGATGAGCTGGGAGCGGGCACGGACCCGGTGGAGGGCGCGGCGCTGGCCATCGCCGTCATCCAGCACGCGCGGCAGGCAGGGGCCAAAATTGCCGCCACCACCCACTACGCCGAACTGAAGACCTTCGCCATGACCACCGCCGGGGTGGAAAACGCCTCCTGCGAGTTCGACGTGGAGACGCTGCGTCCCACCTACCGCCTGCTGACCGGCATCCCTGGCAAATCCAACGCCTTCGCCATCTCCCGGCGGCTGGGCCTGCCGGAGGCGGTGATCGACGGTGCCCGGCGGCAGCTCAGCGGCGAGGGCGTACGGTTTGAGGACGTGCTGACCCAGCTGGAGGCCAAGCGCCAGGCCCTGGAGAAGCGGGAGCTGGAGGCGGACCGGCTCCTGCGCCAGCGGGAGGAGGACGCCCGCAGGGCCCGGGAGTTCCGGGAACAGATGGAGCGGGCCAAGGAGAACGCCCGGGGCCGGGGGGAGGCGGAGGCCAAGCGCATCCTGCGGGACGCCCGGGCCGCCGCCGACCAGGTCTTCGCGGAGCTCAGCGAGATGCGCCGCCAGCAGGCCCGCATGGAGCGAAACGCCGACGAGAACGAGGCCCGGGCCGCCCTGCGCCGCCAGCTCAACGAGGCGGAGGAGGCTGTGAGCCGCCACGACGCCCGCCAGGAGCCCATCCCCAGGCCCAGCCGCCCCATCCGGGCGGGGGATCTGGTGGAGATCCCCGGCGTCCGCACCCCGGCGGAAGTGGTTTCCGTGGGAAAGGACGGAACGCTGCAATTGAAGTCCGGCATTTTGAAGATGAAGGCGAAGGCGGAGGAGGTGCGGCTCATCGAGGACGGCGAGCGGGCGGCGAAAAAGAGGAACCCCGCCGTCTCCATCCGCCAGAGCGCAGACCGGGCCCTCCGGGCCTCCGCCGCCCGGGAGCTGGACATCCGGGGCCTGGAGACCCTGGAGGCCGAGGCGGTGGTGGAAAACTTCCTCTCCGCCGCCGTCATGGGGAAGCTGGAGACGGTGACCATCATCCACGGAAAGGGCACCGGAGCACTGCGGAAGGCGGTGCACGACGTGTTGCGGCGGAACAAGGCCGTGAAGGGCTTCCGCCTGGGGGTCTACGGTGAGGGCGAGAGCGGCGTCACGGTGGTGACGATGAAGTAAGGAGAAAGATGGACTATCGGGAAAAAGCAATTCACTGCGTAAAGGACACGGTTCTGCCCGTGCAGATGGGGCAATTTCAGGAGTGCGGCGGTTCCCTGGATGAACAGTACCGGAAATACGGAGACACCGCCGCGTTCTTCGCGGAAATCGTTGAGCCGGGCCGGGTCTATGAGGTGGGCTATCCCCAATGCGTCTGCCCGGAGGCCCGGGAGACCCGGGACCCGGCCCACTGCGAGTGCTCCCGGCAGAGTGTTCTGTACATTCTGGAGACGCTGCTGCCGGAGAGGGCGGTCACGGTGGAGACATTGGAGACTGTCCTGGGCGGGGCGGAGAAATGCCGGTTTCGCGTAACAGTGGAATAGGGAGCAGTTGTAACCTTCCTGCGGATATGCTATACTGGGAAAAATTGAGATGAGGTGACCATCATGCAAGAACTGGAACGCCAATTCCACATCAACTGCGTCCCCGGGGACGTGGGCCGCTACTGCATCCTGGCGGGGGACCCGGGGAGGGTGCCCGCCATCGCCGCGCTGTTTGACGGCGCGAAGCAGGTGGCCTGCAACCGGGAGTACAACGTCTGGACCGGTACCCTGCTGGGGGAGAAGGTCACCGCCTGCTCCACCGGCATCGGCGGGCCCTCCACGGCCATCGCGGTGGAGGAGCTCCACAAGTGCGGGGCGGACACCTTCCTCCGCACCGGTACCTGCGGCGGCATCGACCTGGACGTGCAGGCGGGAGACATCGTGGTGGCCACCGGGGCCATCCGCTACGAGCACACCAGCCTGGAGTACGCCCCCATCGAGTTCCCGGCGGTGCCGGACTACGAGGCCACCGGATGTCTGGCACGGGCGGCGGAAAACCTGGGCCTGCCGGTGCACCTGGGGGTGGTGCAGTGCAAGGACAGCTTCTACGGCCAGCACAGCCCCGACGCATCCCCCGTCTCCTACGAGCTGAAAGCCAAATGGGAGAGCTGGAAGCGCCTGGGGGTAAAAGCCAGCGAGATGGAGTCGGCAGCTCTGTTCGTCATCGCGGCGGCCCTCCGCTGCCGGGCCGCGTCCTGCTTCCACGTCATCTGGAACCAGGAGCGAGAGGCCGCGGGACTGGACCAGAAGATGACCGAGGACACCTCCACCTCCGTCCGGACGGCGGTAGAGGGACTGAAGTTGCTGATCCGGGCGGACCGGGAAAAGCAATAGCGAAAAACGCCCCGGAGAGATTGATATGCTCCCTCTATAAGAGACAGAGAAAAAGAAAACTGTCGCTTAAAGGGGGAACAAAACTATGCCGCATAAA
>CAJTZI010000080.1 GCA_910584075.1 uncultured Oscillibacter sp.
TCCGCCTCCTCAAACGGGTTTGCGGCGACAGCCTGTGACGGCGGGGGCGTGCTGTCCGGAATGGCATAGTTCCCGCAGGCGGCGAGGGAAAAAAGGGCACCGCACAGCAGGGGAACGGCAATCAATCGTTTTCGCATATATGGCCTCCTTTGCTTTGATGGACTAAGCATAGCGGGCAAAAGTCAAAATTCGGTCAAGAAAAGCGAAATGCCGCCCAAGTTTTTTGGGCGGCATCCGGGAGATGGTTTTCAAAGGGAAACGGGATATTGTAGCATCACAAGCGGCATAGCATGATATATTCTTCCTCGTTTTCATCTACAATCTCAAATCCTGTTTTTTGAGACATTCTTACAGCATAGTTTGCTTTTTGTACGGCAAAGGAGATTGAAAGCTATGAAGATTTTTCAGAAGTCCCAGACCCCCAAGAAGCCCCTGAACACCCTGAGCGCCAAAAGAAGATTGAGCGCCGCGCCAAGCGGGCCTGCGCCCTCTTCGCCTGTCTGGTGCTGTCCATGACCGTCATGATCATCCCCGCCTTCGCTGCGGACGATCCCTTCCAAATCGTGGAGAACCTGAGCGAGTTCATTTTCTCCCTGATCCGGACCATCGGCCTGATCCTGCTGGGCTTCGGCATCCTCCAGCTAAGCCTGTCCCTCAAGAGCCACGACTCCTCCCAGCGCGCCAACGGTATGCTCCCCATCGCCGGCGGCATCGTGATCACCTTTACCCGTGAGAACATTCTTCTGTCGGAGCGGGCCTTCGCCTATAAGATGAAACTGGACGCCATGAAGCGGCAGGGCTACCGCACCGACTTAACATTGTCCCAAGTTGGTACGAAGTCACGGACAGATGAAATTGTGGCAAAGGGTTTTGGCGTCAGCAAGTCCACGGTGCAGCGGTTTATCCGCCTGACGAAGCTATTGCCGCCTATTTTACAGATAGTGGACGAGGGCAGGATCGCTCTCACCCCTGGGGCGGAACTGTCCTTTTTGACACAGGAGGAACAGGAAAATTTTGAAATTTTTTTTGCAACAAGCACAATCGCAGAGAGCGGGCCGCCGGAGCTGCCACCTAGGTTACGCGTCTGACTGCGGCGGTCTTTTGAAAACCGGCGCCCATTCGGCCCTCTCCCTCCTCAGTAAAATAAAGAGCCGTAGATCGTCCTACGGCTTCTTCCCAACAGATCAAACAACCACAGCGTAAAATCAAGGCTCTGTGCAAACTTCCCTCAGATCAGGTACGCCCAAATCCGCCAGCGGAGGCACCCGGACAGCCCCCGGCCCCCCGCAGGCCACGTCCGAAAGCGCCCTCTCGCAGGCGGCGGGGCCCGTCCTGAAAACAGGTCCCGCCGTCCTCCATCAATCCCCTCAGAGCTGCTCCCGCAGCAGCCAGGCAAAGCCGTTGGGCCACAGCTCAACGGAACGGATGCCGTCATAGCGCGTTCCGTACATCAACTCAGTCCATCCCCCCGTCCGGTCCACCCCGGCGCGGATAAACTCCCCGCTGAAATTGAACAGGCAGACCAGCTCCCGGTCTCCGGACCGGCGGCACAGAGCCAGCACCCGGCGGTCGCCGCTGTCCTCCACCCATACATCGGCGCCGACGTCGAAACAGGGCTCCTGGGCCCGGATGGCCTCCAGCCGCCGCAGGCCCTGAAACAGCCTGCCCTGGCTGGTCTCCGGGTCCCGCCGCAGTCCGGCCAGCTCCCACTGGAACCGCCCCCGGTGAAGGTAGCGGCTGTCCTCCCGCCGGTCCGGATCGCCGTGATAGGTGTAGTCGTTGAGGCGGCCCACCTCGTCCCCGCTGTAAATCACCGGAATACCGCTCTGGCTGAGCATCCACGCGTGGAGCGTCAGATGGCAGGCCAGGGCCCGCTCCAGCAGGAAGGGGTCCTTCTCATCCTCAGCGGCCTCCAGGCCGCAGAGGGACGCGGTGGTGCCGCACAGCCGGGCGTCCCCCAGGCGGGGGTCGTCGTTGTACAGCTCACCGCGGGCATGGCTGCCCGGGAATCTTCCGGTAAACCAGTCGTTGAGATACCGCTTGTGGGCCACCTCGTCCGTGCCAAAGCTGCGGGCCAGCCAGGGGTAGTCCAGTCCCCAGCCGATGTCGTCATGGCAGCGCAGATAATTCAAAAACAGGAAGTCCTTGGGCAGGGCACACACCGCCTCCATCTGCCGTTTCAGCAAAGAGACGTCCCCGGCGGCAAGCGTGTGCCAGGTGGTTGCCATGGTGGTGACGTTGTAGAGCATATGGCACTCCGGCTTTTCAGGGGTTCCGAAATAGGGGGCGACCTTCGCCGGCTCCATCACCACCTCCCCCAAGAGCAAAACACTGGGGCAGGCAATCTCGCATACCATGCGCAGCATCCGGGCCAGGGTGTGGACCTGGGGCAGGTTGCGGCAGTCGGTGCCCAGCTCCTTCCAGATGTACGGGATGGCGTCCAGACGGATGACGTCGATCCCCCGGTTGGCCAGGAAGAGAAGGTTCTCCGTCATGTCGTTGAACACCATAGGATTGGCGTAGTTCAGGTCCCACTGGTAGGGATAGAAGTTGGTCATGACAATCCGGCCGTCCTCCAGCTGGGTGAAGCTGCCCGGAGCGGTGGTGGGAAACACCTGGGGCACGGTCTTTTCAAACTCCCGGGGGATGTCCCAGCGATCGTAAAAGAAATACCGCTCCCGATAGCCCGGCTCCCCCGCCCGGGCCTTTTTTGCCCACTCATGGTCCTCGCTGGTGTGGTTCATCACAAAGTCCAGGCACAGGCTGATGCCCGCCTCCCGGCAGGCGTCCGCCAGGGCCTCCAGGTCGTCCATGGTCCCCAGCTCCGGCTGGACCGCCCGGAAATCGGAGACGGCGTAGCCGCCGTCGCTGCGGCCCTTGGGGGACGCCAGCAGGGGCATCAGATGAAGGTAGTTCACCCCGCACTCCTCCAGATAGGGAAGCCGGTCCCTCACCTCTCTTAAATTGCCGGCAAAGGCGTCCGTATAGAGCATCATGCCCAGCATGTCCCGGCGGCGGTACCATCCGGGCTCCGCCTCCCGGCGGGCGTCCTGGTCCCGGAGGGCCTTTTTCCGCCCCTTCCAGCACCGCTCCAGCATTTCCGTAAAATAGCCGAAAGCTCCCTCATCCCGGTACAGCTCGGTATAGAGCCATTTCAGTTCGTCATAGTGGCGCGCCAGACGGCGCCGGAACAGATCTGTCATGTTTCTGCCTCCTCCGGCAAAGTTTTGGCATACTATATCACACCGGACACACAGTCCGCAAGAGGAAATTGCCGCCGCGAAGCATCCCCGGACCGCCCCCTCCCCAAAACGCGCATATTGCCATATCGTTTTGCAGACATTCTCCATGTGCCGCCCCCAAAAAACGCTGTTTTTATGTTTTATACAAAATAAATTCCATTGAATTGTGCGCAAAGTCGAATTTATATGCAAATATGCCAAGATGTTGTCCAACCTGTGCCAAAAGCGTTCTATATCACATACGGGCATATTCCGAAAAATACAATCTATTTACACGCGGGCGGAAACCGTATTATGATTTATTCACAGTTACGTAACGTTTTCTGAGCGCGACAAAAAAGCAGAGGAGTGGAGTTATGAAAAAGATTCCCCGCGCCGCAGTCCTTGTCTTGGCCATAACGCTGCTGCTGTCCCTGTGCGGGTGCGGAGCGGCAGACGGCAAGACCCATCTGACCTTCCAGATCTGGGACGTGGCCCAGCGTGACAGCATGCAGGCGGTCTGTGACGCCTACACCGCAAAAAATCCCGATGTGGTCATTGAAGTGCAGGTCACCAGCTGGAACGAGTATTGGACCAAGCTGGAGGCCGCCGCCGAGTCCAACACCATGCCGGACATCTTCTGGATGCATACCAACCAGATTTTGTACTACTCCGACTTTGGTATGCTGGCCGATGTCACCGACCTCTACAACGACGTGGAGGCGGACTACTACCAGAATCATTTCTCTGAAATTTCCATCGGCAACGCCCAGGGCAGCAACGGCCGGATGTACGGCGTGCCCAAGGACAAGGACAACATCTTCCTGGTTTACAACAAGGAGATGTTTGACGCCGCCGGGGTGGCCTACCCCGACGAAAACTGGACCTGGGACGACCTGACCGCCGCTTCCGCCCAGATTTACGAAAAGACCGGCAAATACGGCTTTATGGCCTACAATGACGACCAGATGGGCTACTGGAGCTTTGTTTATCAGGCCGGCGGCTGTATCCTGACCGAGGACAAGACCAGGGGCGGCTTTGACCAGCCCGGCACCAGGAAGGGCATGGAGTTCTATGTGGGCATGCAGAGCAACGACTGGTGCCCCAAGCAGGCCTACTTTGCCGAGACCGCCCCCGGCACCGCTTTCTTCTCCGAGGTGGGCTCCATGTACATTGAGGGCAACTGGGAGCTGATGAACAAGTGCATCAACTTCCCCAACATGGACGGCAAGTGGGACATCGCGCCGATGCCCAAGTGCCCCGATCCCGTCAGCGGCGACGGCCGGGCGACCATCTCCAACGGCCTGTGCTACGCCACCTCCGCCCACGGCAAGACCAGGGACACCGCCCTGGACGTCATCAAGTTCTTCGGCACCGAGGAGGCCCAGCTGCTGGCCAGCTCCTATGGCGCGGCCATCTCCGCCTACAACGGCACCGAGCAGCCCTACTTCGACGCCTTTGACAAGGCCGGCTACGACATCAATGTTGAAATCGTAATGGACCAGTTTGAATATGGCGTCCAGAACGTGAACAACGCCGCCAAGCCCAAGTGGAAGAGCCCGGTGCTGGATGAGATGAACAAGCTCTATAACGGCCAGCAGAGCCTGGAGAGCGCGCTGGCCAACATTCAGACCATTGTAGACACAGAAACCGCCAAGAAATTGGCGGAGAGCTGAGAGGAGGGCTTTTGGTGAACAACAAACTGTCCCCCGCCGCCCGGCGGGAAGAGAACTGGGGCTGGATTATGGTGGCCCCCACCATCATCGGCCTGGTGGTGCTGAACCTGTGGCCCTTTGTTCAGACCATCTACACCAGCTTCTGCGAGCATCTGGGCTTTGGCCACTATAAGTTCGTCGGCCTGGCGAACTACTCCGAGATTTTCCAGACCCCCGAGTTCTGGAAAGCCACCTGGAACACCATCCTGTTTTGCATCCTGACGGTCCCTGTGGGCCTGTTCCTGTCCCTGCTGGTGGCCATGCTCCTGAACGCCAAGGTCAAGTTCAAGGGCGGCTTCCGCACCATCTTCTTCCTGCCTATGGTCTGCGCCCCCGCCGCCGTCACCATGGTGTGGCGCTGGATTTTCAACGGCGAGTACGGCATCCTCAACCAGCTCTTCGGCGCCGAGATCGGCTGGATTACCGACCCCAAGTTCGTCATGATCTCCTGCTCCATCGTGGCCATCTGGAGCAACATCGGCTATGACGCCGTTCTCCTCCTGGCCGGTTTGCAGAACATCCCCAAAACCCTCTATGAGGCAAACAGCATTGACGGCGCGGGCAAGGTGAAGCAGTTCTTCACCATCACCCTGCCCATGGTTTCCCCCACCCTGTTCGTGGTCATGATTATGCGCCTGATGTCCGCCGTGAAGGTCTACGACCTGATCTACATGATGGTGGAGGAGACCAACCCAGCAGTTACCAGCGTACAGAGCCTGATGTATCTGTTCTACCGCGAGTCCTTCATCGCCGGCAGCCGCGGCACCGGCTCCGCCATTGTCATCTGGACCGTCCTGCTCATCGGCCTGATCACCGTCATCCAGTTCTACGGCCAGAAGAAATGGGTCACCTACGACATATAAGGAGGATGAAGAGATGAAAAACCGTTCCTTAGAGGCCTCCCAGAAACGGATGACCATCATCACCTACACAGCTCTGATTATCGGCGCGCTCATCATGATTTTCCCCTTCGTGTGGATGATTCTCACCAGTCTGAAAACCGTCCCGGAGAGCATGGAGGTGCCTCCCACCATCTTCCCCAAGGAAATGGTTACCGGCAACTTCGCAGACGCGATGAAGAGCCTGCCCTTCCTCAAGCTGTACCTCAACACCGGCCTGATGATTTTCTTCCGCGTCATCTGCGCTGTGGCCTTCAGCTCCATGGCGGGTTATGCCTTCGCCATGCTGGAGTTCCGGGGCAAGAAGCTGCTGTTCGGCATCGTGCTGGTGCAGATGTCCCTGCCCTCCCAGATCTTCATCATCCCCCAGTACCAGATGGTGGCCCACATGGGCCTTGCCAACACCATCTTCGCCCTGG
>CAJTZI010000081.1 GCA_910584075.1 uncultured Oscillibacter sp.
GGAGGTTTGCGCCCTCACCTGGCAGGACGTCAACCTGGACGAGCAGTACCTCACGGTGCGGCGGAGCATCCGTTACAACGGGGCGAGGCACAAGACGGAGATTGGGGCCACCAAGCGGAAGAAAGTCCGTACTGTGGACTTCTGCGACACGCTGGCAGCGATCCTGCGGAGGGCCAAAAAAGAGCAGATTGGGAACCGCCTGCGCTATGGGGAGCTTTACAGCCTGAACTACTATACCGAGGTCCAGGAGAGAGATCGGGCCTATTACGAGGTCTACACCCTGCCCAGGACGGCGGATGTGCCGGAGGGGTATAGGGAGCTTTCCTTTGTATGCCTCCGGCCTGATGGGGCCATTGAAACGCCGAGTACGGTGAGTATCATGTGCCGTCAGGCAAAGAAGAAAGTAAAGGGCTTAGAGGACTTCCATTTCCATATGCTCAGGCACACGTTCACCAGCAACCTCCTGTCCAACGGGGCGGCTCCCAAGGACGTGCAGGAGCTGCTGGGCCACGCCGACGTCAGTACCACGATGAACATTTACGCCCACGCCACAAGGGAGGCCAAGCGTACCTCCGCCCGACTGCTGGATAAGGTGGTCTGCGGGGAGTGAAAAAGTTTCCCTTGTTTCAGCCCATAAGCGCAAAAACAAGGGAAATTACATAAGGCTTGAACATTCAATCAGCGGAAAGCCTTGATATATCAGGGTTCTAAGAGGATTTGACGGATAAATTTGAATTTGCCTGTGTGATTGGGGGATGGGATATGAATATATGGCAATTTCTTCGAAGTATTGCCGTCACTAAAAGTATCGCCGCCATGATATTTGTGTTCCGCCCCGGCCGGGACGCGGACAGCGTGACCCTGGGCTCCTGTACCGGATGGGTCAGGCATATGGGAAGGTTTTCTGAAAGCGGAACATATGAATTTACCCTCGATGCGCAGCTGTCAGAGGGGGATGCAGAGGTCACCCTTTTAGGTGCAAAAAAGGAACTGTTACTGCGGCTGAACCGGCAGACCCCTGCGGGCAGAATCAATTTGGATACAGAAAACAGGTACTATTTACGCTGGGAATTCCGGGGCGCTTCCGGCAAGTGCGCGCTGCGCTGGTAGGCGGCGCAGCCTCCGAACGAGGGGGCGGTCATCCATCAATGGATGACCGCCCCCTTGGGCTATTGTGACGAACGGCTGGGCGGACCGCCGGCTACCGCGCCCCGGCGTTCGCGTTGATCTCCCGGATAGCCTCCCGGATCCCGGCCCACAGCGACAGGTCTGTGAAAATCTCCACCACCGTCCCCCGGTCAGTAAAGGGCGGCCGCTGGAGAACGGACAGGTCCCTCATCACCCCGTTTTTCACCACGTAGCCCACAATCTGGTTCACAAAATAGATCTGCCGCTGATCCAGGTGCACATCCCCCAGGTACCGGGCAAAGGCCTCCTTGGCGGCGTTCATGTCCAGGCCGACAATCTCCCGCACCAGCTCCCCCAGGGGTTTGTCCCGGTATTCCCGGGCGTACTCCTCCCGGGAGCCGGCCTCGCTCCACATGATGGCCTCCAGCCGCTCCACGTCCTGGCTGGTCAGGGGCTGGTTGGTGTGGAGCTTGCGGATGACCTCCTCGTTCCGGTGCTGGCGGATATAGTAGTTGACCCGCTCCCTGTAGTCCGCCAGATCGTCGCTCTCCAGCTCCGCGCCCCGCCACTGGGAGGACACCACCTCATCCGTCAGGTCGACGGTGTAGACGGCCCGCTCCTGCGGGGGGATGTACTTGATGAGATCCCGCAGCTCCCTGCGGATCTCCTCCAGCCGGCCAATGCCGGCAGTCTCTACATAGTCCGTGCGGAGCAGACGGTCGAGAAATGCCCGCTTCCGCTCGATGGCCGGGATGTGGGCCACCGCCGCTATGGCCCGGGCCTTCCGCAGGAGATCCCGCCGGGCCCCGGCATAGCTCCGCCCCGCCAGCAGCGCCAGCTCCATGCCGTACAGCAGCGTATCAAACTGCACCGCCGCCGCGTCCTCCGCAGCGGGAGGCAGCAGCGCAGCCAGCTCCTCCAGCTGCAGTACGTTCTCGTATGTCAGCCGCTCATAGGCCTCCGCACTGGAGAACCGCTCCACCTCCCGCAGGTGCAGGCGCACAGCGAAGCCCCTCTGGTCCAGCCCGGCGATCTGGGACGCCATGCCCTCCGCCAGCTCCCGCCGGAGGGCCGCCGGCTCCTCCGCCCCCCAGGCCGGGTCCTGGAGCTGCAGGAGCATCCGGGCCTTCAGCGCAAACACCCGCTCCTGCAGGGAGCGCTGGAGCGCCGGGGCCTCCCCCTTGGGATTCTCCCGGAAAAAGGCGAAGTTGCCGCAGAAATCGAAGATGTAGAAGCGGGTCTTGTCCGCCCCGTCCAGCAGCCCCGGGCACAGCCGGGTGCCCCGCCCGATCATCTGCCAGAACTTGGCCCGGCTCATCACCCGCTTGAAGAACACCAGGTTCACCACCTCCGGCACGTCGATGCCGGTGTCCAGCATGTCCACGGAGATGGCGATCTGGGGCAGCTTGGCGGGGTTGGAGAACTGGTCGATGGCGCTCTGGGCGTAGCGGGTCTGGTTGTCGATCACCTGGGCCCAGCCCACGCAGGCGGGGTAGTCCCGGTTGAATATCTCCAGAATCTTCTCCGCGTGGCGGTGGTTCTTGGCAAAGATGATGCTCTTGCCCAGCTTGTTGCCGTAGTCTACCCGGATGCCCTGGCTCATCAGCGTGTCCAGCACCTTGCGGATGGTGTCCTCGTTGAACACCCATGTGTTGAGAGCGGCGCTCTCGATCCTGTCCGGCAGGGCGCCGTCCTCGTTGGCAAAGGTCTCCTCATACTGCTCCCGGTCCTCCGGGGAGAGCTGGTCGTAGGCGATCCCCTCGCTGACAAACTTCAGCGTCGTCTCCAAACTGCGGAAGTCCGCCAGGTAGCCGTCCTCCACCGCCTGGCTCAGCTCGTAGCCGTAGGTGGGGTCCCCCTCCCGGAGGTCAAAAATGCCGTAGGTATTCTTGTCGATCTCCGCCCTGGGGGTGGCGGTGAGGCCCACCAGATGGGCGTCGAAATAGTCGAAAATCGCCCGGTATTTTCTGTAAATGCTGCGGTGGGCCTCGTCCACGATAATGAGGTCGAAGTGCCCCACGGTGAACAGCTTCCCGCCCGCCTCGTCCCGCGCGTCGTCGATGCACCCCATCATGGTCTGGTAGGTGGAGAACACCGCCCGGGCGGTGAGATTCTCCCGGTCCTCGCAGAGGTTGGCGAGGCTCAGATCCGGCAGCAGGTTCACAAAGGCCCGCTTGGCCTGGGTCACCAGGCTGGTCCGGTCCGCCAAAAACAGCACGTTCTTCACCCAGCCCCTGCGCTGCAGCACCTCCACCAGGGAGATGACGGTCCGGGTCTTGCCGGCGCCGGTGGCCATAACCAGCAGGGCCTTGCGCCGGTTCTCCCTGTCAAAGGCCCGGCAGACGGCCCCTACCGCCTCAATCTGGTAGTACCGCCCGGCGATGTCCTCCCGCGGAGCGGCGTCCTCCAGAGAGGCCCGGATGGTCAGCTTGTTGAACTCCTTCTCCAGATCCCGCTTGGCATAGACCCCCGCCACCGGGCGCTCGTTGTAGTAGGGGGCGTGCCAGATGCGGGTGTCGAAGCCGTTGGTGAGGAAGATCACCGGGCGGCGTCCGAAGGCCGCCTCCAGCCGGTCGGCGTACAGCTTGGCCTGCTGGCGGCCCGCCGCCGGGTCCTTGCAGGTGCGCTTGGCCTCCACCAGAGCCAGAGGACGGCCGTCGTCCCCCAGAAGGACATAGTCCACCGCGCCCCTTCCGGAGGGGTTGGGCATCCCCTCCACCGGGTACTCGTTCACCCAGTCCACGCCCTCCGTCCAGCCAGCATCCTGGAGCATGGCGTCGATATACAGCCTCCTGGTCTCGTACTCGGTGAGATCCAGGGGCCTGGGGACGTAGACGGGCTTTTGCTCCTCCCGCCGCCGGGTCAGCCGCTCCCGCAGGGCCGGCGCGGCCTCGCAGTCCATGACGGGCTTTTCCAGCAGCGCCTCCGCCGCCCCGCGCTGCGCGGCGTCCGCGGCCTCCGGCGCTGGCAGCAGGGCCGGGTCAAAGTCCCGGGGCTGGTAGTTCTCGTCGTAACAGCAGGCGATAAAATCCAGGAAATAAAAAAGATTCTCCAGAGCCAGGCGCACCTGGTCCCTGGAGATTTTCTTCCCGCTGTGGGCGGCGGTGTTGCCCAAATGGCGCAGAAAGTCCAGCCGCCGCAGAAGGTTCCTGTCGTCCACCAGATTCACGAACTCCGCCGTGCTGAGCAGAACGGACAGCTCGCTCCTGTGGGGCCTCACCAGCTGCCGGTCGCAGGCGTACATCCACTTCACCGCCAGCTCCAGCGCCCGCCGGCAGCCCAGAGCGCAGACGGTGGGATCGATGGCGTAGAGCCGCTCCGCCGTCAGAGCGGCGGGGGCGAAGGATGCAAATTGGGTGGTTTGGTAGGGGGTGAAGTTGTGCATGGAAGTCACCTCATTCTTTATCGTTTTGTATTCCTAAGTCCTCGGGAAGTTTCCATCCTGGTCCCCATATCGACATTAGATCCGCACAAATATCATGCATTCACAACTCATTTACCTTGACATCTTCAAAATATTCCTGCATCAGCGCCTTTTTTATCATCTCCAGTTTAGCAAGACTCTGCTGGATTGTCAACTTCTGTTTTTCAGTCCTCTCATAGAACGCAGCAAAATCATTTTGCAGCTTCAACGGCGGCCTATACAGCAAAATATGCTTCAATTTGCTTACATTAATTCCCGCCATAATTGCGCCGGCACTCACTACGTTGATCTGTTCGGAAACTTTCGGACTTATATGAAGCTGACACATCAGAAAGACGGGATGAAACATTGTTTGATTAATTCGTATTCTTAAAACATCAGAATGAATAATTCCTGGTTCAAGGTATTCGGGATAAAGTGCACACATTCCGACATTGCCTTTCCGCGACATGACAATATCCCCCGGAATTACAGAATATGCCGCCAGTTGACGCGCCTTCGATTTACTTACAAAATCTATGGCAGGCTTTTGAAAATGTGCATTAATCTGCGGAATCCCCCACAAAGGAATTCCTGTAGCTTGATACTCCTCCTTGTTCAGCTGCGTTCCAAAGGGGCCGCATTTTATGTCATCCGGACTGCTGCATCCTGACGACAATGGAATCTCTGACCACATCTTGGGGTTTATCCCCAAGTCCCCAAACATCTCCACGAACCGCGCCTTGACCAATTCGTCCAGTTTGGCGAGCTGCCGCCTCCTCAAATCCATATTATCGCTGAGCTTGTCCAACGCGGCCACCATCTCGCGCTGCCTGCTCAGCGCGGGAAGCGTGAGCTCCTCCCGCTGGTAGTCCTTGAAATAAATATGCGGGATAGTTGTGCCCGTGTAATACCTCCCAAGATTCATGTGCTCCATCGCATAGGCCAAATAGCCAACATCCACGCCGGGATTCGGCAGGATATACTGCATGGTCCCAATTACAGAGGATTTTGCCGGCAATTTCATCACCCGGCCTACGCCGGCCCCGTCCTTCACCACCGCAATATACGGCTCCTCCCGGTGATAAAAATTTACCCCGGCAATAAAGCCGCCAGCCCCATAAATCGGGTAGCTGCCAGCCTGTCCCTTCAAGTCCTTCTGCGCAATATTTGACGACGCCTTTTTACAGACATCCCCCAGCCTCGCCATCACACCATCCCCTCCAGCTCCTCCAGTCCCCTGGCAATCTCCGCCTCCAGCGCCCGCAGCTCCGCAAAAATCTCGCTGGTGGGCGGATACTCCACCGGCACATAGGCCGTCTTTTTGTACTTATTGATCGACAGATCATACCCATTCCCCGCAATCTCCTTCCGGTCCACCAAAAACGACTGCTCCGTCCGCTCCCGGTCCTCCTCCGCCGCCAGATGATGGAACCTGGCCACAATATCCGGGATGTCGTTCTCCGCCGCCGCCGTCCGCTTGTCGTCCAGGCTGAACCCGTCGGCGCGCATGTCGTAAAACCACACCTTGTCCGTGCCGCCGTGGCCCGTCTTGGTGAACACCAGCACCGCCGTGGACACCCCGGCGTAGGGCTTGAACACCCCGGAGGGCATGGAGA
>CAJTZI010000082.1 GCA_910584075.1 uncultured Oscillibacter sp.
CGTATTTTGCCCTTTTGCTGTGGCCTTCGTCTTTGTAGGTCCTCTCTCGGCGCTTTTTGAATTTGCTCATTTATAGAATCAGAAAAGGAGTTTGATTATGGCGATTCCAGATCATACCAGAGTATACCCAAGAACCGGGGACACGCAGACCATATATTTGAAAAATGTGGTGGATGACCCGGCAATCCAGATCGGGGCGTTTACCATTTACAACGACTTCGTCCGGGATCCCAGGGACTTTCAGAAGAACAACGTTCTCTACCACTACCCCATCAACCACGACCGCCTGTACATCGGAAAATTCTGTTCCATCGCCTGCGGCGCCCGTTTTCTCTTCAACAGCGCCAACCACACGCTGCGCTCCCTCTCCAATTACACCTTCCCCATTTTCTATGAAGCCTGGGGGCACGACATGAGCCCCGCCGAGGCCTGGGACAACAAGGGGGACATTGTCATCGGGAACGACGTGTGGATCGGCTATGATGCCGTGATTCTGGCGGGCGTCACCGTTGGCGACGGCGCGGTAATCGGCGCCCGAGCCATGGTGACAAAGGATGTGCCGCCCTATACCATTGTGGGCGGAGTTCCGGCCCATCCCATCCGAAAGCGGTTTCCCGATGAAACTGTAAAGGTCCTGCTGCGGCTGCGGTGGTGGGATTGGCCCCTGGAGCAGATTGCGGAGGGAATGCAGTTCATCCAGCACGGTGACCTGGAGACCCTGACGGACCTGGCACAGCGCCGGACTTAAATCTTTGTACAGCCCATTGTTGCCGGCAAACACAGTCTGCCACTGCAGAACCGATCCTCAAAGCCGGACAAGGACGTATCCACTCGGGATACGTCCTTGTCCTTTATGCCCGTTCTTCCAGACGCCCGCTGTACCGGGAACGGAAGTCCGCAAAGGTCCCCTCATCCAGGGTCTGCCGGATCCGGGTCATCAGCTCATTGTAAAAATACAGGTTATGGAGTACCGCCAGCCGCAGGGCCAGCACCTCGTCCGCCTTGAACAGATGCCGCAGGTAGGCCCGGGAGAACCGCTGGCACGCGGGACAGCCGCAGCTCTCACTGATAGGCCGCTCATCCACGGCGTATTTCTCATTCAGGATATTGACGGTGCCCTCCCAGGTGAAGAGCTTGCCGTGGCGGCCGTTGCGGGAGGGCATGACGCAGTCGAAGAAGTCCACCCCCCGGCTGACAGCCTCGATGATATTGCTGGGGGTACCCACCCCCATGAGGTAGCGGGGCTTCTCCCGCGGCATAAAGGGCTCCACCACGTCAATCATCTCATACATAACCTCCGCCGGCTCTCCAACGGCCAGTCCGCCGATGGCAAAGCCGTCACAGTCAATTTTGGCGATCTGGCGCATATGCCAGGCACGGAGGTCTGCGAAAGTGGCTCCCTGATTGATGCCGAAGAGCATCTGCCCGGGGTTCACCGTGTCCGGCAGGCCGTTGAGACGGTCGTGTTCCGCCTTGCACCGCTCCAGCCAGCGGAAGGTCCGCTCACAGCTCAGCTTGGCGTAGTCGTACTGAGCCGGGTTCTCCACGCACTCATCAAAGGCCATGGCAATGTCGCTGCCCAGATTGGACTGGATACGCATGGACTCCTCCGGCCCCATGAAGATCTTCCGCCCGTCGATGTGGGAGGAGAAGTACACCCCCTCCTCCTTGATCTTCCGAAGACTTGCCAGAGAGAACACCTGGAACCCGCCGGAGTCCGTCAGAATGGGGCCGTCCCAGTTCATAAATCTGTGCAGGCCGCCCATCTGCCGTACCAGCGCATCGCCGGGCCGCAGGTGCAGGTGATAGGTATTGCTGAGCTCAATCTGGCAGCCCACTTCTCGCAGGTCAAAGGCGGAGACTCCGCCTTTGATGGCCGCCTGGGTCCCCACGTTCATGAAGACGGGGGTCTGGACAACGCCGCCGTGAGCGCAGGAGAACTGGCCGCGGCGGGCGCGGCCCTCGGTTTTGAGAACTCTGAACATGGGCAGTTACTCCTTATCTGATCAAAGATTGTCGAAAAAGGACCGCAGCGCCGCCTTCTCCTCCTGGGACAGCGCCTTCTTGGGAATGCCGGCCTCCGCGCCGGCCAGAGCGGTAAGCTGGTGGAAGCAGGCGTTGGGGTCCACCTGGGCGCGGATGCGGAGGAACGCATCCCGGGTCCCCAGCTCCCGCAGCTGCTCCGGGGTGCCGACACCCACCCGGCGCAGATTGTCCGCCAGCTTGGGGCCGATATTGGGCAGGTCCGTCAATTCCATGCAAACCTCTCCTCTGATCAGTATAAAAACATGGCGTCGCCGAAGGAGAAAAAGCGGTATCTCTCATGGACAGCCTCCTGATAGGCCGCCAGAACGTGCTCCCGTCCGGCGAAGGCGGACACCAGCATGACCAGCGTGCTCTCCGGCAGATGGAAGTTGGTCACCAGGGCGTCGGTCACCTTGAAGCGGTAGCCGGGGTAGATGTAGATGTCCGTCCAGCCGCTTTTGGCCTCCATGTGCCCATCCTCCTCCGCCCAGGACTCCAGCGTCCGGCAGGAGGTGGTGCCCACACAGACGCACCGGCCCCCGGCGGCTCTGGTGCGGTTGATCAGATCCGCTGTCTCCTGAGACAGGATGCAGTATTCGCTATGCATGGCATGATCTGTAATGTTTTCTTCCTTTACGGGGCGGAACGTGCCGAGGCCGACATGGAGGGTTACATATCCGATCCCTACGCCCTTGGCCGCAATGGCCTCTAAGAGCTCCGGCGTAAAGTGGAGGCCCGCCGTGGGGGCCGCCGCGCTTCCGTTGTGCCGGGAGTAGACCGTCTGATACCGCTCCTGGTCCTGCAGCTCCGCTTTGATGTAGGGCGGCAGGGGCATCTTGCCCAGCCGCTCTAGAACCTCCAGAAAGATTCCCTGATAAGTGAAGTGGACGAGGCGGTTGCCGCCTTCGGCCTCCCCGGTCACCTCCGCCGCCAGTTCGCCATTTCCGAAGGACAGTCTGGTCCCGGGGCGCATCTTCCGGCCGGGCCGTACCAGGCACTCCCAGGTCCCATCCCCCCGGTCGGTGAGCAGCAGAACCTCGCAGGCGCCGCCGCCGGGAAGCCGTTGACCCAGAAGCCGGGCCGGCAAAACCCTGGAGTCGTTTAAGATCAGACAGTCGCCGGGGCGCAGAAAGTCCGGCAGCTCATAGAAGCGGTGATGCCCTGTCTCCCCGGTGGAGCGGTTCAGCGTCATCAGCCGGGAGGCGTCCCGCTGTTGAATGGGCGTTTGGGCAATCAGTTCCTGTGGAAGGTCATAGTAAAAATCGCTGGTCTTCATATCGCGTCCGTTCCTCACCGAATGGTGATGTCTGTATAGTAAAATTCCAGAATATCCTGATAATCATAGCCCTGTTCCGCCATGGACCGGGCACCGTACTGGCTCATGCCCACATTGTGGCCGTTGCCCGTGCCGGTGATGGTAAAGCTGCCGTTGGAGGAGCCGGCGCTGGGCCGGGAGATGGTCCCTCCTCCTCCGCTGACCGCGGAGATGCCGGAGGAGGAGATGACGGAGGCGGAATCGCCTGAGAGTGTCCCCATGTTCCCTCCGCCAGAGATAACGAAGGCTCCGTTCAAAGACGTCAGCTGCCCGCCACCGCTGACATAGACACTGCCGCCAGTGCCTGCGCTGCTGCCGTTGATGTCAAAGCGCAGGCTGCGGACGGATTTGTTGTAGGTGCTGCTGTAAAAAACGGTACGGCAGGTGTCGCCGCTGACGGTGGTAGACCCGCGGCTCCCCTCAAAGGTCACCTTTTTCACGTTGCCCATTGGGGTGTACTCAGAGATGTAGACATTTTGGACTGTGCCGATGGAGTAGCCCTTCTGCTCCAGAATCCACGTGAGCTCGTCCGCGCTGTATGTGACGGAGTAACTGTAATTGGGGATGGTGATCCGGGCCTCGTTGGGATCCGGCTTGCCGATGAGATACCCCGGGTCACCGCCGAAGACATTGGCGGAGTCCTCGGTGGCGCCGCCGTTGGAGGAGTGGTACACCGCATCCTTCACCAGCTCGCCCCGATAGTAGAGACACTCCCCCGCCGTGTTGTCCACGGCGTCATTGCTCTGGTCGCTGGGCCCTGCTCCGCCGCTGCCCAGGCCGTGGTAGACCTGACAGTCGGCACCGCCGCACACGTCAAAGCCATAGAGCGATGTGTGTTTGCTGTTGCCGTAGACAAAGGTGCGGGCGCAGACCGCCTGGGCCTCCAGTGCCGCCAGAGGCCAGTCGCCGTTCATCTCGTAGGGGATGACGCCCTTGACGTAACCCTCCACATCTACCACGTTGGAGACATTGATGTTCCCCCCGGTGACCCGGGCGTACTCAAAGCCTCCGGCGTATTTGTAGCCTTTGAACCAGGTGGAGGTCTCTCCTCTCCAGCCCTCAGGCTGTACGCCCAGGTTCCGGGCGCCGCCGCAGTCGAACTCGAAAAGAATCTCGTCTGTCCTGGTCACCGTTACCACAATGCCCGTGGAGGAGGACTGGGCCGCGCCGTGCCCACCATAGCGGTCCACGTCGTTTTCCGCCTCGCTCCGGGACTGGTAGCTGCCAATCCGCACCACAAACTCGCCGGAGATCCAGGCGGGATAGCCGCCGTACTCCCGGGCGGCGTCTGCGGCGTCCTCGTAGTCCCGGAAGCCCGTGAGCTCCACGTGCCACCCGCCCAGAAAACGGTAGCCGCCGGAGGGGATGTCCGGAGAATAAGCGCCGTTGCCGTTCATATAAATATCACCGGCAGCAGTCATGGAGATCTGGGTCTCGCCTGTCCGGCCCAGGGAACGGAACTCCCGGTCCTCGTCAAACCAGCCAAATTCAAAGCCCTCTCCCAGGCTGTTTTCTAGGTTGGCGGAAAAGAGGGCATTGGAGCCGTACCAGAGCCCCACCTTCACCCAATCGTTCACCACCGCGGATGCGGAGACAGCGGACATTGAGAAAAAAGTCACAACGAACAGGGCTGTCAAAAGCAGTTTTTTCATGGAACCTCCCCATGGCCCCGACCTTGACGAAACCACAAAAGTATGTTAGTATACATACAAATGTCCGCCTTGGAAATACAGGGCTGATTTTTCCTGAGTAAACAACATTATAGTACAAAACGGCGCTGGAATCAACACAAAAAGACGCCGGAACAAACACAGCAGGAGGAGCATATGATGAAACAGTACAAAGTGGGCGTCATCGGCTGTACGGGCATGGTGGGTCAGCGGTTTGTCACGCTGATGGAAAACCACCCCTGGTTCCGCCTTACCGCCGTGGCCGCCAGTGCCCGCAGTGCCGGGAAGACCTACGGCGAGGCCGTGGAGGGCCGCTGGGCCATGTCCGTTCCCGTACCGGAGGAGGCTAAGGAATTGGTGATCCTGGACGCGGAGTCCGACGCGGAAAAGCTGGCGGAGCAGGTGGATTTCTGCTTTTGCGCTGTGGACATGAAAAAAGAGGAGATCCGGGCTCTGGAGGAGCGGTACGCCAAGCTGGAGTGCCCTGTGGTCTCCAACAACTCCGCTCACCGCTGGACGGAGGATGTGCCCATGGTGGTGCCGGAGATCAACGCGGAGCACCTGGAGGTGATTGAAGCCCAGCGCAGACGCCTGGGAACCCGGCGGGGCTTCATCGCCGTGAAGTCCAACTGCTCTCTCCAAAGCTATGTCCCCGCCCTGCACCCCCTGCTGAAATACGGCCTGGAGCAGGCCCTGGTCTGCACTTATCAGGCCATCTCCGGTGCGGGCAAGACCTTTGAGCGCTGGCCGGAGATGGTGGACAACTGCATCCCCTACATCGGCGGTGAGGAGGAGAAAAGCGAACAGGAGCCTCTGAAGCTGTGGGGCGCGGTTGAGAACGGCAAAATCGTCAAGGCCGCCGGACCCGCCATCACGGCCCAGTGCTTCCGGGTTGCCTGCCAGGACGGTCATATGGCGGCTGTGTTCATGAAGTTCCGGGAGGGACACAAGCCTGCCGCGGAGCAGATCAAGGCCGACTGGGCTGC
>CAJTZI010000083.1 GCA_910584075.1 uncultured Oscillibacter sp.
CAGCTTCTTGTTAAACTTGTACCGGCCCACGAAGGACAGATCGTAGCGCCGGGGATCGAAGAAGAGGTTGTTCATCAGGGTCTCGGCGGCCTCCACCGTGGGGGGCTCGCCGGGGCGGAGGCGGCGGTAGATCTCCAGCATGGACTCCTCGTAGGTCTTGCAGGGGTCCTTCTCCAAAGTGGCCATAATCCGGGAGTCGCCGCCGAAGCGCTCTCTGATCTCCTCGTCGGAACGGATGCCCAGAGCGCGGATGAGACAGGTAATGGGAATCTTCCGGTTCTTGTCGATGCGGACCCAGAAGAGCTCGTTGGCATCGGTCTCATACTCCAGCCACGCGCCCCGCTGGGGGATGATCTGGGCGGAGAGGATGGGCAGGTCGGTCTTGATGTCGATCTCCTTGCTGTAATACACGCCGGGGGAGCGAACAATCTGGGAGACCACAACACGCTCCGCGCCGTTGATGACGAAGGTGCCAGAGTGGGTCATCAGGGGGAAGTCCCCCATGAAGATCTCCTGTTCCTTGATCTCTCCGGTCTCCTTGTTCCGCAGGCGGACCTTGACCTTCAGCGGCGCGGCGTAGGTGGCGTCCCGGGCCTTGCACTCCTCCACGTCATACTTGGGGGCCTCGTCCATCTTGTAGTCGATGAAGGTCAGCTCCAGGTTGCCCTGGTAGTCCGTGATCGCGCCCACGTCGGCAAAGACCTCCCGCAGGCCGGTGTCCAAAAACCACTGGTACGACGTCTTCTGGATCTCCAGAAGGTTCGGCATGGGCATGACTTCCTCATGCCGGGCAAAGTTTTTGCGAAGGGTCTTTCCGTAGTACTTGTCTTTGGCCATCTTCTCAAATTCACCTTTCTTCCGCCCCGCCCTGTCCGGCGGCGCGCGTTGTTTCTCCAAAAACGCCCGATTGCGATACGCGCGGGCAGGTTGTTAAAAACCATCCATTCCGCTCTTGCATTATCATGGGAAATATGCTATGCTGTGAGCAGAGATGAGAGTGGGTTTTTATCTCCGGTCATCACATAAGTGATTTATTTTACCATGCTCTGCCAGGGTTGTCAAGGGAGATTTTGTCCTTTTGCGCGGCTGGGCGGCGGATTTGAGAGGCGGTCAGCCTCTTTTTGTTTTTGTGGTGGATTTGCCAGCCGGCTGCGTCATTTCGCCGTTTCGATCGATAAGATCACGGGAATCCGCCTGGCCAATGGGGTGAACGCCGTGCTGTCACAGGTGAAATCCAAACGATTGCACGCGGCCAAACACGAATGATCCCAAATATATGGATGTTCCGGAAACCGCAGAAGTGCCGGGACAAAACCCCCGCATTTTGAACATCCGTACATCGGACCCCAGCACAGGCCCATACGCGAAAAGAGGTCCCGGTCCTGAAAAGAACCGGGGCCTCTTCATCTCTGTCCGTCAGCCGAACAGCTCCTCGTCGGCGTAGTCGTCGTACTCGGAGCGGAAGCGCTTGCTCAGCCGCTTCTTCATGCCGCAGCAGCCCACGGACAGGTCGTGCCAGCCGCCAATCAGCAGGCAGACCACCGCCGCGAAGGCCAGACTGGCGCCAATGATCTTCATGACCATGCTTGCAGTTTTACTCATATCAGGTACCTCTCCTTTCCATCGTCCATTTTAGATCCTTGATCCGCATACCGTTGGTAGTATATCACATGTCCGCCCAAAAGGGAAGCACATTTTTTGTCTTCCGGCCCGTCTGGCCCGTTTCCTCTCCCCTTCACAGGAATTCGACACTTTGCCGAATATCACCCTTGTCCCGGGCGAATATTTATGATATACTGAATAAAACTGCTCTTGAAGGAGGTCCTTTCAATGAATATCCCAAGCCGCGCCCTGGCGGCCCTGGCTTGTGCCCTCCTGCTGGCGGGCTGCGGTCAGAAGAGGGCCGAACCTCTTCCGCCTCTGGAGGAGCTTCCGGCGGATTACAGCCTGGAGTGTGCCAGGGAGGACGGCTGCGCCGTCCACGAGGATGGGGACATCGCCTCCGGGCAGGAGGCCTGGGAGGATTTTCTCAAGGCGGCCTCCTCCGGAGAGGCGGCCTCCGTGCGGCTGGTCAACTGCTACACCCTGGACGATCTTCACCGCTATGACCCGGACTATTACGAGTCCATCAAGGACGACTACCCCTGCTGTTCGTCAGCGACCTGACCTTTGACGGTAAGACGTACACCGTCTCCGGCCCGGAGAACGGCGAGAAATGGACACAGACCTATTCTCATCTGAAACGGTTCGAGGATCAGGCCGAGACCCACAATGCGGTCTATGACTCCTATATCCGGTATGTCCTGGTGGATGACGACACCGTCACCTGGGGGCAGCTGACCCACGGCGCCCTCAGTTCCCGGTTCGGGGACTATATCCCCTTCCACTCCGTATATACAGATTATATTTATAATGAATAAGATCTGAACAAAGAGACAACACACAGAATTCTGCAAGGAGGTTTCCCCTATGAAGCTCAGTTTCTTTGGCGCGGACCAATGCGTGACCGGCAGCTGTCACTGTCTGGAGATCAACGGCAGACGCATCCTCATCGACTGCGGATTGCAGCAGGGACGGGACGAGGTGTCCAACGGTGAGTTCCCCTTTGCCGCCAACACCATCGACTACGTACTGGTGACCCACGCCCACATCGACCACTCCGGCCGCATCCCCATGCTGATCAAGCAGGGCTTCCAGGGCCGCATCCTCACCACCCGGCTCACCGCCCAGCTGCTGGAGATCATGCTGCTGGACTCTGCCCACATTCAGGAACAGGACGCCGAGTGGAAAAACCGCAAGGGCGAGCGCTCCGGCGCCCCCCGGACGGAGCCCCTCTACACCGTGGCGGATGCCGAGCGGGTGCCGGAGTTCCTGGACACCTGTGAGTACGGCCAGTTCGTCCACCTCTGCGACGGCGTGGACCTGGAGTTCACCGACGCCGGCCACCTGCTGGGCTCCTCCTTCATCGCCATGGACCTGGAGGAGAACGGCGTGAAGAAGAGCATCGTCTTCTCCGGCGACATCGGCAACATCAACCAGCCCATCATCCGGGACCCGGTGCAGATCACCGGCGCGGATTATGTGGTGATGGAATCCACCTACGGCGACCGGAACCACCCGGAGCACTGGGGCTATACGGACAACCTGGCCCGGATCATCGACAAGACCATGGCCCGGGGCGGCAACGTCATCATCCCCTCCTTCGCCGTGGGCCGCACCCAGGAGCTGTTGTACTTCATCCGGGAGATCAAGGAGCAGCACATGGTCACCTCCTGTCCGGACTTCCCGGTATATATCGACTCCCCTCTGGCCAAGAAGGCCACCACCATCTTTGACGGCGACCTCCGGGGCTACATGGACCTGGACGCCGTGTGGCTGACCCGCAAGGGCACCAACATGTTCCGCTTCCCCAACCTCCAGCTGACGGAGACCAGCGAGGAGTCCAAGGCCCTCAACGAGGACCCCACCCCCAAGGTCATCATCTCCGCCTCCGGCATGTGCGACGCGGGCCGCATCCGCCACCATCTCAAGCACAACCTCTGGCGGCCGGAGTGCACCGTCCTCTTCGTGGGCTACCAGGGCGAGGGCACCCTGGGCAGGCAGCTGCTGGAGGGCGCCAAGAGCGTGAAGCTCTTCGGCGAGGAGATCACCGTCCAGGCCCATCTGGAGAATTTCACGGGCCTCAGCTCCCACGCCGACCGGGACCACCTGCTCAAGTGGATCAGCGGCTTCCAGGAGCCAAAGCCCCAGCACGTCTTCGTGGTCCACGGCGACCGGGAGGTGGCCCCCTTCTTCGCCAAAACCTTGGAGGGCATGGGGATTCCGGCCCACGCGCCCCAATACACCGAGGTCTACGACCTGGCATCCAACACCCAGCTGGCCCCCGGCTACCTGCCGGAGCGGAAGGTTTCCAAGGTGACCCCCGGCGGGGCAAGGGCCTCCGCCGCCTACGAACGGCTGGTCTCCGTGGGTGCTATGCTCAACGAGGCCATCAAGCGCAGCAAGGGACGGGACAACAAGTCCCTTGCGAAGTTCGCCGACCAGCTGCGGCTGCTGCTGGAGAAGTGGGACGCGTAAGTCTAAAAAGCGGAAGGCTGCTGCCTTCCGCTTTCCCGCTCCGCCGGCCATATACTATTTTCAGAGGGTATTCCTGTGATCAACGTGTATCCTCCTCTGGGCTTTGCGGCTGTTTTTGTACTGGCCCCTGCGATCCCCACAGCCGCCAAAAAGCGGCAGTAACCACCCTACGCCATTCTATCAAAGAGAGGTTCCGCCTATGGAAAAACCGCGCCAGCCCCTGCAGCAGGGAACCGTCTACACCGGCACCGTGGAGGGCTACTCCAGCGATGGCTGCGGCATCGTCCGTCTGGACGGCGCCGTGGTCTTCGTGCCCCGGGCCGTCCGGGGGGAGACCGTGGACCTGCGGATTACAAAAGTGATGAAATCCAGCTGCGCCGGGGAGATCGTGAAAATCCACACCCCCTCCCCGGAGCGGGCCACGCCGGAGTGTCCCTATTTCGGCCGCTGCGGCGGCTGTGACTTCCAGCACCTGAGCTACCCGGAGGAGCTCCGGGCCAAACGCCAGCGGGTGCAGGACGCCTTAACCCGCTTGGGCGGCGCGGACATACAGGTGGAGGAGATCCTGGGAGCCCGGGAGCCCACCCGCTACCGCAACAAGAGCCAGTACCCCGTGGGTCCCGGCGGCTCCATCGGCTTCTACCGCTCCCGCAGCCACCAGGTGGTCCCCATTGACCGCTGCCTCATTCAGTCGGAGATCTCCGACCGCACCGCCAAGGCCGTGGGAGACTGGATGCGGCGGTACAAGGTCTCGGCCTACGATGAATCCACCGGCAAGGGACTAATCCGCCACATCTACGTCCGGGTCAGCGCCGCCGGCGAGAGCCTGTGCTGCGTGATCGCCAACGGAAAGCAGCTCCCCCGGGAGCCGGAGCTGGCGGCCCTCATTCAGGCCGCCGCCCCCAAAACCGCAGGCGTGGTGCTGAACACCAACACCCGCCCCGGCAACGTGATTCTGGGGGACAAGTACCGCACCATCTGGGGCCGGGACTTTTTGATGGACACGCTCTGCGGACTGGAGTTCAAGCTGTCGGTTCCCTCTTTCTACCAGGTAAACCGCGCCCAGGCGGAGGTGCTTTACAACAAGGCCCTGGAATTCGCCGGCCTGACAGGCCGGGAGACGGTGCTGGACCTGTACTGCGGCACCGGCACCATCACGCTGTGTCTGGCCCGGCGGGCCGGACGGGTCATCGGTGCGGAGATCGTCCCCCCCGCCGTGGCAGACGCCCGGGAAAACGCCGCCCGAAACGGCATTGAGAACGTAGAGTTCTTCTGCGGGGACGCCGCCGCCGTGGCCCTCCGGCTGGAGGCTCAGGGTCTGAAACCGGACGTCGTCACCGTGGACCCGCCCCGGAAGGGTCTGGCGGCTGAAGTCATTGCCTCCATCGCCGGCATGGGGCCGGAGCGGGTGGTATACGTCTCCTGCGATCCCGCCACCCTGGGGCGGGACGTGAAAATCTTTACCGGCTTCGGCTATCGGGCGGACCGTGCGTGCGCCGTGGATCTGTTTCCGGGGACGCGGCATGTGGAGACTATTGTGTTGCTACAAAGAGAAAACTCGTAGAAATCCTGCGTTTCCAACACTTTGCCCGCCATGTGGTGTTCGACGCCGAGGGCGACAAACTCCGCAATAAGCGCATTGAGGACTATATCACGGTTTCGGTCGTCATTGATATGGAGTGTGGGAACACAAAAACTGAATAGCGTATGGACAGGCAAACGCCGCAGATTTTGAAAAAGTCTGCGGCGTTTTTTCATGTCCAGACACCGAAAGGAGCGGAGGACCATATCAGTGTTCCGTGCAGAGAGGAGCAAAGGGCACACGGTGATGCACAGTTCCCAAACAACTGCGG
>CAJTZI010000084.1 GCA_910584075.1 uncultured Oscillibacter sp.
GTTTTTTCGGCGCCGTCTCCAAAAAGGACGCGACGCTTGACATTTTTTTCGGGGTGGACTACCACTCCCACCTGGGCACCCGCCGGGGCGGCATGATTCTCTACGACCGGACAGAGGGCTTCCAGCGGCAGATCCACTCCATTGAAAACACCCCCTTCCGCACCAAGTTTGAAAAGGACCTGGCGGACTTCCGGGGGTGCAGCGGCATCGGCTGCATCAGCGACACGGACCCCCAGCCCCTGCTGGTGCGGTCCCACCTGGGGCTGTACGCCATCACCACCGTCGGCATCATCAACAACGCCGAGGAGCTGGTGGAGCGGTACTTCTCCGACCACGGCCACCAGTTTATGGCAATGAGCTCCGGCAAGGTCAACTCCACCGAGCTGGCCGCCGCCCTCATCAATCAAAAGGACGACCTGGTCTCCGGCATTCTCCACGCCCAGGAGGTGATCGACGGCTCCATCACCCTGCTGATCCTCACGGAGGAGGGGCAGATCATCGCCGCCCGTGACCGGATGGGCCGGCTGCCGGTGCTGATCGGCAAAAACCACCAGGGACACTGCGTGTCCTTCGAGTCCTTCGCCTGCCACAAAATCGGGTACGAGGTGGACTACGAGCTGAGTCCCCGGGAGATCGTCCGCATCCGGCCGGAGGGGTATGAGACCCTCTCTCCCGCCGCCGAGCAGATGAAGATCTGCGCCTTCCTCTGGACCTACTACGGCTACCCCAACAGCAACTACGAGGGGGTCAACGTGGAGGTCATGCGCTGCCGCAACGGCGCCATTATGGCCCGGGAGGAGCGCCGCCGGGGAACGCTTCCGGCGGTGGACTGCGTGGCCGGCGTGCCGGACTCCGGCGTGCCCCACGCCATCGGCTACGCCAACGAGAGCCACATGCCCTTTGCACGGCCCTTTGTGAAGTACACCCCCACCTGGCCCCGGTCCTTCATGCCCGCCAGCCAGGAGGTACGCAGTCAGGTGGCCAAGATGAAGCAGATTCCCGTGCCGGAGCTCATCCAGGGCAAGCGCCTTTTATTTGTGGACGACTCCATCGTCCGGGGCACCCAGCTGCGGGAGACCGTGGAGTTTCTCTACGAGTCCGGGGCCAAAGAGGTCCACATGCGTTCCGCCTGCCCCCCCATCATGTACAGCTGCAAGTACCTGAATTTCTCCCGGGGCAACTCGGACATGGACCTGCTGGCCCGGCGGGTGGTCCAGGAGCTGGAGGGGGACGAGGGCCAGGAGCATCTGGCGGAATACGCCGACGCCTCCACAGGCCGGGGCCAGTGCCTCCTCAAGCGCATCTGTGAGAAGCTGGGCTTCGACTCCCTGGGCTATCAGTCCCTGGAGGGCCTGCTGGAGGCCATCGGCATCGACCGGGAAAAGGTCTGCACCTACTGCTGGACCGGAAATGAATGACGCAGGGGCCGCCGGAGGCGGCTCTCCCATGAAAGATTCCCAAATTCAATACGGAGGTTTACCATGGAAAACTCCCATTCCGCCGCCTACGCCGCCGCCGGTGTGGACATCGAGGCCGGATACAAAGGTGTGGAACTGATGAAAAAGCACGTGGCCCGGACCAGGATTCCCGGCGTGGTCTCCGGCATCGGCGGCTTCGGCGGGCTGTTCGCCCCGGACCTTGCCGGCATGAAGGAGCCCGTTCTGGTCTCCGGCACCGACGGCGTGGGCACCAAGCTGCGCCTGGCCCAGCTGCTGGACAGGCACGACACCATCGGCATCGACTGCGTGGCCATGTGCGTCAACGACATCGTCTGCTGCGGGGCAAAGCCCCTCTTCTTCCTGGACTACATCGCCATTGGGAAAAACGAGCCGGAGAAGGCGGCCGCCATCGTCTCCGGCGTGGCGGAGGGCTGCGTCCGCTCCGGCTGCGCCCTCATCGGCGGTGAGACCGCCGAGCACCCCGGCGTCATGGACCCGGACGATTACGACATCGCCGGCTTTGCCGTGGGCATTGTGGACCGGGAGAAGATCATCGACGGCGGCAAGGTCTCCGAGGGAGACGTGCTGATCGGCCTCGCCTCCTCCGGCGTCCACTCCAACGGCTTCTCCCTGGTGCGGAAGGTGTTCGACATCGAGCACGCAGACCTGACCGCCCCCATGGACGAGCTGGACGGGAAGTCCCTGGGCGAGGTGCTTCTGGCCCCCACCAAGATTTATGTCAAGGCCGTCCAGGCCCTGCTGGAGGGCGGCGTGGACCTCCACGGCGCCAGCCACATCACCGGCGGCGGATTCTTTGAGAACATCCCCCGGATGCTGCCGGAGGGACTGGGCGTGAAGATCCTGCCCAATGCCATCCCAAAGCAGCCCATCTTTGAACTGATTCAAAAGCGCGGAAACATCTCCGATCACGACATGTACAACACCTTCAACATGGGCCTTGGCATGGTCCTGGCGGTACCTCTGGAGCAGGGGGACCGGGCCTTGGAGCTGCTGGCGGCGGCGGGCGAGCAGGACGCGGCCTGCGTGGGCATCGTCACCCGGTCCGACGGCGGCGTGTCTTTTGACGGCCTATGAGCAAGGCGAGAATCGCCGTGCTGGTCTCCGGCGGCGGAACCAATCTGGAGGCCCTGCTGAACGCCCAGGAGGCGGGAAAACTCCCCCACGGGGAGATCGTGCTGGTGTGCGCCAGCAATGAGGGTGCCTACGCCCTGGAGCGGGCCCGGAGCCACGGCGTCCCCGCCACTGTGGTAGCCCGGAAGGCCATGAGCCAGTCCGCCTTTGAGACGGCCCTGAACATCAAGCTGGCGGCCTACCGGGTGGACGTCATCATCCTGGCCGGATTCCTCTCCATCCTGTCGGAGGAGTTTGTCAGCCGCTGGCCGGACCGAATAATCAACGTCCATCCCTCCCTCATCCCCGCCTTCTGCGGGAAGGGGATGTACGGCCTCCGGGTCCATGAGGCGGCTCTGGAGCGGGGCGTGAAGATCACCGGGGCCACGGTGCACCTGGTGAACGAGATCCCCGACGGCGGGCGCATCCTGCTGCAAAAGGCGGTGGAGGTCCTGCCGGACGATACGCCGCAGACCCTCCAGCGCCGGGTGATGAAGCAGGCGGAGTGGGTCCTCCTGCCCCAGGCGGCGGAGATGGTGTGCCGGGGGCTGGCAGAGAGGGAAACCCCATGACACAGGCCCAACAGGCCGCTTTTGTCCACCGCTGTTACGAGACGGCCTATGAAAAGCAGTCCCGCGCCGGCAAGACGTTTCTCCCCAGCGTGCCGCCGGAGATGCGCACCGGCCTCACGGACTCCCGGGGCTGGTTTCAGTGGAAGCTGATCCCCGCCCCCACCCGGGCGGAGGACCTGGACGCCCTGGAGGGGAAATGGGGCCTGCCCCTGCTGCGGGCGTTCCTCTCCACGGACTTCCACTTTCTGGATGTCCCCGGTTTCTTCGCCGTACGGCCCGACGACCCCTTGGCGGTATTCCGGACCACCATGGAGGAGCCCGCCCTGTTTCAGGCAGGGCTCATTCCCCCGGGCTGGGGGGAGGACGCGGCGGGCGGCGGCGCCCTTTACTGTCTCGACACCATGCCGGACCGCCGCCCCGTCGTCTCCCTGGACTACCCGGCCTTCTCCATGGACCTGGACGGCGGCGGAGACCGGGAGGCTCTGCTGGAGATCTCCCAACCGGCGGCGGCGAACTTCACAACATACGCAGAACAGATGTTTCTGCGATAACATCAACTTCATCTTAAAAATGCGGTGAATCGGATAAGGAGTGCGAACTATGACGGAACTGGAACTGAAATACGGCTGCAACCCCAACCAGAAGCCCTCCCGCGTCTTTATGCGCAATGGCTCCGACCTGCCTGTCACCGTGCTGAACGGCAGGCCGGGCTACATCAACTTTCTGGACGCCCTGAACTCCTGGCAGCTGGCCCGGGAGCTGAAGGAGGCCGCCGGCCTCCCCGCCGCCGCCAGCTTCAAGCACGTCTCCCCCGCCGGAGCCGCCGTGGGCCTGCCTCTCAGCGAGACCGACCGGAAACTTTACTTCGTGGAGACGGACCATGACCTCTCCCCCATCGCCTGCGCCTACATCCGGGCCCGAGGGGCGGACCGGCTCTGCTCCTACGGCGACTGGGCCGCCCTCTCCGACGTCTGCGACGCGGACACCGCCGCCTACCTCAAGGCGGAGGTCTCTGACGGCATCATTGCCCCCGGCTACACCGCCGAGGCCCTGGAGATTCTGAAAACCAAGAAAAAGGGCAATTACAATGTGGTGCAGATCGACCCGGACTACGTTCCGGACCCTGTGGAGTACAAGGACGTGTACGGCGTCACCTTCCAGCAGGGCCGGAACGAGTATAAAATTGACGAGAGCCTCCTGACCAGCATCGTGACCAAAAATCACGACCTGCCCCAGGCGGCGAAGATCGATATGGCGGTTGCCCTGATCACGCTGAAATACACCCAGTCCAACTCCGTGTGCTATGTGAAGGACGGACAGGCCATCGGCGTGGGGGCCGGCCAGCAGAGCCGCATCCACTGCACCCGTCTGGCCGGCGCCAAGGCCGACAGCTGGTATCTGCGCCAGCACCCCAAGGTGCTGAACCTGCCCTTCGTCGACGGCATCCGCCGCCCGGACCGGGACAACGCCATCGACTGTTATCTCTCGGAGGAGGAGAGCCGGTGGCTCCTGGCGGAGGGGAGCTGGCAGAATACGTTCCGGGAGCGGCCCGAGCCCCTGACGGCGGAGGAGAAGCAGGCGTGGATTGCCGGCCTCACCGGCGTCACCTGCGGGTCCGACGCCTTTTTCCCCTTCGGTGACAACGTGGAGCGGGCCCGGCGGAGCGGGGTGCGGTATATCGTACAGCCCGGCGGGTCGATCCGGGACGACCATGTGATTGAGACCGCAGACAAGTATGGCATGACCATGTGCTTTACGGGGATGCGGCTGTTCCACCACTGAGGGATGTGGCTGCCCGCCCCGGCGGGCGGTCACACCCCCGTCCCGCCCCGGCGGGGCGGATACAATCCATCTTCGCCCATGTGAGGTATATCGTTATGAATCTGCTTGTAGTCGGCGGCGGCGGCCGCGAACACGCCATCATCAAAAAGCTGAAAGAGAATCCCTCTGTTGAGACCATCTACGCCCTCCCCGGCAACGGCGGCATTGCCGCCGACGCGGTGTGCGTGCCGGAGATCGGAGCCAGGGACATTGACAAAATCGTGGACTTCGCCAGATCCCATGCTATTGGTTTCGCAGTGGTAGCGCCGGATGACCCCCTGGCCCTGGGGTGCGTGGACCGGCTCCACGAGGCCGGCGTCCCCTGCTTTGGGCCAAGCGCCAAGGCCGCCCGCATTGAGGCCAGCAAGGTCTTCTCCAAGAACCTGATGAAAAAATACGGCATCCCCACCGCCCGGTATCAGGTCTTTGACGACCCCGCCGCGGCCCTGGACTGTCTCCGGAACCCCGGCGTATCCTTCCCCGCTGTCATCAAGGCCGACGGGCTGGCCCTGGGCAAGGGCGTGCTGATTCCCCAAACGCTGAAAGAGGCAGAGTGGGCCGTGAAGGTCATCATGGAGGAGGGGGCCTTCGGCGATTCCGGAAACAGGATCGTCATTGAGGAATTTTTGACCGGACCGGAGGTCAGCGTCCTGGCCTTTACCGACGGCCGGAGCATTGTCCCCATGGTCTCCTCCATGGACCACAAGCGGGCCGGAGACGGCGACACCGGCCTCAACACCGGCGGCATGGGCACTGTGGCCCCCAACCCCTGCTACACGCCGGAGATCGCCCAGACCTGCATGGAGACCATCTTCCTGCCCACTCTGGCCGCCATGCGCGCCGAGGGCTGCCCCTTCAAGGGCTGCCTCTACTTCGGGCTGATGCTGACGCCGGAGGGACCGAGGGTCATCGAGTACAACTGCCGCTTCGGCGAC
>CAJTZI010000085.1 GCA_910584075.1 uncultured Oscillibacter sp.
GTAAAAGGCAAGCTGGGTCACGATCTCCACGGCCTCCTGTCTGGTGATGCCGTGGGCCTTGCCGATTTCAAGATGGGATTTGAGCTGGGGATACAGCCCCGCCGAGAACAGCGCCGCAATGGTAATCATGCTGCGGTCACGGGGAGAGAGCTGGTCCTCCCTTGACCAGACCTCACCAAAGAGAACATCATCGTTCAGTTCCGCAAATTTCGGGGCGAGATCACCCAGGCGGTCGCGGCCCGCTGTTTGCTTTTCTGCCATAGCGAATGATCCTTTCTTTATTTCAGCTTCCCGCCGTTCTGGAACGCTCTCCCCACGACCTCGCCCATCTTGACGTAGGTGTTGCCGCAGGGGTCAAAGGAAATGGCTTGCAGCTTGGCGGCATCAATTTTACCGTCCGCGCCCAGCACCTTCTCATCCGCGCTGATGCTCACAATCTGGCCGATGATGTTGCCGTCCTCGCTCACCTTGAGCAGCCTGCACTCCAGGGCAACCGGAAACTCATCAATCAGCGGAGCATCCACCGCTTCGCTCCGGGTGGTATGCAGTCCGGCCTTGGCCAGCTTATCCGGCTCCTGATTGGCGGACACCAGCCCCACATAGTCCGCCTCCACCACATGGGCGGCGTCGGCAAAGCTGACGGTGAACGCGCCCTTTGCCTTGATGTTCTTGGTGGTCTTGTGTCCCGCGCTCAGACAGAGGACTACCTTGTCCCGGTCATACAGACCGCCCCAGGCGGCGTTCATCGCGTCCGCTTTTCCGTTCTCATCGTAAGTGCCGATGATCAGCACCGGCAGAGGAAAGAACCAGGGGTTGCTTCCAAAATGTTTTCTCATAGTGATCCTCCGTTTCGTTATGATAAGCCGAGTATAGACCTTAAAGCCTACTCCATGTCAAGAGTGTTTGGAAATTTTTCAGACTTTCGTATACCGCAGCCACAGACCATCATCGTCCAGTTTTTCCACCGCTTTCAAATGAAATACCGCAGGAAGCCGTTCCGGGAGGAACGCCGGTTTCTCAAACAGGGACGCCGCTTCCCGGTTCCCGTCCGCTGTGGGGGGGCGAGGATGATACTCAGCTCGTCAATCAAATCTTCTTGGGCGAAAGACCAGTTCATCTGACCGCCGCCCGCCAGCATCAGCCGGTCAATGTGAAACAGAGCTTTCAGTTTACCAAGGTCGATGCAGCCGGTGTCCAGCCGCTCCAGGGTTTTCTCCACAGCGTCAGCCTGCTCGTTGACATAGGCGTTGGCGGTGTCGATCAGGCGGCAGCCGCCCGCAAGGGCGCTGACGCAGGATGTCTCCACCTCATCGGGGGACAGCAGGAAGGTGCCGATACCGGCCATGGGCATGACCACGCCGCCCGTCAGTGTCAAAGTCATCTGTTCGTTCATATCGAAATTCTCCTTAAAATAAAAAGATGGGGTACTCTTGTCATTAAGAATACCCCATCTCTGCCTCAAACAGAAGTACCGTAAGTTTGTTTAGTAAGGAAGCATCTTTCCAAATTTTAAGAAGAATCGTTATTGGGCAGAGAAATTATCCCTGACAAATCGCTTCTCAAAAAATGCTGTTGGAAAGCTACGCGGCCCAGCGCGGCTTTACAGGTTGTGTCCATTATACGGACGGCGGATGGTCCGGGGGCAATTTTGAGCGCCCGGATTGGAAGCGGCTGATTGCCGATATTGAGGCCGGGAAGGTCGGCTGTGTCATCGCCAAGGACATGAGCCGAATCGGACGTGATTATCTCCAAACTGGATTTTATGCCGATGTGTAGTTTATTTAGAGGGGGTCTACACAAGAGCAGCAAACGCAATATAATAGGAAGCAAGCAGAGAAAGCAGAGGGAGAAAAAATGGAAGCATCCTATCATCGGCATGATATAAGCGACAAAGCATGGGCGCTGTTGGAGCCTCACTTGCCGGGACAACGAGGTCAATGGGGAGGAATTGTCCAAGATAACCGGCGTTTCACAAACGCAGTTTTTGGGGTGCTGCGGACAGGAGCGCCTTGGCGCGATTTACCTCCAAATTACGGAAAATGGGGAACGGTACATCAATTGTAAAGAAGCTGTCCACCTGATTGATGGCATTTCTGCGGAAGTTCTGCTGGCGGACCGGGGTTATGACACAAATGACATCCTGGCCCATGCAGTTTCGGTAGGCATGCAGACCGTAATCCCTCCAAAAAAGGACCGCAGGGAACAACGTAAATACGACCAATACCTCTACAAGCTGCGCCATCTGGCAGAAAACTGTTTCCTTGTCCTGAAACGCTGGAGAGGTATTGCAACTCGTTACGCAAAGACCTCCGATGCCGTTATCGCTGCGGTACAGATTCGTTGTACCGCTATTTGGGCTGCCATTCGCGCCTAACTCGTATAGACGCTATCTAGGGCTTGTTTGAAAATTGTCAACACGCCCAAACAGCGGGTCTTTTTCCGCCATACTGCGTTACATTTTCTTGCCATACGGCAGTATGCCTGCGAAAATTTGCCTTGTCTGGCGAAAAAATCCCTCGCCGTTGGGCATATCGCCAATTATCAAACAAGCCCTAGTCAATTTGACAAATTAAAAAATTTTATAGGCGTATATCAACACGAAAGGTAAAAGTGATGAAAATCTCTCGGATCCCGGCGCCGGCGCGGGGGAAGCACAGGGGACGGCGCGGCCCTTGGCCGCGCCGTCCCCGTCTGGCAGTCTCTATTGCGTTTTTAGATATTAGATATTGGTCAGCACGTACTTCAGGATGAACAGCACCGCGATGATATACACCAGCACGGGGACGTCCTTGGCCTTGCCCCGGGCCACCTTGATGATGCTGTAGCTGATGAACCCAAAGCCGATGCCGTCGGAGATGGAGTAGGCAAAGGGCATCATGGCGATGGTCAGGAAAGCCGGGATGGCGCACTCCATGTCGTTCCAGTCGATGCTCACCGCGCCCTTGAGCATCAGCACGCCCACGATGATGAGGGCCGGGGCGGTGGCGGCGGAGGGAATGATGCCGGCAATGGGGGCCAGCAGGATAGCCAGAATGAACAGCACGCCCACCACGATGGAGCTCAGGCCCGTCCGGGCGCCCTCGGAGATACCGGTGGAGGACTCCACAAAGGTGGTGACGGTGGAGGTACCCATGCAGGCGCCGCAACAGGTGGCGATGGCGTCGGCGATGAGGGCCCGGTCGCCGCCGGGGAGGTTGCCGTGTTTATCGGTCATGCCCGCGTTGGTGGCGGTGCCGATGAGGGTACCCACGGTGTCGAAGCAGTCCACCAGGGCGAAGCTGACCACGGCGGTGACGAGGGGCAGCAGGCCCTTGGCGAACACGCCGCCGAAGTCCATCTTCAGGAACACGGGGGCCAGGGTCACGCCGCTCATGGTGATGCTCTCCGGCAGGGCGGTGACGCCCATGGGGAAGCCGATGACGGTGGTGATGAGGATGCCGATGACGATGGCGGCCTTCACCTTGTAGCACATGAGGATGGCGGTGATCAGCAGGCCGATGATGGTCAGCAGGCCCGCCATGTTCCACACCCGCACGTCGCCGTCCATCCAGGAGAAGTTCAGGGCGGGCACCGCGCCGCTGATGGAGATCAGCTGCACGTTCAGCAGGCCGATGAAGGCGATGAACAGGCCGATGCCGGCGGAGATGGCGTTTTTAAGGAAGGCGGGGATGGAAGAGATGATCTGGCTGCGCAGGGGGCTGACGGCGATAATCAGGAACAGCGCGCCGCTGAGCAGCACGATGGCCAGGGCCTCCTGCCAGGTGTAGCCCATGCCCAGGCAGACGGTGTAGGTGAAGAAGGCGTTCAGGCCCATGCCGGGGGCCTGGGCAAAGGGGGCGTTGGCCAGCAGGGCGGTCAGGATGCAGCCGATGGCGGCGCTGGCGCAGGTGGCCACCATGACGGGGGTCCACAGCTCGCCGGGGATGGCGGGGAAGAAGCCCCCGCCCAGGTCGGCGCACAGGGTGTTGGGGTTGACGAAGATGATGTAGGCCATGGCAAAGAAGGTCGTAATGCCGCCTACGATCTCGGTGCGGACGCTGCTGCCCCGCTCGGAGATTTTGAAGAATTTGTCCATGTGTCTCCTCCTCTTTCTCACTCTCTCGATGGTGGGGCGCGGAATTGCCCCCACGGTATGACGTCTTTATTTTACACGAATTCACCAAAAAAGAAAAGACCAACCAGTTAATTTTTAAAATTTTTGTAGGAACTCCCAATAATTTCTCCGCCCCTTGTCCATATTTTCCCAATTTGCCGCAAAAAGCGGAAAATATCTTCTCTTTTTCTCCTGTATATGGTATAATAAGAGGTTGGGGAAGCCATGCACAGAATGGACAGGTTTCCCACTTTTTGAGAAAGGACTTCCGGAATGGACTACCCTGTTGACGCGTCCGCCCTGCTGGAGGGGACCGCCTCCGGCTCCCTGGGGGAATGGATGCGGGCGGGCTGGGGCAAGCTGACGGTGGGGAACATTCTGTATACCCTGGCGCTGCTGCTGGCATGCCTGGCGGCGGTCAGGCTGGTGATGGCCCTGGCGGAAAAGCTGACGGCCCGGACGGCCCTGGACGGACGGGTGCGGACATATGTGCTGCGGGGCCTGCGGGCGCTGCTGTATGTGCTCACCGCCCTGGTGGCGGCGGGCAGCCTGGGCGTCGACGTGACCAGCCTTGTGGCCATGGTCAGCGTCTTCGGCCTGGCCGTGTCCCTGGCGGTGCAGGACATGCTCTCCAACGTGGCCGGCGGCATCGTGCTGCTGGTGAGCAAGCCCTTCACCCTGGGTGACTACGTGGACACCGGCTGCGGCGAGGGGGAGGTGGCGGAGATCGGCCTGACCCACACCCGGCTGGACGCCCCCGGCGGCCAGCGGATTATGCTGCCCAACAGCAGGCTGGTGGCGGGCCAGATCATCAACTACACCGTGCGGGGCGTCCGCCGGGCGGACCACGCCGTCTCCGCCTCCTACGACGACGCGCCGGAGACAGTCCGAAGGGCCTGCCTGGCGGCCCTGGAGCGCGTCCCCGGCGTCCTGGCGGACCCCGCCCCCCAGGTGGTGCTCACCGGGTACGGGGAGAGCGCCATCGACTACCGCGTCCGCTTCTGGACCCGGACCGAGGACTACTGGGACGCCCACTTCGCCTCCCTGGAGGAGCTGTACCGGGCCTTCGCCCGGGAGGGCGTCACCATGACCTACAACCATCTGAACGTCCACATTGTGGACCCACATTTAACGAAAGAGAAGTGAGTATGACACATTTATGCTGAATTTTACACCCATCCAGATCCGAAGCGTCCCCCGGCTGCGCAAGTACTACAGCCAATGTACCTACCGCCTGTGCGAGTACTCCGCAGGGGTCAAGCTCATGTGGCGGAGCCACTGGCACCCGGAGTTCGCCGAGAGCTGCGGCTGCCTGGTGGTGCTCAACCACAGCCGGCACCACGGCTGCCTGTTTGACTTCCCCGTCCCCCTCCCCGGCCAGGGGGATGTGGACGGAGCCCTGGACGAGATCGACGCCTGGTGCCTGGAGCACGGCACGGCCCCCGCCTTCGGGGTGG
>CAJTZI010000086.1 GCA_910584075.1 uncultured Oscillibacter sp.
CCGGAAAGCCTCTGGCTGGCGTAGAATTTGAGGTTATCTATGCTGAGGGCGGCTACGTTGACACAGACAATGGACACCTCTCCAGCAAGGGCCTCTATACGACTGATGACCACGGGGAAATCCATATCTCCGGCATCGTGGGGACAGTTGTAATCAAGGAAACCCGGCCCCTGCCCGGATATACCATCGAACCGGGCAGAGAGGGCCAGACTATTACGGTCAATCCCCAGGAAACACAGACGGCAACCTTTTACAACATCCCCGCCAACACGCTGACGATTCAAAAATTCATCGACGGCAGCGACAACGAGCCGCTGGCTGGCGTGGAATTTCTGGTAACAGACAGTTCCGGGGCTGTCGTGGGACCCAACAACGGTTACTATACCACCGACAAGGATGGGCGCATTTCCATCCCCGGTCTGACCCCTGGCGCGACCATCACCGTCAAAGAAACCAAGACCCTGGACGGCTACATCCTCGACGGTCAGCCCCAGAGCATCCTCATCAAGGAGGGCGAGGCCCAGAGCCTGACCTTTTGGAACAAGAAAGCCGGAGGACTGATCGTCAACAAGATCGACGCCGCGACCAAGAAGCCGCTGGCGGGTGTGAAATTCAAAATCACCTACGCCGACGGCTCCAACGTGGACCTGGACGGCGGAAAGATTTCCTCCAACGGCCTCTACACGACGGATTCCCTGGGCCAGATCAAAATCCCCGGTATTGTGGGCACGATAATCGTGGAGGAAATCGAAACGCTCCCCGGCTATGTCATCGATCCGAACACCAAGCGCCAGACTGTCCAGGTGAACGCCAATGACACCCAGACCATCACCTTTGAAAATGTCCCCGCAGGCGGCCTGGAGCTGATCAAGGTCAACGAGGCCGACAAAACCCAGCGCATTCCCAACGTCAAGTTTGAAATCCGCAGAATGGACGGCGCTCTGGTGGAAACCGTCGTTACGGATTCCACGGGCCGGGTCCACGTGGACCTGGACGCCGGGGACTACTATGCGGTGGAAATCGAGGCCGCGAAGGGCTTCAAGGTTGACGAAACCCCGCAATATTTCACCATTAAAGACGGCGAAACCACCACGCTCACCGTGACCAACAAAGCCTTCTCGGGCATCCTGATTCATAAGGTGGATTCCATCACCAAGAAGGGCATCTACGGCGTCAGCTTCCTGCTGTACGACAGCGCCAACACCCCTGTGGGCCAGTATACCTCCGACAACCAGGGATTCGTGTACATTGAGGACATCACCGAGGCGGGACGCTACTATCTGCGGGAGCTGGAGAACGAGGGCTACATCACGGACACCCAGATGAAAACCGTCTATGTAAAGCCCGGCGAGACCACCCTAGTGGAGTGGGAGAACACCCCCATTTCCGGTCAGATTCAGATCACAAAGAAATCCGCCGACTACAATTCCACCAATGGCCTCCCCGCCGGAACGCTGCTGGAGGGCGCGGTCTTTGAAATCTACGACAAGGCCAGCAACCTCGTGGACACCATCCGCAGCGATGGCCGCGGGCTGGCCGTTTCCCGTCAGCTCCCCCTGGGCCGCTATACCATCCGGGAAGTCAAAGCGCCCGCCAACTACGGCGTGAACGAAACGCCCCTGACCGCCTACCTGGAGTACGAGGGCCAGATCGTCCGCTTCGAGGTGACCAACAAGAGCATGTTCACAGGAGTCTCCATCACCAAGACCGGCCCCGCCGAGGCCATGGCTGGCCAGCCTGTGAACTACACCTTCTCCAATATTGCCAACAGCTCCAATGTGCGCCTCGACAATTTTTATTGGAGAGACACCCTGCCCGCCGAGGTCCGGCTGAGCAAGATTGTCACCGGCACCTACAACTTCCCCGGAACCTATAAGATCACCTACCGGGTGAACGGAGGAGAGCCCCAGACCCTGGCGGACAACCTCTCCACCCAGAAAAACTACACCCTCGCCGCCTCCGCCACAGCCCTGGGTCTCGCCAGCAACGAGCGGGTTACGGAAATCATGTTCGTATTTGGGCAGGTCCCCGGTAGCTTCGCCCAGGTGGAGAAGCCCATGCTGCACTGTAAGGCCGTGTCCAGCATTGCCGCCAGTTCCTTCGTGAACAAGGCGGACGTGGGCGGCACCTACCAAGGCGTATGGGTCCAGGCGGTCAGCCGCTGGGTGACCACCGTCTACGGAAAGAAGCCCTCCGTGCCCAAACTGCCCCGTACCGGCTATTGATTCCCGCGCCCAGGCGGCCCGCCTTTCAGCGGGCCGCCTGTAGTCCTATACATTATAAATATATCACCAAAGAAGGAGACTGTCTATGCTGAAAATTGCCGCAACCGGAAACCTGACCAACGACGTGGAGCTGAAGACTCAGGAGGACGGCAGGCCCTACGCCATCCTGCGGATCGCCTCGGACCGGCGCTACCGGGCCAAGGACGGAACCCGCCTCACCGATTTTATCTCCATCAAGGTCCGCGGCCCCCTGGCGGAACGCTGCGCCGCCATGGCCTATAAGGGCTGCAAGCTGGCCGCCGCCGGGGACTTCGAAACCGTTGTGCCCTCCGAGGACCCCACCCGCCAGCCCGGCTTCCTCATCAAGGCCAGCGATGTGGAAGTGCTTTCCCCCAGAAAGGCGCGGGAGGCCGCCGGGGCCATTGACGCTGCCAGAGCAAACCGGGAGGCCGCCGCCTGCGGGATGCCTGAGAGTGAGGCCATCGCTTAATGCGGAACACTGGCGTCGAATATGGCAGCGCGGACCGGACCCCGGTGGTGCTGCCGGAGATGGCAGAGCTGCTCCCCCCTCTCACGGGGGAGCAGCTGGCCGCCCTGGAAGCGGACCTGCTGAAAAACGGATGCTACTCGCCTATCATCGTCAATGAGGATATGGTCATCATCGACGGACATAACCGCCAGCGGCTGTGTGAGGAGCACGGGATTCCGTATAAAATGGCGGTGTTTTCGTTCGAGGATTTGCTGGAGGCCAAACGCTGGGCCATTGAGAACCAGCGGGGCCGCCGGAACCTGGAAAAGTGGGAGCTGGGCAAAATCGCCCTGAAGCTGAGGCCGGACATTGAGGCCAAGGCAAAAGCGAATATGTCTGCCGGAGGCGGCGATCAGAAAAGTGAGGATACAAAATCGGGTTTGACAACATTGTCAAACCCGATTTCTCCTGTCAGCACAAGAAAAGAGCTGGCCGAATCTGTTGGTATCGGCGAGGTCACTATGGGCAAGGTCATGCAGATCGACGAGCACGCGCCCTCTGCCGTGAAGGAGGCCCTGGACAGCGGCGACCTGTCCATCAATCAGGGCTACAACATCACCCGTCAGGTTCAGGATCTGCCGGAGGAGGAACGAGAGGAAGCCGCCGCCCAGGCGGTGGAGCTTCTGAAAGCGAAAAAGGAGGTCCAGGCCATCGACGCTGAGGCGGACCGCCGGGGCACGATCGCTTCTCTCTTCTGTAAAGCCTTTGAGCGAGCCGTCCTGCTGACCCCCACGGAGGAAAACGTCCGTATCTGGGTGGAGAACACCCGTATGCGGCCCGACGAAATCGAGGATTCTGTCAAAGAGGCCCGCGAGCTGGCGATTGTGTTCTCCGCCATCGCGGATATCCTGCAAACCTTTCTGCCGCAAAGAGAGGAGGGCTCCTCATGAGAGAAGAAATCTCCGTCCGCCAATGGCAGGAGCAGTTCAAGGCCGGATTTTACGACAGCCCGGACATTCACACACAATGCGGGGCGGGCTGGTACGACTGGTTCTGCCAGGATAAAGCTCTCGCCGGACGGCTGAAGAAAATCGCCAAGGTGGTCATGGGAATTACCTCCCCCTTCATCCTGGACAACTACTATGTCTGGTTCAAAAATAACGCCCTGACCACTGGCCAGATGTACGACGACGTCCGCTTTGAGCCGCTGTCCGGGAAACGGGATGGGAAGTATTTTCTAATCACCCTGGATCATCCCTGCCAGTCTGGAAAATGGGCGCTGACCACAGAGCGGTACGGCTTCGGAACGCCGGAATTTGTGTGCGGCAATGTGCGGGAAATGCTCCGGTACATTGATAAGCTGGGCGCGGAGCTGGAGAAAGAAGTCCCTGGGCCGCTTATTCTGGAGGAAAAGGCCGTCGCTGAATTCATCTCCAGCCAGCCGGATCTCCAGCACGCCGCTTTCCTGCACCGGATAAGTGAGCACACCTACAGCGTTTTCACGCCTAAAGAAAACCGAAAAGAGTTTATCCATGCGGCCCTGAATCCGGATGCCGCCCCCGTAGGCTTCCAAAAAAGTCAGGCGGTGCAGATCAACGGAATTTATGTCAGCCGCCATAACCATGAGGCGGTGGCGCCCCCCGATTTTGACCATAACGGGAAGAAAACGCCGAAAAAGAGAGGAGGAAAGGAACGATGAGCAAAGAATATCCCGCGCGGGCGGCAAGCCCTCCCGGCAGGCCGATTCTGCCACCGGAAGCGGAAAATGAAATTCTTGACACACTGTTCACCAATATGAAAATCAGCTCTGGCGAAATCGCCGCTATCCTCAAGAAGTACAACGTCTCCGGCGACACGGAGCTTCTCCAGGACCGCTACCGCAAACGCCTGGGCCAGCGGCTCATGGCCAGCATCCGGGACGAGTCCGGCCAGCGGGAGGTTCTGGCCCGCGGCAGCGAGTATATCGTGCTGGAGTGCTGCAATGACCGGCAGGCCCTCCAGGCCATTCGCCGCCGCATCCAGAGCCAGATGAACGGCCTGGACGTTTCCGCCGCCAAGGTGAGCGGGCGCATTCATGTGCTGGAGCGGTTCCTTGCCCGGTTCCGAAAGGCGGGCTGACTATGGGCCTGAGAGAGATGCTCCGATCTGTTCGGGAATACCCCGCCGCCCGCGCCCGGCTGGAGGCGGCGGAGCGGGAGCTGAGCCAGGCGCGAACGGCTCTGGAAAAGAGCGAGCTGGAGTGCCAGCGCCTCAGCGGCGATTACAGCGAGGCCAGGCGCCGGGCAAACTTTTCCGAGAAAAAGTCGGCCGCGCTGCAAGCCGCTTTGGACGCCTACTGCCCAAAGCTGTCTTCCCTGGCGGAGATGATCCGGTTTTATGAGACGGTCTCCCCCAGCCTGGACCCCCAGGGCTTCACACTGTTCCGCGCGGCGAAAAAGATGACGGGCATCGACCTGTACAGCTATTTCGCCTACGAGGACAGCCGCGGCCTGTTTGAGCAGATGGATGGCCGCCAGCTTCTGCGCTGGCTGACCGCCACCCGGTTCGGCGCCGTGGAGTGGGAGATCGTGACCGGGACCTGCTATGAGGAGGCCATCCTGCGGGAGGTGGATACCTCCGCGCCGGAGTATCTGGCGTTTGAGCGGAAGTTGTACCGGAAGGTCTTGGAGCGCATGGGTTTCGGGGACCTGCTTGCCTCGGAGGAAACTCA
>CAJTZI010000087.1 GCA_910584075.1 uncultured Oscillibacter sp.
GCTGATGAACTGGGACGTGGTGAAACGGCTGGTGGGCTACGCCCGGAGCGTGGAGGCGGAGCGGGGCAAGCACTTCCGCTTTACCCTCACTACCAACGGGGTGCTGATTGATGAGGATGTCATCGGCTTTGCGTGCCGGGAGATGGACAACGTGGTCCTCTCCCTGGACGGGCGGAAGGAGATTCACGACGCACTCCGGGTGGACTACGCTGGAACCGGCAGCTATGACCGCATCGTGCCCAAATTCCAGAAGCTGGTGGAGGCCCGGGGCGGGAAGAACTACTATATCCGAGGCACCTTCACCCACCGGAATCCGGACTTTACCAAAGACCTCTTTCACATGGCGGATGATTTGGGCTTTACAGAGCTCTCCATGGAGCCAGTGGTCTGCGCACCGGGAGACCCGGCGGCCCTGACGGAGGAGGACCTGGAGACTGTGAAGGCGCAGTATGAGCTTTTGGCCGTGGACATGCTCCGACGGAGGAAAGAGGGACGGCCCATCACCTTCTACCACTACATGCTGGACCTGGAGAACGGGCCCTGCGTCTACAAGCGCATCTCCGGCTGCGGTTCCGGCACGGAGTACATGGCCGTCACCCCTTGGGGAGACCTGTATCCCTGCCACCAGTTTGTGGGAGAGGAGAGCTATCGGCTGGGGAACATCTGGGACGGCGTGACCAACCGGAAGCTGCGGGAGGAATTCCGCGCCTGCAACGCCTACGCCCGCCAGGAGTGCGCCGGCTGCTGGGCCCGTCTCTACTGCTCCGGCGGCTGTGCCGCCAACGCCTTCCACGCCTCCGGCTCCATCCTGGGGGTGTATGAGGCGGGGTGTGAGCTGTTCCGCAAGCGCATGGAGTGCGCCATCATGATGAAGGCGGCGGAGGCGGGGCTGTGACGAACACGCCCATCGCGGATTTCATCCGGAATTATATCGAAAGCGGTGCGGCCCGCCTCCACATGCCGGGCCACAAGGGCGCCGGTCCCTTAGGCTGCGAGGCCTGGGACATCACCGAGGTCCGGGGGGCGGACAGCCTTTATGAGGCCTCCGGGATCATCGCGCAAAGCGAGGAAAACGCCGCGGCCCTCTTCGGCTCCGGCGCCGCGTTTTACGCCACCGGGGGATCCAGCCAGTGCGTCAAAGCCATGCTGCGCCTGGTCCTCCAGAACCGGCCCGCCGGAACGCCGCCGGTGATTGCCGCCGCCCGAAACGTCCACAAGTCCTTTGTCCACGCCGCCGCACTGCTGGACTTTGAGCCGGTGTGGCTGTGGCCGGAGGAGGACAGCGGCTCCCTTTGTGCCTGCCCCGTCACGGCGGAGGGGGTGGAGAGAACGCTGAACGCACTGCCTGTCCCGCCTGCCGCCGTCTATGTCACCAGCCCCGACTATCTGGGGAACATGGCGGACATTCCGTCCCTGGCGGCGGTATGCCGCCGGTGCGGGACGGTTCTTGCGGTGGACAACGCCCACGGGGCGTACCTGCGGTTTTTGAATCCCTCCCTGCACCCGCTGGACCAGGGGGCGGACCTGGTCTGTGACTCCGCTCACAAGACCCTGCCGGTCCTCACCGGCGGGGCGTACCTGCACATTGGGAAGTCCGCCCCGCCGGCGTTCCGGGAGGGCGCTCGAGAGGCACTGGCCCTCTTCGGGTCCACCAGTCCCTCGTATTTGACGCTGGCGTCGCTGGATCTGTGCAACCGGTATTTGGCGGAGGAGGGGGCGGAGCGGATTCGGGATGCCGCCGGGAGGCTGTCCGCCCTGCGGAAGGACCTCTCCGGACAGGGCTGGGCCTCCGCGGGGACGGAGCCCCTCAAGCTCACCCTGGATGCCGCTGCCTCCGGCCTCACAGGCTTCGCCCTGGCGGAGCTGCTGCGGCGGGGGGGCGTGGAGTGCGAGTATGCCGACAGGGAATACACGGTGCTGATGGCCTCGCCGGAGAACCGGGAGGAAGACCTGAAGCGGGTGCTCCGGGCCCTGGGGGAGAACCGGCGTCCCCCTCTGCCCAGGACGGTCCTGCCCCTGGCGGCGGGGGAGCGGGCGCTGTCCGTCCGGGAGGCGCTGCTGGCCCCCCGGGAGGCTGTACCGGCGGAGGAGAGTCTGGGCCGGGTCTGCGGCGCGCCCACAGTGAGCTGTCCCCCGGCGATTCCCATCGCCGTGTCGGGGGAGCGGATCGGGCCCCAGGCTCTGGCGCTGTTCCGGCACTATGGCGTGGAGACGGTGGACGTGGTGCGGGAGGGCTGAGGGTGCCTCCCCGCCTTCTTTGAAAAAATTCTTTTTTGCGCGGCGCGCCCCGGAGACTTTTACAAAAGTCCCCGGAGCGCTTTTACTTTTAGGGCCGGTCAGACCAGGGGCGGCAGCAGGAGGCTGATGAGGGCCAGCAGGGCGAAGTGGGCGGGGTAGAAGGCGTACATAAAACGCTGGAAGCCCCGTCCGGCGGCGCCCTTCTCCCCGTTATAGGCAAGCGTGACCACCATGCCCAGGTAGTTGCCGCCCATGTTCAGGAGGCAATTCCTGATGGCACCGGTGGTGAAGTCCTCCAGCACCCACTGCACCAACCCCCAGCGGGAGAGGACTACCGCCGGAAGAAACCACAGCGCCCGCTGCCAGCGAGGGCGGTTTCGGGTGAGATAGAAGGTGAAGATCAGCAGGATGTATCCCCTGCTTCCCTCCATGGAGAGGAGCCGTGCCAGGGCGGTGGCGGCGGCGCACACCACTACCCAGGAGAGAGGATGGACCCGCTCCGCCAGATGCCGGTATACCGCCAGGGCAGCGAGGCCCAGGGCCAGAGTGAAGCAGATGTTCAGCCCGACATCCTGCCAGCCCCACGTCTCTGCCATGCCATACAGGCGGCACACTGCCAGATCGAAGAGGGCGTAGGGGACCTGGGCGGCGAGGGCCGTCAGCAGGATTCGCCTGAGATAGCTCTTCACGTCACGGGTGTGGAGGAGGCCCTGGGCAATGCAGAAGAGGAAGATGGGGGCGGCAAGGCGGCCAATCAGCATCAGGTAAAGAGGCAGGCCGTCCAGGAGCCAGTCGGCCGCAGCGCCACGGCCGCGTGCCCAAAGCCAGTCCGCCAGGGGGGCGAACATTCGGTACAGGGGGAAGATGCGGACCGCATGGTCAAAGACCATGCAGAGAATTGCCAGAGTTTTCAGCTGTTTGTAATTCATGGGGAACCCTCCTTTTACAGGGAGAATAGCACCCGATTCTTACAAATTACCTGACAAAAATCTTACAAATTTCTTACGGTTTCATCTCTCTGCCAGGGGAGAGGCGTTCAACTCCGCCCGCCGGAGTTGCTGGTATCCTTCAAGAGCACGTCGTGGGCCCCGCCCTCCACGATGGAGACGGAGCTCACCAGGGTCAGCTTGGCCTTCTCCCGCAGCTCCGGGATGGTCAGTGCGCCGCAGTTGCACATGGTGGAGCGCACCTTGGCCAGGGTCGCCGCCATGCCGTCGGACAGGGCTCCGGCATAGGGGACGTAGGAGTCCACACCCTCCTCAAAGCTGAGCTTGGAAGCCCCGCCCAGGTCGTAGCGCTGCCAGTTCCGGGCCCGGGCGCTGCCCTCGCCCCAGTACTCCTTCATGTAGCTGCCGCCGATGAGAATTTTGCTGGTGGGGCTCTCGTCAAACCGGGAGAAGTAGCGGCCCAGCATGCAGAAGTCTGCCCCCATGGCAAGGGCCAGGGTGATATGGTAGTCCTGGACGATGCCGCCGTCGGCGCAGATGGGGATGTAGACGCCGGTGTCCGCAAAGTACTTGTCCCGGGCCTCTGCCACGTCGATCACCGCCGTGGCCTGTCCCCGGCCGATGCCCTTAGTCTCCCGGGTGATGCAGATGGAGCCGCCGCCGATGCCGATTTTCACAAAGTCCGCCCCGGCATCCGCCAGGAAGCGGAAGCCATCGCCGTCCACCACGTTGCCGGCGCCCACCTTCACAGCGTCGCCGTAGCGGTCCCGAATCCATTTCAGCGTCCGCAGCTGCCACTCGCTGTATCCCTCGGAGGAGTCGATCACCAGCACGTCCGCGCCGGCCTCCACCAGAGCGGGGACCCGGGTTTCGTAGTCCCGGGTGTTGATGCCCGCTCCCACCACATAGCGCTTCTGGCCGTCCAGCAGCTCCAGGGGGTTGCCCTTGTGGGAGTCGTAGTCCTTGCGGAAGACAAAGCTCACCAGGCGCTGGTTTGCCGAGACGATGGGCAGGGCGTTGAGCTTGCGGTCCCAGATGATGTCGTTGGCCTCTTTGAGGCTGGTGCCCTCGGGGGCGTAAATGAGCTGATCGAAGGGGGTCATGAAATCCGTCACCGGCGCGGCGGGGTCCATGCGGCTGACACGGTAGTCCCGGCTGGTGACAAGCCCCAGGAGCCTGCCCTCCGCCGTGCCGTCCTCGGTGACGGCCATGGTGGAGTGGCCGGTGCGCGCTTTTAGGGCCAGCACATCCGCCAGCGTGTCGCCGGGGCGGAGGTTGGAGTCGCTGGAGACGAAGCCCGCCTTGTAGTTTTTCACCCGGCGGACCATCTCCGCCTGCTGCTCCACAGGCTGGGAGACGAAGATGAAGGCGATGCCGCCCTCTCGGGCCAGGGCAATGCCCATCTTCTCGCCGGAGACGGCCTGCATTACGGCAGAGACCATGGGTACGTTCATGGTCAGGGGGCACTCCTCGCCTTTTTTGAACTTCACCACCGGGGTTTTGAGGGAGACGTTGGCGGGGACGCACTCCGAGGAGGAGTATCCGGGGACCAGGAGGTACTCGGAGAAGGTGCGGGAGGGTTCGGAGAAGAAATAGGCCATAGTACACCTCGTTTATTTGAAATGATGGAAATCCGGGGGGGGGGACGGCGTTCAGCGGGGGATGGGTCCTCGACGGCGGGCCGCCCAGGGGGCGGCCCGTTTCCCGGACAGACAGGGGCCCCGCGGCGGTACAAAGTTTTACAGCTCCAGCCCCAAGTAGACGGTTTCCTCCAGAGGGCTGTCGTTGTAGCAGGGGACGGGGTGGAAGCCGAAACGGCGGTAGAGCCGGAGGGCACTGTCCATAAAGGGCAGGGTGTCCAGCAGCATATGCTGGTATCCAAT
>CAJTZI010000088.1 GCA_910584075.1 uncultured Oscillibacter sp.
AGGCCAGCCCCCGGACAGAATTTATCATCATCAGCGGCTACCGCCATTTTGAATATGCTCAGTCCGCCATCCGCTATGGGGTAAATGCCTATATTTTAAAGCCCATCAAAAAAGAGGAACTGACAGGCGCCCTGAAAAAGCTGGGCAGCCGGGAGGCCGCGGAGGCCGCCGTCCGGGCGGCCCGGGGAGCTGCGGGCGGCGAGCTGCCCCATGTGTTCACCGGCAGCGTGGAGCACGCCCTGGCCTGCATCGAGGAGTCTATCTCCGGCCTGGTGGACCAGCGATGCCTGCGGTGGTACGCCATCAAGGTCTTCGAGCGGGATGAGAAGGTCCTGGAGGAGCTGGCCCTGAGCAGTGATCTGCGGTCCTGCCTGGAACAGTACATCGCGGAGTGCGAAAAAGAGCTGGGCGACGATGCGGAGTCCATCATCACCAACCAGCGGTACACTTACATCAGCAGCGTGGTCGCCAGGACAGTGCAAAAAAAGACGGCCGGACACAGTCTCTCCGCCTCCGACAAAATCGACCGGATCGTCACCAACCGGATTCTGGCCCTGCCCATCTTCGCGGTGGTCATGTTCTGTATTTACGCCGTCGCCATGGGCGGCTGGGCCGTCTCCATCGGCACCATGGGCACCGATTGGGCCAACGACGTCCTCTTCGGCGAGATCGTTCCCGGATTTTTTGACACGGTTCTCGGCGCACTCCACGTGGCCGAGGGCAGCTGGATCTACGGCCTCATCCAGGACGGCATCGTGGCCGGCGTAGGCGCGGTGCTGGGCTTCGTGCCCCAGATGCTGGTGCTGTTCCTCCTGCTGGCCATCGTGGAGGATGTGGGTTATATGGCCCGCGTTGCCTTCATTATGGACCGGATTTTCCGCCGCTTCGGTCTCTCCGGCAAGAGCTTCATCCCCATGCTGGTGGCCACCGGCTGCGGCGTGCCCGGGATTATGGCCTCCCGGACCATTGAGCAGGACCGGGACCGGCGGATGACCATCATGACCACCGGCTTCATCCCCTGCGGCGCCAAGATGCCCATCATCGGCCTCTTTGCCGGGGCCGTCTTCGGCGAGTCCGCGCTGGTGGCCGTCTCAGCCTTCTTCATCGGCATCGCCGCCGTGGTGGTCTCCGGCATCATGCTGAAAAAGTTCAGGGCTTTTGCCGGGGACCCTGCCCCCTTCGTCATGGAGCTGCCCGCCTATCACGCTCCCTCCGCCGGAAACGTCCTGCGGACTGCCTGGGAGCGGGGGTGGTCCTTCATCAGGCGGGCCGGCACCGTCATCCTGCTGAGCTCCATCGTCCTCTGGTTCCTCATGGGCTATGGCGTCGTGGACGGTGTGTTCCAGGCCGTGGAGGACAACAACGACTCCCTGCTGGCCGTGATTGGAGGCGGTGTCGCCGTGATCTTTGCCCCCTTGGGCTGGGTAGGGGACATGGCCTGGAAGGCCACCACCGCCACCTTCACCGGTCTGATTGCCAAGGAGGAGGTCGTCAACTTCTTTGGCGTTGCCTACCACTACGCCGGAGAGGCGGACCTGATGGAGGATGCCAGCGGCATCTATGCCGCCGTGAGCGCGGATTTTGGTGCTATGGCCGCGTACTCCTTCATGATCTTCAACCTCCTGTGCGCCCCCTGCTTCGCCGCCATGGGTGCCATCAAGCGGGAGATGAACAACACAAAATGGACCCTGGGCGCCATCGGCTATATGTGCGGCTTCGCCTATGTGGTCTCCCTGATTGTGTTCCAGATCGGCGGATTGTTTACCGGTGAGGCGGTCTTCGGCCTGGGCACCATTGCGGCGGCGGTCCTGCTGGCTGGCATCCTCTACCTGCTGTTCCGCAGGGGTTATCAGGGCACGGGCGAGAGAGCCCGCCTGACCTCTGTGGCAGCCATGCGGACGTAAAGGAGGGCGCTTATGAACGAGCTGATCGGCAGCGGCATCGTGCTGCTGGCGCTGGCCGCGGCCGTGGGTCTCGCGGTCCGCTCCCTGTGGAAATCCCACAAGGCGGGCGGGCACTGCAACGGAGACTGCGGCAGCTGCGGCGGGTGCCGTCACGGCAGATAACGGGGCGTTGGGAGCTATGGGAAGCGGTTCCTGACGCAGAAAAGCACGGGAGATGGTAAAACCGTCTCCCGTGCTCTGTTCACGCCGTCTCAATCAGCTCTTTGAACACCGGCAGGCTCCGCTGGAGCAGATCGTAGTCCACACAGGTGCTGACCCGGAAATAGTCCGGACAGCCGAAGTCACCGCCGGGGACCACCAGCAGATTTTTCTCCTTGGCCCGGTCGGAGAAGGCCTGGGCGTCGCCGCCAGGGGCCTGGACAAACATATAGAAGGCCCCGGTGGGCTTGGCGCAGCGGTAGCCGTACTCCGTCAGGGCCTCGTAGAGGGCGGTGCGGTTGCGGTCGTAGGCGTTGAGGTCCGGCCGCACCGCGGCGCATTGAGCCACCACCAGCTGCTGGAGGGAGGGGGCGCAGACGTGGCCCAGCACCCGGGCCGCCCCCGCCACGGCGGCGTAGACCCGCTCGCTGTCCTCCGCCTGGTCCGGGACGCAGACATAGCCGATGCGCTCTCCCGGCAAAGAGAGAGACTTAGAGTAGGAGTAGCAGACAACGGTGCTGGGGTAGATGTTGGGAATAAAGATGGGCTCCGCGCCGTCGTAGCTCAGCTCCCGGTAGGGCTCGTCCGCCAGGATGTAGATGGGGTGGCCGTACTCCCGGGATTTGCGGGTGAGGATTTCACCCAGGCGCTCCAGGGTCTCCCGGGTGTACACCACGCCGGAGGGGTTGCAGGGGGAGTTGACAATGATGCCCTGGGTGTGGGAGGTGACGCGGGCCTCCATCTCATCAAAGCGGATCTGAAAGGCCTCCCGGTCGGCGGGCACCACCACGAACTTGGGGCCGTTGGCCTCCACAAAGGGGCGGTACTCGGCGAAGTAAGGGGCGATGGCCATGATTTCCGCCCCATCCACCGCCAGGGCCCGGATGGCGGCGATCAGCGCCGGGGCGGCGCCGCAGGTGAAAAAGAGGTTCCGGGGCTTAATGTGGGCGTCGTAGCGGGCATTCAGGTCTGCCGCCACGGCGGCGCGTGCCTCGTCGCTGCCGCCGGCGGTGGTATAGCCGTGGACGGACAGACTGTCCCGGTTTTGTACGATGGAGATGAAGGCCTCATTCACCTCCGGCGGGGAGGGGATGGAGGGATTGCCGATGGAGAAGTCAAAGACGTTCTCCTTTCCCACCACCTTGGCCTGTCTCAGGCCGTATTCAAACAGCTCCCGGATGCAGGACCGCTTGGAGCCAAGGGCGTACATGGTTTCAGAGACCATTGGGGGGTCACACTCCTTTTATTGTCTGGGGTCAAAAATCTGGATAGAGAAAGATTACCACGGCTGGAGGCGTCTGTCAAATCACAGTCCGAACTCCGGGGCGTAGGCCACCGTGCCGCTGAGGGGGCCGGCGTCCTCCCGCAGCCGCAGGGCCATGAAGCTGGCGGAGGGGAAGCCCTCGGGGACGGTGACTCCCAATTCCTCCGCCGGACGGTAGCCCACCCGGGGGTAGTAGTCCTCGCTTCCCAGGACAAGGACATAGTCCTCTCCCCGGGCTCTGGCAATTTCGTGGGCCTTTTCCATCAGCGCGGTGCCCACCCCACGCCGCTGGAACTCCGGCCTGACGGACAGCGGCGCCAGCGCCATCACGGGAGCGCCGCCCACGCTGGCCCGGGTCAGCAGAATGTGACCGGCCAGCACACCCTCCTCCTCCGCCACCAGGGCCAGCTCCGGCAGATAGGCTGTCCCCTTCCGAAGGGCCTCCACCAGGTCCTGCTCATTGCCGCCGGCATGCTCGGCGGTGGCAAAGGCCTCTTTGACCAGCCGGTAGATCTCCGGGTAGTCCTGTTCCCTCTCCTGTCTGATGTGCATTGGGTGTCCTCCTCAGAATTTTTCTATATCATACCCCATGGGGCGGTCCTCTGCAAGGGAGAACTCCACGGTTGCAGCACGCCGGGGGATGTGATATGATAGGAAAAACAGAATAGAAAACCGTCCGGCAGGGCAGGCTGAGATGCAGACAGAGGAGGGACAGATATGGGCTGTGGTACATCAAATTGCGGAAGCTGCGGCGGGTGCGGCTCCTGCGGGGGCTGCAGCCGCCGGGAGATCATGCTGACGCCGCCGGAGGCGGCGCTGCTGCTGCGGCTGGGGGAGGTGGCCTTCCTGCCGGTGGCCCGCCAGCGGGGTGGCGAGACGCCCATCTATCTGGAGGAGGCGGACTACACCCCCGCGGAGTGCGGTGAGGCCCTGGCGTGGCTCCAATTAAAGGGGCTGGTGAGCCTGGACTATGACCTGCCCCTCAAAAATTTCGACTATGCCGCCTACGGGGAAAAGCTCCTCCGCGGCAGCGCCGCCCTTACCGCCGCCGGACAGGAGGCGGTGGAGGTGCTGGAATTACAGGGAGCCGGGGAATAAGCCGAAATAAGAAACAGCGGAGCGCCGGAAATACGGCGCTCCGCTGTTTGATGCTTGAAAATCAATAGCACTTTCTGTATATGGCCTCCTCGGCCTCCAGGTCGAAGGGATAGTAGGCGTTGGTCATCAGCCGCTGCTGGTTGGCCTCCACGCTCTGGGGGAACTTCTTGAAGTCCTCCTCGGTGAAGCCGCAGTCCCGCAGGGGGCGCAGGGGCAGGATGCGCTGGAGCAGGGCGTTCATCTCGGGGATGGCGTCCTTGGCCTCGCAGCCCAGGATGCGGGCCACCAGCTCCTTGAAGCGCATGATCTCGCCGTCAGGGTTCTTCTCGTCATAGTAGTCCATGATGGCGCCGAAGAGCATATAGTTGCTCTCGCCGTGGGCCACATGATAGGTGCCGCCCAGGGGGAAGCTCATGCCGTGGACAGGGCCGCAGCCGGCCTTCAGGAAGGCGATGCCGGCGTAGAAGCTGGCGGTGACGAACTCGTCCAGATACTCAAACCGTGCGTCCTGGCCCTTCTCGTCGATGAGCTTGAAGCCCTTGAGGATCACGTCCATGGCCTTCTCACTGAACAGCTCGGAGGTCATGGTCTTGCGGTGGGGGC
>CAJTZI010000089.1 GCA_910584075.1 uncultured Oscillibacter sp.
CATCCAGGGCGGCGCGACGCTGCAGTTCGCCATGATCCCCATGAACCTGATGAAAAACGGCGTGGCCTGCTACGTGGAGACCGGCGCGTGGTCCAAGAAGGCCATCGCCGAGGCCAAGAAGTACGGCGACGTGCACGTTGTGGCCTCCAGCAAGGACCGCAACTATTGCTATGTGCCCGACTGCTCCGATCTGGACATCCCGGAGAACGCGGACTACGTCTACATCTGCGAGAACGAGACCATCCACGGCGTGACCTGGAGCAAGCTGCCCGACACCAAGGGCCATGTGCTGGTCAGCGACCAGAGCTCCATGTTCCTGTCCAAGCCCTGCAACGTCAGCGACTACGGCCTTATCTACGCCGGCGTGCAGAAGAACGTGGGGCCCGCCGGCATGGCCGTGGTCATCATTCGGGAGGACCTGCTGCGGGATGACCTGCCCAAATCCGTGCCCACTTACATGAGCTACAAGACCCACGCCGACAACGACTCCCTGTACAACACCCCCAACTGCTGGGCCATCTACTGCTGCGGCAAGGTTTTCAAGTATCTGCTGGCGGGCGGCGGCCTGGAGGCCATGCACAAGCGCAACGCGGAAAAAGCCGCCATCCTCTATGATTTCCTGGACAGCAGCAAACTGTTCACCGGCGCCGTGGTGAAGGAGGACCGCTCCCTCATGAATGTGCCCTTTGTCACCCCCAGCAAGGAGCAGGACGCCGACGTGGTGGCCGCTTCCAAGGCGGCGGGCTTTGACAACCTCAAGGGCCACAAGAGCGTGGGCGGCCTGCGGGCGTCCATCTACAACGCCATGCCCAAGGAGGGTGTGGAGGCCCTGGTGGAGTTCCTCAGGAAATATGAGGCGGAGCACGCCTGACGCTCCGGACGGGACCGGCAGACGGGACGGTCCCCATCGCGGGGGGCGTCCCCCTTCCCCGGCAATCCGCCCATCCCCCAATGGGCGTGTACCCTCGCGCTGTCGGCGCCCCTGGGGTGTGCCGAGAACGAATGAAAGGGGAATTTATTTATGTCAATGCGAGTTTTGGTCACCGACGGCATGGACGCCGGCGCAATTGCCCAGCTGAGAAACGACGGTTACGAGGTCGTAGAGCAGTTCTATGAGCCAGACGCCCTGGGAACGGCCCTGCGGGACTTCGACGCGGTCATCATCCGCTCCGCCACCAAGATCAAGGAACCCCAGATCGACGCCGCCAAGGGCAGCCGTCTGAAGCTCATCATCCGGGCCGGCGTAGGTGTGGACAACATCGCCGTAAAGTACGCGGAAAGCGCGGGCATCGCCGTGCGCAACACCCCCCGGGCCTCCTCCAATGCCGTGGCGGAGCTGGCCATGGCGCTGCTGTTCTCCTGCGCCCGAAACATCTCTATCGCCGGCCACACCATGCGGCAGAACAAGTGGGAGAAGAAGGTCTACTCCAAGGGCTTTGAGCTGGAGGGCAAGACCATGGGCGTCATCGGTTACGGCCGCATTGGCCAGATGGTGGGCAGAAAGGGTCAGGCCCTGGGCATGACGGTCCTCTCCGTGGTCCACCGGAACAAGCCGGAGGGCTGCGAGTGTGAGACCATGAGGTTCGTCTCCATGGACGAGCTGCTGGCCCAGTCCGACATCATTGTCCTCTGTGCCCCCGGCGGCGGCAAAGCCCTGGTGGACGCGGAGTCCCTGCCGAGGATGAAGGACGGCGTAGTGATCATCAACGTCTCCCGGGGCAGCAACGTGGACGAGGGAGCCCTGCTGGACGCCCTGAACAGCGGCAAGGTCCGGGCGGCGGGCCTGGACGTGTGGCTCAGCGAGAAGGACCCCAACTGGGCTCTGGCCCAGCATCCGGCTGTCTCCTGCACACCCCACATCGGCGCGGGCACCAAAGAGGCCCAAAAGCGCATCGGCCAGGAGCTGGTGGATCTTGTGGAGCACTTCGAGGCCTGATCGGAAAAGACATGAAAGGCCCCGCCCGTTGGAAGTCCAGCGGGCGGGGCTGTCTGCTGTTTTGGGCAGAGCGGTCAGGATTCTCTGATGCGTCTGAGAAGTTTTTGACCGTGCCGCCGGTGGGCCGGAGCTTTCCGGGGCGCCTCCTCCCGGGAGGGGCGGAAGGCCGGAGAGGACCGGTAGACCAGGCGGGCGGTCAGTCCCCCCAGCAACAGTCCGCCCACCACATCCAGCACAGAGTGCTGCTTGATGAACACGGTGGAGAGGCAGATGGCCGCCGCCAGCAGCGCCGCCCCTGCCCGCAGCAGCGGTTTTCCCTCCGAGCAGCGGCAGTCCCGCACCGCCAGAGCCGCGCCGACGGACCCTAGGACGTGAACGGAGGGAAAGACATTGGTGTTTGTGTCAATGCGGTACAGCCCCGCCGCCAGAGCGGTGAGGAGGTTTTCCCGGGAAAAGGCTGCCGGGCGCAGGTCCTGCCCGTTGGGCAGCACGAACCAAATCAGCTCACTGGCAAAGAAGGTGATCCCCAGAAACAGCATATACCGCCGGAAGGCGGCCCGGTCCCGGCGCAGCAGGTACAGTCCCGTGAGTACCAGAAAGGGGTACCACAGGCAGTAGGGGATGATAAACCACTCGCAAAAGGGAATGCGGGCGTCGACGGGCAGCTGTGTGGCCCAGTACCGCCCTGTGGGCATCCGCTCCAGAGCCAGAAACAGCAGCAGATAAAGGGGCAGCCACAGGGCATATTTCAAATCCCGCCAGGGCCGGCTGGGAATGTGCGGAGAGAGGCGCATGGTATCACCTGTTTTCTTGATTTGGTTTACCATAACACATACAGCCTGTCGGAAACATGAATAAACTGCGAACAATATATAAATTTTGCCAAAAAGCGCCCGGGGCTAGGGCTTGTTTGATAATTGGCGATATGCCCAGCAGCGAGGAATTTTTCCAGACAAGGCAAATTTTCCCAGGCATCCTGACGGATGGCAAGAAAATTGAACGATGTATGGCAGAAAAAGGCCCGCTGTTTGGGCGTTTTGTCATTTTTCAAACAAGCCCTAAGTCCCGGGCGCTTTTTTCGGATTCCTGACTGGGGGGTTAGCGGTCCTCCCGGAAATAGGCCAGTCCCAGACTGGCGGGAGGCTGCTTTTCCTTGTTGTTGCGCATGCTGGAGGCGATCAGCACGACGACTGTCACCACATAGGGCAAAATCTTGTAGAGCTGGGTGGGAATGAACGGGATCACCAGACGCAGGTACAAAATCATCAGCGCGCCGAAGAGCACGGAGCCCCAGATGGCGGACAGGGGCCGCCACATACAGAAGATCACCAAGGCCACCGCCAGCCAGCCCACGCCGCTGAGGCCCTCGTGGTTCCACACGCACCCGGCGATGGTCATGATGTACACCATGCCGCCCACGGCGGAGATCCCGCCGCCGATGACCGTTGCCAGATATTTGTAGTGGCCCACGTCGATGCCCGCCGCGTCCGCCGTGGCGGGGGACTCACCCACGGCCCGGAGGTACAGGCCCGTCCGGGTGCGGTTCAAAAAGAAGAACATCCCCCCGGCCAGAATCAGCCCCAGGTAGAAAAACACGCTGTTCCCAAAGAGTACGCCGCCCACCACAGGGATCTTCTGGAGGAAGGCGGGGAAGGGTGAATTCTGGAAAAAGCCCTTCAGGGTGTTGCCGATGGCGATGTACCCGTTCTCCCGGACCCGCATGTACTCGCCCAGAAATTGGCCCACGCCGGTGCCGAAGATGGACAGGGCCAAACCGGTGACATTCTGGTTGGCCCGAAGCGTGGTGGTGAGAAAGCTGAAGATCAAAGAGGCCAGCGCTCCCGCCAGAAAGGCGCACAGAATGCCCACCAGCACAGCGATGAGACCGCTGGCTCCGGCGCCTGCCGCCTTCTCATAGTAGAATACGCCGCCCAGGCCCAGGGCGCCGCCCATGAACATAATGCCCTCCACGCCCAGGTTCAGGTTTCCGGACTTCTCCGTCAGAATCTCGCCCAGGGTGCCGAACAGCAGCGGCGTGCCGTAGGTAATGGCGGCGATGATCAGGGCCAGAAACAGGCTCAGGAAATTACTCATGACTTTGCCGCCTCCTTATGACTGTTTTTGCGGAAGATCAGCTTGTAGTTGATGAAGAACTCACACCCCAGCATACAGAACAGGAGGATGCCGGTGATGATGTCGGAGATGGAGGTTGGCACCGCCATGCGGGTCTGGAGAGTCTCCGCGCCCTTGCTGAGAACCGCCAGCAGCATGGAGATGGCCACCATGGCAAAGGCATTCAGCTGGCTCAGCCAGGCCACGGTGATGGAGGTGAAGCCCACGCCGCCGGCCACACCGTCATAGAGCGTGTTGTTGGCTCCGGAGGCCACGATAAACCCGACAATGCCGCTGATGGCCCCGGAGAGAAACATGGTGCGCATCATCACCCGGCCCACGTTCATTCCGGCGTACCGGGCGGTGTTGACGCTGTCGCCGATGACGGCAATCTCATAGCCGTGCTTGGTGTGATTCATATAGACGTGCATGAACACCACCAGCACCAGCACGATGATCCAGCCGCAGTGGACCCCCAGCACCCGGGGGAGACACGCGGCGGAGTCAAACTGGGGGATGATCTGGGAGCCCTTGCGGCCCTCCCAGGGGCCGCCCTGGAGCCAGCGGACCACGCCGATGATGATGTAGTTCATCATCAGGGTGAACAGGGTCTCGTTGGTGTTCCATCTTGCCTTGAAGAAAGCGGGGATCAGCGCCCACACACCGCCGGCGACGGCCCCGGCCACGCCCATGACGACAAGCAGCGCAGGGGAGGGGAGACGGTCTGCCCAGAAGAGGGCGAAGTAACTGGCAGCCACCGCTCCGGCGGTGATCTGGCCCTCGGCTCCGATGTTCCAGAAGCGCATCTTGAAGCAGGGGGCGATGGCCAGGGCGCAGCCCAGCAGCGGGACGGCGATTTTCACCGTCTGGCGCAGGGCGCTCTTTTTGCCCAGGGCGCCGGAGATCATGGTGCCATAGGCGGTGGCAGGGTTGGCCCCCGCCAGCCC
>CAJTZI010000090.1 GCA_910584075.1 uncultured Oscillibacter sp.
GCCCGAAGTCCACCTGCATCTGTTTCCCCATCGGCAGCTCCGCCACCGCCTCATACTCTCTCGGCGCCGCGCTCTTTTTCAGCCCGTATTCTTCCCGTACCTGCTTCACATACCGGGATACCGTCCGCTCGCTCACATCCTCCCGGTAGTGCTCCCTCAGCCAGTCGCATACCTGGGCTGCTGTCAGGTCTGGAAACTCCCGCAGCCACTCCAAAATCCGCGCCTGGTACTTGTCCAAGTACTGCATCCGGCAGACTGTGCTGCTCATTTCCCCATACTCATCTACCGCCATTTCCCTATACCGTTTTACTGTTTTGCGGTTGATTCCAAGCCGCCGCGCCACTTGCCGCTGGCTGAATCCCGCCGAACGAAATTGCTGAATCTTGCTGTACACGCGATACCCCTTTATTCCTTTCCGGCCTCCATCCAGGTGAGTGTCCTCTCATTTTACCAGATGGCTGCCGTCGGCTTCCGTTGTATACTTCACGGCGGGATTTGCCGCCCTTTTGGTACACTTTATCTTACCATTTACATATAATGACCGCTGTCAGTACCGAAGGGATGCTGTGTGATTTTATCACGGTGCGCGCGGCGTGCTTTTGGTAGTATGATCGTATCAAATCTGGGAGGTCTCGCTATGGGAACAAGAAAACGGCGGCGGGCGGTTGTGGACGGGGACGCGTGCGTCGCCTGCGGATGCTGCGTGAAGGCGTGTCCCCTGGCCGCTATTCAGGTCCGGCACGGCGTCCGGGCGGCCGTTGATCCGGCGCGGTGCGTGGGCTGCGGCAGGTGCGCGAAGGAGTGCCCAGCGTCCGTGATTGACATACAGGAGGTGCAGTCATGAAAAAGCGCTGGTACGACTATCTGTGGATCGTGGAGCTGACGTATATGGCGCTGGGATTTTTCAATATCCTGTTCGCCTGGCTGGGCATGCTGTTCTTCTGCATACCGCTGATCATCTCCCTGGTCCAGGGTACAAAGGGCTACTGCAACCGCTACTGCGGCCGGGGCCAGCTGTTCGGCCTGCTGGGCGGGCGCTTCGGCCTGTCCAGGAAAAGGGATATTCCCAAGTGGATGAAGAGCAAATGGTTCCGCTATGGCTTTCTGGCGTTCTTCTTCGTGATGTTTTTCCAGATGCTGTGGAATACATATCTGGTCTTTGCCGGCGTACAGGACCTCAGACAGGCGGTGACCCTGCTGTGGACCTTCAAGCTCCCCTGGCACTGGGCCTATCACGGAACCCTCTTTTCCCCCGGCGTCGCCCAGTTCGCCTTCGGCTTCTACAGTGTTATGATGACCTCCACCGTTCTGGGGCTCGTCACCATGGTCCTGTTCAAGCCCCGCAGCTGGTGCGTCTACTGCCCCATGGGCACCATGACCCAGCTGATCTGCAGGGCCAAAAACAGAGATGCGTGATATTGTCACGGAACAAACGCAGAGATTCGGTTATCATAAGGTCACTACATCAGGACAGAGGAGGACGAATGATGTCTATTATCAATATCAGCACAAGCAACTTTCAGGATGAGGTGCTCCGCTCGGACCGGACCGTCCTGCTGGACTTCTGGGCCCCCTGGTGCGGCCCCTGCCGCATGGTGGGCCCCATCCTGGAGGAGATCGCCCGGGAGCGCGCCGACGTCAAGGTCGGCAAGGTCAATGTGGACGAACAGCCGGAGCTGGCCAGCCAGTTCAGCGTTATGAGCATCCCCACCCTGGTGGTGATGAAGGACGGCAAGGTGGCGAACCAGACCGTGGGCGCCAGGCCGAAGGGGCAGATCCTTGCCCTGCTGTGAGGAGGGACGGCCATGGGATTTCTTGACTTTTTGAAGGGCCCCGATACCGACCAGGGGGTGAGAGCCTTCCGGGAGACGCCCGGCGCGGTGCTGCTGGACGTCCGCACGCCCCAGGAGTACCGGGAGGGCCGCATCCCCGGCAGCAAAAATGTGCCGCTCCAGGAGCTTGACCGCATCGCCGCCGTGGCGGCCCAGCGGGACACCCCCCTCTTCGTCTACTGCCACAGCGGGGCCAGGAGCAGCCAGGCGGTGAGGCTGCTAGCCCGAATGGGCTATACCGGCGTAAAAAATATCGGCGGCATCGCCGCCTACACAGGAAAGGTGGAGCGCTGACATGAAGGTAGTCATCATCGGCGGCGTGGCGGGAGGCGCCACCGCCGCGGCCCGGCTGCGCCGGCTGGACGAGACGGCGGAGATCGTGGTCTTTGAGCGGTCGGGATACGTCTCCTACGCCAACTGCGGCCTGCCCTACTACATCGGCGGGGTGATCGAGGACCAGGCGGACCTGACCCTCCAGACGCCGGAGAGCTTCTTTGCCCGCTTTCAGGTGGATATGCGGGTGCGCCACGAGGTCACCGCCCTCCATCCGGACGGGAAGACGGTCTGCGTGAGAAACCTGGAGACGGGGGAGGAATTTGAGGAGGCCTATGACAAGCTTCTCCTCTCCCCCGGCGCCAAGCCCGCCCAGCCCCGGCTGCCCGGCGTGGGGCTGGAGAAGCTGTTCACCCTGCGCACCGTGGAGGACACCCTCCGCATCAAGGACTACATCGACGCCCACCGCCCCAGGTCCGCCGTGCTGGCGGGCGGCGGGTTCATCAGCCTGGAGCTGGCGGAGAACCTGCGGGAGCTGGGGATGGAGGTCACCATCGTCCAGCGGCCAAAGCAGCTGATGACGCCCTTCGATCCGGATATGGCCGCCTTTATGCACGGCGAGGTGCGGCGGCACGGCGTCCGGCTGGCCCTGGGCCGCACGGTGGAGGGCTTCGCGGAGCGGGACGGCGGCGTGGATGTGCTGCTCAAGGACACGGATTCCCTCCATGCCGACATGGTGGTGCTGGCCATCGGGGTCGCCCCGGACACCGCCCTGGCCAAGGCGGCCGGACTGGAGCTGGGACTAAAGGACAGCATCGCGGTCAACGACCGGATGGAGACCTCCGTCCCGGACATCTACGCCGTGGGGGACGCGGTCCAGGTGAAGCACTTTGTCACCGGACAGGACGCGGTGATCTCCCTGGCCGGTCCCGCCAACAAGCAGGGGCGCATTGCGGCGGACAACATCTGCGGCGGGGACAGCCGGTATCAGGGCAGCCAGGGCAGCTCCGTCATCAAGGTCTTTGGCATGACGGCGGCCGCCACCGGGGTCAACGAGACCGCCGCCAAACAGGCGGGCCTGGACGCGGACGCCGTGGTGCTGTCCCCTATGAGCCACGCAGGCTACTACCCCGGCGGAAAGCTGATGACCATGAAGGCGGTCTTCGAGAAGGGGACCTTCCGCCTCCTGGGTGCGCAGATCGTGGGCTACGAGGGGGTGGATAAGAGGATCGACGTGCTGGCAACCGCTATCCGCGCCGGGATGACGGCGGTACAGCTGAAGGACCTGGACCTGGCCTACGCGCCGCCCTACTCCTCCGCCAAAGACCCGGTGAATATGGCGGGCTTCATGGCGGAAAATCTGGCCAAGGGCCTGGTGAAGCAGTTCCGCACCGAGGACGTGAAGGACCTGCCCAGGGACGGCAGCGTGACGCTGCTGGATGTCCGGACGCCCCGGGAGTACGCGGGCGGCCACATCGAAGGGTTCAGGAACATCCCCGTGGATGAGCTGCGGGAGCGGCTGGGGGAGATCGAGCCCGGAAAGCCGGCGTATGTCATCTGCCAGAGCGGCCTGCGCAGCTACATCGCCTGCCGCATCTTGGCCGGGCACGGCTACGAGGCGTATAACTTCGCCGGCGGCTTCCGGTTCTACGACGCGGTGACCGGCGACCGCCGCCTGGTGGAAGCGGCCACAGCCTGCGGGATGGATCGGTAACGGGAAAAGGCCCCTTCTCAAGCGTCACGCTTGAGAAGGGGCTTTTTTACGCGTCCCGCAGGGCCGACAGCTTTTTTACGTCCAGGAGCTCCACCGTGCCCCGGGACAGCCTGACCATCCCCTCTCCCTGCAAATAGCGGAGCATCCGGGTGACGACCTCCCGGTGGGTCCCTAAGTGGTTGGCGATGGTCTCGTGGGTGATGGACAGCCGGTTCGCGCCCTCAATAGCGGCCTCCTCCAGCAGGAAGGCGGCCACCCGCCTGTCCATGCTGTTCCACATGACCTGCTCTATCAGCCACATGACCTCTGAGAAGCGGGCGGCCATGATCTCGTTGGTGTAATTGGCCGCGGCGGCGGACTGCTCCATGAGTTCCTTGTAGGCCTCCGCGGAGATGACCCACAGCTCGGTATCCTTCTCGGCCGCGATGGTCACGTCAAATTGGATGCTCCGCATGATGCAGGAGGCGGAGAACAGGCAGAGATCCCGGTCAAAGAGCCGGTAGAGGGTGACCTCCCGCCCCTCCCTGGAGAGGATGAACGCCCGGAGCTGGCCGGATTTGACCAGCAGCAGCCCGGTGCAGTCCCTGCCGCCGCCGTGGAGGACGGCTCCGTTCTTCACGCTGCGGCTGACCAGGCTGCCGGAAAGCGTCTCCCGCTGTCCGGGCGTCAGTTGGTCCCAGATGGGGAAATATTCTGAAAATTCCATCGCGTTCCCTCCTCACGTCAGCTTACAGCCAGTATAAGCCGGCTGGGGACCTGTGTCAATTATTTATTGCGATAGGGATTTCCTGCGGAGAGCGCCGCCCGCATACGCTCACCTTCCCCTCTTCTTCGGGCTTTGCAACAGCTTCCGGCGGGAGGCCGGGAGGGCGCACAGGGCGCTCACGGCCAGCAGCGCCGCAGCCGCCGCAGCCGCGCACA
>CAJTZI010000091.1 GCA_910584075.1 uncultured Oscillibacter sp.
GGCCACTACTCGGCGGGCTTCACCCTGGACACCTACGCCCACGTCACCACCTCCATGCAGAAGCGGGCGGCGAACGCAGTGGGGAATTTCCTCTCCGGTACTCTCCAGCCCTAACCGCTCCGAATTCCCGTATGGGTCACGGCTTGGGTCAGATGGGCACCGTAAAATCAAACCGCCCCTAAAAGCATAGAAAACAAGAACAAAACCACGGAAATTCAACGAATTTCCGTGGTTTTGGTACGCGCTGAGGGATTCGAACCCCCGGCCTTCTGGTCCGTAGCTTGTCTGAGAGTTCATGGTAAGCGATTTTTGCCCCGTTTGGTGCTGTTCGCTCAGAATATCAGCCGCCTCTCGTGCTGCCCATTCCTTTAATTCCGCAGGAAAATTTCCTGTTCTGGGTCAGGTTATGGGTCAACGTCAGAACCCGAGCTTCTCACGCGTACTTCAAGCGGCCCTTTGGCTCCGGCACCGGACGCCCCAGCTCCCGCGCCGTCTCAATCCACTCCTGAGCAATCAGCTCCACATTGCGCAGCGCCTCCGCCGCCGTGGGTCCATCCGCCATACAGCCGGATAACTCCGGCACCTCGGCGATATAGGCCTCATCGTCTTCGCTCCAGTATAAGATGATCTCATATTTCATGAACGCCGCCCCCTAACTGGTATTTCAAAATCACTCCACGAACCTGTTTTACCTGATACGGTTTTGCCATGTTTCCCATGGGCTGGATATTGATGATTTCCTCTATGCCGGACTTCATGTAGATAAAGTGGTCCCCTTTGATACGGCACTGGAACTCCAGCCGCTCCAGCACAAGCCGCAGATCAGAGAATAAGAAATTTTTGTCCCTGGTTCCGCTGAGAATTGCCAATAACAGCTTTTCATACTGGCTCATAGTTTCCCCGTCCCGTGCCGTATCACTCATACCGTTCTTGATACTCAATATAGCATATCTGCGGCGAAAAGAAAAGGGAACATCTTATGAATTTTTCTGACCGCTGCCCGTCTCAAGCCTGGTATAGGTCAGGTTCTGGGGAGACGGATATCGCGCATTTGCGCGGCCCCTTATTCCACAGGCATCTCCCACCCCGGGAACAGCTCAGAGAAATGCGGGAGCGGGACCCGGTTCCCATCCGCGTCTATCGTATTGGCGTTGAACCCGTCCGCCACCCAGCTGGAACTGTTGATAATGAGCTTGCGGGCCTCCAGGATTTTGGCCTGCTCCTCCTTGGATGCGGTTTTCAGGTCCCGGTAGGCAATCTTTTTCGCCTCGTCCAGCCCCCGTTCCGCCGAAACCTCGGTGCCGGCTTTTTCAGCCTGGCCACGTTCGGCCGTTTTCGGCTTGGCATCAGTGGCCTTGCCGGAAACTAAAATGGCCGGTTCCTTCTCCAGGGCCGTCAGCTTGCTGAGGTCTACCCGAATGCCGCCCAGGCTCACCGCTGTCACGCCGGCGGGGTCCAGAAGGCTGGGATGGGAATTGCTGGCGAGCCCCTGGGCGTTTGCCACGCCCTTCAGAGCGTCGAACGCCCGGTTTTCTCCAGCGCCCGCCGCCTTCACAAATTTGCCGTCCTTTGTCCAGACGCCGGTCAAGCGAATGGGCTCCAGCTGCTGGCTGGTAGTGTCCGCCTGCTTGGCCCCGTACTGCAGTTTTGCCCCGAAGGCGGTCACGGTGATTTCTTTTATCTCAATGGGAATCCCGTTCACGGTGACATCCGCCGGGCCCTTGTAGAGCCGGGGCTGGAGGCGCTTTGTGAGGGTGAAGGTGAAGTCATAGGGCCCGGAGAGGGTAAAGACGGGTTTAAAGCCGTCATCGGGCTTCGTCCAGTAAATATCTCCCTTTCGGTAAATGGCCAGATTTTCCAGGTGTACGGTCAGCTCCGGCTTCTCCACGTAATCCAGGCCGGAAACCGTCATCATCAAGGTTTCCTTCCCGCCGCCGCGGATCAGCTGGAACCGGTGCATCAGCCGGGGCTCTCCACGGCTCAGCTGGGATTGAACCTTCGCGTCCCGTTCCGCCTGGGTGGAGGGCTTGTCGAGGACCCCCGCCTCCGTTAGTATTTTCTCCACGGCTTCTTCGTGCTCGGAGAGGTAAACCCTCCGCTGGTCCTCCGGCAGGGTGATTTGGCTGGAATCGCCGTTCAGAGTGGTCCCGCTGGGGATATCCTTGGGGATGCTGGCCCCCTGGATGTCAAAGGACAGCTGCAAAAGTTTGCCGTTCCAGACGGCCCCCTCCAGGGTGAGGGTCACGCCGTTTACCGTCTGGCTCTGGCCCAGGACCGTGCCTGCGGAGGCCAGAACTTCCTTAGCCCCTTGTGGGTTCCCGGCGGCGCTGAGGAGCCAGTCGGAGAACTGCGCCGGTTCTGAGTAAGCGAGGGCTGAGGTACACAGCGCCAGCATGGTCACGGTGGCCAGCAAAAGGGATACGATTCGTTTTTTCATGATGATCTTCCTTTCTTGTCCGGCGGGAGAGGAAAGCCCTCCCCGCCCCGTTCTATCAGGTAAACGGAGGGGGAGGGCAAAGTACCACAAAATATTGAAAAACTTTCAGATTATTTTTCCGGGCCCTGTTCCAGGGGAATCTCCGCATCTCCCCACAGCACGGCCTCCGCCTGGCTCAGGTCCACGGGTTTGGCGAAATCCACCGTGGCCGTACAGCCCGTGCCCATGTCGCCCATGGTCAGCTGTCCTGGGGCAGCTTCCACCTCGCTGCCGTCCCGCATCCGCAGGGCTACCCGGACACGGGGCCAGGGGTCCTCGCTGTCCAGACGGTACTTCCACCAGACACCCAGGGGTGAAACGCTCATGGACAGCAGCGTCATGGTTTTCCCACCGTCCGTCATAGCCAGGCCCTCTACGTCAGGTTCCAGCACCCGGTCCCCGTTCAGGTCCTCCGGGATGGGGATTTCCCAGGAGTCCGTGGGTCCTGTCTCCGGGTCCCAGCCGCCGAATACCGTCTCCTTCTCTCCGTCCGGCGTAAACCGATAAAGAGCCCGGACGATGTAGGGACAACCGCCGATATCAAAGGACGCATTTTCTTCCGCTACGCCCACCAGTACGTTGGGCTCTTTGGTCCCGGCCTCCAGAACCGTGAAGCTGCCGGAAACCCCGGCCATTTCGGTCCGCCGCTCGGCGGGCAGAGAGAGTCCGCCGAAAAGCTGGTAGTCATCCTCCGGGGAGAATACCGTCCCCTCCGGCGCATGGATCTCCAGAATCAGATAGAGCTTGTTTTTCGCGCCCAGGAGGCGCAGAGGCGTGATGGTTACGCCGTCGTGCTCCACCGGCGGGGGGAGGAGGCTCTCCGCCGCTGTTTTCTCCGGCCCCGGCTGTTCTGTCTTTTCGCCGCTGATCTCCATATCGCCGATGATTTCCTGCTGTCGCTGGTCCAGCCCGCCGAAGTAGGAGACCCACAGGGAAACGGTGACCGCTGCCGCCGCTGTGATGAGAAGCAGGACCGCGATGGCGACGGCGACGCCCCGGGGAATTCTCCTCCGGCGGGGCGTGGGCCGGGCCCGCCGCTCCTCCCAATCTTGGGGGGCCGCCAGAAGGCGCATTCGCTCCCGGAGATACCGGGGTGAGAAGTCTGGCTCTGAGGAATCCGCACTTTGGAGGACACGCCCATACTGCTCCAGGTTGGCGTCCATCAGCCCCTGGCGCAGGAGAATATCAAACTGCGTCATAGGTGTAACCCTCCTTTTCCAGGCGCTCTTTCAGCATGGCCCTGCCCCGCAGGACACGCATGGACACCGTGGACTCGGTGATATGGAGCCGCCGGGCGATCTCCCGGTTGGTCTGCTCCTCCACGCACTTGAGCTCCAGGACCCGGCGGTAATTCTCCGGCAGGGAGCGGATCAGGGAGATCAGGTAGCGGTACTCCTCCTGCCCGTCCTCCCGGGCGGGCGGGTCCCAGTCCTCCGGGAAGGCGGCGGTCCGCCGCTCCGAGCGGAGGATGTCCAGGGCGCAGTTCTTGGCGGCGGTGACCGCATAGCCCTCCGTCTCCTTCCAGGGCAGGGTGGAGATGCGTTCCCAGTTCTGCACCAGCTTGAGCCAGGTCTGCTGGGCGGCGTCCTCCGCCTGAGTGGGGTTTCCCAGGATGTGGAGGGCCACCCCGTAGATTTTTTTCTCGTGAGCCTCAAAGAGCCGCGTGAACCGCCGCTGGTCCTGTTCGGTCTCCAGCATGGCAAGGCAGATCGCAAGCATAAAAGGTCTCCTCCTTTTCGGTTGAATTGGCGCCGATTCACTAAGTAAACGACAGGGGAGGGAAAAGTACCACAGCCTGGGAGAAAAATTTTTCCGCACAGCGGCAAGGGCCGAGTCATTCAAAAACTGCGCCGCAATAAACAAAGAATCGTCCTGCGCTCAGAACTCTTCAAACCGACGCCTCAACTCCTCGTCCGTCAGCTCCCCACGCTCAGAGCGATCCAGCAGCTCCTGGGCCTCTGCCACAGCGGCGTTCCACTCATCCACGCTGATCTTCCCTCTCTGCTTCCGGGCCTTCAATCGGTTGTAGGCCCGGTCATATTCCTTCCGGGCCGGAGTGCGGTTCGCTTTTCCCAAAGCCTCCTTACGGTGGGCCCCCACCTTCCGGCAGGTGC
>CAJTZI010000092.1 GCA_910584075.1 uncultured Oscillibacter sp.
CAGTCCATCTGCCCTTGCTTTCCTGGCATCGTCTCAAACCGCACCGTTGCTTTCTCATTCAAGTCCATCTTCCGGCTGCTCACATACGCCTTGACGATGCTGTAGCCCCCGTCAAATCCCATCTCCCGCAGCTTCTCCAGGATCCGCAGCGCTGAATACGGCGCCTCCTCCAGCCACTCGTCCACGATCTGCTTGTACGGGTCCATCTTTGTGGGCTTGGGTTCGCTTAATGTGTACTCCGGCTTCTGCGGCGATTCCGCGTACCGCTTTGCTGTTCGCGGGTCCATGTGGTACTTCCGGCCCAGCTCCACATAGCTCAGCCCTTTTTGTCTGTCGCTTCGGATTTCCATCCACTGTGCTCCTTTCATTTCCTGACTCCCTTTCCGGGCTCTTTTTCGCCCTGATTGGGAGTCTATCTTTTTCCCTTCACCTCCGCCACAAAACTACATTTTTTCCTCGGCGTTTTCTTTCATTTTATCATTGGCGCTGACAATACGAATTATAAAGGAAATGAGGGATGCAACTGACGGACGGTTTCCAGTTATCGCTGTTTGGGAGAACGTCATGGGAAGCCTTTCATCAAGCGACCGGCTTGATTTTGCGGCCGTGCTCCGGGCGTTCACAGACGCCGACATTCCAATTCCTGCTTCTGGAGGATGGGCCCACGCCGGAATGGTGCGAGGCCGAGGGCCTGACCTCTGCTGGCGGCTCATGGACGCCCAATATTGGGCAAGCCCCCGCCTGGCGCGACGGCAGAGAATTTTCATCGTGGCGGATTTTGGAGGGCGGCGTGCTCACGAAATACTGTTTAAGCCCCGCCCAATGTTCCAGATTCCTCCGTCTCGCGGAGAAGGCGGGATGCCCGCCGCCCAGGATCATCGAGGCCCTGTTATTGAAGCAGGGGGGCGAGTACCCGTCGTCCGACCCTTTCAAATGTTCCGTATGCGCGGCGCTGCGAATGACCGATACCACGTCCAATTCCGGGACAGCTTCGGATTCGCAGATGACCCTTTTCCCACTCTTTTAGCGGGCGGCGTGGCTCCGTTCGCCTTCTGGTATGAGGACGATCCCATGGGCGGCTGTATCCGTTACCCCACGGAACTGGAGAGCGAACGGCTCATGGGCCTGCCTGACGGCTGGACAAAGTACGGAGCGGACGGGCGGGAGATTAGCGGGGTTCAGCGTTACCGAGCCCTGGGAAATTCTATTGCTCTGCCCTGCGCCGGGTATATCATGGCGGGGATCAGTGAAGTATTGAACCAATGACCGGACGCGCCTCTTGCGGGGCGCGTCCTATTTTTGATGAAGGAGGCGACGCCATGCCCAAAGCAAAAGAACGAAAACCAGACGATAAGATCAAGAACCAGGGCAAGCGCAAAGGCAGCAAGCCGACCCAGGATCAGGCCCGCCGCGTCATGACGGCGAAGATGCGGAAGGAGCGGCAGAAGCGTCTCGCCAGCGGCTCCACCAGCGAGACGGCCCGAGAGACCAGTCCGACTACCGAAGCTGTGGAACAGGTGGAACAGACCGCCGGGGCCGCTGTTCATGAAACAGGCCAGCGGACAAAGCAGGGTATTTCCAAGGCTGTCACCAGGGCGAGGCAGGAGCGCCGGAAGTTCAAGGAGCGGCAGGACCAGCCGAAGGAGAAGGATCAGCCCCCGGAACCTCCGGCCCCGGAGACCCCGGAGGCCCCAGTCCCGGAGCTGGACCGCCCGGCCCCCAGGGAACAGGCCGGGCGAACGCCGCCGCGCTCCAAGCCCCAGCTACACGGAAGGACCAGCACAAGACCAGCGGCCCCAAAGGAGAAGCCCGCTCCGTCTGTCCGCTCCAGAGTGCCAGGAACACGGCCCGCCAGTAACCCGGAAGCTCCAGCCGTTCCGAAAATACGTCCGGCAGGGACACCGGCAGATCCTCCGGTCCCCAGGATGCGGACAGAGAAAGCGCGGCCCATAGTGCCGCCTGCTGAACCTTGGACAGCAGATAAACCGCCCGCTCCGCCAACGCCGGGGGAGCGTATGCGGGAATGGGCCGTGGACAAGCGGAGGAAGCAGGCCCAGGAGCATAGACAGGCCTCCGCCCCGCCGGAGTACGGGGAGCCTCCCCCGGCCAGTCATTATGGGAAATCTCCCGCTACCCCCGGCAGCTCCACTACTCCTAAAACGGCCCCTTCTCTTGAAAATCAATCCATCTATCCATCAATCAAAGAGCGGCCCCGGTCCTCCGCCATTCTGAAAGAGAAAGTCCAGGGCTGGACGATCACCCCCAGGACACGCCGGGGCGTGGAACAGGCCGCCGGGAGTACGGCCATCCCTCCGAAAACTCCCACCCTCGTAGGAAAGAAAACTACCGCAAAGCGCCTCACGGAGCGGATGCGCCAAAAGGCGAAAGCAGAGGCCCAGCAGGCCATGGCCAAGGGCACGAAAAGGACGGCCAGGGCCGCTGTGGACCTCTCCCGGAAAGCGGCCATAGCTACCGCAAAGGCGGTGAAGTCCCTGATCGGCGCTCTCTCCGCCCTGGTGGGCGGAGCCACCCTCGCCGCCGCCCTCTGCGTGATCTTCCTGATTGCCGCCGTGATCGCCTCGCCCTTCGGACTTCTCTTTTCCAACGAGCCCTCCCCCGGAGCCGTCCCTCTGAACGCCGCCGTGACGCGGATCAATGTGGAGCTGACGGACAAGCTGGCCCTGCTGCAAGCCGGGGACTATGACAGCATCGACATCCAGGGCACAGGCCCGGACTGGCGGGAGGTAGCGGCGGTATTCGCCTGCAAGACCGCCCTGGGCGCGGGCGGCGTGGACGTGGCCGCGCTGACCCCGGACCGGGTGGACCGGCTGAAAGCCGTCTTTTGGGATATGTGCGAGATTACCAGCAGCGTGGAAACCATAGACCACCCCGCCAACGGCTCTGCGGAGGCATGGACGGAGAAGATTCTACATATCACCATCACAGCCAGGACCGCCGATGAAATGCGGACGGTCTATCTTTTTACCCCCGAGCAGAACAGCGCCTTGACGGAGCTCCTGGCGGAGCTGAACGGGATCGGTACACTGCTGGGAGACCTAGGTATCACCCAGGAGGACGCCGCCGAACTGCTGCGCCGCTTGCCGGAGGACCTTTCCCCGGAGCGCCGGGCCGTGGTGGAGACGGCCTGCAAGCTGGTGGGCAAGGTAAATTATTTTTGGGGCGGGAAGTCCCTGGTCCTTGACTGGGACTCCCGCTGGGGGACCATCCAAAAGGTTTGGGCCGCTGGCAGCCCCTCCACGGGGACCTACCGGCCCTACGGCATGGATTGTTCCGGTTTTGTGGACTGGGTATTTTACAATATGTCCGGCGGCAGCTACGTCATAGGCCACGGCGGAGGGGCCCGGATGCAGCATAGCTACTGCACGCCCATTTCCTGGTCCCAGGCCCAGCCCGGCGATTTGGTATTCTACCCGGAGGACACCCATGTTGGTATCGTGGGCGGCTGGGACGAGAGCGGAAATATCCAGATCATCCATTGTGCCAGCGGACAAAACAACGTAGTCATTACCGGAAAAGCCGGGTTTACCACCATAGGCAGGCCGGACTACTACGGCTGAAAATGGATCTCACGGTGAGACGCGATTCCTGACCGGAATCAAATCCCACCGTGAGATTTATTAAAGCTATTATGTTTATAGCTGGCTGGTATCCTGCACAAAACGTACAACATCACTGGGAGAGCAATCCAATATCGTACACAGCTTTTCCAGCGTAAGCATGGTAATATTTTTGTTCTTCTTCAGCCAATCCAAAGTGCGGCGGTCAACTCCGGCCTGAATGAGCGCATATTGCGTTACGCCTTTCTTTTTCATCGTGTCCCATAAAGGACTATAATCGACCACCCCGCCACCCTCCTTTGAAAATGGTATTTTCATTATAGGGTGGCCGAAAGATTTTGAATATTGCACATATATGTGCAATATGTTATGCTGTGAAAGGGCAATTTTATGAGGAATAAAACCCACTATATGCCCCATTGAAAAATACGATGAGGGGGGCAAAAAATGAAATCAAATACAAAAGAGCATAGGGAAACACTTCATAAATACCGCTGGAATGTTATTAAAGCCATGGTAATCGGTATGCTTTTTACGGCCTTCTTTGCCGTTGGCGTTTTCCTGCGAGGTGCTGTTGCGGAGCGTGATATGGCATGGTGGAAATCCTTTGTCCTGATGCCGGAACCAGAAGTTTGCACCCTGTGCGGAAGCGGCATACCGTATCAAGCCCCTGTTCTGGTAAATCTCTCCACGGGGGAGACCGGGGAAATGCGCGTATATGACCCTGATCCCCAGTGCCGCTATGAACTTGCGGAAGAACAGTCAACGAGCACCTTTTCTTTCCTGCACGTCGCCGGTCTTACCGGCTGCCGTGATACCTGCAATCATACCTCCTATGTCACCCTGCCGGAAAACGGGGCTCCGATCTCGCCCGTTCTCTTTTGCCGCGTCTGCCGGGTACTGCTCGCAGATGCGGCCACCGAGGGCTATATTCTAGATAGTGTCGTCAATAAATAAGGAGCCAAATAGCAATACAACGGATTTGGACAGCGGCAACGAAGGAAGCGGC
>CAJTZI010000093.1 GCA_910584075.1 uncultured Oscillibacter sp.
TCCGCCCCCTCTCTCCCCCTCTCCGTCCGTTCCACACTACGAAAAAGGAGTGAAGCACATGTTTTTGCAGCAACTGATCAATGGCATTACCATCGGCAGCATGTACGCGCTGGTGGCCATTGGTTACTCCATGATTTTCAGCGTCCTCCAGCTCATCAATTTTTCCAACGGCTCCATGTATATGCTGGGCGCCTACGTGGCGCTGACGCTCTACCTGCGGCTGGAGGGACACTTCCAGCTGGCCTTTGCCGGCAGCCTGGTGATTGTGGGGTTTATCGGCTACGGCGTCGACCGCTTTGCCCTGCGGCCCCTGCGAAAGAAGAAATCTAACCGGATGGCGTCCCTGATGAGCACCTTCGGCGTCGGGATTGTGATCGACAACGCCATACAGCTCCTGTTCGGAAGCGAGACAAAATCCTTCCCCAATCAGCTGGACTTTGGCTCCTTCTCCGTGGGAAACGCGATTGTCAGCTGGACACAGGTGCTGATTCTGCTCATCTGCTCCGTTTTGATGGCGGCGCTCTCCCTCGTTGTCTACCGCACCAAGGCGGGCCGCGCTATGCGCAGCACCGCAGAAAATGTGGACGCCGCCCGGCTCATGGGGGTGGACGTCAAGCGGGTGATCTCCGTCACCTTTGTGGTCAGCGCGGTTATGGCCACGGTGGCCGGTACGCTGGTCAGCATGTACTACAGGACGGTGGATCTGAACATGAGCGCCCAGGTGGGCATGAAGACCTTCGCCGCGGCGGTTCTGGGCGGGGTTGGCGTTCTGCCGGGGGCCATGGTGGGGGGCCTGCTGATCGGCATCCTAGAGACCCTGGGCGCCAGCTACATCAGCTCCGGCTACCGGGATGCCTATGCGTTTATGATCATGGTCCTTGTGCTGCTGATCAAGCCCAGCGGTCTTCTGGGCAGGGCAGCCAGCAGCAAATTGTAAGGAGGCGGACGGCATGAAAAGAATTCTGCACTTCATCGCAACATACAGCCGGCCGCTCACCCTGGCGGCCCTGGCCTGCCTGCTCCTGTTTCCGCTTTTTGTGACCAACGCCTACGTGCTGCGGGTGGCCGCCACCTCCCTTATCTACGTTATTTTGGCCCTCGGACTGAACGTAGTGACCGGCTACATGGGCCAGACCTCCTTCGGTACGGCGGCCTTCTGGGGGATCGGGGCGTATACGGGCGCGATTCTGTCCACGCGCATCGGCCTGGGTACGGGGCTGTTGTTTCTCATTGCGCCGCTGCTCTCCGGTGTGATTGCGATGCTGCTGGGCATGTGCGTGCTCAAGCTGCGGGGCTACTACATGGCCATTGTCACCCTGGGCTTCTGCGAGATCGTGCGGCTGATCGAGCTCAACTGGATGAGCCTGACCAGGGGGCCGCTGGGCATTATGAATATTCCGAAGCTGAGCTTTTTCGGCGTTAAAGTGACCAGCAGCCAGGGCGTCTTCTATGTGGCGCTGGCGATGACGGTCCTGGTCACCTATGTGGTTTGGAAGCTGATGAACTCCCGCATCGGCCTGACCATCACCGCCATTCGGGACGACGAGATCGCCGTACAGTCCATGGGCGTCAACGTGGTCAAATATAAAGTGGGCGCCTTCGCCCTGTACGGCATGATCTGCGGCTTCGCCGGGGCTTTTTACGCCCACTTCATGAGCTACATTGATCCCACCATGTTCAAAACCCTCAACTCCACCGAGGTCATCATTATGGTCATCTTCGGCGGCCTTGGCAGCATTCCCGGCAGCTATCTGGGGGCCATCGTCCTGACGGTCATCACCGAGCTTCTGCGGGACCTGGTGGAGTACCGGATGCTGATCTACGGCTTTTTACTGGTAATTTTGATGATCGTCAAGCCAAAGGGCATTCTCGGCAGCGTCAATCTCAAGCATATCCGCCAGAGAATGCAGCCGTCCGGCCCATCGGAGGCCGGTGAAGAGAAGGAGGCGCGCCATGGGTGAAAAAATCCTGAAGGTCTCCCGCGTTGTTCAGCGCTTCGGCGGACTGGTGGCGCTGGACAACATCAACCTGGAGGTGGAGTCCGGCGAAATCGTGGGCATGATCGGCCCCAACGGGGCGGGCAAGAGCACCCTCTTCAATGTGGTCACTGGCTACTACGCCCCCACGGAGGGGACGGTGGAGATACTCGGGCGGCAGGTTACCGGCATGGCGCCCCACAGGATCGCGGCCCTGGGATTTGCCCGCACCTTTCAGAATATCCGGCTTTTCCCTAAGATGACGGTATGGGAGAACGTCATGGCGGCCCGGAACATCAAGACAAAGTCCAACGCCCTTGACATCATTTTCCACTCCCCCCGGTACCGCCGGGAGCAGGCGGAGACAGAGGAACGCGCCCTGGAGCTGCTGAGGCTGCTGCACATCGAGCAGTACCGCTTCCATTACGCCACCAGCCTGCCCTACGGGGCGCAGAGAAAGCTGGAGATCGCCCGGGCCCTCGCCATAGAGCCCAGGCTGCTGCTGCTGGACGAGCCTGCGGCGGGGATGAACGAGCAGGAGACCCTGGAGCTGATGGAGATCATGCACACGCTGCGGGATATGGGGTATACGATTCTGCTTATTGAGCACGATATGAAATTTGTGATGAACACCTGTCAATGGATCACCGTCATCAACTATGGCCGGCAGATTGCCACGGGGACCCCCGGTGAAATTCAGGCGGATCCGGCCGTGATTGAGGCCTACCTGGGAAAGGACGACGAGCTATGAGTATATTGCGTTTGGAGAAGCTCCAGGTCCGCTACGGCAGCATCGAGGCGCTCAGGGGCATTGACCTGCACGTGGAGCCCGGCGAAACCATCACCCTGATCGGCGCCAACGGCGCGGGCAAGACCACCACCATGAACGCCATTGTGGGCCTTGTCCCCGCCTGCGGCGGGCAGGTTTTCTATCAGGACAAGGATGTCACCCGGACCGATACAAAGGAGAAGGTGCGAGACGGAATGATCCTCTCGCCGGAGGGGCGGCAGATCTTTCCCGGCTTCACGGTGCGGGAAAATCTGATGATGGGCGCCTATCTCCGGGGCAAGGGGGAGGCCCCTGAGACGCTGGAGACCGTGCTGGAGCTGTTTCCCCGCCTGCGGGAGCGGCTGGGACAGATGGGCAGCACCCTCTCCGGCGGCGAGCAGCAGATGCTGGCCATTGCCCGGGCCATGATGGCCAAGCCTGCGCTGCTTCTGCTGGACGAGCCGTCCCTGGGGCTGGCTCCGCTGGTGATCAAGGATATTTTCCGCATGATCTGCCGCATCCATGAGATGGGGACCACCATACTCCTGGTGGAGCAGAATGCCAGAATGGCGCTGAAGGTCTCGGACCGCGCCTATGTCCTGGAGACCGGCAGAATTGCCCTGCACGACACGGCGGCGGCGCTGCTGAAGTCCGACGTGGTGCGCAGGACTTACCTTGGCGAGGGATAAATTTGGCGGCCCCCGTCCTCTGCGGACGGGGGCCGCGGGGCCGCCAAAAGAGATCTCCGGCAGGCGTAAAAATATTTGCAAAATATTTCACGTAAGCTCTTGACAAAAAGGGGATTATGGGGTATATTAACATTCGCTTGATTCGTTAAGCAGTGATATGGCGGCGTAGCTCAGTTGGCCAGAGCATTCGGTTCATACCCGAAGTGTCACCGGTTCGAATCCAGTCGCCGCTACCATGGCCGTACCGGCCAAGCCCTTGGCGCGTTGGTCAAGCGGCTAAGACACCGCCCTTTCACGGCGGTAACACGGGTTCGATTCCCGTACGCGTCACCACGGACGGGAGGAATCGCTCCCGTCTATATGGAGGCTTAGCTCAGCTGGTTAGAGCGCATGCTTCACACGCATGAGGCCACTGGTTCGAGTCCAGTAGTCTCCACCATGAAGCCGTCAGAATCGGATGATTCTGACGGCTTTCTGTTGTTTCTGTAACTTTTTGGGGCGGGTTGTTTTTGGTGTTTTGGCCCGACCCACAAGTTGACCCACACGGGAAAACGACCAGAAAGGACGAAAGAGCAGTGAATCGAATTACTTCTCTTTCATTTCGTTTCTCTCAAATTCCATCTTTTTCTGAAATCTAAAAAGAGAGACTGCAAATTTTGATAAAATATGATATATTTTTAAAAAATAGGGGGTGTTTTGACATGGCCACACC
>CAJTZI010000094.1 GCA_910584075.1 uncultured Oscillibacter sp.
GACCGACACAACCGGCATGGATAAACCCCACAAGGAGGAAGTCGCCGCAATCGTCAGCAATCTTGCCACCATTGCCCGCTTGGGCCGGGCGTTCGGCATCCATTTGGTCGTCTCCACCCAGCGGCCAGATGCCATGGTTGTCCCTGGGCAAATCAAAAATAATCTGGATGGGCGCATCTGCGGCAAGGCCGATAATGTTCTCTCTCAAATCATCCTGGACAGCACAGATGCAGCGGACCGTATCCCAAAGGATAGCCAGGGTCTTTTCCTTGATCAGGACGGCACCCTCTTTCGCGGCTATCTGTTCGACGACAAAACCATACTTCCAGAAAGGGATACACGAACCACCCCATAATCCCGTCCCAGACTGGATAGGTAATGAAACTCACTCAATCAGACGTTAATACGATTTCTTACCTTTCTGAACAGTATGGTATGTTTCTAACCGTTTCCGACATAATGACGATTCTGCGTGTCTCTCGTCCTGTCGTGGACAACCTGATTCTCACGGGAGAGCTTCCCTGTGCAAAGGTCGGCAAGCAGTATCGCATTGACATCAACTCTTTTTGGAGATGGTGGAGTTGTCGTGTCGAACAGGAGCAGAAAAATATCTTGAAGGGGTGCCTGCCAGGGTAGGCACCCCCTCTTTCCCCAGTGTTCCAATTTCCATAGCGTTCCAAGTAGCGTTCCACAACTATCGGAGGCAAAGGTAAAGTCAGCGGAAAAGTTAAGAAAAACCTCCGGAATCATCTGATTTCGGAGGTTTTCATATGGAGCAGGGTACGGGAATCGAACCCGCCTCCTCGGCTTGGGAAGCCGATGTACTACCGATGTACTAACCCTGCTTATTGTCAACGGCGTTATTATAGCAGACTTCTCCGCCAAATGCAACCAGAAATTTTGGCGAAACCCAAAAAAATAAGCTCGCACCCCGGCGGGGCCCGGAGCGCTGTCCTCCGAGCCCCGCCGCTTATTGATCGCCTATTCCTCCTCCGCCAGCCGCCGGCCCATAAGCACCCCCATGACGGAGGCCATCATCAGACCGCGGGTCCAGCCGCTGGAGTCCCCCAGGCAGTGGAGGCCCTTCACGTTGGTGTTGAAATCCTCGTCCATCTTCACCCGGTTGGAGTAGAACTTCAGCTCCGGGGAGTAGAGCAGCGTCTCCGTGGAGGCGAAACCGGGGACCACCTGGTCCATGGCCTGGATGAAGTTGATGATGTTGGTCATGGCCCGGTAGGGCATGGCGGCAGTGATGTCGCCGGCCACCGCGTCGGGCAGGGTGGGGCGCACGTTGGCGAAGTTCAGCTCCTTGGGCCACGTCCGCTTGCCGTCCAGGATGTCGCCGAAGCGCTGGACCATGATGTGACCCGCCCCCAGCATGTTGGTCAGCTCCCCCACCCGCTGGGCGTAGGCGATGGGCTGGTTGAAGGGGAAGGAGAAGTTGTGGGAACAGAGAATGGCCAGGTTGGTGTTGTCGCTTTTGAGCTCCTTGTAGCTGTGGCCGTTGACCACCGCCAGGTCGTTGTCGTAGTTCTCCTGGCTGACGAAGCCGCCGGGGTTTTGACAGAAGGTGCGGACCTTGTTCTTAAAGGGCTTGGGGTACCCCACCAGCTTGGACTCATAGAGCACCCGGTTGACGGTCTCCATCACCTCGCTGCGCACCTCCACCCGCACGCCGATGTCCACGGTGCCGGGCTGGTGGGCGATGTTGTACTCGGCGCACAGGCTCTCCAGCCAGTCCGCCCCCCGGCGGCCGGTGGCGATGACGGTGCGCTCCGCCAGAATCTCCTGCTCCTCCCGCCCCCGGCGGACCCGGACCCCCAGGCAGGCCTCCCCGTCCAGAATCAGGTCCGTGCACTCATAGCCGAACAGCATCTCCACCCCGTTTTGCAGCAGGTACTGCTCGATGGCGTAGTAGAGGTCCTGGGCCTTCTCGGTGCCCAGGTGGCGGATGGGGCAGTCCACCAGCTTCAGCCCCGCCTGAATGGCCCGCTTGCGGATGGCCTTGACCTCCTCGGTGTTGCCCAGGCCCTCAATGCGGCTGTCCGCGCCGAACTCCAGGTAGATCCCGTCGGCGTAGCGGATGGTGTCCTGGGCCCGCTCCGGCCCGATGAGGGTGGGCAGGTCGCCCCCCACCTCGCAGCTGAGGCTCAGCTTGCCGTCGGAGAAGGCGCCGGCCCCGGAGAAGCCGGTGGTGATGTGGCAGTAGGGCTTGCAGCTGACGCACTGGCCGGTCTTGCTCTTGGGGCAGCGGCGGTCCTCCACCGCCTGGCCCTTCTCCACGAGCACGATGCTCTTGCGGCTGCCGCGCTTGCGCATCTCCAGGGCGGTAAAGATCCCGGCGGGACCTGCGCCGATAATAACCACGTCTTTTTTCATAGGGGACCTCCTTCTGCATTGACGGCCGAAGCACTGATAACGAATCATGGTATCTGCACGCGCAAAAAAATAGCTCAGAGAGCTATTTTTATTGCGTTCCCTCCAGGGAACCGTATCGGTATCAGCAAACAACACACACCATGTACTATACCGGAACCGGCGGCGCTTGTCAAGATATTCTGTCAAATTTCCACAGCCGTTTCCCCGTTTACCCCGCGTCTTTTCGTCATTTTCGCGGGGAGCGGGCCCCGGACACGCCGCATCCGGGGCCGCCCGGCCTCAGCGCCGCTCCCGCTTTCTGCCCAGGGCCAGGCAGGCCAGGACCAGATTTTCCACCGCCAGCCCGGCGGTGACCACCACCGAGGCGGCCAGGACGATCATGGAGACAATCCGCGCTTTTTTCAGCATAACAGGGCACCTCCTTCCAGAATGCGAAATCCACGATGGGTCCATTATAGGACATCCCCGTGCCGAAAGCAACAGGAACGGGGCCTCTTTTTGTGAATTTTCCGGCGAAGTCCGGGGACGCGCGGAAAATGCGCGTTGAAATTTCCCGCAATTCTGTGTATACTAAGGAAAACCACAGGGAGGATTTGCTATGAAACTGATGATCGCCTCGGATCTCCACGGGTCCGCCTACCACGTCAACGAACTGATGGAGGCGCTCCGGCGGGAGCAGCCGGACAAGCTGCTGCTGCTGGGGGACCTGCTCTACCACGGCCCCCGGAACCCGCTGCCCAGGGACTACGACTGCATGGCCGTGGCGGAGCGCCTCAACGCCTGCCGGGACATGATTCTGGCCGTCCGGGGCAACTGCGACAGCGAGGTGGACCAGATGGTGCTCCAGTTCCCCATGATGGCGGACTACGCCCTTGTGCACTGGAACGGCCTGACCCTCTACGCCACCCACGGCCACATCTGGAACGAGGAGCGCCTGCCCCCCATGTGTCCGGGGACCGTGCTCCTCAACGGCCACTTCCACCTGCCCGCGTGCCGTGTCCACGAGGACTACCTCTACCTCAACCCCGGCTCCGCCTCTATCCCCAAGGACGACAGCGTGGGCGGGTATCTGGTGCTGGAGGAGCGGACCTTCTCCTGGCGGCACATGACCGGCCAGACCTGGAAAAAGCACACGGTTTCCTGACCGCCCCCGTTTTCGCCCCCGGCCCGAAAGCGCAAAATTCCCACCGCCGCGCCCCTTTCGCCCCCAAGGCGGAACCGGACCCAGCGGTGGGAATTTCTGCGCCGTCCCCCGCTGCGGGCTCCCCGCTACAGCCCCAGCATATGGGTGGCAAACTGGAAGTAGATCAGCAGGCTCAGCACATCCACAATCGTGCTGATAAAGGGGGCGGCCATCACCGCCGGATCCAGCCCGATCTTCTCCGCCAGCAGGGGCAGCAGGCACCCCACCACCTTGGCGCAGAACACCGTGCACACCAGCGTCAGGCAGATCACCAGCGCCACCAGGACGGTGACCTCCCCGTTGTGCAGCAGCAGCCGGTCCACCAGCAGCAGCTTGGCGAAATTTCCCGCCGCCAGCAGCACCCCGCACACCAGGGCCACCCGGCCCTCCTTCCACACCACCCGCAGCAGGTCGCCGAAGCCCAGCTCGTTGAGGCTCAGGG
>CAJTZI010000095.1 GCA_910584075.1 uncultured Oscillibacter sp.
CGAGCCACAGACGGCGTTTTAGGAAATGTAACAGGCAGTATTTCTATCGGATTTGCGGCAAAAGCATCTTAACTACCTATGTATGCACCGCATGGCCTTGAGGCTGTGCGGTGCTTTTTGCTGTCGTTGACGACATCATCGTGCCGGTCTATCGCCGGGAGATGGATGCTCCTATCGAGGATATGAAGCGGTTCCTGGCCGGGCTGCTACATATCTTCGACAAAGGGCGCACCAGGGTCGATACAGCCTATCTGTATAACATCCTGCATGACGCCCAGCGACTTTTGGCAACACCAATCTGAAAAGGGAGTTCCCGGCGTCCCGGCTGGAGAAAGCGCCGGCGGCGGCTGTGCGGAGCCGGAGCAGGCGGAGAGGCCTGTCGGAAGGGAGGGGGGCGGAAGCCTCCCCCCGGATGCGGTCAAGGGGAATGTACCCGCTGAAAACTGAATATAAAAAACGCGGATGTGCGTATGCGCAGCGGCCAGACAGAGCCCGCCAATATCCATTTGTATGCCGGCGGGGAAGGGGACACTACATGGGCCGCAGGTTTTTGTTGAGCCGGTCCACCATCCAGGCGATCCGTCTTTTCCGTCCGGCGTCTGTCTTCGCGTCAAAATATGCCCGCGCATAGGTCTTCTTCACCGATGCCGGCATGGCCAAAAAGTTTGTGCGGGCGGGCTCAAAGGCCCGCAGCAGCGCGGTCAGGCAGGCGATCTGCTCCTCCGTAACCGCCGGGGGCTTCGGCGCGTGCCACTGGCCGTTTTCCCTGGCCTCCTCAATTTTCTTTCTGCCGAAATCGGTCATCAGGCCCCGTTCCTCCAGGTCCTTCACCAGTGCCTTGTTTTCCTCCGACCACTTGCTCTTCTTCCGGCGCATGGAGAAATATTTCTTGTAGGTCTGGGCGTCAATGCTCTGCATCTGCCCGTCAATCCACCCGAAGCAGAGCGCTTCCTCCAGGGCTTCTCCCGCTTTTATGGTTTTCGGTCCGCCGGCCTTGCCCAACAAAAGCCAGACGCCTCCGCTTGACAGACAGTTGTCAAGGAGCCATCTCCGGAATTCCGCGCGGTCCGCAAATACCATCACATCGCCCACGGCGCGTCCTCCTTATACCGCCGGTGGGCCGGCCGCCATGTCCACGGACGGAGCACCGGTTTTGCCATCGCTGAAAACCCGGCTTGAGGGCATGGAAACAGAGACCCGCCCCTGTCATCCCCCCTCCCGGGGGACCGGTGCGGAGAGCTTTCGCAGCTGCTCCTGAAACTCCGGAGGCAGGTCGCAGGAGAGCTCCACCATCTCCCCAGTGCGGGGGTGGCGGAACCGCAGGCCAGCGGCGTGGAGGCACTGGCCCTGGAGGCCGGGGACGGGTTTCTTCGTCCCGTAGACCGTGTCCCCCAGGATGGGACGGCCGATGTGGGCCATGTGGACCCGGATCTGGTGGGTGCGTCCCGTCTCCAGGCGGCATCGGAGGCGGGTGATCCCGGAAAAACGCTCCACCACCTCCCAGTGGGTGACGGCGGGGCGTCCGTTGGAGATAACCGCCATTTTTTTCCGGTCCCACGGGTGCCGCCCGATGGGGGCGTCCACGGTCCCCCGGTCCTCCCGAAAGCCCCCCAGGGCGAGGCACTCGTAAGTGCGGGCCAGGGTGTGGTCCTGAAGCTGGGCAGCCAGCCCCTGGTGGGCCAGGTCGTTTTTCGCGGCGATGATGAGGCCGGAGGTGTCCCGGTCAATGCGGTGGACGATGCCGGGGCGCAGGGCTCCGCCTATGCCGGAGAGGGAGTCCCCGCAGTGGAAGAGCAGGGCGTTGACCAGAGTGCCGTCAGGGTGGCCCGGGGCGGGATGGACCACCAGCCCCTTGGGCTTGTTGACGACAATGACGTCGCCGTCCTCGTAGACGATGTCCAGGGGGATGTCCTGGGGAACCAGGTCCAGGGGCTCCGGCTCCGGCAGGGAGACCTCCACCGTCTCGCCGCCGGTGAGCTTGCAGCTTTTGGACAGCGCCTTTCCGCCGCAGGTCACCAGTCCCTCCTCCAGAAGTCTTGCGGCGGCGGAGCGGGTCAAACCCTCCACGGCCTCCGAGAGCCATACGTCCGCCCGGCGGCCTGCCTGATCTTCACCGGGCCGCAGCGTCAGCGTCTCCATGGGGGCCTCCTTTTTTGTCGCATTTCTCATAGAACCGCAGGTAGTACACGGCGGCCAGCGCCGCGCCGCAGACCACGCAGATGTCCGCCACGTTGAATACGGGGTAGGCGGGCCAGAACTGGAGGTGGAACATATCCACCACGTAGCCCAGCCGCACCCGGTCAATGACGTTGCCAAGGCCGCCGGAGAGGATCAGGCAGCCGGCCAGCACCCCCAGGGGATGCCGTACAATCCGCCGTGCCAGCACATACAGTACCGCCAGCAGAATCAGGGAGGTGAGCCCCACCAGCAGCCACCGCTGCCCGGAGAAGCTGGACCAGGCCGCGCCGTAGTTGTGGACACGGGTCAGCTCCACAAGGCCGGGCAGAAACTCCCGGGCCGGGTCCGGGGTCCAGTAGATGTGGGGAGGAACGGGGGCGGCGAAGCGGGACGAGGTCCACCACTTCACCCACTGGTCCAGGCCCAGCAGGGCAGCCCCCAGCAGGGCGCAGAGGGTGTAGGTCATAGCGGAAGGCTCCTTTGCACAAGCTGGAATTTTCTCCAGTTTACACGGTTTTGACGGGAAAAGCAAGCGAATCGCCGCCCTTTGGCTTTTCCATCCCCAAAAACGCGGCTCCCGACCGCACCTGCTCTGCCGGTTATGGCGGGCCGGAGGTGGAAAGCTCCGGTTTCCCGCTTCAAGATGGAAACGGCAGTTGGGATGCTCGAGGCAGACCTGTGGCCGGGAAGAAGGTCAAAGCTGAGGGGCGCGGATGGAGTATGGAACGCTGCATATGCTGAAAAGCGGCCTGACCTGGAAGGAACCAGGCAGACCGCAAAATGCAGTAAGCGGAATATCTTCTGGCAGATCGGGGCTATGATACAGACGCAATCATTCTCAAAGCTGCTGACAAGGGGATGACGCCGGTAATCCCCCCCGAAGAAAAACCGCAAAGAATTACGTGAATACGACGAATATCTTTATAAACTTCGCCATCTCGTTGAGAACGCTTTTCTTCTCAAACGCTGGCGCGGCATTGCTGCGCGCTACGCCAAAAATGTCGCTTCCTTCGTCGCTGCTGTCCAAATTCGTTGTATTGCCATTTGGCTCCTTCTTTATTGACGACACCATATAGAACAAGATTCTACCACAGTACCAAATTTCGCTAGTAGTAAGTAAGGCACTGGATCCGCTTTGCTGTTTCGCGCCGCTCCTCCTTGGTGGCGCTCCCGGTGTCCTCGGTTTCCTCCGCGCTGTCGCTGGTTGCGGTGGCCTCCGCCGGGGCCTGGATCCAGATGTTGACGCTCTTGCCGTCCGGCAGGTTGACCTCCAGGAGGTTGCCCAAGCCGCTGATCCAGGCGTTCACGTCGCTGGCCTTGCTGCAATAAATGGGGTGCCCGCTTGCTGCGCTCGGTGCTATACTCATAGTCAGTGGGGAAAATCTTTCGTACCTCTGCCCAGGCGTCTCGAATACTTGTAACTGTCATTTTTAGACCCTCCTCGCACGTTTTGGCGGTTGTATGCATAAAAAAATTAGGCTATACTCGGTTGCTTGACCTTGTGTAACCTAATATTAGGTGGTGTCGTCAATAAAAGTGTGATATAATAGTCCTCAAAGTAGAAGGAGGGCAGAAAAATGGGAAAGGAACAG
>CAJTZI010000096.1 GCA_910584075.1 uncultured Oscillibacter sp.
GCGATGTCACGGTCCTTGGGCGCAACGTCGTTGACCACGCGGTCTCCGATGTACAGTTCGCCGTCGCTGATGTCTTCCAAGCCGGCGATCATGCGGAGGGTGGTGGACTTGCCGCAGCCGGAGGGACCAACCAGAACAATGAACTCCTTGTCGGCGATGTCCAGGCTGAACTCCTGCACGGCCACAACGCCCTCGTCGGTCACCTGCAGGTTCACCTTCTTCTCGGGCTCACCGGCCTTCTTCTTGGCCTTCTTCTGATCGCCGCTGTGGGGGTAGACCTTCTTGATGTTCTTCAGATTCAGAGTTGCCATACACGTCGGCTTTGATGGAGCGGCCTCCGCCCTCTCCATCTCGTCCCGGGACGCGCGGTCCCCAGGACCTTACGGCAGGTCTCCACACTGCCGCACCGCAAGCCGCTGCGGGTTTTCCTCCTTTTGTTTGGTACCGGGGGCTGTGGAAGTGGAGCAGACCCCGGCCCTGGTTTCATTTATGGAAAGGCGGATCACTCCGCCGCTTCCAACGCAAAAATGGGGTGCGCTCAGGATTTCACGATCTGGCCCTTGAACACAATGGCCCGAATGGACAGGTCCACCTGATCCAGCAGGACAAGACTTGCCTCCTTGCCAACGTCCAGGGTGCCCGCCCGGTCCTCAATGCCGATGGACCGGGCCGGATTATAGGTGCAGGCTCTCACCGCGTCCGCCAGGGGGAGGCCGAAGGCGGCCGCCTGACGCAGACAGCCCATGAGGCTTGTGACAGAACCCGCCAGCGTCTCCGGGTGGCCCAGGATGGTGGCCCGGTTGCCATGGACCTCGATCATCTGTCCGCCGAAGGGGTACTCGCCGTCAGGCATACCCGTGGCCCGCAGGGAGTCGGAGATGATGATCATCCGCTCTCTGCCGAACAGGCCGAAGGTCAGGCGCACCACCGCCGGGTGGATGTGGATTCCGTCGCAGATCAGTTCCGGCTGGACGCCGGGGACCTCGTAGGCCGCGCCGATGACGCCGGGGTCCCGGTGGGCCAGGGGCGGCATGGCGTTGAAGAGATGGGTGGCGTGGTCGGCCCCCGCCTCAAAGGCGGCCTTTGCGGTGCTGTAATCCGCCACGGTGTGTCCCACGGAGACGTGGATGCCCATCTTCCTGGCGGCCTTGATAAACTCGAGGGAGCCGGGCTGCTCGGGGGCCACGGTTACCAGCTTCACGCAGCCCTCTGCCGCCGCCTGAAGGCGCTCCAGCATGGGAACGTCCGGGTCGTGGAGGAAGTCCCCGTTCTGGGCGCCCTTCTTGGCCATGCACAGGAAGGGCCCCTCCAAGTGGGCGCCCACCACCTCCGCGCCGCCGGTGTTGTGCCTCCGGTGGGCGGCGGTATTCCTACAGATGGCCGTCAGCTGGTCCTCCGGTAATGTCATGCCGGCAGGGCAGAGATAGGTCACGCCCTGGGAGAGCTCGAAGTCCGCGATGCGCTGGAGCCCCTGAGAGGTGGCGTCGCTGAAATCCTCTCCCACACAGCCGTGGAAGTGGACGTCCACCAGACCGGGGATCACGTAACAGCCGGACGCGTCCAGGGTCTCACCGCCGCCGGCCTGGGAGATCAGCGCGCCGTCGGTACAGACGTCCCGGTCAAGGAAGCCCCGTTCCAGGTCAAAGACCTGGCCGCCGGTTATCCGCATACGCATACCCCCGCCTCAATCAGCTTGCTGAGGGCGGCCTCGTCGCCCACCAGTACCACGTCGTTGTGGAGCTGGAGAATAGAGCCGGGGCAGCGAGGCGTAATAGGCCCGCAGACAGCGTTGTAGATGGCGTCCGCCTTGTTGGCGCCACTGGCCAGCAGCAGCACCCGGCGGGCGGCCATGATGCAGCCGATGCCCATGGTGAAGGCCTGCTTGGGCACCTCGTCGCGGCTGGCAAAAAAGCGGGCGTTGGCATCGATGGTGTTCTCGGCTAGATCCACCACATGGGTGGGCTTCATAAAGTCCTCATCAGGCTCGTTGAAGCCGATGTGGCCGTTGCGGCCCACGCCCAGCAGCTGGAGATCAGCATAGCCCAGAGAACGAATGAGCTCGTCATACCGGACGCACTCGGCATCGGGGTCCTCCGCCAGGCCGTCAGGCACCCAGGTGTTCTCCGGACGGATGTCCACATGGTCGAACAGATGCTTCTGCATGAAATAGCGGTAGCTCTGGTCATGGTCCGGGGCCAGTCCCCGGTATTCATCCAGGTTCACGGAGCGGACCTCCTTGAAGCTGAAGTCGCCCCGCTGGTTCCATTTCACCAACTGCTTGTAGGTCCCCTCCGGCGTGGAGCCGGTGGCCAGACCCAGTACGCAGTCCGGGCGGCGGATGACCTCGGCGGAGATCAGGTTGGCGGCCCTGCGGCTCATGGCGTCGTAATCCTTCTCACAGTAAATTCTCATAACAGCATCTTCCTTTCCTGTTTTCCTTTGAGGCATACCGGAAGTATGCCCCCGCAAGCGCATTTTTACAGTTCTCTCCCCGGTGAAGCACCTCCCGCCCGCTTCGCAGCAGGCGGCTCCGAGGCTCTTCAGGAAGGCGGGTTATCCCTTTACGCCGCCGGAGGCCAAGCCGCTGACTAGGTTTTTCTCGATGCACATGAAGAGAATGACCACGGGGATGATGGCAAAGATGGAGGCGGCGAAGAGATACTGCCACTCGATGATGTTGTAGCCGTTGAAGGTGTTGATGCCAACGGTCAGCGGCTTAAAGGTATCGGTGGAGATCAGGCACAGGGCAACGGTATACTCGTTCCAGGCGTTAATGAAAATGAAGATCAGCGTAGTGACGATGCCCGGGGCCGCCACAGGCAGCAGCACCCTCATCATGGACTGGATCCTGGTGCAGCCGTCAATGGTGGCGGCCTGCTCCATCTCCGCCGAGATGCCCATGAAGGTGCCCCGCAGCAGCCAGACGGTGAAGGCCTGGTTGAAGGCGGCGTTGATGAAGATCAGCCCCAGGATGCTGTCCGTCAGGCCCATGCTCAGCATGACCTTGTAGATGCCGATCAGCAGCACCACCGGCGCGAACATCTGAGAGACGATGATGACGCCCAGGAAGGCGGTCTGCCCCTTGAACTTCATCCGGGCCAGGGCATAGGCCGCGGGGATGCCGCAGAGCATGGCGATAATGGTGGAGCCGCCGGCGATGAGGATGGAGTTGAGCATGTACCTGGCCATGGGGGCCCGGCTCCAGATGTCAATGAAGTTGGACCACAGGGCCGTGACGGGCAGGATGGTATTGCCGCCGAAGATCTCATTGCGGCTTTTCAGGGCCGTGCAGAGCATGGCGAAGTAGGGATAGAGGGTGATGATGCACACGTCAAGCACCACAAAGTACAGCAGGAGGCGCAGAATCACCCTTTTCACGGAGACCGGCTTTTTCAAAGCGGCAGCGGGCTGGCTCACAGGTCCTCATCTCCTTTCCGCAGAGTGTAGATCATGTAAGTGCTGGCGCAGATCAGCAGGATGATGAAGCCGATGACCGACACGGCCGCCGCCTCGCCCTGCTTGCCGTTGTAGAAGGCCAGCTTGTAGAGGTATGTGACCAGGGTGTCCGTGTGGTTGGCGGGGTCGCCCTTGGTCATGGTCCAGATGATGGGGAAGGAGTTGAATACATAGATGATGTTCAGCACCGTGGCCACGGTCAGGGACGATTTCACCAGAGGCAGCGTG
>CAJTZI010000097.1 GCA_910584075.1 uncultured Oscillibacter sp.
AGATCCTCCCGGCCGGTATCGCAGACTCGGGCTCTGTGCGGGCGCAAAAATACCCGAAACAGGTTGGAAAAATCCTCAGCACGCCCATAAGGGATCCGATATCCGCTGCCAGCCTTTGGCAAGGGCATCCAGTTTCGCAGCTCTGCGGCATCGGGGACGAAAATCCTTCTGTAAGAGCGGGAAGGTTTTTGATCCCATCCGCCCCGGTTTTCACAGGATACCGCCATGCCCTTGGGGAATATTTGAGAGAAGATCGCAATGACATCTTTCCAGCATTCCTTCCAGCATACTTCTGGAACACTCAAGGTGAGTTCCAACGGCGCACCAACCCCCTCATCCCAATCCAGGATTGCCGTGTGTACAGTTCCTGTTGTCACGCCCAGCAGGTATGGGGCATGTGTATATGCGTGAAAAAAGGAACAGTTGTGGGCGATGGTTTGAATCGAATACCCTTTCCCCTGAAGCCCCTGTACCAAACGGCGGCTAATCAGGAAGGCCGAGCAGAGTAATTCATTGTTTTGCAGCATAGCGAGCTCATATGATTTCTTTATCATAGAAGTGCCCCGCTTGGAATCCGCCAGGATGCCTGCGAAAATTTGCCCTGTCTGGCAAAAAAATCCCTCGCTGTTGGGCATATCGCCAATTATCAAACAAGCCCTAATCATCAAAATTGTACGATGAAAACCATAGGCGGATACACAAAGTCGTTCATGCAAAATGGAGCAACAATTCAAAAAGCAAACCGTTGGGAGACGGGACGCCCAGAGGGGCGGCCCGCTGCCCGCAATTTTATGGAGGTGCAAATGCTGCAAAGATACCGTCTAAAAGAAGAGGTCCCCTGGCAGGAGGTCCTGGACATCATCTATTGGTTCCAGGAGATCAGCCTGGACCAGGCCCAGCGGAGCATGCGCCTGGGGTATCCCATAGAGAAGGACGGAAGCCTGCGGAACCTGCGCACCGGCTGCGCGTGCAGCAAGTCCCTCGGCCGCTTCCTGGGGCGGAGGGCGACGAGGCTGGACCGCCGGACGGCGGAGCCGCTGGAGAGCCTGCAACTATAGGAAAAAAAGGCGGCCCGCCGCCTCCATCAGATCTCGATCTTCTCCTCCAGCTGGTAGAACGTAAACGTCCCTGTGCCCAGCAGCATGCCCCGCTGGTCCGTGACCCGCACGTCGTAGACGCAGATGGTCTTCCCGACCTTCACCTCTGCCGCCTCGGCGGTGACCACGTCCCCTACCTCCGCACTGCGGAAGAAGTTGTACGTGGCGCTCATGGTTACCGCCGCGTAGCCCCTGGACACCATGGCGGAGCCGGCAGCGGAGTCCGCCATGGTAAAATACACTCCGCCGTGGGCCCGGCCCAGGGGGTTCAGGTCGTCCTCCTCAATGGTCTTCACCACCCGGGCACCGCCGGGGGAGATGGACTCCACCGTGATGCCCAGTTTCCGGGCGAAGCGGTTGCGCTTGTTGCGGTACTCCACAATTTTCTCAAAATCCAACACTGGACGTTCCTCCCTGTAGTTTTCCCTATTGTACCACAGCCGGAGGCGCGGTGTAAAGCGGGGGCCGCCGCCCATCTCCTCCCAGAACTCCGGTTCTCTCCTGGGAGGGCGGCTGATCTCATCTGCCCGGGCCTTTTGCCACCCTGCCGCGCTAAAAATTGGGTGCAAGTCAAGAATCATTTGCAGAGAACAAAAACGTCAAAGAGAACAAGCAAGCGGCGCCTGTTTTGGAAGGTCTCAGAAGCCCGCCGGACCTCTCTCCGGCCCGGATTGTGGCAGATCCCCCAATAAGAAGCTGTTTGCAAAAGGGGGAGAGATCGGCGGAGCAGATTTTCGGCCGTCCCGCCTGAGCGGCCGCCCTCATACGCCCTTATGACAGCCCGTCCAGAGGGGAGGACACGGGCTTTGCCAGCAGGCCCAGCAGGGGCTCAAAGTCCACGCCCTCCCGCATGGGCAGGCCCTGGGCCGCCGTCCGCTCCGCGCAGGCCCGAACGAACTCCGCCGCCGCCCAGGCGGCCTCGATCAGGGACTTCCCCTGTACCAGCGCCCCGGTGAGGACGCTGGAGAACACGTCGCCGGTGCCGTGAAACTCCCGGTCCACCCGCCGGGTCTGGACAGCCTCTGTCCGCCCGGTGGAGACGTCGAAGCACATGGCTCCGGTGCTGCCCGGCTCCAAGACGGTCCCGGTGAGCACCACGGAGCGCCGGCCCTCCAGGCTCAGCCGCTCCACAATGGCCCGGCAGCCATCCGCCCCGCCGGGGAGCTCCTCATAGGGGATGCCCAGCAGCAACGCGGCCTCCGTCAGGTTGGGAGTGATGACGTCCGCCCGCTCCGCGAGGCGGGCCATTCCGGCGCACATCTCCGGCGTATAGGTCCGGTAGACCGCGCCGCCGTCCCCCATCACCGGGTCCACTACCACAACGCCGCCGCCCCGAAAGTCCCGGATGAAGTCCTCCACTACGCTGATCTGCCGCCCGCTGCCGAGAAACCCGCTGTACACGGCGTCAAACCGGAGACCCAGGGACTTCCAGTGACTGGCGGCCTTGGTCATCTCGCCGGTCATGTCCAGAAAGGTGAACCCCTCAAAGCCGCCGGTGTGGGTGGAGAGGAAGGCGGTAGGCAGAGGACAGCACTGGACCCCCATGGCGGAGAGGATGGGGAGAGCCACGGTCAGGGAGCAGCGGCCAAAGCCGGAGAGATCGTGAATGGCGGTGACACGGGGAGTGGGCATGGCAGGATTCCTCTTTTCTATGGAATAAGGGATTTTGTTGTTGTCTTGCGGAAAAAGCTGTGGTATAATAAATTGATTATTTTTATTATCATATCATAAGCGGTCTCCCAGCGCAACCCCGCCGCCCTCGCGGCAGTATCCAATTGGTCATTTTATCATTTGTGATTTTCCCTTAAAACAACGCAGTGGCGGCGGTTAGCCGCCCACCTCCCCAGAAGATCCGGCTTCCCTCGCAGGAGGACGGCTGATCACCGCAAATCTGCGAAAAGGACACTCCCGCCCTCGCCGTATGCGAACAGAGGGCAGCGAAAAGCGGCAGGAAAACCTGCCGTTTATAGATGCGGGCATGATGGAATTGGTAGACATGCGAGATTTAGGTTCTCGTGCAGCAATGCGTTGGGGTTCGAGTCCCCATGCCCGCACCATGATAAGTTGACAGGCTACACCAAGGGGGTAGTCTGTCAACTTTTATGTATAATCACATAAAACCTTTGTGCTGCAGTAATTTCACTGCGGTAATTTTATTTATAGAAGGAGAATTATAATGAACGTGATACAAAAAAGTGAGGCAATTAAGAACGGTCTCCGGAAAGGGTTTCAGGATGGCAGCTCCAAAATGGCAAAGCGTAAGTGCTACGGATACACGATCAATTCTGATGGAGAACTGGAAATAAATCCGGACGAAGCCAAGGTGGTGAGCTGGATATTTGAACGGTATCTTGCTGGTGACAGCCTTGGGAAAATTGCTGCTGGTCTGGAAA
>CAJTZI010000098.1 GCA_910584075.1 uncultured Oscillibacter sp.
AATCAGCATCAATTGAATCCCGATGCCGGAATAGTCGAAATTCCACCAGCTCACCGCGAAGAAGGCCCCCAGGAACAGCCACCACTTCCGCTCCTTGAAGCCGTACATAGCAAGCAAGGAGAGGAACAGCGTGAAGAAGATATTCCAGTTGCTCCAGTTCCGGTCCACCATCCAGTCATGGGGGTGGAAGGCCAGGACGTAGAAGGGCTGGGAGACCACGGCGAACACTGCCAGACGGCCCAGATAGCGTTTGATGTTCCGGGTGTACAGCAGGCCCACGGTCAGGCAGTAGCAGAAGATGGGAAACGCCAGCCGCCCCATCCAGCGGAACACGGCCGTCTCCGGGAAAAAGGCGCCGCCCACATGGTCGATCAGCATGGAGACGATGGCAACCAGTTTTAAGAGGTCGGTGTCCAGATTGGTTTTCAGCTTTGGCCCGATCTCGGGGACCCGGGCGGGAGCGGTGAGGGCACGGCGGATCGCGGTCAATTCCATGAGTGGTTCCTCCTTTTGTTTCTCTGGGATCAGCATAGCGCAAGAAAACGGCCCCGGCAAACGGGGCCGCTCTCTTTGAAGGCTTTGATGTAAAGTTTGACGGAGGACCGCTCCGCCATGTCATATTTGGTTGTTTTTCCGTCATATTTGGTTTGGCGAATGGCCGCCGGTGTGGTACAATAGCCCCAGCAAACGACAAGGAGTTGATACAATGCTGCGGATCGGCATCTGCGACGACAGCGCCGACGCCAGGATCGCCCTCCGGGCCGCTTTGGAGCGGGCCCTGGACCGGCGGCGGGGCGAGGGGACATTTTTTGAGTTCTCCTCCGGCGAGGGCTTTCTCCGCTGGCTGAAGAACCACGCCGGGGAACTGGATATGGTCTTTTTGGACATTGAGATGGGGGAGCTGAACGGCATGGAGACCGCCCGCCGGATTCGGGAGGCGGACGGGGATCTGCTTTTGGCCTTTGTCACCGGATACACGGATTACGTGTTTGACGGCTATTCCGTGGGGGCCCTGGGTTATCTGATGAAGCCGCCCAAGCCGGACCAGTTGGACAGCGTGCTGGACCGGGCGGCGGAGGCCCGGCTCCGGGAGGGGGACAAGGTGTTTCTCTGCCGCAGCGGCGAGACGATGTACCGTATTCCAAAGAAATCCATCCTCTATTTCACATCCGACCGGCGGCAGGTCTCCTGCGTCTCCGCCGCCCGGACCTATACCTTTTACGGCAAGCTGGACGAGGTGGAGCGCGTCGTGGGAGACGGCTTTGTCCGCATCCACCAGCGGTATCTGGTGCGGGCCGGAGCCGTGGACAGAATGGAGGGGGGACAGCTCTTTGTGGGGGAGGAGGCCCTGCCTGTCAGCAGGGCCCACCGTTCGGCCGCCCTGGCCGCCCTGGCCCGGACGGCACTGGAGGACTGAGCCATGACGCTGATGACAGTCCTTGTCAGGACGGCGGAATATGTGCTGATCACGCTTCAGAACTGGCTCTGGTTCATCCCGGTGCTTGTCAGCGGCTTCTTTCTCTCCCGGCTTGTGTTCGCGTTTTTGCCGCTGAGGTTCCGGCGGTGGTGGCGTATTGGCCTGACATTGTTTCTGGGCTCAATTTCCTACATGATTATCTGGGTGGGGGACACCAATTTGCTGTTTACGCTGCTGGTTTTCTTCCCCGTGCTCTTTCTGTCCTCCAGAGGGGACCGGGTAGGGCGGCTGGCGGTGACAATGATCTTTTTCTGCCTCATCATGCCCGTTAACGCCGTGCTGGACACCTATTACGCCCCCGCGATGGCTCATTTTGATCTGGACAATGTGTACTACTACTCTGAAAAGCTGATCCGCGCCGGGAACTGGGGCCTTTTGTACTTGGCGGTCCGGAAGCGCCTGCCGGAGCAGCCGCCTCGGCTCGCACCCCGGCTGTGGAAGCTGGTGTTGCTTCTTGCGGCCATGCCGTTCAGTTCCCTGCTGGCGGTGGTGCTCCTGCCGCTTCTGCAAACGGATTATCTGGATTCCGACTTTCTTCTCCATGGCCTGATCATGAACCTGGGGTTGGTGGTGCTGCCCTTCGTGTATTTGACCTCCCTGGCCCTGCTGTACGCCATCCGGGTTTTGGAGGACCATGAGCGGCTGGAGGAGGCGGATAAGCTGGCCTCTCTGCGGGAGAGCTACTACCAGGGCCTCCAGAGGGAGGAGCAGCAGGTGCGGACCCTCCGGCATGACCTGCGCAACCATCTGACGGTGGTGCAGGGTCTGCTGGAACAGGGCGAAATCGACGGAGCCGCCCGCTATCTCGGAGAGATAGCGGCGTCTCCCGCAATGGGCGGGAGACGAATTCTCTGTGAGAATGAGACGGCTAATATTGTGCTGGTCTCCAAGGCAGAGGCCATGGGGCGGGCGGGGCTCACAGGGGACTTCGCTGTTTCCCTGCCTAGGGAGCTGTCCATCGCGGACATGGACCTGTGCGCCCTGCTGGGCAACGCCCTGGACAATGCCATGGAGGCCGCGGTCCAGGCGGAGGATAAACGGATTACCGTCCGCTGCCGGGTGGATAAGGGGCTCTTCATGTTGCGGGTGGAGAACGCCGTTAGCGGCGAGCTCCGCCCGGATCTCGCCACCACCAAGGCGGATCAGTCCGCCCACGGCTTTGGTCTGGCCGGTATGCGGGAGATCGCCCAGCGCTGCGGCGGCAGCCTGGAGACCCGGACAGGGAGCGGCCGTTTCGAGCTGGTGGCCTGCATTCCACTGAGCGGGGGATAGGGCGGCGCTTCCGGGGCCCATCTGTGCGGCCCTGGCGGAATTCGGAAACGCCGCCAGAGCCGCAGACCGGTGCGCACTCTGCCGGGTCCTCTTTTGGCCGGGTCTGACAGCACAGATGACAGCCTGAAAAAATTTTTGAAAAAAGTCATTTTGGGGGTTGCTTTTTCTGGAAAGCTATGCTAATATATACAAGCTGACAGCAACAAGGCTGGAGTAAGTGAAAAAACCGGGTGTGGCGCAGTTGGTAGCGCGCTTGACTGGGGGTCAAGAGGCCGTGAGTTCAAGTCTCGCCACTCGGACCATGCGGAGTGTCCTTATAGGATTTGAGTATCCTTGTGGGACACTCCGCATTATGTTTGCTAAAAATCCTATACGGCAATCCGCGACCGGGAGTAGCT
>CAJTZI010000099.1:0-245 GCA_910584075.1 uncultured Oscillibacter sp.
CTTCGACGACCACCACTTCAAGGAGGATCTCCAATACGCCGATGCCGTGCCCATGTTCCGCCGTCTCCAGGCCCTGGCGGACAAGTGCGGCGTGGAATTCGGATTGAAGCTGTCCAACACATTCCCTGTGGACGTGAAGGCCGGGGAGCTGCCCAGTGAGGAGATGTACATGGCGGGCAAGTCCCTCTTCCCCCTGACCACCGCCATGGCGGCGCAGATCTCCAAGGAGTTCGGCGGAAGAATGC
>CAJTZI010000099.1:255-3144 GCA_910584075.1 uncultured Oscillibacter sp.
GCGGCGCCGACGCGCTGAACATCGACAAGCTCTTTGCCCTGGGCATCTGGCCTATCACCATGGCCACCACGGAGCTCAAGCCCGGCGGCTACCAGCGCTTCGTCCAGATCGGCGACAAGCTGGACACCATGGAGTTCAGGCCCTTTACCGGCGTGGACGTGGCAGGGATCGAGGCCCTGGCCCTGGCGGCCCGGTCTGACAAGTACCATGTCAAGGCCGTGAAGCCCCTGCCCCGGCGGAAGCTCTATGAGAAGGTGCCTCTGATGGACTGCTTTACGGCCCCCTGCAAGGGCGGCTGCCCCATCCAGCAGGACATTCCGGAGTACATCGAGCTGTGCCGCAAGGGCCGGTATGATTCCGCACTGCGCCTCATCTGCGAGAAAAACCCCCTGCCCTTTATTACCGGCACCATCTGTGCCCACCGCTGCCAGACCAAGTGCACCCGGAATTTCTACGATGACTCCGTTCAGATCCGCTCCACCAAGCTGGTGGCCGCTGAGCGGGGCTACGAGGCGTACGTCTCCAAGCTCAAGCCGGCCGCGCCGGTGAAGGATAGCCGGAAAGTGGCCGTCATTGGCGGCGGTCCCACCGGCATGGCCGCGGCCTACTTCGTGGGCCGGGCGGGCATCCCCGTTACCGTCTTTGAGAAGTCCGACAGGCTGGGCGGCATCGTCCGGCAGGTGATCCCCGGCTTCCGCATTTCCGACGAGGCCATTGACAAGGACGCCGCCCTGGTGGCCAGGATGGGCGCGGAAATCCGGCTGAACACCCCGGCTCCCTCTGTGTCGGAGCTGAAATCCGAAGGGTATACCCACATCTTCTTTGCCGTGGGCGCCTGGAAGGCCGGCAAGCTGGACATCCCCGGCAACGTGGTGCCTGTCATCGGCTGGCTGAAAGACCTGAAGGCCGGGAAGGACGTCTCCCTGGGCCATGTAGCCGTGGTGGGCGGCGGCAACACCGCCATGGACGCCGCCCGGGCGGCACTGAGGGCCGGAGCGAAATCTTCCACCCTGGTCTACCGCCGGACCAAGAAGTACATGCCCGCCGACGCCGAGGAGCTGGAGCTGGCCATTGCTGACGGTGTGAGCTTCCTGGAGCTGGTGGCCCCCGTGGAGCAGAGCGGCGGCAGGCTCCGCTGCGAGAAGATGAAGCTGGGCGAGCCCGACGAGAAGGGCCGCCGGAAGCCGGAGCCCACCGGCGAGTTTGTGGAGATCGACTGCGACACCGTCATCTCCGCCGTGGGTGAGAAGGTTGACAGCGAACTTTTCACTGCGGGCGGCATTGAGGTGGACGGAAAGGGTCTGCCGGCCTTCCGCACCAACGTGGAGGGCGTCTTCGCCGGCGGCGACGCCATGCGGGGTCCCGCCACGGTGGTGGAGGGCATCGCCGACGCCCAGTGGTTTGCAAACGCCGTCATCGGTGAGGCCCACAAGTACGCCATCCCCGCCCACGCCAAGGCCGGCCGGGCCGACGCCATCGCCAAGAAGGGCATCCTCTGCGCGTCCGCCAAGTGCGAGGGGGACCGTTGCCTCACCTGCAACGTGGTGTGCCAGGTCTGCGCAGACGTGTGTCCCAACCGGGCCAATGTGGTTGTCGAGCTGCCCGACGGGCGGCATGAGATCCTCCACGTGGACCGGATGTGCAACGAGTGCGGCAACTGTGCCATCTTCTGCCCCTACGACTCCGCTCCTTACCGGGATAAGTTCACTCTGTTCAAGACCCGAGAGGGCTTTGACGAGAGCGTGAACAACCAGGGCTTCCTGCCACTTGGGGGAAGAAAGGTACTGGTACGGCTGGACGGAAAGGTCTTTGAGGCCGATCTGGACGGCGAGAGCGACCTGCCCGCGGACATCGAGGTCTTTATCCTCACCGTGCTGACCAAGTACACGTATCTGCTGTGATTTTCCGCGAGAGGGCGGGAGCGAAAGGGGAACCCCGATAAATAAGTTTTCCTAGCGCGAGGCAGCCGCATGATGCGAGAGCGTCATGCGGTTGTCTCTTTTTCGTATTTGCTGTACTCCAGGGACAACTCGATCTCCCTAATAAACGTATAATGCACAGGTCTTTGTTCCGCAGGTGATGGTTTGACATCACCATGTATCCCTTGTTCCTCTCCACGCGGAATACTGGCATGCTGGCTTCAATGAGGCGGGATGTTTTACAAATACTAATCTCGCAAAAGAACTTGATATGATACAAATTCATATCAAGGCATTGACTGCGTTGACGAAATTATTTTTGCCAAGGATGATAGAGCGCAGGCATGGACGTATTCTGAATGTCGGGTCTACTGGCTCATATATGCCATGCCCGAATGATGCGGTATATGCTGCCACAAAAGCCTATGTCCTATCTTTTTCTAACGGACTATATCAAGAATTGAAAGGAACCGGGGTAACAGTAACCTGCTTATGCCCAGGAGCAACACAGACCCTATTTGCAGAAAAAGCAAATATCAATAACACTCTACTTTTCAAACTATTTGTGATGCAGCCAGAGGTTGTTGCCGCTATTGGCTACAACAATTTACAAAAGGGAAAGCGAGTGGTTACTGCTGGCCTTTATAATAAATCGCTCGTTCTTTCTGCTAAGTTGCTCCCCGTATCAATTATCAATCCAATAGCCCAATGGATGGTAAAAATGTAGGCAATGAACAAAGGTATCCATATCTTCTAAATCAATATATTTTGTAACTGCCGCACGACGCCAAAAGAAAAAAGCCGTCGTGTAGCAGTCTTTAATCATGCTCATTTCTGGCGGATTTGAGAAAATCAGAGCCGCCACTTTTTATATTTTGGCGACAATTAGGATGATGCCGCCATGCGATTACGAATAGATAGGCACTTGTCAAAAAAAGCCTAACCCTCGCAACGGCGACCTCTACCCAGG
>CAJTZI010000100.1 GCA_910584075.1 uncultured Oscillibacter sp.
CCAGGAGGTGATAGTACTCCGCCTCCTCCGTTCCCCAGTTGGCCTCGATTTTCTGCCAATAAAAAAGCATGTTCCCCGTGCGGGCTGGAGCACGCCCGTTGTCCCCAGTCAGATCCACGGTGAGAAGACTGTGTTCGGGGTGAAAGGGCCCCCAGCCATCGGCGGTTTGAATTGCTCCAGGACCACTAAAAACGCCAAACAGCAGGTATGTTTTTCCAACCTCAAAGGGAATGCTCTTGTCAGCGGTGTAGATTTGGGTGGAAAGGGAAATCTCTTTCAGCTCCGGCAGCTCGCCGTATGCGGGATGGCGGCGGACGATTTCCTCCACGGAAAAGTCAGCGGTGTAGGAACAGTTCTGATACTTTACATTCACGATGGTTCCGTCCTCCAGACTTCTCCTGCTGTCTATGGGACGTGACCTGTCTTGTACCGACGTACACTTTGCCGCCATAACCGCTATGGCGGCTCCATAGACGTCAAATTCCTCACTCCGGTACTCCCCGACATCGTAGCAGGACAGGGTCTCGCACCCGGCCACATGGGCCGTCAGAAACCCACGGAACTCCTCCGCCAGCAAGCCCGGATACTTACGCTTCTGCTGGGTCAGCGGGGTCAGGTCATCAGCCCCTTCTTCCCGTAAAATGGATTTCCTGAAATTCTCAGGACTGGGGACGGCAATCGTCGTATACCGCTCCCCCACCCGCTCCAGCTGTGCGCGGGTCTCCCGCCAGGCGCTGATACCTATAGATAGCAGGGCGATGGCGGCGGCCATGAATAAAATCGTAAGAGATGTGAATACCTTACTGCGAAATAGCTTCTTTGTAAAAATGTTCATCGTACGACCCCCTTTCTGCTGCCGGCTATCCCCCCTCTGCCGCCAGCTTCCCGTCGCGCATATGCAGTACAACGTCCGCCGCTGCCGACACCGCAGGATCGTGGGTCACAATAATCACGCAGCGGCCCGCCTCCCGCGCCAGCGCGCCCAGGATGGAGACGATGTTCTCCGTGTTCTCCGTGTCCAGGTTGCCTGTGGGCTCGTCCGCCAGGATGATCTCGCTGCCTGCGGCCAGGGCGCGGGCGATGGCCACCCGCTGCTGCTCCCCGCCGGAAAGCATGTTGGGCATCCGGACCAGCTGGTCCTCCGTCAGCCCCACCGACAGCAGCTTCTCCCGGGCCAGGGCGTCCGCCTCTTTTCGTGGCATTTTACGCAGATAAAGGGGATATGCCCCGTTTTCCAGCACTGTCAGATGGTAAAAAAGATTGAAATTCTGGTAGATCACCGACACGTGCTCCAGCCGGTAGCCGTCCCGGTCCAGCCGGCTTGTGGGCGTCCCCTGATAGCACACGCTGCCGCCAGAGGGCACGTCCAGACCCGCCAGCAGGGACAGCAGCGTGGTCTTCCCGCTGCCGGAGGCCCCCACAATGGCATACAGCCGCCCCATCTCAAATTCGGCGCTGACACCGCTGACCGCCCGCACGGTCTGATAGGCGCTGCGATATTCGTACTCCACCCGGTCCACAGTCAATAATGCCATAGCTACTCCTCCGTTCTCATCAGTTTCATCACGTTTACCCGCGTCATGCTCCCCACGGCCGCCGCCGCCCCGGCCCAGAACACCGCCAGACCCGCCCCGGCCCGGATCAGCGCGCCGCCGGAAAGCCCGCCCTCCAGCAAAACGCCCGCTAAACCGCCCAGCACGGCCCCCGCCGCCGTCAGCAGCGCGTACTCCTCAAACACCAGCAGGAACATCCGCCCCCGCTTCAGGCCCAGGGAGCGCATCACCGCGAACTCCCGGACCCGGCCGCGGGTGGTGAGGTAGGCCGCAAAGAAGCTGATCCCCCCGCACAGCGCCATCAGCACCGGCAGCAGCACCCGCAGAAGAGACAGGTTGGAGCGGAACTCCTCCATCGTCGCCAGATAGGTTTCGTCCTGCACCAGAACGCCGTAGGTCATAAAATCGCCCACGTTGGAGAGCTTCGGCTCCACAAAGGTCTCGTAAATGGCCGCCCTGCACTCCTCCAGACGGGCGTTGTCCCCGATGTCGAAGGAGCAGCTGTCCACCTGGAACGCCTCGGACACCCCTTCCTGCCGCTGGACGCGGAAGGGACACCAGATCACGTTCCCCGGCCCGCCGGAGACCGTCCCGATCACCTGGAGATCCACCGACACGCCGGTCATCTTCTCTCTGGTGGACACATAGAGGGCCCCGTCCGGCCCCGGCTGGGCCTCCATGCCCTCCGGAATCAGGCACACCCGCTGATCCGTGCGGAAGGCGGACTCCTCCCAGCCCTCCGCAAGCCGGATGGACGCGCCCTCCACGGCGGACAGGGAGGCATCGGAATCAAAGCTCAGAATGCGCCGCAGCTCCGTCTCCGCCGGTATGTCCAGGGGCGCGGAGGCCAGGGCACGCACATCCCGCACGTACTCGTCCAGATAGCAGCCCCGCTCATGGCGCGCCCCCAGCAGCATGTCCACCAGGACCGAGATCATCTTCAGGTTGTTGCTGTTCTTCCCCTGGGCCGTGGTGACCACGCACTGGATGCGGGCGTTCCGCTCCAGCTCCGCCATGGCGGCCTCCTGCCGCGCGGACAGGCTGTGCAGCGCCGTCGAGGCGAACACCCCCAGCGCCGCTACGGCAATCAGCAGCAGGCTCGCCCCGCGCCGCCGCCACAGCACCGCCAGGGTCAGCCGCCGGAGGGCCCCGCCCGTCTTTTTGCATTGCTCCATACGCTCACCTTCCCCTCTTCTTCGGGCTTTGCATCAGCTTCCGGCGGGAGGCCGGGAGGGCGCACAGGGCGCTCACGGCCAGCAGCGCCGCAGCCGCCGCAGCCGCGCACA
>CAJTZI010000101.1 GCA_910584075.1 uncultured Oscillibacter sp.
GTAGCGCTTGGCGAAGGACCCGGCGGAGATATTGCGGATGATGACCTCCAACGGCACGATGGAGACCTTTTTCACCAGAGTCTCCCGCTCGCTCAGCTCCTCTACAAAGTGGGTGGGGATGCCGGCCCTCTCCAGCTTTGCCATGAAGCGGTTGGTCATCTGGTTGTTGATGACGCCCTTGCCGGTGATGGTGCCCTTCTTGGCACCGTTGAAGGCGGTGGCGTCGTCCTTGTAGTCTACGATGACCAGGTTCGGATCGCCGGTGGCGTAGACCTTCTTGGCCTTGCCCTCATAGAGCTGTTCCAGTTTCTGCATGGTGATAACCTCCGGTTTTGATTTTTTAGTGGGATGGGGGAATTTCCACCGCCGTCAATTGTCCAGCTCCTCCTGGAGTCTGGCGTCCTTGGCGGCGACCTGGTCTGCCATGTCCGCCCGGGCGGCCTCCAGCTTTTCCGCCAGGTCTCCGTCGGAGACGGCCAGAATCTGGGCCGCCAGCACGGCGGCGTTTTTGGCCCCGTTGATGGACACAGTGGCCACGGGGATGCCGCTTGGCATCTGCACGGTGGCCAAAAGCGCGTCCAGCCCGTCCATGGCGCCCCCCTTCATGGGGATGCCGATGACGGGCAGGACGGTGTTGGCGGCAAAAGCTCCCGCCAGATGGGCCGCCATGCCGGCGGCGCAGATGATGACGCCGAAGCCGCTCTTGCGGGCGCCCCAGGCGAACTCCGCGGCGGCGGAGGGGGTGCGGTGGGCGCTGAGGATGTGGGCCTCAAAGGGAATGCCCAGCTCCCGGAGCTGGCTGCAGGCGCCTTTGACCACAGGCCAGTCGGAATCGGAACCCATGATGACCGCGACTTTTTTCTGCATAGACAAAACCTCCATATCTGAGAACCTGTACGGACCGGCGGTGCTGGGCGCCTGCGGATACAGATTCCAAAGTGTGCGGGGCGGTTGTGAATCGCCCGTCTTGTGAGAGTGCCGGATTTTAATCAAGGGGACAGCAAAAGGCCGGAGCTTTTGCGGCGGCTGTCCGCCGCCCCGCGGGTCAGATTACAGCTTTTTCCGCATTACCGCGTGCCGGAAGTACCCTTCCACGAAGTATTCCATAGAGCAGAACACCGGGTTTCCGTCGATGTCGTAATCCACCTCGTCCATGTTCAGCAAGGGCGTTCCCACGGGAATCCGGAGAATCTCCGCCAGGGTCTCGTCCGCGGCCACGGCCCGGATGTCCGCCAGGTCCAGATAGGGATACACGCCGCAGAACTCCTGGAGGAAGTGGAAGATGGGCTGCTTGAGGTCGCTCTCCGTGTACGCCGCCCGCACCAGGGACTTGTCCACCACGTCCTCGCAGTAGATGGCGGGGACGCCGTCGGCGGTGCACAGCCGCCCGACCCGGAGAACGGGGGCCCCCTGGGCAATGCGCAGCTGGGCGGCGGTTTTGGCGTCCGCGGCGCCCTCGGATACCCGGACGTAGGCGATGGCCGGCTGGTGGCCGTTGCGGCGGATCATGTCCAGAAACTCCACCTCGATATCCATGCGGGTGTGGACGTTGAGCACATGGCGGTTGATGATGGTGCCCACGCCGTGGCGGCGGGTGATATAGCCCTCCCGCTCCAGAGAGGCCAGAATGTCCCGCAGCTGGGTGCGGCTGATGCCAAGGGTCTCCGCCAGGACGCTCTCCCGGGGCAGCCGCTGGCAGGCGGCGTAAAGCCCGTCCCGCATATCGGACAGCAGCTGGGTGCGGATGGTTCTGTTCTGGGTCGGCTGGGTACTCATTTCGCTCACCTCGAAAGTCAGATTGAAAATAGGTAATACCCCCGAAAAGGTCGTACCTATTGTATCGGATTTCCCGCCGCCCCGCAATAGACAAAACTGACAGTTTCCCGCTCCCTTTTCCCGAAAGAGTTGTCATGCCCTACTAGGCCTGGTTTGAAAAATGCCGAAACGCCCGAGAAGCCGATTTTCCGCAGCTCTGGGTTGGTGTTCCTTTCCTCGTTGATCCGGTAGCCGAAGGGGATTTTTCCGGAAACCACCGTGCCGTGCTTAACCTTGCTGTCCAGCACAACGCCGATCCGCTCCCCGCACAGGTCCGCTTCGTTCTGGGCAATGGAGAGACAGAGATTGATATACAGACGACCGCCCGCCGTGGTGGTGTCGTACTGCTCCTGGGTGGTCAGCCAGCCGCAATTATGGGCATCCAGAATCTCCATGACCTTGTAATAGTCGGCCACGGAGCGAAACCAACGGTCAAGGCGGGTAAACAGGATCAGGTCTACCTTGTCCTGCTTCACGTCCTCCAGCATCCGCAGGAAGTTGGTGCGCTTGCCCAGACGCTTCCGGGCCGTCTTCGCCGCGTCGATATAGACGCCAACGATCACCCAGCCCCGTTCCCTGGCGTATTCCTCCAGGTCTTCTTGCTGGGCCTCCAGGGAGAGGCCCTTGATTGCCTGCTCCTGGCCGCTGACACGGATATAGAGATCGACGCGGAGCGGGGCCGCCGCCTCGTTTTTCCCCATAAATAAAACACCTGCCCTTCAAAAAAGGTTGCAAACAACCAGGGGCAGGTGTTATAATACCACTGTCCAGGTGGATATTATCGGG
>CAJTZI010000102.1 GCA_910584075.1 uncultured Oscillibacter sp.
GACAGCACGATCTGCCCGTTGACGTCGGTGGTGTAGAGGCCATTGGAGGAGGTCATGCCCTCGTTGTCCGGAGTCAGTTCCCCGTTGGCAGTCATCACCTTGAACTGCGCCCCAGCCAGGGGCTGACGGGTCACGCTGTCATACTTCTCGATGATCAAACCGCCCTTGCGGGTGTTCTTGATCACCACAGTCTGGGTGTCGCCGCCCTGCCCGATGACCACGTTGGTGGAGGGCGTGTCGATGACATACCCGCCGTCCGGGGCCTTGATCTCATTGATCACATAGGCGCCGGGGGCCAGATTGGTGATTCTGATCTCGCCCTGAGCGTCGGTGGTGAAAATGCCGTTCTGGGTCAGGGTAGACGAGCCGATGACCCCGTCCAGGCCCACCTCGCAGCCAGCGGCGGTGGTGATTCTGAACTCCGCGCCGGGAAGCACCTCATCGGTCTGGCTGTCCCGTTTTTGGATGATCAGGCTGCCTTTCGGCTGATTTTTGAAGGTAAGAGACACGGTTTTACCCGCCTGGATCTGGATGGTCTGGCTCTGGGTATCCATCAGGAAACCAGCGGGGGCGCGCACCTCGGTGACTACCACGCTCTTTCCCGGCTTCAGACCGGGGATGCGGATCTCCCCGTTCTCATCGGAGCGGTAGATGCCGTTGGAGTCCCCAATCAGGGTCCCGTCCGCGTACATAACCTTGAACTCGGCGTTCTGGAGGGTCACGCTGGGGTTGGTGGCGCAGACCTTCCGAATAAGCAGGATGCCGTCCGGGGCGTTGTCGAAGGAGACGGTGACCACGTTCTGCTCACCCTTGTCGGAAATATAGACCGTTTCAGAGGCATTGATGATGGAGTAGCCGTCCGCCGGGTCGATTTCCTCCACGATGTAGGTGCCGGCAGTCAGCCCGGTCCAGATGGCGGTTCCGTTTTTCCCGGTCACCTTCGTACCGATGACCGTGCCGCCCGTACCGCTGGTCCCACCCAGGAACTTCAGCTGGAAGGTACAGCCGGGGAGGGCCTCATGGGTCACGCTGTCGTATTTTTCCACCACAATGGCGTTTAACGGCTCATTGAAAAAAGTCAGAGTTTTGCTCTCGCCGCCATGGAGGATCACCTTCTGGGTGAGAGGCTCTTTCATCTGGAAGCCGGGAGCAGGCTCCACCTCAGTCACGGTGTACTCACCGGGGTACAGCTTCTTGCCTTTCTCATGGAGCTTGATCTGGCCGCTGGCATCCGTGACGAAGATACCGAAGTCCATGGAGGCGGGAGCGCCTGCGGCCTCGCCGTTGGACGTAAAAGTCACACGGAACTTAGCGCCCTCAATGGGAGCGCCCGCAACAGAATCTTCCTTGAAAATGGTCAGCTCCGGGGTCTTGTGGTTGCGGAACACCACCGTTTTCTCATCGCCGGGATTCAGGGAGATGGTCTGCACCCGGTCGGCGTCCTTGTCCGGCAGGTAGTAGGGGGCGGGGACGGACTT
>CAJTZI010000103.1 GCA_910584075.1 uncultured Oscillibacter sp.
CAAGCGCTTGCGGAGGAGCGGACCATGGCCGCCATGGGAGACCCGGCGGAGGTGGGCCGGGAGATGGAGAGGCAGTACCCCCGGTATTGGGAGATCGTCACCGGCATCTCCGCGATCATCTCCATCGTCATGATCTTCGTGATGGTGCTGGGCATCGGGAGCCTGGGCTTTTTGTGGGACAGTGTGGTCTACCGCTTCCGGCCCCCGGAGAGCCGCGGCGCCATGGACTACGCGGTGACAGAGGACCGGGATATCCGGGTGACGGTGGGCAGTGACGTCCTGCGGGTCTACCGGATTTCCGTATACGTTGAGGAGGGGGAGCGGTTGGCGGAGGCGGCCGTCTGTACCTACGACCGCATCCCTGGCGGCACCGTGTCCCAGAAGCTGCTGGACTGCCTCACGGCGGAGAGCCAGCGGGGAGAGCTGCGGCGGTATGGCCGCTCCAGCGGCGGAGGAGGACACTGGCAGGCGGAGTACGCCCACCTGCGGGCCCCGGTGCGGCCGGGGGACGACCACATCACCCTGCGCTATGTGTGGCTGGGCGAGACCGTCTTGATCGATGTCCCCCTTCCGGAGGAGGCAGGCTCATGACGCGGAGAGAGAAGCTGCCCACCCGGAAACGGGAGGCCATGCGCCACGCCGCCCGGGCGCTGATTTTGCTGCTGGTGGTGCAGTATCTGCTCCATGTCGGGCTTCTGCTGCCTATCCAGGCCATCCATATGGCGGAGGAGCGGGAGGGCGTCCGGGGGACCCGGGTTCTCCGGCGGCTGTGGGAACCGGATATCTACAAAAGCACCCTGTTCTATCTGTCGGCCAGCGAGGACGCCGTGGTCCTCAGCGATGCACGCCTCACCTTTTTGGGCTGGCTCCCCCAGTTCGGCACCGCTCTGGACTGCACCGGCTCCGCGCCGCTGCACGCCGCGGAGCGGAGCGTCAGCCAAAATGGGGAGTCGGGGAGACATATGTTTTTCTATGGCCGGGTGGACGACCCCGCGATTGAGACGGTGGAGCTGAGCCTCCGGTACATCAGCGGCTACGGCCGTGGGGGAGAGAAGAACCGCTTTGAGGAGGCCGTCCTCCTCACCGTGCCGGAGGAGAGCTGGATTGAGAGAAACGGCCGGCGGTACTTCCTGCTGTCCTACAAGCTGGAGGACTGGCCCTACGAAAGCGGCGAGCAGACCTTCGCCGTCGGCAGGGACGCCGCCGGAGAGATGATCACGGAGTTCGCGATCACAGCAGGGTCCTACGGCAGCTACGGCTAAAGGATCTCATCGCCCGGCGCCGGAACCGGCGGGGAACTGGTACATAGAGCGCGAACGACTTCATGAGGAATGGAGGTTTGACTGGGATGAACGATGATTTTACCACCGCGATGGACCGCTCGGCGTACTGCGCCCAGGTGCTCTCCCACCTCCGCCGCCT
>CAJTZI010000104.1 GCA_910584075.1 uncultured Oscillibacter sp.
GATAGCTTGCCTGAGTTCCTGGGGCAAACGAGTTAAAGCAGTATTTTTGTTTTTGCCAAAATATTGTGCCTTTTTATAAATACATTTCCCCTGTCACTGTGGAAGGGGGCATCAGATGTACGTGTGTACTTGAAATTTCTATGGGCAAGTCTATTGTTGGCAGTCCAACAAGAAATTTTTTGTTTTCCACTTGGGTGGAAAATGTGGGGAGCTAAATTTCGGGGTAGTATGTTGATAAGACTATTTGTTTGTGACAGAGAAAACAAGACGATTCACGTGTCTATTCAGCAGCTGTCCGGCCCTCTTTCGCATTCTGACCCACAATCTGACCCACGACAGAAAAAATCCGGGTGCGAAAGGTCTGAATGGAGCGTAAAGGACGCTGTTGCCTTCTCTATCGAATATTCACACGCATGAGGCCACTGGTTCGAGTCCAGTAGTCTCCACCAACTTGCATTGACAAAAAAGATGTAGGCAAAAATTCTGCACTTTGGTGCGGAATTTTTGCATATCAAATCAAAAAATTAAAGAAATTAAGAATAATTTTCTCACAATCAAAAAATCAGAGAGCGTAAAATAACGCACCGGAGATGCGAATTCGCCGGATTTGGGAGTTTTTGGGGATACGCATGACTCGAACTCTCCAGCACTCAAAACAACGAAAAGGCCGCCCACAGCCTGCCAATTTTAAGGCGGGTCAGTGGACGGCTTTTTTCGTTCCCCCTATTCACATTGGGGATTATGCTTGGTTTGTCTATCAATCATTGGATTTACACTCGTAAGAAACCATTTATAAAACGACATAATTTACGAGTAGTCACCAACAAATCAACCCCTTGTGACAAAATCCAACAGCATGAAAAAAGCACGATTTTGGTGCGAAAGCCGACCCAGGACAGGATTCCCTTTGTAAACCGCTCGTGCTTCTGGAGGGAAATCACGGCCTGCACGACTTCGCGGGTCATCATCCGGTAGTCGCTGC
>CAJTZI010000105.1 GCA_910584075.1 uncultured Oscillibacter sp.
TCGGTGTAGGTGGTTCTCGCTCTCCCGTTGGGGTTCCCCGAAAAGTCGTCAGACTTTTTGGGGAGAGGAGGAGCAGCGTAGTGATTGAGCTTTCACGCTTGCGTGTAAGCGAAAGATACGCAACTTGCTCCGACGAGGTCATGGCGCACCCACCGATGCGGCGCATACAGAATGTGTCCGTTGCCCTATGCTGCGCCGCCGTTATCTTGCGGGCTTTCTTTGTCAAGGTGCAGCGCCGGGCCGGAGGCGGGGGAACATGGAAAGGGTAAGGTGTTCCGCCTGCCCTGCCGGGCCGGTTGCCGTCAGCCTAAACCGACGATAGCCTGAATGAGCTTGTTTTCCAGGTGGTGCTTCATCCACTCGTCCAGGCAGACATAGGGATTGCCGTACTCGTCATACAGCGTCCGGGTACAGAGCTTGTTTATGTAGCCCTCGTAGTACCGCAAGACACGTTCCACAGCCTCGGCATCCCCGGCGCGGGCGGCTTCGATCACCGGCATGGGGAGAAGCGCCCGGCCCTTGTAGCTGGGGTTCATCATCCGCGCTCAACCTCCCTTTGGCATCAACGCCGTCAATTTGTTCCGCAATTCGTCCAGCGTTTTCTTCCTGTGCCGCTGGACGGCGCTGCGGGACATACCCACAAGGCTGCCGATCTCGGCGTCGCCCAAATCCAGCACGAAGCGCAAAATCAAAATGCTTTGCATCTGTGCGGACAGGCTGGCAAAGGCATCGGCTACAAGCTCGTTGTTGATATGCAGGTCATACCCGTGCGACGAAAAAGTGAAACTGTCGCTGGGGTAGTGATCTACCGTAGAGAGCTTGTCCATATCTGCCTGCGACAAGGTGCTGATCGACACTTGCCGGTCGCGCTGGCGTTTTAAGCCGCGCCGGTAGTTATGGGCCTCGTTCCGCAGTACCGACTTGCAAAAGGCGTCAAACCGGCACTCGTCATAGTTGCGGGG
>CAJTZI010000106.1 GCA_910584075.1 uncultured Oscillibacter sp.
AAAAGTTACAAGGAGGAAAGCCTTTGATGGGTCAGATGATATGGCTTCTATGCCCCGTATGCGGAAATAAGACCAGACTCAAAGTGCGCCCTGACACAGAGCTTGTCAATTTCCCGCTGTATTGTCCGAAATGTAAGCAGGAGACTTTAGTAAATGTAAAAAAAGGAAATCTATCTGTTGTTCGCTTGAGTAGCCTAATGTCCAAATAAATATCAAAAGAGCCAGACGCATAGACGCAGAGCCGGTAACACGCAAATTAAAAATGCGGTTATCGGCTCTTTCTTTTGAAAAGGTACGACAACCGTTAGGGAGGCGTTGTCGTGTCTTTTTCTATATTCTTATTCCCTGATTTAGTATCAAAAAAAGCCTGCCTCCCGCATTGGCATACTCCACCCAGGCTTGCGAAAATAGTCGTTTTTTGACGGCTCATACTGTTATGCCCCGCGCCCGAATGGTCTTGCACCATACGGGCGCTTTTCTATTTCCGGGCCAGCGACACCGGCCTCGCTGCCGCTCCCCGCCCCCTCCGTTCAGACCCCAAAAATCTGAACGGAGGAAAGGACGATGGAAATTACCATCAAAATCAACGGGCGGTTTGTGTCTGTTGAGGTCAGCGCCGAAGTTGCTGACTATCTGGAACAGGCCAAGCGGAACAATCGGAAACTCTACCGGGAGCGTCAACGGTATTGGGACGGACGCGAGTGTGATGAGTACATAATCAGCACCGAGGGCCGTTTGCCCTACTGTGCCACGCCGGAAGAATTGGTCTGCCAGCGGGAAACTTTGGATGAAATTCTGGCGGTTCTGGCACTCTGCACCGACACCCAGCGGGAGCGGTTCTTGCTCTATGCGCTGTACGATTTCAGCTATGTGGAGATTGCCGAGATGTGCGGCTGTACTAAAG
>CAJTZI010000107.1 GCA_910584075.1 uncultured Oscillibacter sp.
CGGCCAAAATCGAGACAAGGAGGTATTTGCAAGCATGGCTGTGCTCGCTGTCAAGCTGGAGGAAACGGTCTCTGACCGCCTCCGTGGGAATGTCGCTGCCGCCGATCCGTATGGCGGGGGCGGTGCTGCATACCGTGTCCAGCATCAGCTCCAAAAGATCGTCTATGTCATCGTAGGGGTTCTCCCTCCGCAAACGCTCGTAGTCAATATTCGCTTTCAGTTCTTTTCTTCTCTCGTATCGCTCTATCTCCAATCCCGCCGCCGGGGGCCTTCGGGGGGAGATGGATGGATCAGTCTGGATAAGCTCCGTCTGGTTTCTCTTAGTATGATTAGGGTCGGTTTTTTCGACTTCTGGAAGTCGAGTTTTCCGACCTCTTGAAGTCGGAATTTCCGACTTCTGCAAGTCGGGAAAATCGACCTCTGAAATGGGCGTGAAAGGCCCCGGCGGAGGCGGGGCCGGTTTGGGAGGCACTGTCCGGGTGGTGAACCGCTTGACATAGATTTTCGTGGGCTTTCCCTGGCCCTGTTTGATCCGCTCGATCAGGCCAATGCCCTTCTTCGTGTCAAGCTCTGCCAGCAGCTTCATGGCCTTGTCACGCCCACAGGTCATATCCCCGCATATCTCATCCACGGAATAGTAGATATAGACCCGCCCGGTGTCATCATACCAGCCGTTCTTGGCAGACAGGCTCATGCGGTCCAGCAGCATCCCGTACAGCAGCTTGGCGTCCGTGGAGACGTGCTTGAATTTCGGGTTCGTGATCAACTGGCGGGGGATTTTGAAAAAGACAAATTCCTCCGATTCATCGCCGTAGAAATAATCTGACAATATGGTTTCCGGCATG
>CAJTZI010000108.1 GCA_910584075.1 uncultured Oscillibacter sp.
GCCTGCTCCAGCACGGCCTCCGGGTATTTCCCGGTCTGGTGGGTGTCAATGTCCACGGCCACTGGCTCGGCCCTGCCGATGGCATAGGCGAGGCTGACGGTGCAGCGTTCCGCCAGCCCAGCGGCCACAATGTTCTTGGCAATGTACCGGGCCATGTAGGCCCCGCTGCGGTCCACCTTGCTCCCGTCCTTGCCGGACAGCGCCCCGCCGCCATGGGGGGCCAGCCCGCCGTATGTGTCCGCCATCAGCTTCCGGCCCGTCAGGCCGGTGTCCGCCTCAAAGCCTCCCAGCACAAACCGCCCGGAGGGGTTGATGAACACCTCCGTTTTCGGATCGGGGTACAGGTCCCGCAGGGCGGGGACGATGACGTGCCGGATGATCTCCCGGCGCAGCTCGTCCATATCCTTGTCCGCATCGTGCTGGCAGGAGACCACCACGGCGGCGATTCGGTAGGAAGCGCCTCCCTGGTACTCCACGGACACCTGGGCCTTTCCGTCCGGCCCCAGGCCCCGGATGATCCCCGTCCTGCGGGCGTTGGTGAGCAGCAGCGTCAGCCGGTGGGCCATCACCACGGGCAGGGGCAGGAGCTGGGGGGTCTCCGAACAGGCGAAGCCGTACACGATGCCCTGGTCGCCGGCGCCCATCTGGGTATCACTGCCCACAGCGCCGGCGATATCGTCGCTCTGGTCGTGGGTGACGGTCTCCACCTCATAGTCGCTGCCTCCGTAGCCCGTCTCCCGCACAGTCCGGCAGACGATGGCGGGGATGTCCGGCAGGTCCCTGGCGGTGATCTCCCCGGCCACGATGATCTTCCCGGCAGTGGCCATGACCTCGCAGGCC
>CAJTZI010000109.1:0-502 GCA_910584075.1 uncultured Oscillibacter sp.
ATATCGCCGTCATAATCGGCAATAAAAATCTCCTCATACCGAATACCGTCTATCCCGATCTTTTTCAAGGCCGCCTGGACAGTTTCGGTGTCGGTGGGGAACGCCACCCGCTCATATACAAGCTGGCCCTCGTTGTACTTGCCCAGGTTCGTCACACAGGCTTCAAATATCGCTATACGGTTTCCCTCCCTCCAATTCTTCTTTTACTCCCGCCATGATGTACTCCGCACAGGGCAGGGCGATGGAGTTTCCCAGGGCCTTTTGACGGGCGCGGGCGGAGACGGGCCGCCCGTCGTGGCCGAACGCCGTCCAGCCGTCAGGCAGGCCCATGGCCCGCTCCCCCTCCGTGGGGGTCAGCCATGTAATCACCCCCTCCGCCTCCCGGCCCTCCCGCCACAGGGCAAACACCGTCAGCCCTCCGGCAAGCAGAGTGGGAAAAGGGTCTGTTGATTTTCCAAAGCTCCCCAGGAAGTTCCCGACGTCCCCCGCCTTGGCCGCCCCC
>CAJTZI010000109.1:512-832 GCA_910584075.1 uncultured Oscillibacter sp.
CTGGTAGCGGCCCCCTTGCTTCATCAACAGGTATTCGATTGCCTCCGGCGGGGGGCAGCCCAAAGTCTCCGCAAGGCGCAGGAGCCGGGAACAGGCGGCGGGGCTTAAACAGGACCGCTCCGGCACGTCGGCCTCCAAAATCCGCCACGACGAACACCCGCTGACGCCGGGCCAGCCGGGGGTCTGCCCAATGCTGGGCGTCCAGCAGACGCCAGCACACGTCACGGCCTCCGCCTCGCACCATTCCGGCATTGGCCCAGCGCCCGGAAGCAGGCATTGGAATTTCGGTGTTTGTGAGAGATTGCAGGACGGCTCTAAAA
>CAJTZI010000110.1 GCA_910584075.1 uncultured Oscillibacter sp.
GCAATAAAAACGACCAAAAATCTGTCATAGCACAATACCTTTCCTACCGCAAATTTTTACAGGTCCAAGTTTTTGCCACATTTCGCGGCCATCATATAATCTTGTAAAATGCAAGATATAAGATTGTCGTGCCGCGATGTCAAAAGGGACAAAAATCCGTTCTATACCTCCATTTCGTCCAACAGACGACGCAGCTCGTCCCGCTCCTGGGCAGAAATAGGCTTCTCCTTCAAAAACGCCGCCACCAGATCCCCTGTGGACCCCCGGTACACCTGGCGAAGAAAGCTGTCCCGGGCCTGAGTCTGACAGTCCTCCCTGCTCAGCGCCGCGCGGTACTGGCGGGGATACCCCTCCTTCTCAATGGCTACCAGCCCCTTGGCCTCCATTCGGGTGAGATAGGTGAGCACCGTGTTGCGGTTCCACCCCGTCTCCCCCCGGAGAGCCTGGGTAATCTCCCCCAGACCGGCCCCGCCGCCATCCCACAGCACCCCCAGCACCGTCCACTCACGCTCCGACAGCTTGGTCATACTCAAACCTCCTACAATTATAGTCTTCTCCCTTTATACTACAACTGTAGGAGGCTTCTGTCAAGGTTTTTTCCATCAACACGGTTGGCAGCCTGGGCCGATTGCGGCAGCTTTTGCAAAAGCCGACGAGCTGGAAACCCTTATTGGCCGGTTCCAGGCGGCCGGGCGAGTTTGCCGTATACCCCCTCCCTCGCCCGAATACATTGGGAGGGAAAGGGGGTGGCAGCCCTGGAGAATCAATCTTGCATTTTGCAAACTCATACCGCCCGGCTGGGGGCG
>CAJTZI010000111.1 GCA_910584075.1 uncultured Oscillibacter sp.
GGGTGGGCTTCATCCTGAAAAATCCCCGCTACAGGGGGGCGGATGATTACCCGGTTATCGTCAGCGGCGACATCTTCCAAATAGCGCAGGAGATCATTCAAAAAAGGAAAAAGATGGTTCCCAGGACAGACCGCCCAGCCCTCCAATACCGTGAAAAGCTCCGTTGCGGCGAGTGCGGCAGTCCCTTAAAGCGGCGGCACAGCGGACAAAAGCGAAATGATACGCTGTACCTTCAATGTGAGGGCTGTGGAATCAGGACGGAAATCAAAGATTCTGATTTTCTGGCAGAAGTGGAGCGGCAGACAGCAGCGTATACGCCTTCGGAACAGTCCGCTGTGGTCTATGAGCCGTCTGCTGAGGCAGTCCGTCTGACCAACGCCATCAACCGGGGGCTGGAGCGCCCAGACCAGCCGGAGGAGATTGTAAAACTGATTCTCCAAGGCGTTTCCGCCCGGTACGACTGCTTCTCACAGGAGGCCAATTTAATTGATATCCATGGCGAAAGAGCCATTCAATATATCACCATCTCTGCGGACAACGCGGTGACGGTGACATTTAAAGGATAGCGTAAGCCTACCGGGAAAGGACAGATGATGGAACAAACTGTACGAGAAAAGCGAATACGGATCATTCCCGCCACCAAGGAAAAAACGCCCGTCGGAGGCCCCTCTGGAAGGAAGCTGCGGGTGGCCGCTTACTGCCGGGTCTCCACCGACAGCGAGGAGCAGCTCACCAGCTACACCTCTCAGCAGGAGTATTACACGCAGAAGATCGGAGAGAACCCTGATTGG
>CAJTZI010000112.1 GCA_910584075.1 uncultured Oscillibacter sp.
CGCTGGGGCTCCCGGCGAGGTGAACGTATCCGCTGACCAGATTGAAAAGCTCATGGCGGAGCGGCGGGCGGCGGAACGTGCGGAGGTGGAAAAGAACGAGCCGCCCGAACCGGAACAGCCGCCCACCCCGGCCCCGGAGGAAAAGGCCCCCGCCAAAAAGGGAAAGGCCGCCGAGGAAAAAACGCCCGCCCCGGAGGATAAGCCCAAGGGCAGGCGTGGCCGCAAGCCCAAGGAAGAAAAAGCGGGGCCCGGCGAACCGGGAGGGACGGGGGCCCGCAAGGGCCGCCCACCCAAGGCTGACAAGGCGGCCCCCGACAAGCCCCCGTCCCCACCTCGAGACAAAATGTCCCAAAGCAAGGGGGCCAAAGCCGCCACGGTAAAGGGCAGGGAAGAAGCCCCCGCCGCTCCTGCGCCGGAGCCGCCGCCCCAGCCCCGTGACGCGACCCGCGCTGAAAAGGAAGAGATTGTCTATCTCAAACTTTCGGAGCTGTTCCCGTTCAAAGACCATCCTTTCGGTGTGCGGGACGATGCGGAAATGAAAGGGCTTGTAGCATCCGTCAAGGACAACGGCGTACACCAGCCCGCGCTGGTGCGTCCCCGCGAGGGCGGGGGCTATGAAATCATCGCGGGCCACCGCCGCCAGCGGGCCAGTGAGCTGGCCGGGTTCGCCAATATGCCGTGTATTGTCCGCAACATGACGGACGATGAGGCTGTCCTTGCGATGACGGACG
>CAJTZI010000113.1 GCA_910584075.1 uncultured Oscillibacter sp.
CATCATTTGCGGGGTGATAGTTGGAGCCGGGTCCGGCATAATTGAACTCATAAACGCTGCACTCGCCCCATACGCCCTGATTTCCCAAATCCAGAATATACTGGGCGCGGTCGCGGAACGATTTACCGTCCATGGTATCGTCAATACTGGTATAGCTGGTATGCTCCAGATTGTTGTAAACGCACAGCAGTTCCTCGGCGCAGGCCACAACGGGATCGGAGAGCAGACCGGACTTATAGCGCCAGATAATCGCCTGTACCCAAGCGTTCATGGTCCATGCGTAGCCGCTGTCCCACACATCGTCCACACCCAGAGCGTGGGCCTCGTCGGTGAATACGCCGGTGGAGTGGGCGTAGTAGTAGGCCATCATGGTCGATACAGTGGGATCTGAAACGGACCGGGGATTATCCCAGGTGTGTCCCTCCAGTGACCAGCCCATACCCTTGCCCTTTTCCGCGCAGAAGCCAATCGTACTCTGTTTGTTGTAGTCAAAGGTCATCTGGTGGAGGTAGCACGTCCCCAGGCTGGGGGAAACGTAGGATACGCCGTTGTGGGTGCAGTCCTCCATCTTGATGGTGTCCGGCGCGGCGGTGCTGCGCGTGGCGGCGCTGGCGGGAGCCGTCAGCATATGTGATGTGGTACTTTTTGTTTCCGGCGGCGGTGTACCTCAGCTTATGGTCCACGTCCTCTATGCCTCTGACGGTCTCCAGTTTCTTC
>CAJTZI010000114.1 GCA_910584075.1 uncultured Oscillibacter sp.
GCCGCTGGAGGCGAGAGAAATTGTAGTAAGCAATATACTCCCGGATCATACCGCACAGCTGTTCCCGGCTGGTGAACCGCCTGCCATAGTAACGCTCCCGCTTCAGGATACCCCAGAAGCCCTCCATGGGTCCATTGTCAATACACTTGCCTACCCGCGACATACTCTGGGTCATCCCAGCCGCAGCCAGCTTGTCATGGAACACCCGGGTGGTGTACTGGAACCCCCTGTCACTGTGGAACAGGGGATGAGCGTCCGGGTTGGCCGCGAGGGCCTGATCCAGCGTCTCATAGACCAGCGCGCTGTCATTGGCGTCCCGGAGGACAAAGGAGACGATCCGCCTGTCGCACAAGTCCAATATGGCGCTGAGGTAAAGTTTATGGACCGTTGGCCCCACATAATATTTGAACTCTGTCACATCAGTCAGCCACTTTTCATTGGGCTTTTCTGCGCAAAACTGACGGTTCAGCACGTTTTCAGCCAGATACTGCGGGTCTGAGGCCGACCGGGTACATCCACGCCGGGCATATTTTATGGTAGACTGAATGCCCAAGCTGCGGCAAATGCGAAGGGCCCGCTTGTCGTTCACTGGCATGGCATAATACCGTGCCAGGTCATCCCGGATCCGCCGATAGCCCTTGTCCGGGCTCTCGTCGTGGATTTGCTTTACCAGCCCGGCCAAATGCCGGTTTTCCACAGTACGGGCACCC
>CAJTZI010000115.1 GCA_910584075.1 uncultured Oscillibacter sp.
GGAACTAATTTTGTTCCCGCCCTGCCGGACACTTTTCACAGCTTCGGTCTGATGATCCGCTCGTACAGCAGAACATATTTCTTTTGGATGACACTGTCTATGTGGTAATGTCCGAAGATGTGGTATTTGAACTTGCACCGCTGTCAGTTCAGTTTTTTGTCAACCTCCGGCCCCGGATAGCGGAACTTGATGCGGATGGTTTCAGCGTCCAGGACGGTGATTTGTTCCACAAACTTGCGGGTGATGGCGTCATCGTATGCGGCGAATTTCGTTTCCCGCTGTTCAACAAATTCCCGCAGGCTGTTCATCCGGGCCGCTTGGCCAGCCTGCCTCTCATCTGCCTGCCGGAGCGATCCAAGCTGGTGCAGGACGCTCTCCCGCTCCTCTGCGATCTCCCTGAGTCGGGCATTCAATTCTTCATTTTCCATATTCTCCGGCAGCGCCAGCGCCTGTTCCATCAGCACCGCCTGTTCCGCCGTCAGGGCCGCCAGCCGCTGGCGCAGGGCGAGGGGATCAACCCCGCCGCACTCCTGTCCCTGCTGGACGAGGCTGGCGATATCCAGGAACTCCTCCGTGATCTCCTGCCCGGTCTGGTCGAGGCCGTTGATGGCCTCCAGGATAGCCCGGTGCAGCTTGTCCTCATCCAGCGTGGGGGAATTGTGGCAGTATTTCGTGCCGAACTCCAACCGGGAGACGCAC
>CAJTZI010000116.1 GCA_910584075.1 uncultured Oscillibacter sp.
CAGAAAGGCGGTGACGCTCCATGCCCCGGATCATATTCAAGTGCCCCTACATCAAACCGGGGACAGAGAGAGCCGCCGCACACCTGAACAACTACGTCCGCTACGTCGCTACCCGTGACGGTACGGATCTCCTCAAGCCGGACAAGGCCGGCCAGCCTGCCACAAAAAAGCAGCGGGCCATGGTGGAGCGGCTCCTCCGGGACTTCCCCATGTGCCGCGGGATGTTCGAGTACGAGGACTACCAGTCCTCCCCCACCCGTGCCACCGCCTCGGAATTTATCACCAGAGCGATAGAGGATTATGGGGTCCCCGCCGAAGCCCAGCGAAGCGGGTTCGGTGGGGAAAGGAGGAGCAGCGAAATGAGCGAGCTCTCGCCACAAGGCGGGAGTGAGGGATATGGAGCTTGCGACGACGCGGACCAGATCGCCAAGCGGGAAAACTACGTCAGCTACATTGCCCAGCGCCCTCGTGCGGAGCGGCTCGGCGCACATGGTCTGTTCAACGGCACAGGCGATGCGCTGGAGCTATCCAGGATCGCGGAGGAGGTGGCGAACCACCCCGGCAATGTGTGGCTGCCTATTATCTCCCTGCGCCGGGAGGATGCCGCCCGCCTCGGCTACGACAACGCCAGACAGTGGCAGGCCCTCCTCTCCACCTACGCCCCACAGATTGCGGATGCCATGAAGATCCCCTGGGAG
>CAJTZI010000117.1 GCA_910584075.1 uncultured Oscillibacter sp.
GGAGCCCAGGAACCTGCTGTGCCCCTTGGGGACGTCCATACGGGACCTGCTGGACGCCTGCGGCGGCGTGAAGAAGGAGACCTTCAAGATCCTCATGGGCGGCCCCATGATGGGCCACGCCCAGTACGACATGGAGGCCCCTATCGGCAAGGGCACCAACGCCATCCTGGCCTTCTGCGAGAAGGAGGAGCGGACGGTGGACTTCCCCTCCTGCATCCGCTGCGGCAAGTGCGTGTCCGTGTGCCCCATGCGCCTCCAGCCGGTGTTCCTCTACCAGTACGAGCGGGCGGGGATGCTCTCCGAGCTGGAGGAGGCCCATATCCTCGACTGCATTGAGTGCGGCGCGTGTACCTATATCTGCCCCGGGCGTCTGTACCTGGTCCAGTCCTTCCGGGCGGGCAAGCAGAAGATCAACAACGCGAAAGCCGCCGCCAAGGCGGCCGCTGAGGCCGCTGCCAAGGCCGAGGCGGAAAAGAAGGAGGCCTGAGCATGAATTACAAGGAACTGAACCTCATCGGCTCGTCCTCCCCCCACATCCGCACCAAGGACGGCGCGGGCCACATCATGGGGGAGGTGCTGCTGGCCATGCTGCCGGCGCTGCTATTCTCCATCTACAACTTCGGCCCCCGGGCCCTGGGCACCACCGCGGTCAGCGTGGCGGGCTGCTGCGCCTTCGAGTGGCTGTACCGGGCGGCGC
>CAJTZI010000118.1:0-358 GCA_910584075.1 uncultured Oscillibacter sp.
TCATCTCCTCCTGAGAGCTGCCCATACCAGCCTTGATGTGCTGTTCTAAGCAAGGGCAGTAGCAAATCACAATAGACGGTCCGTCATAGGACTCTGCTTCCCGCAGGGCGCGCAGAGTCTGCGCTTGATCCGCGCCCATGGCTACTTGTGCCACATAGACATAGCCATACTGCATCAGAATACTGCCCAGATCCTTCTTCGCCACCTGCTTTCCGCCGGCGGCAAACTTGGCTGTGGCACTGATGGGGGTTGCTTTGGAGGCCTGTCCGCCGGTGTTGGAGTAGACCTCTGTATCAAGCACCATCAGGTTGACATTACGGTTCTGCGCCATGACATGATCGATACCGCCAAAGCCGAT
>CAJTZI010000118.1:368-678 GCA_910584075.1 uncultured Oscillibacter sp.
GCCCAGCCGTCGCCGCCCACTGCCCAGATGGATTTCTTGGATAGATATTCCCTGTTGTTCAAGATGTACTTTACGTCCTCAGTTTGCTGGGATTTTTCCAAAGCGGCGATCAGATGATCGGTGACCGACCGGGAGGTCTCCGTCTTTGCCCATCCGCGCTCATAAGCTTCTACAGCCTCAACGGCAATACCGGCTGTTTTCATGGATTCCAGCCGAAGCATCAATTCTTTGCGGATTACATCCTGTGCATGGAAGAAACCGTAGGCAAACTCGGCGTTATCCTCAAATAGAGAGTGCTCCCATGCGGGGC
>CAJTZI010000119.1 GCA_910584075.1 uncultured Oscillibacter sp.
GTCGGCGATTAGGGCCTTGATCTTGTCCTTTTCCTCCTGGAGCTTCTGGGCGGAGACAGCGTTGGCGGCCAGATAGTGGGCAAACCGGGACTCCACGGCGGAAAGCAGGCTTTCGTCGAAGTCCTGTTCCAGAAAGGTCCCCGCCATGGCCCCGTCCAGCATACGGTTCAGATTTTTCATGACGCGCTTGGCGTGGAGGCGGTTCCATACCGCCGCCGCCAGCGCGGCCGCCGCGAAAATAGCGATGACAGCGGTGCTCCATGTCATGTCAATTCACCGCCTAGGTGTAGCCGATGCCATAGACCGTTTTCAGAAAGCGGGGCCTGGCGGGAGTATCCTCCAGCTTGTTCCGCAGACGTTTGACGATGACCGACAGGGCGTTTTCCTCCACGTACTCCGCGCCGTCCGGCCACACACGCTCCAGCAGCGTCTCACGTGATAGAACACGGCCCCGGTTTTCCACTAGTATCCGCAGCAGCCGCTGTTCCGTTTTGCTCAGTTCTAATGAGCTGACCGTTTTTGCGGAACTCCATCCATTCAAAATCAAAGGAGAAACCCTCTAACTCTACTGTGACCGTCTGCACTGGAGTACCGCGCCGCAGTTGGGCGTTGACCCTGGTCCGCAGTACATCTGAGTGGCAAAAGTACCCTCGCACC
>CAJTZI010000120.1 GCA_910584075.1 uncultured Oscillibacter sp.
GTAGTGGCTCCTGTGCGGTTGGCGGGTACTACTGTTACCAGCGCTACCCTGCACAACCAGGACTTTATCACGGAGAAGGATATCCGTATTGGGGATGCTGTGGTGGTACAAAAGGCGGGGGAGATCATTCCGGAGATTGTATCTGTGGTAAAAGAAAAGCGACCGGAGGGAACCGTGCCCTACCTGTTGCCTGCGGTCTGTCCAGTGTGCGGCGCAGCGGTAGCCAGGGATGAGGACGGCGCCCACATACGCTGTACCGGGGCGGAGTGCCCAGCGCAGCTCCTGCGGAACCTGACCCATTTTGCCAGCCGGGACGCCATGGACATTGAGGGCCTGGGCCCGGCGATGGTGGAAGGTTTAGTAAATGCCGGGATGGTAAAAACCCCCGCTGATCTCTACCAGCTGGATCGGAACGAGGTGGCGAAGCTGGAGCGCATGGGACGGAAATCAGCGGATAACTTGTTGGCAGCCATAGAGAAGTCAAAGGGAAACGACCTTTCTAAGCTGCTATTTGCTTTTGGCATTCGGCAGGTCGGGCAGAAAGCGGGGAGAATCCTTGCGGCCCGGTTTGGTTCCTTGGACGCCCTGGCTGGCGCTACGGAGGAGGAGCTTACCGCTATTGACGACATTGGCGGCATCACCGCCC
>CAJTZI010000121.1 GCA_910584075.1 uncultured Oscillibacter sp.
CACGATAATGATTTTTCTCTCCCTGCGGGTAACAGCAGACGCCGAAGGCGGCTTAAAAAACCGGGCGCACTTGCGCCCGGTTTTACAGGGGTTTGGGGGCGGTCAGCCACCAACAAGCACGCGCCGGTATATACCGGCGCATTGCTTGCCGCTACTTGCTACCGCTATGTTTTCATGCCTCAAACATCAAACGGTTTGTATATCTTGAATCTGCTGCGGTCTGCTTCAATGACCCCTTGCCGACGCAGTTTTCCGATTTCCGCCGACAACCCACTGCGCTCTACTTCCAGATAATCTGCCAACTCCTGGCGATCATATGGTATTTCAAATTCCAGACTGCCAAATTGTTTAGCTTGAAGCATCAGATACGCCATCAGCTTTTCATGTGTCGTGCGCTTGGATGTGACCTCGATTTTTTGGTGAAGCACCAAATTCTTTGCCGCAACAATTTGAAGAAGATTGTCAATCATCTGTTGATGGAATTGACAAGCATTACTGCATGAATGACTAATTTTCAAACAGTCAATCAGCATAACCTCCGCAGCCTCCGATGCAGCCCAAGATAAGGGCTACCGCGAAACAAACGATCTGCCGCTTTGTAAGGTTGAACGCGACTTTCGTTTTTATCTTTGATA
>CAJTZI010000122.1 GCA_910584075.1 uncultured Oscillibacter sp.
CTGCTCATCCTGGACGAGGCTACCAGCAACGTGGACACCCGCACAGAGATTCTCATCCAGAAGGCCATGGATAAGCTCATGCGCCGGCGGACCTGCTTCGTCATCGCCCACCGGCTGAGCACCATTGTGGACGCGGACGTGATCCTGGTGCTCAACGACGGCCGGATCGTGGAGCAGGGGACCCACCGGGAGCTGCTGGAGCGCCGGGGATTTTACCATCAGCTCTATACCAGTCAGTATGCGGTGTAATTGCCGTCTGTTGGGCGCTGCCCAAACCCGCCGGTGCGCCGCCCCGGACCCCGCCGCCCTTTGAAAAGGGCGGCCCTAAACTTGATATAAAACACCCGGGCGGTCTGATGCCGTCCGGGTGTTTTCCACAATTTGCTGTTTATTGGTTGACAACCACCGGGGCTACCTTTCCGTTGGCGTGGATGTCCACAATGAGCTTCCGGGGGCACTTGGTCACACATGCCCCGCAGGAGGTGCACTTGTCGTAGTCGATGCGGGCTACGTTGTTGTTCACCGTGATGGCCCCCGCCGGGCAGTTCTTCTCGCACAGGCGGCAGCCTATGCAGCTCACCGCACAGTGGGCCTTGGCGGACGCGCCCTTCTCGTGGTTGGCGCAGG
>CAJTZI010000123.1 GCA_910584075.1 uncultured Oscillibacter sp.
GCGCAGCTGGAAGGCGGCCCCGGCCTTGGTCAGCTTGACCTCCGTCTTGTTCAGGGTGATGGTGACGGTGGGCAGGGGTTTAACATCCCCCTCGCTGCCCGAGCCGCTGGGGTTGGAGCTATCCGGCTGGGAGCCGTCGGGCTGAGAGCCGTCGGGGGTGGAGCCGTCAGGCTGGCTGGAGCTGCCGCCGGGGGCGATGGTGCTCACATCGGAGCCGTTCCCCGGGTTGGAGGAGGAGCTGCCGCCGCCGTTTCCGCCGCCGCAGGCGGCCAGGGACAGGGCCATGGCGGTGGCCAGCACCGCCGCAAAGATACGTCTTTTCATAATAAGTAACTCCTTTTCTGTTGGGCTATAATTGACCCTCTTTGGGTTCTGTGAGGTTTGACGAGCAAAAACGAAAAAGGTTCCCGGGTTTGAAAAAATTTTTTCGCTGGGATATTATACTGTCTTTTTTCGACCCTGGCAAGTGTTTTGTGAGCGGGCTGTACGACAATAGGAAAGACGGGCAAAAGGGGATTGACTTTCCCTGGGGAAGGGCATAAAATAGCCGATATTGACTGCAATTTCGGGAGGTGGACGCCATGTTCCACTACTTTGACAACGCCGCCACTACGCCGGTGCGGC
>CAJTZI010000124.1 GCA_910584075.1 uncultured Oscillibacter sp.
GGGCGGTATCGAACTTCTCCAGCGACTGGTTCAGGCCCCGGATGGCGGCGGCGATGCCGCTGATCCGGTGGGTCATGTGGGCAATGGTGGCGCGCACCTCCTGCTCCGCGGCGGCGTAAAAGTAGCCGCTGGAGCTGCTGGCGATGGGGATGCCCCTGCGCCGGAGCCGGTTGACCGCGTCCCGCAGTTCCTTGCCACGGACGGAGAAGGTCCGCTCCAGTTCCCGGCTGGTAGCGGCGCCGCCCTCGCCCAGATGGTACTGCCGCAGATATTCGGCCAGCTGTTTATCCTCCATGATTCCTCCTTTCCGGGGCCGTTTTTCCGAAAAAGAGCACAAGCGGGAACCCCACGGGAGCCCAGCGAAGCGGGTCCCGTGGGGAGAGGAGAAGCAGCGGAATGAGCGAGCTTTCGGGATCGCCCGGACGCGAGGGATATGGAGCTTGCGATGACGAAGGGGCCGCTGTCCCTTTCGGAAAAACGGCCCCTGTGTTGATTTGTTCAATTACTTATACCGCGTGGTATGGGCTGCGCCCATTTGACACCACCTCCTTGATCCGCCGGCATATTCACTGCATGGTCATATCTTCCTGCGTCTGCTGCTGGGCAGTGTACTCCCGGA
>CAJTZI010000125.1 GCA_910584075.1 uncultured Oscillibacter sp.
GCATCCTGCAAATTGGAGAACTTGTCGGAAACCTATCCGAATCATTTCGGATGGAGCATACGGCCATCCCTTGGCGGCAAATCAAGCTCATGAGGAACATTGTAGCACATCGTTACGGTACGGTGGATCATTCGATCACCTGGGACGTTGTTGAGCATGATATTCAGGAGCTGAAAGCGTATTGTGAGAATATTCTGAGTGGGGAGTAATGGTTCCACCCGACCCACAACCTGACCCACGATAGGAAAAATTTGAGCGGAAACAACGGAGGAAACAGGACGCTGAAATGAAAAAATCCGGACACAAAAGGCCCGGGTGGAGCGGAAAGGGCACCGTTGCGGCCCCTATCGAATATTCACACGCATGAGGCCACTGGTTCGAGTCCAGTAGTCTCCACCACAAGACCGCCGGAATCATTTGATTCCGGCGGTCTTCTCTCGTTTCTGCAACTTTTTTACACGTTTTATTTTCGAGTTTTCTGTCAGACCCACAAGTTGACCCACACGGGGAAACGACCGGAAAGGACGAAAGAGTACCGGGCAGGAATTTTCTGCCCGGTGCTGCTATTTGAGCC
>CAJTZI010000126.1 GCA_910584075.1 uncultured Oscillibacter sp.
TCAAATTTAAACGATTTGGCGGGCAAAAAAGATTGCGCACACCGGAGGTTCTTTATAAAATAGAGCCAAAGAACCCGGAGACACACAAACTTTTTTGACAAAATTGCCGACAGGAAAAGAGAGGAAAATAAAACGTTTCAAAATTGGACAAAAGGGAGGGACGTATGACCAGACTTTTGCTGATTGCGGATGATTTTACCGGCGCATTGGACTCCGGCGTCCAGTTCGCCGTACGGGGAGCGAAAACCTGTGTGGTGACGGACCCGGCCTATGACTTTTCCAAGATGGGGGCCGGCGTGCAAGTGCTGGTTCTGGATGCGGAGACCCGGCATTTGAAACCGGAGGCGGCCTATCAGGTGGTTTTCGGAGCGGTGGAGAGGGCTCTGGCGGCAGGTGTTCAGTATATATATAAAAAGACGGATTCCGCCCTGCGGGGCAACGTGGGCGCGGAGTTGACGGCGGCAATGGACGCCGCTGGAGCGGAGTGCCTGGCGTTTGTACCGGCGCTGCCGAAGATGAACCGGGTTACCCGGGGAGGCGTCCTTTACATTGACGGGGTGCCGGTGGC
>CAJTZI010000127.1 GCA_910584075.1 uncultured Oscillibacter sp.
TGAGTACGGCGAACACACTGGCTTGGGGCTGATGCCGGGTGTGGTATCGGATTTGCGGAAGGATTTGGACAATCTGTCGCTCAAGGTCCCCCACATGGGCTGGAACAGCCTGCAAATTGTGAAGGACGACCCGCTGTTCCGGTATTTCTCAGGCGGAGAATATGTATATTATGTCCACAGCTTTTATGCAAAGGACTGCGCAGAAAGTACGCTGGGCGTTTCCCAGTACGGCAATGTGGCGGTGACTGGTGTTGTACGGCGGGGGAACGTCTGGGGTACGCAGTTCCACCCGGAGAAATCCGGCGATGCGGGGTTGCGGCTGCTGCGGGCGTTTGCGGACATGTAAGAGGAGGCGTTTTCGGATGAGAAGGAAAGACCGTGAGGTAACTGACCCTGGGAAAATCCGGGAGATTATTGCTGCTTGTGATTGCTGCCGTTTGGGGCTTTGTGACAATGGACGGGCGTACATTGTGCCGTTGGATTTTGGTTTTGCGGAGCAGGACGGCCATTATACATTTTATTTTCACAGCGCAAAGGAGGGCCGTAAGATCGGCCTTATCCG
>CAJTZI010000128.1 GCA_910584075.1 uncultured Oscillibacter sp.
CCGACAGGCGGAAACGGAGTTTAGCGGACTTTGCGACGACGAAATCTCTGGCGATGTCGATTCCGTCCTTGTGTTCCTGGGGGATTTCATCTTTCAAAAACAGCGGCAGGAACAAAACAGGGCAGACCGGGGAATATCCGGCGTCATACACCTGGCGGCAGTAGCTGGCGGCGTTTGCCGCGTTTTCATGGGGGTTCTTGCTCCAGGGAGCGGTGATATACGCAAGCGGTCGTTTCATAACAGATTCCTTTCTCCCGGCAGTTCCGGGCAGACAAAAACGGCCAGCTTTCAGAAGCCGCCGTACATATCGTGGTTGACCTGTGAGGTGTAATGGTTGCTCATGGTGGTGGGCGCGTTGAACAGCACCGTCAAAAGGTACTGTTTCATGTTCCGTACCTCGGTGGTGTTCTTTTGCAGGCAGTCCATGACAAACTCGATGTGGGAGCTGTCCAGCTTCAGGAAGCGGGAACGCACCACCTCATGGGGGAAGTCCGCCCCGGCAATCCGGGTGGTCTTACGCTTCGCGCAGACGGTTTCCACCAGCAGCTCCACGATCT
>CAJTZI010000129.1 GCA_910584075.1 uncultured Oscillibacter sp.
TCAGCGACCGCCCGTTAAAGACCTTCCTGAAAAAGGAGGGCAAGGCCATAGACCGGGTTCGCCTCCAGGCGAACCTTTATGCTCAGCTGGTTCCCGAAAGCAATCTGTATCTGCTCACGAATCCATTGGTCAATGGGAAAGCCGAGTGTGAAATTGAGGAACTTTTCGATGCGAAGACTTTGGGCCATATCATCAATGGCCGCTCCTTTTCCCGGGCTGATGATTATGACAAAGAAAAGGCTTATGGAAAGGACTTGTTTTCCAAATATGTCCTTGCCAACTTCAGTACAATTGATTTCAGCAATTTCCGGCCTCTTCTGGATGCTTTGAGCTCTCTGATTGGATGAAATCCCTTTACAGGTTTGATGGATTATTTTTCTTTTTTTATTTGACCCATAAGCTGACCCAGAACAGGAAATTTTCCTGCGGAAACAACGGAATAGGCGGCGTCAAAGAGAATCTGATTCCCGAACAAACGACGCCAAACAGGGCCAAATGGGTCCAATCCCATCTCTCAGACAAGCTACGGACCAGAAGGCCGGGGGTTCGAAGCCCTC
>CAJTZI010000130.1 GCA_910584075.1 uncultured Oscillibacter sp.
TGATTATAGCACCTCCCTGTGGGTTCTTCTCCTGTTTGAAAGCATTATCGCCACCATCGGTACTGCTGCCACGTTGTCCTGGATTGGGGCTGGTATGTTAATTCAGCATATCTACAGCAAGCACCGCCAAATTATCAATATCATTCTGGCGCTTGCCCTGCTGGAATGTGTATTCAGCATTTTGACGGTTTGAAAAAACCGCTCCTGCCAGCGCAGGAGCGGTTCTTCATTAGTTCAGTTCAGGATGATACTGGGGACAGGTACACTTCTTCCACTTCTTCGCGCTGCCGCAGGGGCAGGGATCGTTGCGGCCGATTTTTACCACCTTGCGGACGGGCTGTTTGCGGACGGTGCCGTCCCCCGAGCCGCTTTCGCCGGTGACCTTGGCCACCCGCTCCCGCTTGACCTCCTCGTTCTGGCGCAGGCGGACCAGGAACAGCCGGCGCAGGGTCTCCTCCTGAATGGCGGCCACCATGTTTTCAAACATCTCGAAGCCCTCTTCCTTATAGGCGACGACCGGGTCGTTCTGGGCGTAAGCCC
>CAJTZI010000131.1 GCA_910584075.1 uncultured Oscillibacter sp.
CACTCCCCAAACCCCTTGCACACCCGCCGGAAAGAAACACCCGCTTCGCGTCTGTTCCTTTCCGGCGGGTCAGGTATCGTCAGTGCCAGATTGAACTGCTCCCCGTCAAGTAGACAGTGAAATAATTTTGGAGAAAATTCACAGTGCTGTAGCACTGTGGCACCTTGCAAAATTTATTTGTCCGCCGATGGCATCCAAACAGATTTTGCAAGGTCTGGTTATGCCGCCATAGCCAGTTCATGCTTCTCAAAAGGTGTGAGTACGCCAAGGCCGCGCTGGAGTCGCCTGGAATTGTAATAAGCGATGTAGTCCTCAATCATCCAGACCAGTTCCTCTCGACTGGTGAAACGCCGCCCATAATAGCGTTCCCTCTTGAGGATGCCCCAGAACCCCTCCATAGGACCATTATCAATACACTTGCCCACCCGGGACATACTTTGGGTCATGCCAGCCGCAGCCAGCTTGTCGCGGAACACCTGCGTTGTATATTGGAAGCCCCTGTCGCTATGGAACAGCGGGTGTGCGTCC
>CAJTZI010000132.1 GCA_910584075.1 uncultured Oscillibacter sp.
CAACACCTCCGCTTCTTCCTCGATAAATTTGCATTTTACCATATTCTCCACCGGGCGTGTTCCAGGGGTATTAAAATTTTCAAAATATTTAAAAAGATGAGACAAGGCCCGGTTCCAAATCGTATGATTAGTGAGCACACACCCAAGAACGAAACGGACGAGGACGGCCTATGGACAAGACCCGCTTTACAAATGCCGTTGCGCAATATCAGGCCATGGTCTACCGCACGGCCCTCCATGCCCTGGGCAGCTCCCAGGACGCCGACGACGCGGTGCAGGAGGTCTTTTTTCGCCTCTTCCGCTGCAAGGGGACCTTTGACGGGGAGGAGCACCTGCGGCGCTGGCTGCTGCGGGTGACGGTGAACTATTGCCGGGATGTTCTGAAAAGCCCCTGGCGCAGGCGGCGGGTGTCCATGGCGGAGCTGCCGGAAACGCCGGTGTTTGACCGCCCGGAACAGCAAACGCTGTATCGGGAGGTCATGGCCTTGCCGGAGAGGGACCGGACGGTTTTGAA
>CAJTZI010000133.1 GCA_910584075.1 uncultured Oscillibacter sp.
CACATCGCTGTCCACCACAAATCCCAGCTCCGCCAGATGCTGGCGCACCTCGTCCTTGCCGGAGATTTTGCGGATGGTTGCGGTTTCCCCTGCCTTTGCCATTGTCAGCGGCATCATTCCTTGCTTCCGCCAGGGGAGGAAATTGCTGCCCGTATTTACGCCCGGCACCAGCTTCTGACGGAATTTTTGACGCAACTTGGAGTATCCCCAGAGAACGCCGCTGCGGATGCCTGCAAAATAGAACATGACATCAGCGAGGAGAGCTATGAGAGGATCAAGGAGGTCACGCTCCAAAAGCGGGCAGAGCAAAGATAGGTGAAAACCGCCCCTTCTTTTTCGGAAGGGGCGGCTGTTCTATTTTAGCTCCAGGAGATTGGTCATACTTCGCAGACTGACGCCCAGGGTAGAGAGGTTGTGCAGGGTGGCAGAGGTGGCCGGAGGCAAAATGCCCAAGGCTCCAAGGGCAATCAGGGAGCCGTTGATGCCCATGACAAAACGGTAATTGGAGCGGATG
>CAJTZI010000134.1 GCA_910584075.1 uncultured Oscillibacter sp.
TATTGCGTACCAGTAAACAATGAAATAAGCCCCTGAACGGATTGCAAATATTTCCTCGAACGTATATAATAAATGTCGAAACCGGTAGCTGTTTGATTGCGGCGCCAAGCAATCTTGGAGGTACAGTCTTATGGTAAACATCAGAAAATTGGAATCTGACCTGTGGGAGTCCGCTGATTTGCTCCGGGCTGGATCCAAGCTGACCTCCAACCAATACTGTATGCCGGTGCTGGGCCTGATTTTTCTGCGCTACGCATACAGCCGCTTCAAGCTGGTGGAGAAGGAAATCCTGAAAAACCGCCCTGTTCGCGGCGGCCGGGTCCTGCCTGTGGAGGCCAGCGATTTCGTTTCCAAAAGCGCCCTGTTTCTGCCCAGGGAGGCGCAGTATGAATATCTGGTCAACCTCCCCACTGACATCGCCTCGGCGGGACTGAACAACCAGAGCGGCCACACCATGAACAGCTTGGGCGAAGTGGTCAACAACGCCATGGAGCTAGTGGAGGCTCAGTCGG
>CAJTZI010000135.1 GCA_910584075.1 uncultured Oscillibacter sp.
GGTATGAGTGCCGTATCTGTCCCATCGAGGACCTGATCGCCGCCCTGCCGGATGAGGTCACGCCGGACAACGTGGAGGATGTGCGGGCGCAGCTTGACGAAATCCTCGCTTTGTTTTCAGTGCTGACAGAGGACGAACAGGAGCAGATCGACCTTTCCCGCTGCTACGAGCTGCAAGAGGCGCTGGACGGGGCCAACGACCCTGCCCCAATAACGGAATCTGTCGAGTATCAAGAGGCGTCCTGGGACGGCAGCCAAGTGACCTATGAGAGCAAGACCGAAACCTGTACCCTCGTTGAAAACAGCGCCGAGGCGGTCACATGGACTGCGGGCTGGTACGCGGTCAGCGGCACCGTCACCATTGACCAGCCCATCACCGTCAACGGGGAGGTACACCTGATCCTGGCGGACGGCTGCAACCTCACAGCGGAAAAGGGCATTGTGGTGACGACCGGCAACAGCCTGACCATCTACGCCCAGTCTGGCGGCACCGGCACACTGAACGCCACAG